>JBOFGH010000058.1:0-57885 GCA_051649025.1 Eubacteriaceae bacterium
TTGATCCATTTGTTTAATAAGGAACCGGAAATATCGTATTCTCGGATGATATCGCATTTTCGCTTTCCATTTTGGTAAAGTTGTACCAGTTGATTCTTGAATTCATCCGTATAAGTACGGCGCTCACGTTTTTGTTTGAGATCGATCATGGTTATTCTCCTTTTGGTTGATAGAATAATTTTACATGACCTTAAAATAACTGTCCAGTTTATTGTAGCCTATCCAAGATATTAGTCCTAAAAATATACTAGTAAAAATATATGATGATATCAAAGTTATAAAAGTATCTGATTTTGGACTAGTTAAGGTTCCTGATAGCAATTTAACAACCCTTAACACAGAGTTCAAAGGGTACTTTAATGATCCTAAACTTGTAACAGAAGGCTTTCATACTTATGACAAAATTCACGAGACATACGCACTGACAAGACTGATTTATTTTATCATAACTGGAAAAACAAATGTTTCAAATATTACAGATCCCCTATTGAAAAAATTTATTGACAAAGGTTTGTCGGTAAAAACATCCGAAAGATATCAAGAAGTTGATGAAATTATAGATGCATTAAAATCATTATAGATTGCAAAATCAAAAATTTTGGATATGTTCCAATAAACTGGAATTGCTTGAGCTTAGAAACTTTAATAAGCAGTTATTGATGACATTTTAATTTATAAAGTATTTTGAATAAAGGAGCTGCTATGGAAAATAACCTAACAAATTCTAGGATAGAACGACAAAATATTTTAAATAACGAACTTGCTTTAACTGAAATTCAACAACACTCAAATATTAAAGCTATTATTTTTGAAGATAAACTATGCTTTACCAAAAATATGGTTGCTAAGTTTTATGAGGTTGATTTACGTACAATAGAGCGTTATGCAAGGGACTTTGACGAAGAGTTAAAATATAATGGCTATGAAATTTTGAGAGGAAAAAGATTAAAATCTTTTATCAATCTTGTTGCTGATGTTCCACAACTGGCAATTTTCAATTTTAAAGCATTTTTAAATATTGGTATGCTTTTATCGGAGAGCGAATATGCGTCAACTAGTGCTTGATATAGTAATCGATTTTATCAATCAAAAAACTAAAATAGGAACTAAATATATTAATCAAAGAGATAAAAATTTTATTTTCTCATCGATTCAAGAAGAAAATTATAGAAGACAATTCACCGATGCTCTGAAAGATTATGTAGAAGATAGCAAGTATAAATATGCTACTTTTACAGATTTAATATATGTAAGTATCTTTAAAGAAAGTGCCAAAGAATATAAAAAATATTGGATTTAAAAGCCAAGGAAAAAGTTCGAGATACTTTTTATAGCGAAATTCTAAATTTAATTGCTTTGTAGATGGAAATAATGGGTATTTAGGTGTCGCACAAACTTTTATGAAGGATACTGAGATGGTTAGTTTAAATGTTGCTTCTGGAAATATAAATAAAGAACTTTTATTAGAAATAATGATTTCTTTATTAGATGGGACTTATCCATATAATGAAGAATTAAAGTTGAAAATTCTAAATGCCATAAAAGAATAGAGGGATACCCATACCAAACTTTACATTTTTTCAAAAAATAAAAACCACACTGAGGATTTAATCCTTCGGTATGGTCTTTTATTCTGTTCTCTGCTTGAAGATATCCAATTTAAAACTTACGTGTTTTTTTAATCTTTTAACTGTAATCTTTTTAGCTAGATTTTAATCTATTTTCTCTGCATAGCTTTTTTTGCGGCTTCCACAATATCTTTGGCTGTTAAACCATATTTTTCCATGAGTGGTGCCACTTTTCCAGATTGTCCAAAGACATCCTTAACCCCAACGCGTTCGAGTGGCACAGGCGCAACATCGCAAAGAACTTCTGCAACAGCGCCTCCTAGGCCACCAATAATACTATGTTCTTCCGCTGTCACAATTGCTCCCGTTTTTATTGCCGCTTCTTCAATTGCGGCTGTATCAATGGGCTTAATTGATCCCATATTAAGAACTTGGGCCGATACCCCTTCACCCTTAAGGATTTCAGCTGCTTCTAATGCTTCTCCAACCATTAATCCTGTAGCTATAATGGTGACATCTGATCCTGTTTTTAATACCCCTGCTTTTCCAACTTCAAATTGATAGTTTTCATCAAAAAGAATTGGCACATCGCTTCTTCCTAAACGGATATAAACAGGTCCATCAATTGCCATGGCGGCATCCATCATCTTGGCTGTTTCAATTGCATCCGCTGGGGATAACACAGTCATATTGGGAAGCACTCGCATGAGGGCAATATCTTCAATGGATTGATGGGATCCTCCATCTTCCCCTACAGAAATCCCTGAATGGGTAAGGGCAATTTTTACATTTAATTTGGGATAACAAATACTATTTCGAATGATTTCGTAAGCTCTACCTGCTCCAAATACTGCAAAGGTACTGGCAAAAGGTATTTTTCCTACCGTCGAAAGTCCTGCGGCCATTCCCATTAAATTACATTCCGCAATCCCTGCATTTAAATGTCTCTCGGGGAACGCTTTTCCAAAGGTATTTGTTTTGGTTGCTCCTGATAAATCCGCATCTAAAACAACAACATTTTCATTTTTTTCCCCTAGGGTTACTAAATATTCGCCATAGGCTTCTCGAGTTGATTTCTTTCCTGCCATGATTACGCCTCCAATTCTGCCAATGCTTTTTCTACTTGTTCAGCATTTGGACCCTTTCCATGCCATCCAGCATCATTTTCCATAAAGGATACCCCTTTACCTTTGGTGGTATGACAAATAATTGCTGTTGGTTTCGTTTCTGATTTCTTTGCCTCAGCTAAGGCTTTTCTCAGTTCTTCAAAATCATGACCATTTTCTACAACAATAACATTCCAACCAAACGCTGCAAATTTTTCATCGATGGGATATGGCGACATAACATCTTTAATATTTCCATCAATTTGCAACCCATTATTATCAACAAAGGCAATGAGGTGATTTAACTCGTAATGACTTGCAGCCATAGCCGCTTCCCAAACAAGACCTTCTTGCAACTCACCATCCCCTAATAAAACATAGGTGTTGTAATTTTTCTTATCTAATTTTCCCCCGAGTGCCATGCCTGTTGCTGCTGAAATGCCTTGTCCCAAAGATCCTGTGGACATATCAACCCCAGGCACTTTTTTCATGTCAGGATGTCCTTGGAGAATTGATCCAAGCTGTCTTAAATTTTCGAGCTCTTCTTTGGGGAAAAAGCCCTTTGCTGCCAAGGTTGCATAAAGCACTGGGGCTGCATGTCCTTTTGACAAAACAAATCGATCCCGATCTTCAGCTTTTGGATTTTTTACATCCACATTCATCCCCTCAAAATAAAGCAATGTTAAAATATCTGCTGAGGATAAAGATCCTCCTGGATGTCCTGAGCTTGCTTTACCAATCATTTTTACGATATCCCGACGGATACCCATGGCAGTTTCTTCTAAAAATCCCATAATTTCTCCTTCTTTAAATTAAATTAAGTGGTCCTTCTAAGATGTCGCGACGAATATTTTTTATTTCACTGTTTTCTAAATAAAGACGTGGTATTCTTTTATTCATTAAACAGGTGATTTCATAATTAATGGTTCCTAGTGTCTCTGCAAGATCGTCTGCTGAAATATGCTCTCCAAAAATCTCAATGGGTTCATTTAATGAGACTTCTCCAATATCGGTTAGGTCTATCATGCATTGATCCATACAAATATTTCCAACAATTGGTGCCAACTGTCCCCTAATCCAACCGTTGACCCGATGACTTAACATTCGGGTAAAACCATCGGCATAGCCTAATGGCAATGTTCCAATGCGCCGGTCGTTCTCTGCCAAATATTGATTCCCATAGCTCAGTGTGTCCCCTTGATGGATCGTTTTTAAATGAACAATCCTTGTTTTAAGTGTCATTACAGGCTTTAAGTCAATTTTACTCCGATCAACTTCTTGGGATGGATAGAGTCCATAAAGAATAATCCCTGGGCGCACCATGTCAAAGTGTGCTCCCTCGACATCAAAGATCCCTCCAGAATTCGAACAATGCTTTATGGGAATAAAAACCCCTTGATTCTCGAGATCTTTCATTATTTTCTTAAAACGTTCCATTTGCATCTGTGTATAGGTCTTATCTTTGGCATCAGCTGTTGAAAAATGGGTAAAAATCCCTTGGATTTCTATCCCTGAAAGTTTTGAAATTTCCAAAACCTTTTCTGGGGCTTCTCCCCAATGAAATCCGAGCCGTCCCATTCCAGTATCGACTTTAACATGAACAGGATGACAACTATCATTGTTTTTACAGTAATCCGAAAGTCTTTGCGCAAAGCTTATTTGGTAAACTGTTGGAATCACATCCCAACGGATCAGCTCTGGTATCATTGCTTCTGGAGTATGGCCGAGTAATAATATCTCTCTAGTAATGCCTCCTTGCCTTAGGGCAATCGCTTCATCTAAAAATGCAACCCCTAGCATATCAACCCCTGCATCCAAAAGAGCTTTTCCACATTCGATGCTTCCATGTCCGTAAGCATCTGCTTTTACAACCCCTAAAACCTTAACTTTGGGCCCCACAATTTGTCGGACTTCTTGATAGTTGTGGGTTAGGGCATCCAGATTAATCTCTAACCAGGTTGGACGGAGAGGAAATTCCAACATCTTAAAATCCTCCGTTAATCATCCCTAAGACTAAATCAACCCCACCTTTTATGGACGCTTCAAAGTTTTTTTCATAATCCACTGTGAGATTTCCGTCTGCATTATCCGAAATCGAACGAATAATGACATAGGGAACCTCATTAATGGCAGCAACCTGTCCAACCGCCCCACCTTCCATTTCCACACAAAGCCCTCCAAATTCTTTTAGAAGCTTCTTTTTCAGGTCGGCATCATCCACACCAAGATCCGCTGTTAATACTCGACCAATCCGATAGGGCAGTTTAAGAAGCTCTGCAATTTTATGGGCTTTATCAATCATTCTTTGGTCACTTGGAAAAAATGTCATTCCTAAATTTGGAATTTCTCCCCATGGATGCCCGAAGGCTGTTGCATCCATATCGTACTGACAACTGTCCTGGGAGATGACAATATCCCCTACCTCAATCTCTGGATGGATTCCCCCAGCAACACCAATGTTAATCAACGCTTTTACAGCAAATTTATCAATTAGAATTTGGGTGCACATGGCTGCACTTACTTTTCCAACCCCACATTTTACTGCAACCACATCCTGTTCATGAATTTTCCCTCTGAAAAAATCCATTCCAGCATGGCGAATTTTTTGGGAAAATGCCATTTGATCTTGAATGTCTGTGACTTCTCTTTCTAATGCTGCAATCACACCTATCATTTTATGAGCCCTTCTTTCATTAAACTTACCACGGCCATTGCCGCAATCCCTTCTTCCTTTCCAGTAAAGCCTAATCCTTCTTCTGTGGTGGCTTTAATGCTAATGCGATCCTTCTCTAAACAAAGTGCCGTTCCAATGGTTTCTCTCATACTTTCAATATAAGGTGCTAGTTTGGGCGCTTGTGCAATAATGGTCGAATCAATATTATTAATTGCATAGCCTTTCTCTTCAACACATTTTTTCACTTTTTTCAGAAGTTCAATGCTGTCACTATCTTTATAATTCTGGTCGGTATCTGGAAAGTGTTTTCCAATATCTCCTAATGCCAATGCTCCTAGCATTGCATCCATAATACTATGAACCAAAACATCTGCATCCGAATGTCCCAATAGTCCAAGGGAGTGTTCTATTTTTACACCTCCTAAAATGAGGGGTCTTTTTCCCACTAACCGATGAACGTCGTACCCTGTGCCAACACGTATCATTTTTGCTCCTTTAGATGCTTTTTCACTTAAATTTAACCACATTTTCCCTTATTTGTACAGGATTTTTTTAAGTGAATAGGTTTTCACCTTTCCCATCTTTTTCAACCTTTTTTCTTTTATGATTTGAAAACTTATTTTTTCTTTTGTAAAAGTTCGTGATGATTATTTTGTTTTTTCTGTGTACTCCTTGTAAACCCGATAGGGTTTTGAAATCACTCTTGAGGGCAAGGATTTTAAAAAACCACTTAAATCTTTTTCCATTTCTTCCGTCATACGAATGGGCTTTGTTAATACACGTTTGGTAAATTCTTCTTTAAAATGTTTGTTTACAAACTCTTGGTTAATCTGAACTGATATTCCACACTCTTCACAAGAGATTCGGTATATCTGTCCCTCTCTATACTCGACTTCATGCTGAGTATCTTTTTCGCAATTAACACAAAATAAATAGGCTTCCATTTTATTCT
Organism: Eubacteriaceae bacterium; assembly: GCA_051649025.1. Classification (GTDB taxonomy): domain Bacteria; phylum Bacillota; class Clostridia; order Eubacteriales; family Eubacteriaceae; genus Acetobacterium. The sequence continues at coordinate 6,301 of JBOFGH010000058.1, forward strand.
TTGACATCATCATTCCTCCAATACAAAAGATTTAGAAAATTATATCATATAAAAAACACTTCATTAAAACGTCCATGTCTTTTAGCACTTAACTCTTGGGGCACAATTATTTTTTCTATGGAATGGGTAATGGCAGTAAAATTGACAGCATAAAAACTTCTTCAATATTTTCAATTTTTATGCTTCCCTTTCCTTTCTTAACAATCTTTTTTATGGATTCTAAACCAATGCCGCATCTATTAAAATTATGCTTCCGACTTAAAAACCCTTCATTTTCTTTATCTATCACGCCATCAAAAGAATTATCAACGGTAATTAACAGGTTGTCATTTAGTATTATCCCTCGTATTTTAATAAACCGTCCCTCCTGCGGAACAGTTCGTGCTCCTTCAATGGCATTTTCTATCGCATTTCCCAAAATAATACAAAGGTCCGTATCGGAAATTTCAAGATGGTCATTTATCTGAAAAAACACATCAAATTTAATGCCCTCAGCCTTTCCCTTCCGCATGTAAAAACAAACAACACTATTAATTGCAACATTTTTACAAACATCAAAGGCGGTTTCTTCTGGAAATGTGCCAATATATTCTGAAAGGTAACTGGACAGCTTCTCATATTTTTTTTCTTTAAGCAAGTCTGAAATCACTGAAAGGTGATGCCTTAAATCGTGCCGTGCTTCCTTTGTTTCACAGCTGTTACTCACAACCGTTTCGTATTGTTCTTTTTGCAATGCAATAAGGTTTAGACTTTGCCTTTCTCTTTCTTTAATTTCAGCTTTTTCCCAAACCTCTGCCAAAGCCTTTAGTAAGAAAAAACAAGTAAAAATACATCCTACAAATACCAAAAGCATCCCTAAAAGCTCTGATATGGTGACACCATTTAGTTCATAACTAGGATTAACAAAAGTAATGCCAATAAAAGTGAAACTAAAGGGGACTGGAAATGCATACCACCAAATTCTGCTTTCCTCCATTTTCATAGCTGGAACAAAAAACTTTTTTGTCATTTTATATACAAAAGGAAAGCTAACAAAAATAACTCCCATCCGACACAATGTATTTACCATATACGGTGGTACCCCTTGATAATTAAGATATTGGGAAATAAAAGCACCCATTGCAATAACCGAAATAACGTAAGGTGTCATCAGGGAAAACATAAAAAGCATCTTAGAAAAGGCGTCTTGGGCCATATATAATGATAAAATCAAAATCGTTACCAGTGATCCAATCCGATAAAAATACATTAATAATGGGGTAAAAAAACTTTGGCTTTCAAGAAAAACAAAGCCTAAAAATTGTAGCAACAAAATGCTGGTACAAATTAGCATCGCCTTTATATAACTAAATCTTAGTTTGTTTTTTAAAGGTAGAAATTGCAAAAAGATGAAAGGATAAACGTCAAGAAAAATCCTTGCAAAAATCCATACTTTATCTGTCACTTCCTTAATTCTCCCTTACTCTTTTCCAATAATAATCCGCAATCAAGCCTTTAATTTTTGTCCGTTCACGAATAGGCAAAAAAATCTTCTTTCCACTTTTTAAAAAGATGAATTCTTCTGCCCCTGTACAGCTTTTGACTGCGTTTAAGTTAATAATCATACTTCTTCCACAACGGATAAAGGCCTCCTCATCTTTAAGCTCTTCTTCAAATTCTTTTAATCTTTTCCTCGTTTTAATCGATTCCTTATCCCCATGAATATAGCAACAATGGTTGTTACTCTCAATCGATTCAATCTTTTGAAGCAAAACCCGAAATTGTACTCTATCTGAGCAAACGATCATGTGTTTTAAACTTTGCTCCCAATTTTGTTTTAACCGGTTCATGGTTTTAACAAAGCTTGAATACTCATAGGGTTTTTTTAAATACCCCTCCGCACCCAAATCATAGCTTTCTACTGCATGATCAGTTGAGGTTGTGGTAAAAATAAGGTTTCCTGAAAATCCATTATCGCAAATTTTTCTAGCGGCTTCTATCCCTGTCATTTTCTCCATATAGATATCTAAAAACACAAGGGTTGGTTCTGTCTTGCTTTCCTTGAACCTCTCAAGAAATCTTTCTGCGCATTCGTATTCCTCAATCACAAATTCAATACTTTCTTCTTCTGCATAAGCACAGTAATACTTTTTTAACAATTCACGATCTTTTTTTAAATCATCACATATATACACTCTCACAAATAACAACAATCCCTTTCTTTTTTACTGCTTTATGATAACATTTTTCACTTAAACTTAATGGTTGTTGAAATAATCTTCTTTCTTTATCACTCACGTCTTTTTCTTAACATTAACGACGCTACACAGATGGTACATTTCTTTTTTGTTATAATAACCTATATTTCTTAATCTAAAAAAGAAAAATAAAAAAGAAAGGTTTAGAAAAATGAAAAACAAACTCTTTTCAGGCGTTTGCTTGATCTTATCATTATTTCTCGTTTTTCCGAGCATGCTTTTTCCCCCAAAAGCAGAGGCTGGCGCTACTGAATATTTTATTGACAGGGTTGCAGATGATTGTATCGAATATATTGAACGCAGCATTGTTGTCGGATTAGATGAGGCATCCTCTAACAATACTTTACCTGCTTTAGAGGTGATTAATCATCTTTTAAAAAGTGGGGAAGAAGTAAAAACCGATCAAGTCATCGACCTATGCAACGATATTCTTATCCAGTTAGACCAAATCCAACAAGATATTGCTGCAATTGACTCTGGAATTCAACAAACTATTGCAGAATTAACAGTCTACGAGATCCAAGAAAATGTTTCAGAAAAAGGAGCTGATCTCAGCCAAATACGGCAAAAATACATCATTTCTTTGGTTCAGTACCAAAAATATCTTAATTCTGCTAAAACTTATGCCACTCTTTTAAATCTTTATAACCAAGGAAATGCTACTCTTGATGAAAAAAATAGTGCCTATGATAATGCTATGACTGAAAAATTGCGTTTGGAAAATAGTTTTCAAGATTTAAACTATTTAACTGACATTGACGCCCTTGCAAAACTCGCCTGTCGCAATTATCCTTCAAGAGGCTCCCAACAGGGCTACAACCCCACAGGAAGCATTACTTATCTCGATGAAGTTAAAACCCTGTGTGAGAAAACCATTGCCTTTGACCATCAATATTTCGAACCCCTTTGTTTAGGTATTAATGAATCCATTATTCCTTTCCTTACCATCGTCATGTCCAATCGCATCTATGTGGATTATATGTCCGCCGAAGAAAAATCAACGGGTCTCATGACCAAAGATTTTGAGGACTGTGGCAATGCTGCTAGCAATGCCATTGAGGACATTGTAACGCAACAACAAAGCTTTTTAGATACAACGATGCGCCCCTATGATATTGATTATACCACTAAAATTGCCTATACCAGTAGTGGGAATTACAAAAATAACTACTACGTTGCTGGAACACCTTTTTCTTATGAATACACTTCTATGGCGGACCAAACCAAAACCACTGGTGATTTTTATCGCGTAAAAGTCGGAAATTCATTCTTTTTAATTTTAAAATACAAAAATCCAATTTCTGAGTTAGGCCTCATTGATTATCAAAAAGTTACGAATGATCTTGGCCCCGACTCTCATTATGGATTTCCCAGTCAAGATTTTTACAACCTTAACCAAACATTTGATAATGATTATCAAATGATTTCTCAGGTCTCTGACCTCTCAAATATGGTTTCTAGTTCCCCTTACAAATATGCAGGAAATTTTTATGATTATCTCACTAAATGTGGGGGACTTTTAGCAAGCACTTTGCCGCCTGAATCTAAAGACTGTTATATTGTCACCTCTCAATGGGCGGAACCTTCTTTGACGATTGTCGAGAGCGCCCATGAGAAGTTTTTCTCAAATTATCAATGGATTAATGCTCAAACCCTTACACCAGACACCCCAGAAACTGCAGTTGAAGACGTTCTGATGTGTCCACCAGAAGAAACCTCGGAAATTTCAACTTCTGGGCGTCGTCCTTTTATCTTATTAAAAGGGAAGATTCCCGATACCCCCTTCACCCTTTCTAGTCAAGTTAATGATCCTAATTATGGGCAACTCACATTAACAGACAAAAACGGCCACCCCCTAACCAATTCGATTCTTGGTGGAACAAAGATTTTTGTTCACACGAAGCAAAATGAAAAAACTTCCCTCACCAATCTTCGCCTCATAAAAGATGATGGCAGTGGGGTTTTCCTTGAAGAACTTTCGGATAAAGCCTTAAACGACTCTCGGGTTAATGAAGCAGGAGAATCCGTTTATTCCTTTACCATGCCCTACCAAAATGCTATCGTCGATGGGATCTTTTCTTTAAAAGGTTCTCCCGAAGATCCCTTTACCATCAGTAACTTTGATGAGTTAAATTATTATTTCACTCAAATGGAAGGCTCTGAAGCAGCCTATTATGCTAATGCAAGTTATCGTGTCACCCAAAGTTTTTCAGCAAATAATCAAAGTCTTCCCTCAAACTTTCGCGATGAACGCGTTTATACAGGGACTTTTGACGGCGGCGGCTATACTATTTCTGATTTAAATATAGACGGTCGGCTAGGCTTTTTTCGCTTTGTTGATTCCTCTGGGGTCATTAAAAATTTAAACCTTGAAAATTTTTCTGGTAACGGTGGTCTTGCCCAAAGCAACGATGGTCTAATCGAAAATTGCCACATCTTAAGCGGAAGCCTTAAATTCAGTGATGGCGATATTGCTGGGATTGCTGCTAATAATAATGAAACTGGCACGATTAGAAATTGCTCTGTTGTTTCGGAAATGGAGGGGGATGCTATTGCAGGGCTTGTTTCTGACAATCGTGGTATTCTTGAAAATTCTTTCTCAAGAATTACCTTTAAAGGTTACACCACAGCAAAAAAAATGTCTAGTATCGCACAAAGAAACCCTGCACCAGGGCGTATTGAAAACGTCTATACCGTTGCTTCCTACCCTGGAGAAATCCCTAAAGAAGGTAACTCAGACATTAACATCGGTGATGGGATTTATAAAAATATTTATTATCAAAGCCATGAAAATCTCCTTGGTCGTGGAACACCCATGACACAAGACAAAATGAAGGCAGCCCCCTTTAAGGATACCCTCAACCAAAACAAAACCAATAATGAATGGCTTACTTGGGGGATGACAGCATCAATAAATGATGGCTACCCAGGATTTTTTCCCAGTGATCCTGTCGAGGAAGATGAGGAAGATTTTGATTTTGAAATCATCGATGGTGTAATTCAAATCCCAAATTATGAAAAACTACGCCTCATGTCCCATGCCGTTAAAGAAAGTCCCCAAAAGTATGCAGGTGCTAAGTACTTTGTTACCCAAGATATTATTTGCAATAATGAAGACTGGTCACAGCCAATCGGTTCTCTAGAGCATCCCTTTACGGGAGAATTTAATGGCAATTACAAAACTCTTAGAGGTATCACCATGCATATAAATGCTGATGCCGTAGGACTCTTTGGAGTTATTGGAGTGGACGGTAAAGTAGAAAATTATGGCCTTTATCAATCCACAGCTCTTTCTACAGGATCCTACCTTGGTGGATTCGTTGGTATTAACCAGGGTACCCTTATCAATTGTTTCACTGGGGTTGCCCAGCTTTCTGGGGGGTTTGTGGATAAGAACGGACACTTCTCGGACCTTTCTATCCTAAATACTTATGTAACTGGTAATACAGCTGGTGGTATTGCGGGACAAAATTCTGGAACCCTTCTTAATTGCCATACTGGAGCCGATGTAAATGGTAATTTTTCCACTGGAGGCATTGTTGGCGAAAACTCTGGCTTAATTTTAAATAGCTACGCCATGGGTAAAGTCGATAATACAAAAGCTGGTGGTATTGCAGGCACAAACACTGGTGAAATTAATACGGCTTACTTCTGCGGTGCAACACCACTAGATCCAAATGCCCAAGGCATTACCCCCGATAATCAAGGCACCATTTCCGAAGCCTATTTTCTAAATACCAATCAAGGAACCAACGGTACGCCATTATCCATGGAAGAAATGAAATCGGATGCCTTTACATCAGTATTAAATGCTAGTAGTACCAAAAGTCGAAATGCAGAAATATGGGTTCGTGAAAACAGTACAAATCATGGTTATCCAACCCTCAACTCTAACGCTCTTACTTATAGCTCAAGAACTCTTATTGATCCTGTTTATGGAATCCAATTAACTGGGGAAGTCCTCACTAATGCCCAGTTGTTAGCCTTAAAGCAAGGTGAAGAATCTTTAGCGTATCAATCTATTGCAAAAGCCCTTCCAATAACAGATCAACTTAATAAGGTATTTGACCTTATGCTCTTGGTTCAAGGTGCTCCTACAAATGCCTTTAAAGGAGATTTTTCCTTAAGCTTTCCAAGAGAAAACCTTAGCCTTAACAAAATTGTGGACATCTATTCTTTTCACAATGATACCGTAACCTCTTATCAAAGTGTAACTCTCGACAAGGAAAGTTATACCATATCCCATTCTAAGCTTTCTTCCTTTGGGATTGCAACAAGGGGCAATGAGGATAATCAATATTTCAAAGCCAATGGAATTCGCTCTAACCCTAAAACTGGTGTCAATTTTTTTGCTTTCGGCGCTTTCATCTTTTTAAGTATTTTAAGTTTGAGTTTTATTTTCTTTAAAAAAGCGAAAGGCTCCCCCGAAAATGAATAAGCAAAAAATAATAATTTTAGTCATTGCCCTTTCTATTCTTCTTATTATCGGCGGATTTTTGTTTTTTAATTTCAAATACCTAGTAAGTCCTGGTGGGGTTGGTGCTCTCGTCATCGATCCCAACTCCAAGGATTGGGGAATTCTTGACACCTCTGGAAATAATCCTCCTTCCAGCGAAGGCATCGCGATCCCAGGTTATAAGGAAATTGGACTCCTCGCTAACGAAATAGCCCAGAAGGTAAGTCTTGGGAACCCCGAACAAAACACCTGCAACTTTGTCATTTCAATGGTTTTAAAGGATGGAACCGAACTTTACCGTTCAGGTCTTATTGCGCCAGGAAAGGGACTTTATGAAATTGAACTTACGAAACCTCTTCCCCCTGGAGTCTATGAAGCTTTTTTAAATTATGACTGCTATACTCCCGATGAAAAACCACTAAACGGAGCAAGCACCGATTTAACCCTCATCATTCAATAAAGGAGAAATTTAAAATGAAAAAAAAATGTTTACTTAACCTCTTTGTCGTCTTGGCCTTTTTCTTTTGCAACACCGTTTATGCGATTGATCTTTCTTTAACCCCTGACACCCCAGGAGGTGATATGGAAGTTACTGCCAATATTCTGGCTCCCGATGCCCCTTCATATATTGTAACAATTCCAGCAAAAGTGGATTTTGGAACCCTTGAACAACCAACAACTGCTGATGGACCAAATTATAAAACAATCGAAAACATTGCTATAAAAGCGTCTAACTTTACAAACATAAATTCAGGTCAAGGGGTGGTTGTCCTCGCAAAAGGCAGTGGTCCAAGTGCCACTTTTACTTTAACTAACCAAACAAAACCTAGTATAAGTTTAAATTATGAATATTTAGACCCTACTGGAAAAAACATGGTTGATAATAAGCTTTACGATAATGGGCATTACGTTTTTTTCTTTGCCTCTGAAAGTACGGTTAATACAAAATTACAATTAGACCAACAACAGCTTTACAAAAAAAATCTTGCTGACTACGCAGGATCTTACAGCGGAAAAATTACTTTTTATACCAAGGTTGTTAATCTCAGTGACTATCAATAATTATACTCCGACCTTATATTAAATTTTACAAACGAAAAAGGAGGTTTTCTATGCAATTTATAAACAAATTACTAATTAACCTCCTTTTTCTATTTCTATCTTTCTTATTTTGCTTTTCTTTCCCTGTTTTTTCAGAAAATCTCCAAACAATGGAAGTGACTGCCGAAGTTCTTCCAAAAAACTTTGGTCGTGTTTTTTTAAATTATCATTTCAGCCAAAGGGTTCCTCCACTAATTTTTGAAGAAGATCGTATTGTTTGTCTTAGTATCTTAGAAAAAGAAGATTACCTTCCACTTGAGGATGGATATGATATTTTTATCGATATCACAAGTGAAAAAAGCACCCTCGATCCCGATATCTTTTCTTCAATTCCTCCAAATTATAAACCCTATATCCCTTTTAAGATCAATGTTGAAAAAAAGGTTGTTGAGGAAATCACTCCAAAATTCAACACTAAAGCCCCTCTGAAAATTACCCTCGTTCTACCAAATCCCAAAGAAGATTATCGCTTAATGGGAAAATTTCAAGGGGAATGGGTCGAACTAGAAGATTTTGACGATGTCTCTGAAAGCATCACTTTTTCATCCGCTGAATTTCCAAATTTTATACTTCTAAAAAAAACATCATTTGATCCCAAAACTGGAATCTCCAATCTTCCATTAATACCTCTCACATTTTTTGTAATTGTTATTTTTCTTGGACTTTTAACTTTAAAAAAAAGTGGAATTAAAAAAAGATAGGCCGTTGCAAAATCAAATTTTATTATTTGCAATAAGCCTATATTTTTTTAATTTTTTAGTAGATCTCTCACCACTTCTCCTGCAATAAGCAAACCCGCCACTGATGGAACAAACCCAATACTCCCTGGAGGTGTTTCTCGAATCACAGGTTCTTCTTTTGAATATAAAACCTTCAGGTCTTTTATTCCCCTAGCTTTAAGTTCTTTTCGCATTACCTTTGCCAAGGGACAAACTGAGGTTTTATAAATATCGGTGATTTCAAACTTTCCAGCATCCAGTTTGTTTCCTGTTCCCATGGAACTGATAATTGGAATTTTTCCATGCTTACTCTGGAGGATTATGTCTATTTTTGCTGTGACCATATCCACAGCATCAATCACGTAATCGTAATCTTCCAGATGAAATTCATGGGCATTTTCAGGGGTATAGCATTGATGAACAGGATGTACAATCGCCATGGGATTAATTGCAATCAATCGCTTTGCCATCGCTTTTACTTTCACTTTTCCGATTGTTTTAACATTGGCCATAATTTGACGATTTAAATTTGTAGGATCAATGATATCTTTATCAACAATGGTTAAAAATCCTAAGCCACTTCGAATTAACCCTTCCGCAACAAACGATCCCACACCTCCAACGCCAAAAAGAATGACACGGGTATTTTGAAGCTTTTCAAGCCCTTTTTTTCCTATGAGCTTTTCGGTTCTTGTAAACATTCCTGCTTCTGTATGCATTGCTACATTCTTTCTGGGGCGGAGACCCCTAAAATATTGAGGGCATTTTGTATGACCTGTTGGGTGCTTTCAATTAGGGCAACCCGTGCTTTCATCAAGACAGGGTCCTCAATCCGTACTCGGCATGCATTATAAAAACTATGAAAAGCGGCAGCTAAATCAATAGCGTATCGGGTAATACGACTGGGATCGAGTCGCTCTTTTGCAGTCAAAATTTCTTCTGGAAACATGGAAAGTGTTTCCATTAAATGAAATTCTTCCTTTTCGGTAAGTCGGCTCAAATCAAGGGGACTGGATTGATCCAATTCTTCTTCCATTTGTCTAATAATGCTACAAATTCGAGCATGAGCGTATTGGACGTAAAAAACTGGATTTTCATTTGATTCTTCAATCGCTAAATCTAAATCAAAGTCAAAATGGCTATCTGGCGATCTTAAATTAAAGAAAAATCGGGTTGCATCAACCCCAACCTCATCAATAAGATCGGTAAGGGCAATGGCTTTTCCTTGTCTTTTTGACATACGAGCTACTTCGCCATTTCTCAAGAGTCGAACAAGCTGCATAATCACCACATCAAAATGACTTGCATCAATACCAACTGCTGTTAGAGCTCCCTTAAGTCGCGCAATATGTCCGTGATGATCGGCTCCCCAAACATTGATACAACGATCAAATCCTCGGGTTATGAATTTATTCATATGATAGGCAATGTCTGCCATAAAATAGGTTGGCAATCCATTCGCACGAATGAGAACATCATCCTTCTCGGAGCCAAATTCTGTGGCTTTAAACCACAAAGCCCCTTCACTTTCATAGGCAAAACCTCTTTCTTTAAGAAGGTTAATCGCCTCTTGAATCGCACCACTTTCATATAAGCTTTCCTCTGAAAACCAAACATCGTAATGAATGCCATAGGCCTCTAAATCTTTTCGCATTTTCGAAAGATTTTTTTCAAGGGCATATTCCACAAGCTTTTTTTTCCGTTCCTCTGGGGAGATTTCTAAGAGAGCCCTCCCTTCGATGTCTATCAATTCTTTCATATGTTGGGTGATGTCGTCTCCTTGATAACCATCTTCAGGAAAATCAACGTCTTCACCTAATAATTGTCGATATCTTACATCCAAAGAATCTCCAAATTTAACAATCTGGTTTCCTGAATCGTTAATATAAAACTCTCTTGTTACCTCATACCCTGACCAGTCTGCGATTGAGGCTAAAATGTCTCCAATCGCCCCTCCACGAGCATTGCCCATATGCATTGGTCCTGTAGGGTTTGCTGAAATAAATTCTAAATTAAAGGTTTTGCCTTTGTTTTTTTCACTTCGGCCATAATTTTCCTTTTTTTCTTTAATTTCTTGTATCACTTTAGGTTGCCAAGTCTTTTTTAGTTTAAAATTAATGAATCCTGGCCCTGCAATTTCCACTGTATCAATAATAGAATGATCGATATCCATATTTTCAACCAATGCCTCTGCAATAAATCTAGGGGATTTTTTTGCTTCTTTTGGCAACTGCATTGCCATATTGGTTGCATAATCGCCATGCTCCTTTTCTCGTGGGATTTCCAAAAACATGGTTGGTTTTTTTTCAATGGAAAAAGCCCCATTTTCGATTGCTTTGTTTAAAGCCTTTTCCATGATTTCTTTTATTTCTGCTTCAATTTTTTCTCTGATATACATCTGGATTTCCTTTCTACTTTTTACTTTCAATAAATTAGAGGCGAAACATCTCCGATGTCTCACCTCTATCCATTACTTCTCTTTTTTATGAGATTACCTGTTTTTTTAAGTTGCTTTAGGTGATTTTAATATTCAAAGTATTTTGAGAGTTGGTGACTCCTTCTATTTCGATGTTATAATCCACCATTACTCTGGTGGGAACCTTCGATTCGTTGTAATTAACATTAACATCTTTTGTGAATATTCCCATGGTTACATCCCCGTAAGGGGTTGAGTAAGTTGACATTTTTCGTTTTCCAATTTCAAATTCCATAATGGAATTGGTGGTTCCGAGACGAATAACCGAAACTTTTTGATCTGCCACTTTTAAGGTCGTCACCGTTCCTTCCATTCCTGAAACTTCGGATTCTTTATAAGTAACGCAAGTTCCTCCACCTTCAGAATACAAATCCCCTTCGGTAAGAAATTCCACATTATCTTGATTTTCTTCATTCTTTATGGCTCCTGATATTGATAACCATACTTTTTTTCTGTTTTTGATCATTTTATTCTCCTAGAGATACCTTTTCTTTTCATTATTAAACCATTGATTGTTTATTTTATCAAGAAAATTAATTTTTTATATTTGAATTTTTAAGGATTATAAAGTGATCCGTTTTCGATTAGCAGTTTCGATAATTTTATCAACCAGATCCGAATATTCGATTCCTGTTTTTTCCCACATTTTGGGGTACATACTAATGTTGGTAAATCCAGGAAGGGTATTTACTTCATTAATTAAAATATCGCCGTTTTCGGTATAGAAAAAATCAACCCTCGATAGTCCCGAACCTTCAATTGCCTCAAAGGCCTTAACTGCGTATTCCCTTATTTTTTCGATGGCCTCTTCGGGAATTTCTGCTGGTATAACTACCTTAGAATCTTCATCATCCGAATATTTTGCATCATAATCATAAAATTCTTTTGATGGAATAACTTCCCCAGGAATTGAAGCTTTTGGGGTATCTCCTTCTTCTAAAACCGCACATTCAATTTCTTGGCCTTTTACAAAGGCTTCTAAAATCAATTTTTTATCGTAAACAAAGGCGGCTTCTATCCCTTCGATTAATTCTTCTCGATTATGGGCTTTGCTAATTCCAACACTTGATCCTAAATTTGCGGGTTTAACAAAAATTGGGTATTTTAGTTCCTTCTCTGATTTTTCAATTAATGCTTCTGGGGTTTTATTCCAATCTTTTTCTCTAAAATAGAGGTATTTTCCTGTTGGGATTCCAACACTTTCAAACATAATTTTGGAAAAAACCTTATCCATCCCAACCGCAGAACTTAAAACACCACAGCCAACATAGGGTTTGTTGAGAATCTCAAACATCCCTTGTATGGTGCCATCTTCTCCCATTGGTCCATGGAGTATTGGAAAAAAGACATCAATTTTCACCATCACTGGATGACTAAAAATTGAAAAATCACTGATAAGATTTTCGTGATCCATTTCCCATGAACCATCAGAAATATTTACATCATCTCCATCATACAAATGCCATTTTCCTTTTTTTGAGATTCCAATCAAGACCACCTCATATTTATTTCTATCAATGGCATTAAGAACGTTATAAGCCGAAACACGTGATACTTCATGCTCTCCAGACTGTCCTCCAAATAGGACTCCTACCGTTGTTTTTTTATCCATAAGTTTAAGTCTCTCCTTATTTATTAATACATCCTTCAAATTCTTCTTCTGTAATCACCCGTATCCCATTTTCTTTGAGTAACGCTGTGGTGATACCATCCCCATCTATTTTGGTATGGGTAAAAGTTCCATCATAAATTTTTCCACAACCACATGAAGGACTGTTGCTTTTTAGAATCGCCAATTTCACTTTGGATTTCTTGGCAGTTTCGAGTGCCCGTTCAGCACCAGTCACAAAGCTTTCTGTCACATCTTCATTTTTAGCAGTCACAACTTTTCTTTTCCCATTCTCTACAACAATTTCTCCAGGCTCTCTCGGGGTCGATGCCCCTCCCAAAACTTCTGGGCAAACAGGAATCGCTTTGTTTTCCAACATCAATTGGCGAATGGTTGGGATTAGGTTTCCAGTTTCATCATAACGACATTTAATTCCAACCAAACAGGCAGAAACCAAAATTTTCTGATCCTTTTCCAAGCTATTTACTAATGTTTTAAAGTCTTTTTCATTCACTGTTTTTCCTCTTTCTCTCTCTTAAAGGCATCTTCTCTAATCACCCATGCCCCTTGTCGAAACACCATTTTATAAAACATATCTTTTAAAATAATTTCTCCAATTTTAATTACCGAATTTGAGGTAATTTTCACGCGGTGGTTTATCTTTGCTCCCAACCCAATTTTTGTGTTCTCTCCAACTTCCACATGGGATCCAATAATCCCACCGGGGTCAATGGTTACATTTTTCCCGAGGGTTGTTCTTTCTTCAATGATTACCCCTGTTCCAATGGTACAACCATCGGAAACAACTACAAATTCCCCTAGGATAACCCCTGCTCCAATGCTAACATTTTTCCCGATACTCACACTTTTAGGAATCATTGCCGAACTATGGATCTCTTTTTCCATTAATTCCTCCAGTTTTTTACAACTTCTAGCGTTTTTATTTTTTTCGAATCCTTAGCCCTTTGGGGTAATGATTTTTAATGATCCCTTCACTTGCTTTCCCAAACCCTAATGGGAAACCTTGGTAACAAACTAATATCCATCCCTTTTCTGTTTTTAATGGTAAGGTTTGCCCCTTTAAGTATTCGTAGGCAAGGGCTTCATCTTCTAAATTGCACACATTTTTGAATTCCCCTTCATTAAGAGCCATTGCAAGTGCATAGCTTGGTTCAAACCGATTCTTCTTCAGCTCCCCTAAATGGAGTCCAGCTCTTAAAAGCTTCAAATTATCCACTTGGCTAAGATCAATTTCTTTTGGCAAAGCATATAAATGCTCTCCCGATAAATAAAGATTATCTGAAATATCTTCTAAAAAATCCGAGGTCATCCATTGTTTTCCAAAGTCAATGAATTCTTTTCTCTCTTCTCTGGTCAAGGGCTTTAGTCGGGATTTCCCCTTCCCTTGTTTCCCAATATTTCCATCCTGGGAGGGGGTGTTTTTTCTAAGTCGAGCAATAAAATGCCCTTCTCCCCGAACATTCATGGGCATAATTCTTAATGTCTTTGCAATTTCACTATTATTATTTTTTGTCCACTGTACTTTTCCTTGTTCTTCTAATTCTTCCAGCTTAATTTCTTCGAGGGTGTAATCGTATTGATCAATAAAGGCTTCAATCATTTCTTCATTTTCTTCTGGAGAAAACGTACAGGTAGCATAGACTAAAATCCCCTCAGGTTTTAATAAACGATGGGCTGTTTCTAAGATTTTTTTTTGTTTTCCAACGCAACGCTCTACCCGTTGGAGGCTCCAGTCTGCAAGGGCACTTGGATCTTTTCTAAACATTCCTTCCCCAGAACAAGGGGCATCTACCAAAATCTTATCAAAACTTTCGTAAAAAGAATCCACCAATCGTTCTGGAAATTCGTTCGTTACCAAAGCGTTCTTTATCCCCATACGTTCAATGTTTGTGGACAAAATTCCTGCCCGAGAGTTTAGGAGCTCATTGGCTACCAAAAGCCCCTTCCCCTGTAGCTTTCCAGCTATTTGGGTTGATTTTCCTCCAGGGGCTCCACATAAATCTAAAACCCATTCTCCTGGTTTGGGATTTAATGCTTCTACTGCCGCCATCGCTGTTGGTTCTTGAACATAATAAAGTCCACAATAATAATAAGGATTTTTTCCTGGTCGAACCTCTGAATCAATATAGAATCCGTCTTTACACCATGGTACTTTTTGGGTTTTAAAGGGAAGATGTCTTTCTAAAGATTCAGCCGAAATTTTAAGGGCATTTCTTCGAATGCCTTTGCTTTCAGGTTTATCATAAGATTTTATCAATCCTTGAAAGGCTTCTTCCTCAAGGAGATTTTTCATTTTTTGTTTAAAGTCAATTGGTAATTCCATTTTTCTCCTTTAAAGGATGATCGTTTTTCCTTAATTTATTATACGTTTCAATATTAAAAATTACAATCTTTTTCATAAAAATACCAACCTTTGATTGATTTCAAAGATTGGTATTTTAAACTTAAATTTATTTGTTTTTGGGTCGAGCAAAGATCATTCGTCCTGCGGCGGTTTGAAGAATACTGGTTACAACCACGGGGATTGTGTTGCCAATGAATTTTTTTCCATTTTCAACAACAATCATTGTCCCATCATCTAAGTAAGCAACTGCCTGTCCATTTTCTTTTCCGCCTTTTACTAATAAAGCCTTCATCTCTTCTCCTGGAAGAACCACAGGTTTTACTGCATTGGCTAACTCGTTGATATTTAACACATCAACCCCTTGAACAACGGCCACTTTATTAAGGTTATAATCGTTCGTTAATATTTTTCCCTTAGTTGATTTCCCTAGCTTAACCAGTTTTGAATCAACTTCGTGAGTATCTTCAAAATCCTCTTCAGTAATTTGAACTTCGATTTCTAATTCTGTCTGAATTTTGTTGAGAATATCCAAACCACGTCGGCCTCGGTTTCTTTTTAATTCATCTGATGAATCAGAAATCAGTTGGAGCTCATTAAGCACAAAAACTGGAATAACCAAAGGACCTTCAATAAAACCTGTTTTGCAAATGTCGAAAATTCTGCCATCAATAATAACACTGGTATCCAAAAGCTTTGGAATTGCGACTCCCTTTTTTTTGGCAGAACGCTTTACATTTCCTCCAAAGTTTCCTTCTTTATCCCGTTTGTTATTTTGAAACGCCGTTAAAAAATCTTCTCTTTTTTTAATGGGTAATGTAAATCCAAGATACCCTAAGGTAATATATACAATAAAGGTTAGGATTCCCCCAATCCAAGGAAACGGAATTTGATAGAATGCAAAACTAATGAGCATTGCAATCACCAATCCAATGACCAAACCTCCAATGCCTAATCCAATATCAATTAATCGGACATTTTCCATACTGGTTTCAACCACAACTGATAGCTTTTTTACGCCCTTCACTATCAGCGGAAATAGAATAAAAAATATAAGTCCAAAGATCAAAATAAAAGCAACAAAAATAGTAACTTCTGTTTCTGGGGTTATTTTAACGTTTAGCACATCAAAAATAAAACCACTTTTGGTTAGTGCGTTTGCAGAAGCTCCTCCAAGAAGCGTTCCAATTAGGGCAAAAAAGAATCGAAATATCTTCTGTATCATTTCAACCACCTCCTTTCATTTAAAATTTTATCCATAGGCTCCCCAAAAACGTAAAGCTTTACATTTTTAGAATAAACCCAGAGATATTTGTCAATTGTAACATTTTATTCTTAAGTAAACCAAAACTAACCTATTAAATTTAACATTTAATAGGTTAGTTTGTTATCTTTTTTATACTAAAATCTGTAAAAATTATTACTCGCCACCGGTAACTGTAATGTTAATAAATTCCAAGATCTCTTCTTTTTCTTTATTTTGAATAAGAACCATCTCGCTAATAATAAAATTTCTTGCACTGTTTAACATCTTTTTTTCACCAGTCGATAGTCCTTTTTCTCGATCTAAGAGAATCAAATTTTTCACTACTTTCGCTACTTCAAAAATATCTCCTGTTTTCATTTTTTCCATATGCTCACGGTATCGACGATTCCAGTTCTTTTCCATTTCATCCATGGGCGTCTTTAGTGTTTCTATCATCTCTTCAATAACTATTTCAGTAACAATTGTTCTTACACCAATCTCGTCAACCTTGTCAACTGGGATTAAAATCTGTAATCCTTCAGAAACAATTTGCATAATGTAATAAGGTTTTAGTTCCTCAAAAATTTCCCGTTCTTCAATTGCCTCAATGACACCAGCCCCATGCATTGGATAAACAATTTTATCCCCGATCTTATACATTTAAACCACCCCATTTTCGCTTCCTTGTTTCATTATACCACAAAAAGAGGAATCTGTTTTTTATTTGTAAAAAACTTGAATTTTTTACAAAACTTTCTAGAGGATTTATGTACCTTTTGGGACACTATACAATCATGGTTAGTCCAATTCTTTTCCTTTTTAAATCAATGGAGATTACTTTAACGGTCACCACATCTCCCAAAGATACAGCCTCCGAGGGATGCTTGATATAGCGATCGGTAATTTGCGAAATATGAACAAGCCCATCTTGGTGAACTCCAATATCCACAAACGCTCCAAAATCGATCACATTTCGAACCGTTCCCACTAATTCCATTCCCTCTTCTAAATCTTCCATGGTTAAAACGTCTGATTTTAGATGGGGTTTAGGGGCATTTTCTCTAGGATCTCGCCCTGGTTTTTTTAATTCCTTAATAATATCATAGAGGGTCGGAATCCCCATATCTAAAAGAGTGGCAGTTTCCGAAACACTGATGTCATTAAACAGCTCTTGCCGTTGCGCTCCCAACTCTTCTTTCTTAATCCCTTTTAGCTTGAGGAGCTTTTCAACCGCCTTGTAAGACTCAGGGTGAACCCCTGTATTATCTAAAATATCATCGCCATCATCGATCCGAAGAAATCCTGCACATTGCTCAAAGGCTTTTGCTCCCAACCCTTTTACCTTTTTAATTTCTTTTCTATTTTTAAAACTCCCCTGGGTTTCTCGGTATTCAATAATATTTTTAGCAATGGTCTTATTCACCCCTGCCACATGTTTTAGAAGGGATGCTGAGGCACGATTGACATTTACACCAACATTATTGACGGCATCCTCTACGGTGGCTTCAAGCACCCTTTCTAATTCTTTTTGATTTACATCATGCTGATATTGTCCCACGCCAATATGTTTAGGGTCTATTTTTACTAATTCAGAAAGTGGATCTTGTAACCTTCCCCCAATAGAAATTGCTCCTCGAATCGAAACATTTAGGTCAGGGTATTCTTCTGTTCCAAGCTCCGAGGCCGAATAAACAGATGCTCCTGCTTCATTAACCACAATATATTGTACCGAAACCTTTGTTTTCTTAATGGCTTCTGCTACAAATTGTTCAGACTCTCGTGAAGCAGTTCCATTCCCAATGGCAATAATATCAACCTGATGCTTTTCTATTAAAGCAATTAATTTCTTTTCTGCTTCCGAGGCTTGATTTTTCCCAAGGGTTGGATAAATGGTTTCTGTATCTAAAAGCTTCCCATTGGGATCAAGAATTGCTATTTTACATCCCGTTCTAAAGGCAGGGTCAAACCCCATGGTGGTTTTGTCTTTAAAAGGAGGTTGCAATAAAAGTTTTTTCAAGTTAAGGGCAAACATTTTAATGGCCCCTTCCTCTGCTTTTTCCTTTAATGCCGTTCGTATCTCTCGTTCAATGGCAGGGCCAATTAACCGTTTATAACTATCGTTAATTGCCTCTAACAAGTAAGTACTTGGTTTAGAAGTTATTTCTTTTCTCAAATACTCTTGAATTTCTTCCACTGGGGCTATAATTTTAACCGATAATGCTTTTTTCTTTTCCCCACGGTTAAGGGCCAAAATCCGATGGTCTTTGATGGTCTTAATAAATTCAGTATGATCAAAATACATCTCCAGTTCAGGATTTTCTTCTTCCATCCCTTTGACAATTGTTGATTTAATTTGTCCTCTTTCAAAGGTCATTTTTCGTATGCTTCCCCGATATTTTGCATTGTCCGAAATATCTTCTGCAATAATATCTTGAGCCATGGAAATGGCCTCTTCCGGAGTGTTAATTTCCATTTCGGCATTAATAAACGCTTTCCCCGCTTCTAACAGTTGGGCATCTTCCATCTGTTGTTCCAGGATTAATTTCCCTAGAGGCTCTAATCCTTTTTCCCTTGCAATACTCGCACGGGTTTTCTTTTTCTGTTTGTAAGGAAGATATAAATCTTCAACTTCTTGAAGGGTTAGGCTTTTTTCAATCCCTGCTTTTAATTCTGGGGTTAGCTTTCCTTGTTCCTCAATACTTGAACAAACTTCTTCTTTTCGTTTTTCGAGCTTTCTAAGATAAGTTAAACGAACATCCAAATCCCTTAATAGAGCATCGCTTAAATTTCCTGTTACCTCTTTACGATATCTTGCAATAAACGGGATAGTGTTCCCCCCATCAATCAGTTCGATGGTATCTTCAACTTGTTTAGGTTGTATTTTAAATTCTTCTGCCAGTTTATTAATTAAATATTCCACATAACCCTCCTTCATATAAAATCTTTGCTCATTTTAACATTTTTTCAAGAGAAGCACAATTTTTTATCTTAGTCTCTCTTAACCTTCCCTTAACATGATTAGTAATTCACTTTATGAATTGTCAATTTATAAGGTTCATGATAAAATTTTATTTGAAAAAAGAAAATGGAGGGCTATGATGGCTATAAAATTTATTATAGATTCAATGACTGAATATAAAAACGATATTTTAGATCGATATGATTTTGACATTCTACCAATTCCAATCACCTTAGGAGAAAAAACCTATTTGGATGGAATTGATGTGACCCCTGAAATGATCATCGATTTTGTTACCAATAATAAAAACGTTTTTCCAAAAACAGCCCAAATCCAACCCCTCGCTTTTGTAGAAACCTTTGAAAAGCATTTAAGTCGTGGGGATGATATTATTTACATTGCTTTTTCCTCAAAGCTTTCCGGCACTTATCAAACTGCCATGCTCATTGCCAAGGATTTACAAATAAAATATCCTGAACGAAAAATATCCATTGTCGATTCTCTTTCTGCAACCACAGGGTCTGCTCTCATGTTACATCAAGCCCTCAAACTAAATAAGCTCAATCGTTCCCATGAGGAAATTGTTGAGACCTTAAATTTTTTAGCTCAACACATCAACATTTTTTTCTTAGTTGGGGATATTAAGTGGCTTGCCCAAGGTGGACGTATCAGCCGAAATGCTGCAATGATTGGCGACATGTTAAAAATTGTTCCCATCCTTTATATAAAGGATGGTGAAATTTTAGTTTATGAAAAAATACGGGGGCAAAAAAAGGCCTTGAAAAAACTTATGGCAACCGTTGAAGAACGTATGGGGAATAATAAAAATCAAATTGTTGGTTTGCTTCAAAGCACGGCACCCGAGCTTCAAGCTAAAGTAAAAAAATACATGGAAAAAGAACTTGGAGTTAAAAACTTTATGATCCCAGATGAGGCTGGGGCGGCGCTAACCGTCCATATTGGCACCAATTGCTTAGGGATTATCTTTTTTGATGAACTCCCTGAAAATTATGTGAATGTTTGCTCCTAAATTAAAAAACCAGTTCAAAAGAAAAAATTTCTTTTGAACTGGTTTTTTAAATTTTCCACTCAAGTAATTTACTTAAAAAGTTTCTTAGTTCATTTGTTTTCGGATGCTCAAAAACATCACTACTTTTTCCATACTCAAGAAATTGTCCATTCCACAAAAAGGCAACCTTATCACAAGCATGTCTAGCAAATCCCATTTCATGGGTTACAATGATAAAATGCATTCCCTCTTCCTTTAGCTCATTAATCATATCTAAAACTTCAGTCGTGTATTCAGGATCAAGGGCACTCGTGGGTTCATCTAAAAGTAAAATTTTGGGTTTAGAAGCAATGGCTCTTGCAATGGCAATCCTTTGTTGCTGCCCTCCTGAAAGCTCACGGGGTTTTTTGTAGGCATCTCCTAATAACCCAAAACGGGAGAGTAATTCTTCTCCACGTTTGTTAGCCCTTTCCTTTGAAAGCCCATGCACTTTTATTAAAGGAACCGTAATGTTTTCCATGGCGGTCATATGACTAAATAAACCCCCTTGCTGAAAAACAAAGCCTACTTTTCGACGATACGCTGTTAACGAGGCATCGGTTCCAATAATTTTTTCATTATCTACCCAACACTCCCCTTTGGTGGGGGAAATCAGTCCCCCTAAAATTCGAAGCAAGGTCGATTTTCCATCCCCAGATGGTCCAATAATTGCCAAGGTTTGAATTTCATCTTCAAAGTCAATATCTTTTAAGATTTCACTGCCTTCTTCAAAGGATTTTGACAAGCCCTTTAACTCAATTTTCATAATTGAACCGCCTTTCAAAGCCCTTACTCATCAAGGAAATTGGTAATGTTAAAATAAGATACAACCCTCCCAAAAGCAGATAACATTCAAATAATCGAAAATTGCTCGCACTAATTTCCCGAATGGTTTGGGTTAATTCAATGACTGCAATCATTGAAAGTAAAGAGGAATCCTTAATAATGGATGCAAACTGGCCCGTTAGTGCTGGCAAGGTTCTCGCCACTAATTGTGGAATAATCACAACACTTAAGGTCTGTCTTTTTGTAAACCCAACAGCTTTCCCTGCCTCAATTTGTCCTCTATCAATGGAAATAAAACTCCCCCGAATAATTTCAGCAATATAAGCCCCTTCAAAAACCGAAAGAATGATTACCCCTGCAATAAAACGATTTTCTATTCCAAAAGCCGTCCCAACAATATAGAAAAAAAGATAGATCTGCATAATTAAGGGAGTTCCACGTATAAAACCCACATAAATAACCGACAAGTATCTTAAAACCAAAATTTTTGATCCTTGTAAAATTGCACTTAAAATACCAATAAATAAGCTCCCCAATAAACTTGCAATACTAATATAAACTGTCATTAAAAAGCCATCCCATATCCGTACATGAAGCTGTGACACAAAAGAAAAATCAAAGGCAATTCCCACTGCTGACAGTGCAAACCAAAAAGATCCAATCATTAAAAGTGATGCCAATAAAAAGTTAAAGATTCCTTTTATTGGCTGAGTTTTATCCCCAAATTGGGAAACGAAAATATTCATGGGCTTTCACTACTTAACGTCGAAAAACCACACAAATCCAAGGCCATCAAAGGCTGCTTTTTCTTGGGCTAAGTATTTTTCGGTCAATTTTTCAAATCCATTTTCAGCTTTATATTTCTCAATAAATGTGTTTACCTCAGCTAAAAGCTCAGGGTTTTCCTTACTCACTGCCACTCCCCAATGCTCTGCATTTTGAAAAGGAATAAAGATTGCAGTGGTGGTATCAAGATTTTTTTCATTGTTTCGATAAATCGTGAGTTGGTCATATAAAAAACCGTCGGCCTTCCCTTGCACCACTTCGGTTACACAAGCACTCTCATCTGCCAAAGCAATAATTTCTGCATTCTTTAAATTCTCTTTGGCATAAATATCCCCTGTTGATCCAATTTTAACGGCTACTTTTTTACCTGGCTGATTTAAATCTTCAACCGAAGTGATTCCAGAATTTTTGTTAGCTAAAATGGCAAGGGTTGAGTTAGCATAAGGGATTGAGAAATCGACAATCTCTTTTCGTCCCTCAGTAATGGTCATAGATGAGATAATTAAGTCGATTTTTCCTGTTTCCAAAGACGGAATCAATCCATCCCAAGCAATATTTTCAATGACCACCTCTTTCCCTAAGGATTCTCCAAGTGCTTTCGCAAAATCCACACTCACACCCGATGGATTTCCTTGTGCATCCTTTGTTTCAAAAGGGGGGTATGCTAGTTCCATCCCAACCATTAATTTTTCTTGGGTTGTCGCTGATTCCTTTGAGGCTCCACACCCCGTTAATCCTAATATTGCCACTGCAAAAGTCGCAATAAAAAGAGCTTTCAACATTTTTTTCATAAGTTCCTCCCAAAATTTCTTTCCATAGATTTTATTTTAACAGTTTATCATAAAATAAAGGTTTTTGAATTTATTTTTCTTTATCCCTTCAACTTTTTTATTGTCTATTCTAGCACCTTATGAAATAATAAAAGTATAGGATTATTTACAAGGAGAACTTATGAGTTTTTATGATCTTTCCAAGGAAGAACGCCAAAAAAAATATACTGAAATTCGGAATGAGCTTAATAACGGACTTCATACAAACAACCTTTCGATTCCCTACCATTACTTTAACGATCCCGATACCTACATACGTAAAGCTGGCTATCTTGGGATTGGAAAGCTTTGGAATGAAAGTATAAAAAACAAAGCGCCCATTCTTTTTCTATTAAATGCATTGATAAAAGACCCTTCCCATCACGTTCGCCAAACCACCATCAATGCTGCCGGTGAAATTGCTAAAACAGATTTTTCAGAAGTCGAGGCTTTATTTGAGTATGGACTTAAAGACAAGCACCATTCTGTTAAAAATGCGGTTCAGGGAAGCTTAAAAAAATCTGGAGAACGAAATCCTGATGCGATCATCGCATTTTCAAAAAAACACATCTGTGATGAAAACCCCGAAGTCCGACGACAAATTGTTCATGGCTTAGAACTCCGTGGACGCACCCACCCCGAAGACATTTTACCGTTATTAAAACAGCTACAGTTTGAAAGCCACAAACGGGTAAGACCCATGATCATCCACGTATGTGGACAAATTAGCTATAAAAAAGGGTGTTTAGAAAAGGTAACCAACGCCCTGCTAACATGGGAAGATGTTCCCCTTGCAAAAGCTTGCTTTCAAGAAATCATTGCTCAGCATCATCATATTAATAATCATTTTAGAACCATTGAAACCCTTTCCCCACAAGCCTGTGAAGCCTATCTCTCCCAAAAGGTTAAAGGCAGTCATTTTGATTTTTAAATCACTGGGCATAAAAATTGGATACTTTATCCTTGTTTGCTATTAAAGGATTTCTAAGCTCAACTGCCCTAAAATTCCTAATGGTAGTATTGACCCTTTTAGAATTGAGTTGTAGACTTTTTAAAAAAACTATCGTATAATAACTTTAAATTTAAAAAGATTGGAGTTGGGAAAATGCGTAAACTTTCTTGCTAGTATTTAAGGCATCATAAAACAATAAAGAGGTGGACACCACCTTGTTTTGTTGTGCCTGTGCAAGAAAGTTACACATTTCCTACAGCTCTAAACATAGTGCATTGCTTTGCCTTTTTTGGCATTGCTTTTGTTTGATTATGGGCTGCAAGAATTTACTTTCTTGCAGCCCATCTTTATTTTACAGGAGGACAAAGCAATGTCACTTATAAACATTACAAATCTCACCTTTGCCTATGAGGGCAGTTATGATAATATTTTTGATCATGTCTCATTTCAAATAGATACTGATTGGAAACTTGGATTTACTGGCAGAAATGGCAGAGGTAAAACAACATTTTTAAATTTACTTTTAGGTCGATACAACTATCGAGGAAACATTTCAGCAAAGGTTAACTTTGACTATTTTCCATTTGAAGTCCCCGATAAAAGTCAGGATACAATTGAGGTAATCAATTGTATCTGTACCGATTGTTTAGACTGGGAGCTTAAGCGTGAGCTTTCATTACTTAAGGTTTCAGAAGATGTTCTTTATCGCCCATTTAACACCCTTTCAAAAGGGGAACAAGGCAAAATTCTACTTGCCACACTTTTTCTTAAAGACAACAACTTTTTACTCATAGATGAACCTACAAACCATCTTGATCTAGAGGCTCGTGCTATTGTAAGCCACTATTTAAAATCAAAAAAAGGGTTTATTTTAGTCTCCCATGATCGAAGCTTTCTTGATGGCTGTATTGACCATATCCTTTCGATAAACAAAACCAATATTGACATTCAACAAGGGGATTTTTCCTCTTGGCTTCTTAACAAAAATCGACAAGACCGTTTCGAGCTTGCTGAAAATAGCAAGCTGAAGCAAGAGATCAAACGCCTAGAAAAAACGGCCAAAGAAAAAGTAACATGGTCAAACACTGCCGAGAAGAGAAAAATTGGTTTTGACCCTATAAAAACAGAAAAAAGCACTGGTCGGCGTGCTTTTGAAGGTGCAAAGTCAAAAAAACTAATGAAGAATGCAAAGACAATGGAAAAAAGGCAAGAAAGAGCTTTTAAGGAAAAATCCAAGCTCCTTAAAAACCTTGAAAGTAGCGAACCTTTAAAAATTACCCAACTCCCCTTTCATTCAAACCCTCTTGTGTCACTTCATGATATTTCTATTTTTTACAACAGCAAAATTGCTTGTCAAAACATCAGTTTTTCCATTGAACAAGGGGACCGAATCGCTCTTTGCGGAAAAAACGGTTCTGGGAAATCAAGTGTTCTTAAACTCATTTGTGGTGAAGAGATGACTTACACTGGCCGTTTTCAAAAAAGTAGCCGTTTAATTATCTCCTATGTGTCCCAAGACACCTCTTTTCTCAGTGGCAATCTAACCGATTATGCTTTACAAAACAACATCGATGAAAGTCTTTTTAAAGCCATCCTACGGAAACTCGATTTTTCAAGAGTTCAATTTGAAAAAAACATGGCGGATTTTAGTGGTGGTCAAAAGAAAAAGGTGCTCATTGCGAAAAGCCTTTGCGAAAAAGCACACCTGCATCTATGGGATGAGCCCCTTAATTTTATTGATGTAATCTCCCGTATCCAGATCGAAAATTTAATCCTTAGGTTTAAACCCACCCTTTTATTCGTTGAGCATGACCACTCGTTTTTAAACAATGTTTCAACAAAACAAATCATGATGGAAAAATAGATTTCAGATTTTAATGCTGCTAAACAATGAATTAAAGATATCCCCATAAAAAACTGCCACCTTAAGTTAGAATCAAAAACTAACTTAAGGTGGCAGTTCACTATCACAATTCTTTTTCCGAGTCTTTTTTCTGTAAAAATCCAATAACCATTAAGATTAAACCAATGATACCTGTAATACTAGGGGACAGTATCTCCCAAATGTCAAATGTGGTATCCTTCAAATACAACCCAACCATAACGTTTATTAAAATGCTCAATGGTATTGCTAAAACAAAGCCGATCCCCGACAATATCCAAGGGTTCATTTTGCTTCTAACAAACATAAAATAAACCAACCATAGGTATCCAAGAGCCGCCAATGAAATGGGGATCCCAAGGGGGATTAGCCATTGAGCCTCATCGTTAATGGTCTCAATGCAAAAAAGAAAAGGAATAATAAATATACATAACGACATTAATCCCCACATTAATTTTCGTTTCTTAGCTTGAAAAACAGGAATAATAATAAACCATCCAAAGAAAATGGAAGCAATTGGGTAGAGTGACCAGGTTAGTCTCCCTGATAAAGCATAGTCGCAAATCATTGTAATTAAGATTCCCAAACCAAAAACAATCGATATTCCAAGGATTGCAATCCCACTGACGGTTTTTCTTTTCCTACGCGTTACCTTATCCACATATTTTAAGGTCTGTTGAACGATCACCTCTTCTTTAGGGTTTTTTTCCTCTTCCTTTTTTCCATTGAGTAACTCATTGGTGGTTACCTCAAGAACCTCAGCTAATTTAGGCAATATTGTAATGTCTGGATATCCCAAACCCCTTTCCCACTTTGAAACAGCTTTATCTGTGAGATTTAATTTTTCGGCTAACTGCTTTTGTGTCATTTTTTTTGATTTTCTAAGTTCGAAAATAAAATTTCCCATTCGGTCATTATTCATTTTAGCACCGTCCTTTCCTAATAAGTATATCAAGAAAAATTTAGTATTTACAATCAACTTAAAGTAGAATTTTAATAAAAACGGAGGGTAGAGTTGTCTAGTAACTCTACCCTCCGGCGTCAAACCTATTCTGCTAAAGTTTGTGCCTAAAAAAATTTGTATATCAAAAAGGTGCTCCTATTAAAAGGTGCACCTTTTCATTTTTATTTCAAATTCTTTTAGGTTTTAAGGGTTTTTTGTTTGCGTTGTAACATAAGCAATGCCTTTTCAGCACGGGATTGACGGGTCTTTTCAGCTTTTCCTCCCCCAACCCAATCACAGTATCCACGTTTATAACCATCCGTCAAGCCTTCAAAGAATTCTTTGGCATCGGCATCCGTTTCCATTACCAAAGTAAGTTCTACAGGAATAACAATTTCTTTCTTTTCTGCCATTTTTTTAGCCTTTCTACTTCTTCAAGTTCAATGCTAATCAATAAAATCCTCAGTTTCATAATAGTATGATTGGTCGATCCCTTTCATAAAAATTTCACGACTTTGGATAGCATCCGTCAGTGCATTTTGGATCAAAATTTTGATTTCAAGCTCATTTATGGGACTGCGCTCCATTGCCGATAGATACACCCATTTATCGACACTGCTCCAATCAATACACATTTTAAGATTTTTCCTGAAAATCAAATCAAGCCAGATGCGCCCACTACGTCCATTGCCCTCCAAAAATGGATGGGCAATGTTCATTTCTACATACTTTAAAATTATTTCATCAAAGGTGTTTTCTGGCATTTTTTCGATCTTCATAAGACTTTCGTTTAAATAAATTGCACTTGCAAAACGGAAATTCCCTTTAGAAATATTTTTTGTACGAAGTTCACCTGCAAAATTATATAATCCGTCAAACAAAAACTTGTGGATTTGTTGCAACCCCTTTACGGTTCCCACCTCTATTCGATTAATCTCACCACTATCAAAAAGCTGGTATGCCTTTTGCTTGCTTTTTTCATCAATCGTATGCATTAACTTTTTCTCCAATAAATATTTTTTATGATCTTAATGCTTGTATATGGATTTTGGAATTTCCCATCCCCAAGTCACGACCTTTTTTCCTATTTCTTCGAACGAATTAAATTAATTAATCCACCCGCAAGAAGCATTTCTTTTTGTCTTTCTGAAACTTCGATCTTCATTGTGTAACGCCTATTTTTTGTCTGATTAATGACAACAATTTTTCCCGCTAGCACCCCTGCTTTTGCTTCTTCAATAACAAGCTCATCTCCCATCGCAATGGAATCATAATCGCCTTCATTTTCAAAAACCAATGGCAAAATTCCATTGTTAATTAGATTATTTTGGTGAATACGAGCAAATGATTTTGCTAGAACCCCTTTGATCCCTAAGTAAACAGGGGCTAATGCCGCATGCTCTCGACTCGATCCTTGTCCATAATTTGATCCCCCAACAATAAACCCACCACCGTTATCAAGGGCACGCTGTGGAAATTCGGGGTCGCATGGGACTAAACAGTAATTAGACAAATAAGGAATGTTTGATCGATAAGGGAGTAATTTTGCATTGGATGGCATGATGTGATCGGTTGTAATATTGTCTTCCACCACAATAAGGGCCTGACCTTTAACCTCTTCTTCGAGTGGTTTAGTACTCGGAAATGGTTTAATATTAGGTCCTTTAATCACTTCTACTTCGGTTCCTTCTGGGGCAGGTGCCATTACCATGGTATCATTGAGCAAAAATTCTTCGGGCATCTTAATTTCAGGCAAGGTTACTTTTCCTAATGGATTGGTTAAAACCCCTTCAATAGCCGAAATTGCTGCGGTTTCAGGGCTTAATAAATAAACATCTGCTGAGGGGGTTCCTGATCGTCCAAAAAAGTTTCGATTAAAGGTTCTTAAGGACACAGCATCTGTTGATGGAGCTTGCCCCATGCCAATACAAGGTCCACAACCACATTCTAAAATACGCGCCCCTGCATTGAGTAAATCGGCTAAAGCTCCGTTTTCTGCTAGCATGGTTAAAACCTGCTTAGATCCTGGGGCGATTACAAAGGATACATTCTCAGCGACGGTTTTGCCGCGCATAATTTCGGCGACTTTCATTAGATCTAACCATGAAGAATTTGTACAGCTACCAATAGCAACCTGCTGCACTGGAAGTCCTTCAATTTCTGAAATTTTCACCACTTTATCAGGGCTATGTGGGCAGGCCGTCATGGGCTCTAGGGTTGAAAGGTCAACCACTACTTTTTTGTCATAAACTGCGTTCTCATCTGCACTTAAGGGTTTGTAATCTTCACCACGTCCTTGGGCTTCTAAAAAGTTTTTTGTCATTTCATCTGATGGAAAAACAGAAGTGGTTGCCCCAAGTTCTGCTCCCATATTGGTAATGGTTGCTCTTTCAGGTACCGTGAGTGTTTTTACACCGTCCCCTGTGTATTCAAAGACTTTGTTGACTCCCCCTTTAACGGTACACTGACGAAGCACCTCTAAGATAACATCCTTTGATGAAACCCCTGAGCGCAGTTCTCCAGTAAGATGCACCTCAACAATTTCTGGCATCGTAATATAATAAGGATCTCCTGCCATGGCAACAGCAACATCTAATCCCCCTGCACCAATGGCTAACATCCCGACACCCCCTCCTGTTGGGGTATGACTATCAGACCCTAGTAAGGTATCTCCTGGGACACCAAAGCGTTCAATTTGAACTTGATGGCAAATC
Organism: Eubacteriaceae bacterium; assembly: GCA_051649025.1. Classification (GTDB taxonomy): domain Bacteria; phylum Bacillota; class Clostridia; order Eubacteriales; family Eubacteriaceae; genus Acetobacterium. The sequence continues at coordinate 35,386 of JBOFGH010000058.1, forward strand.
CCATTTCCTGGTTTTGAAAAATAAATACCATGTTTTTTAGTAACACTTTGGATATAGCGATGATCATCCATATTTTCTGGGCCTTCTTGTAGCATGTTATGATCAATATAGGCTAATGATTTTTTTGTTTTAACCCGTGGAACCTCCATAGCTTCAAATTGTAAATAGGCCATGGTTCCGGTTGAATCTTGGGTAAGGGTTTGATCAATTTTAATCCCAATTTCTTGACCTTTAATCATTTCCCCAACGACAAGGTGTGTCTCAATAATTTTTTCGGTTAACGTTTTTCCCATGCTTTTTAATTTCCTCTCTCAATTTAAATCTTTATGTTTCATTTCCTTTTGTCAAAAATTATAACATTTTTTTGTTTTAAAAAAAATCTTTATTGATCTTTGAACCACTAAACGTCTTATAAGCCTTTTTTCCTCTTTATAGTCAATGTTCCAAAGTGGCTTAAATCAAGGTTTTTTTTCATATTTTCTTATTTCTCGTCACAATTCCTTACCCCGTGGCTTTGGAAAGACGGGCACCACAAATTAAAGAAGGACGACCTAGAAAATATGCTTTTAACTAAGGGCATTATACTACAATCCTACGAAATCAACAAGAACAAGGTCTGTAATGTTACCATGCTGCCTGTGCTTGCCTTGTGTTAGTAATCTGCCAGTAGAGATTATCCAGCTAACCTCGAAAGCTAGTGAATAAATGTACTGGATAAATGAATGTCATCATCTGCTTTTTCTTGACATATTTAAAAGTGCAAGGCCATAAAACAAAATCGCTGTGCCTATTAAAATAATAATGCTAACAACTGGCGCTACCACATACCCACCAAAGCGGAATGTCACACCCATATAGTCCTTAAAATCATTTAGATAACTTACTGGTACTCCTTTAAATGAAGTCTGCATGGGTGCTTCCATTAGTACTTTGCGAAATAGCGAAGCTGCATGAGATACGGGGAATACTTTGATCACCATTTGCACCGCTTCTGGCAAAGCTCCAATGGGTAGATAAATACCCGTTATAAATCCGATTAAAGTGCCAATAATGGTAGTTGCTGTGCTAAACGCACTGTGGCTCTTGAAAAATGATACAATAAAGCAAACCATAGAAGTGTTTGTCATGGTTGTAAAAAGTACCAGCAAGAAAACTTTTATTCCACTGCCAATGCTTAGCCAACCGCCACCGTTGCATACAATGTAAAATTCAGCGATTGTAAGGGTTATGAGAGACACAATCACACCAATGAAAAACGCACTTCCAATATAGCCCCCTGTTATAGAGATTCTCTTGACAGGTGAAGCATTGAAGTCCTTATAAATCTTTTTCACCTTATCGTCAACCATAACGCCAAACGCCCCCATTGTTGTCGTTACTGAAGCCACAGCGAGAAGCCCTGAAACAAGCCAGCTATTCATTAGAACATTTGGGTCTTGAATCCCTTTCATGTCCTCGGTGAGCCATACATCCCCTAAAAAAACAGTATAAAGCGCAATAATGATGAAAATGGCAAGCAACGAAAAGAATACCGCACTTTTGTCACGAAAGAATAATTTCAGATTGCGCATCATAAAGACTCTCATTGCCGCAGCTCCTTCCCTGTAATGCCAATAAAGGCATCGTCCATTGTCCCTTGTAAGACTTGAAAACTACTGATATAGCTTTTACATTTTTCCAGTATGGGCATGGCACTCATAGTGTCGGTGAGCGGAATAACAAATTCTCCAGCCAAGTTGGTAAAGTCCAGTGCGAGTTCCTGCATGACCTGTTGCAGAGAGGTTTCATCAGAAACAGTAAGTCTTAGTATATCAGCGGCATACAGTTTTTTGAGTTCAGTCGGTGTGCCTTTGGCTGCAATTTCTCCGTGGTCTATCACAATCACATAATCCGATTCGGCGGCTTCTTCCATGTAATGGGTGGTCAGGAAAATTGTCATGCCTGTTTTAATTTGGATCTGTCTTATTGTGTTCCAGATGCTTTTACGTGTTTGGGGATCAAGTCCAGTGGTGGGTTCGTCAAGAAATAGTATTTTGGGCGTGTTAATCAGTGCCCTTGCAATATCTGCTCTGCGGCGCTGACCACCCGAAAGCTTACCATAGGGTCGGTCAATAAATTCACCCAGTTCCGCTGTTGCAGCAGCTTCTTGCACTGCGTTCTTTATCTTTATTTTATCTGATGTGTAAAGTCCTCCCCGGATGGTCAAGTTTTCTCTAACGGTAAGCAATCCATCCAGTACACTGTCTTGAAACACCACGCCAATCATTTGCCGTATGGCTTGACTTTCATGGCAAAGGTCAAGTCCACCTATCGTTATATTGCCACCACTTGGTTGCAGAAGTGTGCAGAGAATGTCGATGGTGGTTGATTTCCCTGCACCGTTAGGTCCGAGAAAGGAAAACAGTTTTCCCTGCTCTACATAAAAACTAATGCCTTTCACAGCGGTAAAGTTTTCATAATTTTTTTCAAGGTTTGTAACTTCGATAATTTTATTCATAGCCTAATTCTCCCTTCAAAAACCATTATACCTACCAACATCCCTAGCGCAACGGGGTTAATGGTATGCTGCAATATGAAGGTACTAAGCTGTAAAAAAAGGGCGGTAAGCTGCAAAACAGCAAACCGTCCCAGAGGTCGTCTTTCAATTAAGAGTGGTAACGCTTTTTTAAACTATCATTTAGTTTGTCTGCAAGCTTTTTGTCTTGGTAAGTGTTGGTAGCAAGCACGACAACATAAACACCTATGATAAGTAGAATGAGAATTCCACACTCTTTTGGATTTTTCACATTAACCCAATCCCAGCGCCAAGCAAAAAACAAAAGGACACCCAATAAAACTGGAAGGTGAATTGCCTGACGAATTAACATTTGTCTTTTGTTAAGCTCTTTGTCCGAATAGAATATGAAAAACAGCAAACTACTAGCAAGCGCCATTATCAATACTCTACCAATGTCATTCAGCCCAAAGTTAGCAGCAGGATTAAATACCATGCAGAATATATACATGGATATAATAATTCCTGTTGTAATCACAAAAAAGGAACGAAGTATATTTTTGAGCAGTTCTTCTATACGCATTTGCCCCCTCCTAAATACCTAATCTTTTTTTCAAATCGCTAACATATTGCCTTGAAATAATCACCTTTTCGCCATTATCGAGTGCCGCTTCAAATCGTCCCCCGAGTGCAGGACTGAGTGATTTGATTTTACTCAAATTTATTATTAAGGACTTTGATACCCTTAGAAAATCGCTACTTGCAAGGATTTCTCCCAGTTCATACAGCTTTTGCTTGGATTCGTATACTTTATCCTTACAATATAAGAATGTTTTGTTGTCCACAACCTCAATGTAATAGATGCTTGCCTGAGATACACGGTGGATTTCATTACCATCATAAGCAACAAGCATGTCCTGCGCTTTTAGCAGGGCAAGTATACGGAGTAATTCAGGTGTCATCTGGTGGCACTTAACAATTATTTGTTCTTCTTCTCCAAATGGTACTTCTTCAATGACAATTTTCAATAATCGCCCCCCCTAATCCCCTAAACTTAACAGGTTCTATAAAAACGCTCTACACTTTCCTTTGTCTAGCTCTACCACACAAAAAAGCGAAAACAAACAGGTTAATTGCATTATACCGCTTTAGGACACCTCATTCAATCAACCTTTTGCAACGGAAACTAAAAAACAACCACCACTTTCCTCTATTAATCTTTATTTCTTTTTCTTTTTCTTCTTTACCGAAAATCCAAAGCTTCCACACCGTCTTCCAAGCTCATAATAATCCCCATGGGCATATCCCAATAGCCCTGACTTTTCTAAATGCAGCTTTCCTTGGTCATCAATTAGCGTTTCATCAACATGTACTGACAGTATGTTTGCTAAAAACATATCATGGCTTCCTAATGAAATCACCTCTTTAACCTTGCATTCCAAGGATAAAGGGCTCTTTTTTAACATCACTGAAGCAACATCTACCCCAGAAAAGGTTTCGATTCCCAGAGCCTTAATTTTATCAAGATCCCTTCCCGAACGCACACCACAAAAATCAACCTGTTTTACCATTTCAAGGGTGGTTAAATTAATGGTAAATTCCCCTGTTTTAGAAACAATCTCATGGGAAAGCCGCGTTGGTCGTAATGAAATATAGGTCATGGGAGGTTTTGAGTTTACAATCCCTGTCCAAGCAATTGTGAGAATATTCGATTTTTCTTCATCGCCAAGTGTGACTAACACAGGTGGCACTGGTGATAACAACGTACTGCCTTGCCATTTTATTTTACTCATTAAATTCTCCTTCGTTTTTGGGGTTAAACAATCTTCGATCGGTATTAACTCTTTAATTTTAACATTTTTTTGATTTTTTTAACAGTATCTTGGGTTAACCTTCTTTTTCTTATTGTTTCATGATTTAAGAAAAGGTATACTTTAAGCAAACAAGTGAAGGTTTTTTATACCAATAGTGATGTGGAGGCTCTCAATGATTAATTTTACTCGCATAAAAGAATTTACATATTTCATGTTTAAAAAGAGTCAGGATCACCATGTTGTAAACCTCTCTGCTCAAATGTCTTACCGTCTCCTTTTGGCTTTCATTCCTTTTTTTATGCTTTTGTATAACCTTATCCACTGGTTTTATAGCGAGCTCAGCCATAGCAATCTTGATTTTCTTTCCAATATTTTACCCAAAATTTTTATTGACTATATTAGCGCTGCCCAGATCAATGCTCAAAACACTCCCATTTCTTTGGGAAGCAACCTGCTTATCGGCTTTTTTATTTTATATGTTTCCATTGCTGCCATGCATTCCTTAATTCATGCCCTCAATCGAATTTTTGGTCAGGAAGAAACTCGGGGATTTTTTGCGCTCTGGTTTCAATCCTTTCTCTATTTATTTCTGTTCATTTTTGTTATTTTTTTAACCATCCTCTTTTATTTTTTAGGGGAAAACATCATTACTTTTGTTTTTTCGATCCTTCATATTCCTTTGGCTTTTTTTCCAATCCTTGAAATTTTTACCTTTATTTATCTCTTGGGAACCGTCGCCATTGTTTTTACCCTCATTTATCAATACTCACCTAAGGTGCATTTAAAATTCTTTGAAGCTCTTCCTGGAGGGCTATTTGTTGCTCTTGGGTGGATGCTACTTTTTTTCATTTATCAATCTTTTGTTAATTCTTTTTTGGATTTCACCCATTATCTAAAGGATTTACAAGGTCCCTTTTCCCTGTGTGCTCTTATTTTTTTAATTTCCTTAATTATTACCCTTGGAGCCATTGTAAATCTCTATGTCATTAAAAAAAATAAAAAGAAAGAAAGGGGTATTCATGTTTAAGAAGCTACTCAATTCCAAACTTTTTTCGTTTATTTTCTTCCTTGTTGATGATTTTGAAGCTACGGATTTCTTAGGCACCTGTGCTCAAATGTCTTTTTATCTCTTAATGGCATTTTTCCCTTTTTTTCTTTTCTTAATCTCTTTTGTTGGTCGATTTGTTACTCAATTTGAGGATTATTTATATGCCATTTTGAAAGCCTTCTTACCCACGCTTTCTTACGATTATGTGGTTACGCTTTTAACGCAGCTAAAGGGTGATTTTTCTTCCTCCGAGCCCCTCCTTGTCTTTCTTAGCTTTTTGTTTGCAACCCTTGCGGTACGAGCAGTTGTCACAGGACTCAACCAAACTTATGGGCAAACAGAAAAAAGAAGCCTCTTAAAACTTTGGATTTTTTCTTTCATTTTTACCATTCTTTTCGCTGTTGGTATTTTACTTGTGGTTATAACCTATGTTTTAACCACTGACCTTGGCAATTTCATTTATACGTATCTCAAAATTTCTGAAAATTTTCGTTTTATCATCCTTATTTTTACCCAGATTTTTTTCTGGAGTATTTCCACGTTCCTTTTTTGCCTCATTTATGCCACTGCGCCAGTCAACCGTCTTAAATTAAAAGATGGTTTACCAGGGGCTATTTTTGCTACCTTTGGGCTCAACATTGCTTTTCGCATTTTTTCCTTTTTTATTAATCATTCAACCAAATATGCCACCCTTTATGGTACTTCTGGAGGGCTCTTTGCCCTCCTCGTTGGAATTTACTTCATTTGCGTTGTCATCAATTTAGGAGGTAAGCTTAATTTATATTGGTCTTTTTATAAGGTTAACCATTTTTTATAGCCTTTCTATGCAATGTATTGTTTCTCATAAAGTTCATTTTATGTTATACTAGATACCCTAGTAAGAGATATGCTATTTTTTTGTTACAAAATTTTATCAATTGTTAAAAAGATTTTACTTATAATTTGAAGATACCCTTTTCTTATTTTTCACTTATGTTAAAATAAAGGTATCAAAAAATACATAAATTATTCCCTTAAATAAATAAACACATATGAAAGGATTGATTCAGTATGAGAAATATTTCCATTGACTCAGATTTTCTAGAGAACAAACGACATCTCAGCTACCATTATTTTGGTTCACATCAACAACAACTAAATGGTGAAGAAGGATATCTTTTCAGGGTCTGGGCTCCTAATGCTCAAAATGTTTCTGTGGTTGGAGATTTCAACCATTGGGAAGTTTTAAAAGATCCGATGGCTTTAGTCCATGGTGAAAATGGGGTTTGGGAGCTTTTTATTCCTAATCTACCCCAAGGAATGTTATATAAATATGCAGTTTGCCAACACGACGGAACCATTGCTTACAAAGCGGATCCTTATGGTTTTTTCTGTGAAGTAAAACCTAAAACAGCCTCAATCCTTTGGGATCTTAACGGATACAGCTGGGGAGATGATCCTTGGCTTAAACAGCGAAGCTCAGTTAATTGGTTAGAAATGCCGATCAATATTTATGAAGTGCATCTCGGAAGCTGGAAGCGAAATGCTGATGGTGGTTATCTTACCTACGATGAATTAGCAGACCAATTAGTCCCTTATGTAAAATCAATGCATTATACCCATATTGAGCTTATGCCCATTATGGAACACCCTTTTGATGGCTCTTGGGGGTATCAACTCACCGGTTACTATGCGGCTACAAGTCGTTACGGAGATCCCCAGGGGTTAATGAAATTCATCGACGTTTGCCATCAAGCAGGCATTGGTGTTATTCTCGACTGGGTTCCTGGTCATTTTTGCAAGGATGCCCACGGTCTTTATCAATTTGACGGCACTAATCAATATGAATTTGGAGAGCATCCTCAATGGGGAACCATGGAATTTGATTTTGGCAAACCAGAGGTTTTAGATTTCTTAATTTCGAATGCCTACTTTTGGTTTGATTATTATCATATCGACGGGTTACGTATTGACGGTGTTGCCAGTATGATTGAACTCAACCATGGATTGGAAGGGGAGCCCAATAAAAACTGCTACGGGGGCACTGACCGTTTGGAAGCATTGGACTTTTTACGGGAGCTTAATACCATAATTTTTAAAGATTTCCCTTTTGCGATTATGTCCGCCGAAGATTCAACCGCTTATCCAATGGTGACTTGGCCCGTCGATAAAGGGGGTCTAGGCTTTAATTTAAAATGGGATATGGGTTGGATGCACGATACTTTAGATTATATGGAAACCGACCCTTTCTTTCGTAATAGGTTTCATGATTTATTAACTTTTTCGATGGCTTATGCCTTTAATGAAAATTTTGTTCTGCCACTTTCCCACGACGAAGTTGTTCATAGTAAAAAAACAATTGTGGATAAGTTGTTTGGGGACTATGATATGAAGTTCCACCAATTTCGTTTGCTTTTTGGTTATATGTTCACTCATCCAGGGAAAAAGTTAAGCTTTATGGGGAATGAATTTGCCCCCTTTATGGAATGGCGTGTTGATGAAAGTCTTGAATGGTTTATGCTCGATTATGATAAGCATGCCCAGATCCATCACTACATCAAAGAGCTTAATCGATTTTATCTTAAAGAAAAGGCCTTGTTTACCTTTGATCATAGTTGGACAGGATTTCAATGGGTAGAACCAAATAATAAAGAACAAAGTATTCTCATTTTTAAACGAATGACTGAGGATGAAAATGACACCTTAGTGGTCATTCTTAATTTCTGTCCCATTGCCTATACCGATTACAGGGTTGGGGTGCCAAAGGATGGCACCTATCGTCTCTCTTTTAACTCTGATGAACCCGCCTTTGGTGGCATTGGTTTTAAAATGAAAAAAACTGCCAAAGCTCAAAAAGAACCTTTACATGGCGAAGATTACTCTGTCTCCATTCATATCCCACCCTCTTCCCTTGTTGTTCTAAAGGCAGTCGTGCCAAGAAAGAGCTCTGGGAAAGGGACTCCCACTCAAACAAAGAAAAAAACAACACCCTCAAAAAAATAAACAATGTTAATTAAGAAACGGAAAGGAAACATCATGAATTCTTCAGAAAAAGAACGTTTGAAAAACGATTTTAAAACAACCTACCTCAAAAAAATTGCGGAGGTGTCCGGAGATACTCTGGAAGAATCTTCCCTACTGAAACAATATCAAGCCTTAGCCGAAGTGGTGATGGAAAAAGTCACTACCCAATGGGCCAAAAGCAACAAATTATATAACAAGCATACAAATAAACAAGTCTATTTCTTCTCAATTGAATTTTTAATCGGTCGTTTGCTAAAATCCTATGTTAACAACCTTGGTTTAGAAGAGGTCGTCACCGAAAGTCTTTTAGAACTTGGCTTAGATTATGATGCCATTCAATCTAAAGAATCAGACCCTGGTTTAGGTAACGGAGGCTTAGGTCGGTTGATGGCTTGTTATCTTGATTCTTCCGCTGCCATGGATATGCCAGCCCACGGGAATGGTATTCGTTACAAGTACGGACTATTTGAACAACGCATTATTCAAGGTGAACAGGTTGAAGTTGCCGATAATTGGTTGAAAAACGGCTACCCCTTTGAAATTAGAAAACCTGACAAATCAGTTATTGTTAAATATTACGGGCACATTCGGCCTGAAAAAATCAATGGTCATTTAACCTTCGTTCATGAAAATTACGAACCTATTATGGCCGTACCTTATGATATTCCTATCAAAGGCTTTAAGAACGAAACCGTAAATTCCCTCCGTTTATGGAGTGCTGAACCCCTCGAAGCTTTTGACTTACCAAGCTTTAACCAAGGGCAGTTTTTAGATGCAGTTCGTCATAAATCTCAAGCCGAATCCATTAGCCAAATTTTATATCCAAATGATAATGGCTTTGACGGAAAGCTTTTACGTTTAAAACAAGAATACTTTTTTGTTTGTGCAGGACTCAAACGAATTGTCCGCCGTTATAAAAAATTTAACAACAATTCCATGGATGGTTTTAGCGATAAAATTTGTATTCATATTAATGACACCCATCCCGCGATGTGTGGCCCAGAACTTATGCGAATTCTTATGGATGAAGAAGGCTTTAGCTGGGAAGATGCCTGGAAGATGACGGTTGCCTCAATTAGCTTTACCAACCACACGGTCTTACCAGAAGCCCTCGAAAAATGGCCTGTCCCTATGATGAAAGAGCTTCTCCCTCGTATTTACATGATTATTGAGGAAATCAATCGTCGTTTCATGGAAGAAATATGCGAAAAATATCCCAATGATCTTGATCGAAATTACAGTCTTTCCATTATTAAAGATGATCAAGTCCATATGGCAAGTCTTTCCATTGTTGCCAGCCATTCTGTTAATGGGGTTGCGGCACTGCATAGTAAGATTTTACGGGAAGAAACCTTCAATGGCTATTTCCAAATTTATCCCGAACGGTTCCACAATGTCACCAATGGTGTAACCCCTCGCCGTTTCTTAATGAATAGTAACCCTGGGTTAAGAGATCTATTAAATGAGTCCATTGGGAACGAATGGGAAAGCAATCTTTTCCAATTAAAACTATTACTTAATTATGTAAATGATCCTATTTTCTACTCAAAACTTGAGGAAGTAAAACTTAATAATAAAAAACGTTTAGCTGAACATATTCGTAAGTTTAATGACGTAACCGTCGATCCAAGTTCTATTTTTGATATACAAGTCAAGCGTATCCACGAATACAAGCGACAACTCTTAGATGCTCTTCATTGTTTGTATTTGTATAATCGATTAAACGAAAATCCAAATTTGGAAATGGCACCACGAACCTTCATCTTTGCTGGAAAAGCTGCTCCAGGATATTATTATGCCAAGGAAATTATTAAACTTATTTCCGCTATTGGAAACCTCGTAAATAATAATCCACGATGCAAAGATAAATTAAAAGTCGTTTTCCTTGCTAACTTTAATGTTTCCCTTGCTGAAATTATTTATCCAGCGGCAAATGTTTCCGAACAAATTTCAACTGCTGGTAAAGAAGCTTCTGGGACTGGAAATATGAAATTTATGATGAATGGTGCCGTCACCATCGGAACTATGGATGGTGCTAACATCGAGATTTCTGAAGCTGTGGGGCCATCTAACATTGTTACTTTTGGGCTTTCTTCTGATGAAGTGGCTCATTACCAAAAATTTGGTGGCTATCGTTCCATTGATGTTTACGAACAAGACCCGAGACTTCAACAAATCCTCCAACAATTAGTGGATGGAACCCTTGGTTCGGGCTTAAGTTTCCAAACCATTTACGACTCTCTGCTTCTCCATAATGACACTTATTTTGTTCTTAAAGACTTTAGTGCTTATGCAGATGCACAAAATCGAATTGATCAATTGTACCGTGACAAAAACACATGGACCAAAATGTCATTGAGTAATATTGCCCATTCTGGCATGTTCTCAAGTGATCGTTCTATTCTAGATTATCAACGCGAAATTTGGAAAATACTCTAAGGGGGTTAAAACTATGAATAATGAATGTGTTGCCATGCTTTTAGCAGGTGGTCAAGGAAGCCGTTTAGGCTCCTTGACCTACAACAATGCAAAACCAGCTGTTTTATTTGGAGGAAAATATCGTATTATTGATTTTCCTTTAAGTAATTGTATGAATTCAGACATTGATGTGGTGGGGGTTCTTACCCAATACCGACCCTATATCCTAAACAATTATATTGGGGATGGTTCGGCTTGGGCATTGGATCAAATTAATGGAGGCGCTCATATTTTGCCACCCTATATGGGGCAAAAAGGAGGTCGTTGGTATGCGGGTACAGCAGATGCCATTTATCAAAACATTGATTTTATTGACCGCTTTTCTCCAGAGTTTGTCTTGATTCTTTCGGGAGATCACATTTATAAAATGGACTATTCTAAAATGTTAGCTTTCCACAAAGAAAAAAACGCGGATTTATCCATTGCCGTTATGGATGTTCCCTGGGATGAAGCCCACCGTTTTGGAATCGTTGACATTGATTCTGAGCAACGGATTCAAGAATTTCAAGAAAAGCCAGCAGAACCCAAAAGTAATAAAGCTTCTATGGGTATTTACATTTTTACTTGGAAGGTTTTAAGAAAAGCACTTTTAGACGATGCCGGCGATCGAGAATCTGAGCATGACTTTGGTAACAATGTCATCCCAATGCTTCATAACAATGGGGATCGTATCTTCGCCTTCCCTTACGCTGGCTACTGGAGAGATGTCGGTACCATTCAGAGTTACTACGATGCCAATATGGATTTATTAGATAAAAATTGTGACTTTGACCTCAGTGATCGAAGCTTCCGTATTTTTTCGAACAATACGAGCAAACATCCTCAGTTTATTGGACCAGAAGCTAAAATCACAGATAGTCTTATTTGCGACGGTTGCATGATTTTTGGTCAGGTTGAACATTCCGTTATTTCACATGACGTCGTGATTCATAAAAATACCATCGTAAAAAATGCCATCATCCACACCGGCGCTTTAATTGAAGATGGTGCTATCCTAGAAAATTGCGTCATCGGTGGTCGTGCCCGAATTTCTGGGGATGCCCGTTATTTAGCAACCCAATCAGGCGGCGAAGAAATTCACGTCATAAATTCTTAAAAGAGGTGAGAAAATAATGAAAAATGCAATTGGCCTCATATTAAATGTTGATGGCGAGGATACTACCCTCAAGCCTTTTCTTCAACACCGTAGTTTAAGCACCCTTCCCTTTGGAGGGCGATATCGCTTAATCGATTTTACAATGTCCAATATGGTCAACTCTGGTCTCTCTCATATTGGTATTGTGGGTTCTCACAAATACAGCTCTCTTGTTGATCATCTTGGAACGGGTAAAGAGTGGAACCTGAGCCGAAAAACACAAGACCTTTCTTTACTCTCGGGTTCAAGTAGTAATCGGATTGGCAGTTTAATTAAAATTAACTTACGTACCATCCAGAATAATCGGGCTTTTTTAGAATACGATACTTCTGAACACGTCATTATCTCAACCCCCAATCTTATCACGACCTTTAATTTTAAAAGTGCTTATGAAATTCATACAAAAAATGATAGCGATGTCACTCTTATCTTTAAAAAGGATGATCCTTGTTACAATATTTTAGAAGATGATATTTACTTAGAATTTGATAAAAATCGTGTCAGCGGTATTCATTATAAAAAACACACCAAAACAAATCATTTCTTTGCAGAAATGCTCATCATTAAAAAATCCGTCCTTCTCACCCTTCTTGATCTTGGAGAGCGAACTGGGGATTGGGATTTAATGGACATGATCAAAGAAAATGTGGATACTTTAAAAGTCTTTGGTGCCCCACACATTGGGTACATCCAACGGATTAATGACCTTGACTCTTATTTAAATACCAGTATGGATTTACTCGAATTTAATGTTATGCAAGAGCTTTTCCTTGGGGCTAATCCAATCTACACAAAGATTAAAGACAATCACCCAACCCTATACGGGGATGATGCGATCGTTTCAAACTCCATTGTGGGTTCGGGTTGCTCCCTCGATGGCAGCATCTCCCACAGTATTGTTTTTAGAGATACGATTGTGAAAGAAAAATCCCTCATCGAAAATAGTATTATTATGCAAAAATGTAACATTGGAAAAAATGTAACCCTCAACTATGTTGTTTTAGATAAAGATACGACCATAAGAGATAATGCCTCACTGATTGGGCAGCCTCATGCTCCCATTGTGTGTAAGAAAGGAACGGTGATTTAGGATGTTAAAAATTTTATTTGCCGCCTCAGAAGCTTATCCCTTTGCAAAAAGTGGAGGGCTTGGAGATGTGATTGGAGCCCTTCCAAAAGCCTTTTCAAAGGAGGAAGTGGATGCTCGGGTAATTATGCCCTTATACAGCACCATTCCAGATGAATTAAGAAATACCCTTGTTCCTTTGACCCATTTTTATGTTCAAATGAATGATAAATATAACTACTGTGGGATTCTAACTGGAGAATATGATGGGATTACTTTCTATTTTATCGATAACGAATCATTCTTTAAACGTCCTGGTCTCTATGGTTATTTTGACGATGGCGAACGTTTCCTCTTCTTTTCGAGAGCCGTTTTAGATTGTCTCCCCCATATTGACTTTATCCCAGATATCCTCCATTGTAACGATTGGCAAACCGCCGCGATCCCTTACTTGTTAACCAATCAATATCAAAAGTTATACCCAGAAACAAAAAGTGTTTTTACCATTCACAATATAAAATACCAAGGGGTTTATGGCTATCGTGATATCGGTGGCTACCTACATTTAGGTTTTTTACCAGGGGATTTAGAGTTCTATGGGCAAATTAATCTTGTAAAAGGGGCTCTCTTTGCCGCTGATCTTGTTACCACTGTTAGCCCAACCTATGCAGAGGAATTAAAAGATCCCTACTATGGTGAAGGTCTCGATGGGGTTATTCGGGAAATAAGTGATAAACTCCTTGGAATCATTAACGGCATTGATGAATCTACCTATGATCCCAAAGTAGATCCTGCCCTGTTTGTAAAATTCACCAAAACTACCCCTGAAAAGAAAAAAACAGAGAACAAAAAAGCGCTTCAGGAATATCTCGATCTCCCTATACAAGGGGATGTCCCCATGGTCTCTATGATCACTCGATTAGTCGAGCAAAAAGGGTTAGACTTAGTTGCTAATGTGATCCATGAAATTCTTCAACTTGATATTCAATTGGTTGTTTTAGGAACTGGTGATTATCAATACGAAGAACTTCTCAGAAGTTTAGCTTACAATTATCCCGATAAGATGATTACGATTATTGACTTTGATGAAGATTTATCCCGTAAAATATATGCTGCCAGCGATTTCTTTTTAATGCCTTCAAAGTTTGAGCCTTGTGGTTTATCCCAAATGATTGCAATGCGTTATGGCGCTATCCCCATTGTTCGTGAAACAGGTGGCCTAAAAGATACCGTTAGCTATTTTGATAATGAAACAAAAAAAGGCAATGGCTTTAGTTTTGCTACTTACAATGCCCATGATATGCTCTTTACCATACAGCATGCCATTGATTTGTATGAAGAGTCCCCTGATTTGTTTAAAACCCTTGTTAAAAATGCTCTCAATACCCATTTTGATTGGACCCTTTCAGGAAAATCTTATTTAGATGCTTACAAGAAACTTCTAGGTGTCTAATGTCGATTGATTTTTTCCACAATTCTTGGTGCAAAGAGCATCGCTCTCCTTTTGGCGCCCAACCCATTGGTGGGAAAGTTCAACTACGTGCCGAATCAAAAGATGCCTATACGGTTCGTTTAAGAACCTATGTTGATAATGAAGAAACCTACTATCCCATGACAAAATCCGGGGATTCCCATTTTTGGGAGATCACTTTAGATCTCCCAAAAACCCCTAAGATTTTATGGTATAGTTTTGCCTTTGAGTCCCATGGTAAATCTTATACCTACGGAACACAAAGTGATGATCTTGGAGGTGAAGGTCAAGTTTATTCAAGCCATCCACCTTCCTATCAAATCACTGTTTACGACCCAAAGAGACATTCTCCTGAATGGTATACCCAAGGAATCATGTATCAGATTTTTCCAGATCGTTTTCATAGAGGATCTGATTTTTCAATAGACTCTTTTGGTGATCATGCCGTTCTTCATCCAAATTGGAACGCTCCCCCTCACTATTTCAAAAATGAGAAAGGGGGAATTGAATATTGGGATTTTTTTGGAGGAACCCTCGAAGGCATTCGAGAAAAGCTCGACTATTTAAAAAGCTTAAACGTCACCATTCTATATCTCAATCCAATTTTCAAATCCCAAAGTAACCATCGGTATGATACTGGGGATTACATGACCATCGACCCCATCTTAGGCACCCAAGAAAGCTTTGAAGCTTTAATTGCAGATTGTAAAGCCCGAGGAATCCATCTCATTCTTGATGGTGTTTTTAGTCATACTGGAGATGATAGCCTTTATTTTAATCGGTTTGGTAACTATCCTGGTGTTGGTGCTTTCCAATCCACAGCGTCGCCTTATTACCCTTGGTATGACTTTGTTGACTTTCCTAACCACTATACCTGTTGGTGGGGGGTTGACTCCATGCCAAATACTGATGAACTTTATTCTGGCTTTCAGGATTATATTTATAAGAATCAAGACTCGGTAATTAAACACTGGACCCGTCTTGGGGTTTCTGGTTGGCGTCTTGATGTTGCTGACGAACTTCCAGGACCCTTCATTCGTGGATTGAAAAAAAGTTTGTTAGAAGAAAAGGAATCTTCAATTTTAATTGGTGAAGTTTGGGAAGATGCTTCCCGTAAAATAGCCTACGATGAGTTACGAACTTATTTTTCTGGTAATGAGCTTGATGCGGTTATGAATTATCCTTTCAGAGAAGCTTTTATCGACTTTGTCTTAGGTCAAAAAACATCAAAATACACCAATCGTCTCATGATGTCTCTTTATGATCATTACCCCAAAAATCAATTTATGGGGAATATGAATTTAATTGGAAGTCATGACCGACGCCGTATCCTGACTGTTCTTGGGGAAGCCCACGAATATTTAAAAGACAAAGATCGGGAAAATTATACCTTGCCAGAAAGCAACCTCAACCTAGGGAAAAAACGTCTCAAATTAATTAGCCTCATCCAAATGACCTTTCCAGGAGTTCCCTGTGTTTACTACGGTGATGAAGTTGGGGTTCAAGGATTTGAAGATCCCCATAATCGTCGAACCTATCCCTGGGGAAATGAAGATCATGAATTACTCGAATGGTATCAAAAAATAACCACGTTAAGAAGTGAATCCCCTCCGCTTCTTAAAGGTGATTGGGTTCCTCTTGATTCTGTCGATGACCTTCTTGCTTTTGAGCGTCATTGGGAAGACGAAACCCTTTTGTGTCTATTTAATCGTAACCCCCAGGCCATTCATCTTTTTAAAGACACTCACTATATTAACCGAACTGGGGTTGATTTACTTACAAACGCCGAAGTTTCTTTGGATACCGTGGTGATTGAACCCTTATCCTATGCGGTTATTCACGTTAACACTTCCCCAAAGAAATTAATCCTATAAATTAAAAAAGCTTTTGTTAAGACAATTCCTAACAAAAGCTTTTTTTTAGTTGAGGATAATTTGTTTTAAATACTTAATAACCATATCCGAAAAACGATTGATATCCTTAATATATGCAAAATCTTTCCCATAGATTAATTTTTCTGCCATAAGGTCCTGTTCTTTTCCTGTAAAGACCCCCAAAACTAAAATACCCATTTGTCTTGCCAACCGAACTTCTTTTGCGGTATCTTCAATGGCGACTCGTCCACGATATGCCGCTGTTAAGTCCGCTGCTTGTCCCTTACCTACTTTAATATCATTGGGACGTCCATCACTTAAAACGATAAGAATTTTGTTATCTTCTGATCTTTTTAACAATGCTTGACAGGTCGCCTTAATCGCCAAACCATCCCGATTATTTCCTGTGCAAAAATATTCAAAAATATTTTCATTA
The DNA here is from genome assembly GCA_051649025.1 of Eubacteriaceae bacterium. GTDB lineage: Bacteria > Bacillota > Clostridia > Eubacteriales > Eubacteriaceae > Acetobacterium. Next base: position 52,205 of record JBOFGH010000058.1, read on the forward strand.
ACACTTAGAGGGGATTCGTAATCCCGAAAACGCTTAATAACCGTATAGTCTAAAAAACTGGAAAAACCCAAAACACGGTTTGGAATACCAACTAATGTTAAGGCTTGAGCCAAAATATACGCTTGAATTGCCACTTTAGGTTGATTACGACGTTGGGAACCGCTTGAGTCCATTAGAATATCAACTGCAAAACTGCCCTTATCATTATCAATGGTTTTAACAAAAACTTTGTGGTTGCTACTCCGATTAATACGCCACAATTTGTTCGCCACTAGCTTCCCTGCATCCGAAGGAATCCGATCTGCAATCTCCTCTTGTACCAAGGTGCGACGCATACTATCCCTCAATTTATTGATGTTTCTCTTGAAAACCTTTTGGTTTGCCCGATAAACATCGATGTTTTTACTTTGTTGACGTTTTACATATTTTTCCTGAAATTCATTTTTACACTCGCTTCTAATAACCCCGTCTGTCATATGAATACGGCAGTTTCCATGGGGACCTCGACACACTCTATTTTGAAGCTGTCTGATTTCTTCAATACTCAAAAAAGAATTTCCATAATAATAGGCTACTTTTTCATAGATTTTTTCTAAATCTTCTTCTTGAACCCGTAACACTCGATCGGTTCCTTGGTTCAGTGTTTGGGAAGTTTCCCCATCAGATTCTCCTAATAAAGCACTTGCAATTTCTTCAATTGAAGATTCAATGTCAGATTGATCCGAATCTTCAAACATTTCTTCAAGCATGAAGTCACTAAAATCTCCACGTTTCCCTTTTTTCTCTTGTCCTTCGCCATCGCCCTCAACAAAGAGAGGAAAATATTTAAGATAGATCTCTTCTATCCCCCGTAAAAATTCAATGGTATCTTCTTTTGTTTGAAGTCCCACTAAATCATCCACTAATTTTCGTGTTTCCGTGTCCATTCTAGGACTTTTACCGATCTTTTCAAGAATAAGTGCATGTCGGGTTTTTTCTAAGAGATTGCTGGTGTGAAGCTTATAGTAATTGCTTAAAATATCATCATAGGCTTTTTTACGGATGTCGTAAACCCCTGGACGCTCTGCAATCACTTTTTCTTCAATATAAACATCGCTCCCCATTGCAATTAAACCGAGGAGAATATCCTTATCAAATCCCCCTCGATAACGGCTAATGACATATTTTTTTACACTTGGCCAAGCAATGTATTTACGCCGTCCACCTGCTGTTACTGCATGGTATAATGCCACATTTTCCGAAATGAAACTCTTTTCCCCTCGGTCCATGTTTTCATCATAATCTCCAGAAATTGTCCACATGAGGTTAGAAATTCGGTTGTCAAACTCATAATTTTCATATATCCATTTTGCATCTTTCACAGATTCCACCTCCTTAAGCATTCTCTGAGCTCAGGTATTTATTTAAAATACGTCCTTTGCTTCCCAGCTTTCTGGAATCCGAGTTCTAATGACATCTGTCACAATTTCTTTTTCATATTGATCAAATGTTTTTCCAATAACCCCCATGTCAACTGCTAGCATTGGTTTTAGTCCACGACGAATGGTTTTTAAACTCCCAATAATCCCTCGAAGATCCACAGATTTAGTCGAAATTTCTGAGTTTTTAGATTTCTCTTGTAAATCGAGGAATACCCCAGCAAATTGTGCCAAAATATCTTCTTTAGCTTCTGGGAATCCTTCCTTTAAAATAAGCATCAAGGTTTCCTCTTCGATTTGCGGAATATCAATGGTCATGAATCGAGAGACCAAAGCTTCATTCAGTTCTTTCGTTCCTGCGTACTCATAGTTCATCGTTCCAATAAAACGCGTTGCCTCGTGAAGTTTTATTTTTTCATACCCTGGAACATCAATGACCTTTCGGTAATCAAGCGCGGAATGTAGTACCACTAAAGCATCATTCTTAGCCATATTGATTTCGTCAAAAACTCCAAACCCACCATTAATTGCACATTCATAAACCGAACCTCGACGTAATTTTACTTCATTGTCAATAAATGTATCTGTTCCAATAAGAGAAGCACTATCCGTATTCACATGAAATGACGTGTTCCATTGTGGCCGATTAAAAAGTTCACATATGTTATCTGCTAACACATTTTTCCCCGTTGCCTTTGGTCCAGAAAGCAACACATTTTCGCCTTCAAGTAGTGCCGTAATACACATCGACCAAATATCTTTACCGTAAAAAATCGTTTCCGTTTTGGGGACGCGATCTTCCAGTTTCTTTTCCAATTGATAGAATTTTCTGAAATGTTTGACATCTTCAATAAGCTTTTCATCAATTCCTTGTGTTAATAATTTTTCGTATAATTTCATTCTTAATCCCTTTCTGCTACTCCTACTGCTTTTCATTAAAAAATTAGTATAAATGATCATTTATACTTTAGAATTTTCATCTTATCATTAATCTATATCCATGAATATACCATTAATTCTTTAAAAATGACACCATAAATTTAAAATAACAAAAATTTATCCAATTAATTTTCAATAAAAAAAGCATCTGATTTCCAGATACTTTAATGATTTCTAAAGCTCTACTTAAATTCCTGCAAGACGTTTTAAAGAGCTATTTGTAATTTCTGACCATGGGTAATCCATGAGATAATAACCATTGTACTGATTTATAGCAGCTCTCTCTCCTGCCATAAATCGGAAATAATCACAATCTATTTCGTCTGGAATGAGGCAAGTCGCACCTCGCATCCCTAAAATAATTTCCATATTTGTATACTCACTTAGTAAGTTTTTCAAATCCGCTACTGCACGACGATACAAAGATTTAACATTTCCGTCTGCCTCTCGGTCAGGCCACATAGTTTCCAAAGCTTGTTCCATCGTGACCTCGCCCCCTCGTCGATCCACTAACAATGCAAAGAGCTCTTTCGATTTTGCATTCGAAAATGTAATTGGTCGCCCTTCGTAAAAAACCGCAAAATATCCAAATGTTCGAATTTCGATTTTGGGTTTGTTCGCATAGACCAAAACCGATGCTTTATCAATCGCATTCAAAACATCTTCTTCCTCGTAAGGCTTTAATAAATATGCGATCGCTCCATTTTCATAGGCCTTAATTGCATATTGATCATATCCTGTGGTATAAATAATCACAACATTTTTTTCTAAAGCATTAATAGCTTCCCCAAGGGCTATCCCATCCATTTCTGGCATTTCAATATCTAGAAAAACAATATCAACCTCATTTTTTTTAATGAAGTTGAGTGCTGTTGTACTCGATTGAAAATTCCCTAAAATTTTGACATTTGAATGTTCCTTGCAAATATCCTCTAGATACTCCCCTACAATGACCTCATCATCAACAATTACTGTGTTTAACATTTATTTTTCCTCCTTTGGAATCATTATTTTTGCACATGTCCCAACATTTATTTTACTTGAGATCTCTAACTTTCCATTAACCATTGTTTCTAATCGCATTTTTACATTTCGAATTCCCAAAGAATTTTTGGATTCACCTTCAAGAATTCCTACATCAAAGCCATTACCATCGTCTTTGATTTCGATAACAAAGGCATCTTCCGTTTCGTAGGTTTTTAACAAAACAGTCCCACCCTCGGTTTTCTTACCTGGACCATATTTAATTGCATTTTCTACAATGGGCTGTACTGTCAGGGTTGGCAAACTAAAATGATTTACATTAATTTCATACGTCATTTTTAGGCGTTCACCCATTCGCAGTTCCTCAATTGCAACGTAGTTTTTAACATGTTCTAAAGCCTCATCAAAAGTAATCAGATTATTGTTTCCAAGTGACGCCATATTTTCCCTTAAAAAAACCGCAAATTTCAATAAAGCTTTTTCCGCTTTTTTAGGATCTTTTCGAATCATCATAATAATGGCTGTAAGGGAATTATATAAAAAATGTGGCTGTATTTGGGCTAACATGAGTCGGCCTTCAATCTCTCGATTTAGGGCCTCTATATTTGCTAATTTTAATGCTTCACTTTGTAACTTTGCTATCTGTTTCATATAAACTAAAACATTAAAGGTTAAAAAGATCACCACTGCCATTGGGAAAATAAAAACCATGCGATAGGCGATAAATCCTCCTGTAAAAAAAATATCAAGAATGTAGCCTATAAATAAAAACAAATAACCTGCTAAAATGACCGCAGTGTCTCTTCCATAGAGCATATACAGATAAAAAAGATAAATGAATACCCCTGCATAGGTTGAAAAAGACAATCCCCAAAAAGCAATGGTTAAGCTCCCTATACCAAGCATTGAAGCTGATAAAAAAAGTATCATTGTAATTCCAATTAATATGGACACCATCCATTGTTTTTTTATACGTTTTTCTGTTGGAATTTTCAATAAATCTTCAACCACATAGATATAAATTAACGGAACAAACACAATGGATATTTCCATTAAAAAACGAATAATCGGGTATTGAATAAGATTCTCTATAAAATTAATCGAAAATATTCCATAATCTAAGCGCGTCGATACTTTAACAAAGATACAAAGCATGATAATAAGGAAGCTCAGAAGGGCTTTTCTCTCTTTTGAAACGAAGATACCCAGTATCAAAAAAAGAAGAATAATAAAATAAACCCCTAAAAAAATTCCAGCCGAGAAGAGCTGACTTTTATCATAGTCATTTATGCTTTTAATTGAAGCTAAAACAGGTGCCATTCGCAAAACGACATTGTTGGCATTTGAAACTTCAAGAACTAGATCCTCATTTGAAGCTTGAGAAAAATTATATTCGCGTTTGTCAACCGTACGGCTTACATGGACTTCTTCAGGACTCTTCGAAAGAATCCCACTACTTGAAACCAATTGGTCATTAATAAACAAACGCCATGCCCCTGTAATATTTTGATAAAAAACGGATAAATCTATTTCTGGATTGGCATTAATAATTTTGATTCGATAGGATGCAAATGTTGCCTTTTCAATATCTAAAACCTCATTGTTTTCATACGCAGGTCTCAGAGGAAGCTCCACTAATTCGCCTGAAGTTGTTTTTTCTATGTTGTCTGTAACGATCCATTCTTCTGGAAAATACTCCCATTCCCCTTCTAAAGGAATTCGATTGCCATCGATTCCATATCCCTTCAAATCAAGTATCCCAGCTTTTATTTGAGGTACATTATAAATTTCTCCATAATGATTGCTACTCCAAAGAATAGCAACGGGTATAAAAAGTGCTAGAAAAATAATTAAAGATAAATAAAGATATTTCTTTCTCAATATTTGAATTTTTTTCACTTCATTCCCCATTTCTCAATTTCTATTTACTGTTTTCCAAATATAAATTGCTCCTAGTTCTTTTACATTATAACTTAACCTTGTATTTTTGTCATTAATTATTCGGTTTTATTTCCTAATTTGTTTTGTAAAATTGCTATTTTTCGGCTTTTGTTTACTCTTTGTCGTCACATTCTTTTTTTTTAGTTCTCAAATTCAATTTAAATCTTAATTTTTTCTTTTAAAAAACAAACCCATAAAGAAAATGATATCTTCATGGGTTTGCTCTTTTATCTATGTATTTTACAGAAATCGCTACCTCAAAAACAAAGAAAAACGTCACACCGAAAAAGAAATGCCTTCTTTCATGGTCTGACGTTTTGTTTGTTTTTAAAAAGGGAATTAAAATAAAAAAAAGTCCCGCAACGTCCTATCCTCCCAGGCAGTTGCCCACCAAGTACT
>JBOFGH010000059.1:0-74000 GCA_051649025.1 Eubacteriaceae bacterium
GGAACATCGTACTTAGCGACTTGGGGATTAAAAACCTCTGCTTCTAAATTTAGGGAATCCCCTAAACGGAGTACATAGCTTGATGGGGTTCCTTCTTTATAAGCAGCATCAAGAAGGTTATCTAAGGCATAAACGCTAACAGCTCCAGAAGTAAGACCTTGTAGTCCATTGTTTTGGGTGAGAACGGTTTTCATTGCTTCCAGATTTGAGATAGATGGAATGTTAATTTGTTTTAGGGCATTCTTTTCAAAAGCACGTTCCTCAATGGAGGTAATACCCTCTGGAAGAGTTATGGCAGATAGTTGATTGCTCAGAAAAGCACCAAGACCGATGTTTGTCACGGTGTTTGGAATAACGACACTGGTGAGCTGATTAGAGGCAAAAGCCCAACTCTCAATGGAGGTAATGCCCTCTGGAAGGATTATGGCAGTGAGTCTATTCCTGTAAAAAGCACCTTCTCCAATGGAGGTCACACCTTCAGAAATATCGATACTAGTGAGCTCATTGCCTTCAAAAGCATAGATCCCAATGGAGATAATACCCTCGGGAAGAGTTATGGCAGTGAGTTTATTGTTAGCAAAAGCACCTTCTCCAATGGAGGTCACGCTCTCGGGAATAACGACACTGGTAAGTTTATTCCACCCAAAAGCATGCCTGTCGATGGAGGTCATGCTCTCGGGAATGACGATATTGGTGAGTTGATTGTAGACAAAAGCAGATTGTCCAATGGAGGTCATGCCCTCGGGAATGACGACACTGGTGAGCTGATTAGAGGCAAAAGCAGATTGTCCAATGGAGGTCATGCCCTCGGGAATGACGACACTGGTGAGCTGATTAGAGGCAAAAGCAGCTTGTCCAATGGAGGTCACACTATCGGGAATCACGACACTTGTGAGTTGATTGTAGGCAAAAGCAGATTGTCCAATGGAGGTCACACCCTCGGGAATGACGACACGGGTAAGTTGATTCCACCCAAAAGCATGCCTCCCGATGTTTGTCACACTATCGGGAATGACGACACTGGTGAGGCCTTTGTTATAAAAAGCTGAGTCTCCAATGGCTGTTACGGTGTAATCTTTGCCAAGAAACGGGATGCTTGATGGAATGATAGGATCTTTACTAACCCCATTGTAACCGTTTATTCTTGCAGTGGCGGAGTCATTGTCTAAACTAAAAACGAAAGCATCTGGTCCGCCGTTATTTTCTTCTTCGTTTTCATTTTCCGCTTCTATTACTAGATTGTCTTCGGCAAATGTTGGAATTATCCCAAACCCACCAAAGATGATCGCCAATGTCAGCAGAGCTGACGCCAAAAATTTCACACCATTTTTTTTCATTGCTTACACTCCTATTTCAAAATATGTTTATATTAACATCATGGTAAAAAAAACTCAGGTGAATGGACCGAGTTTTTTGTCACCAAAATGATGATTTAATCTTTTTGGTAGAATTGAATGCATGAAATGATTGAATTATAATTTAAATATACAAGAGCAAGTTTTTTCACCATTGTAACAAATAAAATATATTTAAGCAATAGAAAGGTAAGAAAAGAGTATTAAAATAGATGGTAGATAAAAAATAACGAATAAATAGCAAAATAAGTTGCCTTATAAGACTTAATTTGGAATGATTGCGACAATCTAGTGGTTGTCAAAAAAGAATAATTATGCATACGGTGGTTCTTATTGCGAGCTTTTTACAACGGAAGGTCGTTTCGTTAAATGGAGCTTAAGCGGAACAAGAAGTCGAAATAGCCTTAGAAAAATATTTTATTGACAAAAAATATAACCTACAAACGCAAAAATTTTCTTTCGGAACAAATTTTTACAGTTTATCACAGTGAAGTTTTCAGATAACATTTGGAGCAGTTAAAAATTTGAAGGAGGAAAAATGTGGTGGCAATCTCAGTTGTGATTGCTCTTGTTGCATACATCTTGCCCTTTTTTATAGGGTAAACCAATTCATTGAAGCAGAAGATTAAAAGAGATCTTACCCAGAAGAAGGGAAAGATCTCTTTTTGATACAAGAGAAACAAGGGTTTTATTTATTAAAGTGATTTTTATTTTTGAATAAGACAAAGATAAAAACAGCAGTTGAAACGATCAACACCAGTAAAAGCTCTCCAAACATCAAAGGAATATCTATGGGATTCCCAGTTTTAGGGTTTGTTCTAGCGTTGAAAGAGAGGTTATCTACAGAATGATAGATATAAGTAACGAGGATTTCATCATCCCCATGAAATCCTGAATGATTGTCAGGGGTCTGATAAAGTTTGTAACCTGCAATGGTTTTGGGGGTGGTAGAATAAGGAGTGCCAGAAAAGCCACTTAATGTTAGGGAAGGGGCAAGTGTATTCCCATTCTCGTTATGGAATTGTATATGCACTTGGCTTGCCACCTTTACATCAATGGCAATATCGGAAAGCTGTAAGGAATTATTAATTTTTGCATAATAGAGCCCACAGGAGTTTTGATCAACATTTGTTAGTGTGAATACTTCTCCAATTCCTACCAAAACATTATGGGATTTATCATTTTTTTGGTACCATTCAATGGTAACGGCTCCTGTGTCCCTGTCAGGAGTAGTCCATTCCCGTTTTCTGGTATCATATTTAGCAACTTGAGGGTAATCAATGGCTCCAATCGATAAGGTAAAGGAGTCCCCTTGATTAAAAACATAGCTTGGTGCTGTAGAATCTGCATAGCTAGCCACGAGTTGGTCTAAAGTGTAAAATTTAACAAAGTTAGCAGTAATACCTCTTAAACCTTCGTTTGCGGTAAATGCGGCTTTAATTTCATCTGGATTTTTGAAAGAAGAAAGAGTAATAAATTCTAAGGGATTGCCTGTAAAGGCAGAATGCCAAATGGATGTGACACTGCTAGGGATGGCTATCTCGGTGAGTCGATTTTCGGCAAAAGTGCCAGCAGCAATGGTGGTAATGCCGTTTGGAATATTGATACTTACCAATTGGTTTTTATAAAAAGCACTGGTGCCAATGGTAGTAACACTATTCGGAATGATAACATTAGTGAGATGATTTATTGCAAAAGCTTCTTCACCAATGGTAGTAATACCTTCCTGCAGTGTTAAATTTTCCAGTTGATTATTATAAAAAGCTTCGCCTCCAATGCTGCGAACACTTTCTGGAATATCAACATTAGTCAGTTTACAATCTCTAAAGGCCCAAGTTCCAATTTCTGTGACACTGTCAGGAATAATAAGACAAGTGAGCGGATTTTTGTAAAAAGCACTACTGCCAATGGTTTGTATACTATTCCCAAGAATGACGTTACTGAGAGGATTTCCTGAAAAGGCGGAAGTCCCAATAGTTATAACACTATTAGGAATAACGACGCTTTTCAATTGATCATAATAAAAAGCGTAGTCCCCAATTGAGATGATGCTTTCGGGAATTGTAACGCTTGTGAGTTGTTTGTATGCAAAAGCAGATTCAGCAATGTCGGTGACTGTATAATTTTCGTTGTTTGCCCAAATATTGCCAGGGATGTCAAGGGGCGCAGAATAAAGTGAGGAATAGGATTTAACGCTTGCAGTGTGTGTTATGTCATCTAAAGCAAATACCATGTTGTCTATTGTAATTTCATTAGCTAAGATTGTAATTTCTTGGTTGACTTCTGCAACGGCATTACCGTTTTCTATAAAAGAATTGTCTTCTGCCAATACCTGAGCATTAGCAAAGCCACTAAAAACGATAGCCGATGCCAGTAGGGATGATTTTAAAAATTTTACACCTTTTTTATTCATCAATGATACTCCTATTGCGAGATTTGTTATATGAATTGAATGGTTGAAAAATAAAGTTATTTTGTATCATTATTATAACAATAATAAATACACTTAAGCAAGTTAAAGAAATTCAAATAGGAAAATTAAAGTTAAAATAAAGCAAGATAAATTTTAAATTATTTGATGTTTTGAAACAGAAAAAAGCTTAGGTAAAGCAGTTTCGAAATAGAGATTATTCTTGTGCAGCAAAATTCCACATAACACAAAATTCATCAAAAATAACCCCAGCACAGGGGCTGTAGAAGGTCTATTTTCATTTGGTATACCTCCTTTAATTTAATATAGTTAAAAAGTTTATTTTAATTATACATGAGTGCGTAGTGATTTGCATATAAAAAATTTAAGGATAAAATTATAAAAGAGAGGCTTGCAAATGAAAAATATTTGCAAGCCTCTCTTAAAACGATGGGCAGACATTATAATAACTACGTTTTAAATTAGTTTTTTAATGCCAAAAATAAAGCTATCGCTTACTTACTTGACTCTTCAATGGCAACTGCAACAGAAACAGTAGCGCCAACCATTGGGTTATTCCCCATCCCAATAAGTCCCATCATTTCAACATGAGCAGGAACAGAAGAAGAACCAGCGAATTGAGCATCTGAATGCATACGTCCCATGGTGTCGGTCATGCCGTAAGAAGCAGGACCCGCTGCCATGTTGTCAGGATGTAAAGTACGTCCTGTTCCACCACCTGAGGCAACAGAGAAGTATTTTTTTCCTTGTTCAAGGGCTTCTTTTTTGTAAGTACCAGCAACAGGATGTTGGAAACGTGTTGGATTAGTGGAGTTACCAGTAATAGAAACGTTAACCCCTTCGTGATGCATAATTGCAACCCCTTCTTGAACATCATTACAGCCGTAACAATTAACAGCAGCACGTTCTCCTGTTGAGTAAGGGGTACGTTCGATAATGTTAAGTTTTCCAGTTGCAAAATCGAAATCAGTTTTCACATAAGTAAAACCATTGATTCGAGAAATAATTAATGCAGCATCTTTCCCAAGACCGTTTAAAATAACACGTAGGGGAGATTTACGAACTTTATTTGCAGACCGAGCGATACCAATTGCGCCTTCGGCAGCAGCAAAAGATTCATGACCTGCCACAAAAGCAAAACAATCGGTTTCTTCTCTTAAAAGCATTGCTCCAAGATTTCCGTGGCCTAATCCAACTTTACGTTGTTCGGCAACAGAACCAGGAATACAAAAAGCTTGTAAGCCTTCACCAATGACTTCTGAAGCATCTGCTGCGTTGGTGATCCCACGTTTAATGGCTAATGCTGCGCCAAGGGTATACGCCCAACAAGCGTTTTCAAAACAAATGGGTTGGATATTTTTAACGATACTCGCCACATCAATACCTTTTGCGTCACAAATTGCTTTTGCTTCTTCTAAAGAGGCAATGCCATTGAGCGCTAAAACATCATTGATTTTTGAGATTCTTCTTTCATAACTTTCAAATAATGCCATGTGCTTTCCTCCTATTCTTTTCTTGGATCGATGTATTTTACAGCATCGTCGAATTGTCCATACTTACCCGAAGCTTTTTCGAGTGCATCAGCAGGAGCTACACCTTTATTGATACTTTCCATCATTTTTCCAAGGTGAACGAAGGAGTAACCAACAATTTCATCTTTTTCATTTAAGGCCAATTTTTGGATATAGCCTTCTGCTATTTCTAAATATCGAGGTCCTTTATCTTTAGTGCCATAGGTAGTTCCTACCTGACTTCTTAAACCTTTTCCTAAATCTTCAAGACCAGCGCCAATGGGTAAACCACCTTCAGAAAACGCAGTTTGAGTACGACCATAAACAATTTGTAAAAATAATTCACGCATTGCTGTGTTAATTGCATCACAAACAAGGTCTGTATTCAATGCTTCTAAAATTGTTTTACCTGTCATAATTTCAGCCGCCATTGAAGCAGAATGGGTCATTCCTGAGCAGCCGATGGTCTCAATTAAACACTCTTCAATAATACCATCTTTAACATTGAGAGTTAATTTGCACGCACCTTGTTGAGGAGCGCACCACCCAATACCATGGGTTAGCCCTGAAATGTCAGCAACATTTTTCGCTTGAACCCACTTTCCCTCCTCTGGGATTGGCGCACAACCGTGATTGGCATTATTGCCAACGATACACATGTTTTCAACTTCATGAGAATATTCCATTCATTAATCTCCCTTCAAAAAATTACTCATATTATTATAAACATAAAATAAGTAAAAAAACAGGTAAAATTTTGTTAATCTTAAAAAAGTTGGAGAAAAATACTTATATTGGACAAAAAGTTTAATTGATGAATTCATTAAATCAAGGTAAAATACTAAATAAACTGTAAAATGTGTGAAATATGACCCTCAATATAGAAAAGTCCTTAGTTAAATGAATGAAAGGGTGTTGAGAAATGGAACTGAAAGATAAATTAAGTTTTGGTGCAAAAAAAGTTGACTATTTAATCGAAGAGTATTTTAACCGAGAAAAAACCTTAGGTTATTGCAAGGCTTGTCCAAATTATGCTGCATATTGGTCGTGTCCACCTTATATCTTTGATGAAGAAATTTTTTTGAGACAATTTAAGTTGATGCATGTTATTGGACGACAGTATGAAATTCCAAAGGCGGACATTCGGAATATTCGAGATCAAGAAGGGATTGCTGATTACTGTAAGGAAAAATTAGAGGCCATTAAAGTAATGACCTGGAAGACGTTGCTTGAAATAGAAAGTGAAGTGGAAGGGGCAGTGGGATTAATTCCAGGGAATTGTCCAATTTGCGAGGTTCAAGGAATTTCTTGTGCAAGAAAAACGAATGAGCCATGCCGTCATTCAGAAATGAAGCGATATTCCCTTGAATCTTTGGGATTTAATGTGGTCGATTTAGTAAAATACGAAGTGGGAATGACCATTGCATGGCCGGAAAACTTTAGGTTGCCAGACACGTTAACCTCGGTATCGGCTATTTTATGTAATGAAGAAATATCAAAGGAAGTCCTAAAAAAATTTTTCCCTGATAAAAAGAAGTCTTGGTTAAAATATGATGCGACTCAATTGGATACAGGATTTCATACAACTGAAACCATAAAACCAGAAGAGACGGTTCATGGTTTAAAATCCCATGAAGCTTTTGGAAAGCGCCTTATTGATGAAGAAATTCCAAGCTATCGTCCTCAAAAAAGTTGGCTTGGCTATAAGGCGGAAAAAGATCCAGAAGAGTCGAGTGAAAAAAAAGGATGGACGGTAACCGTCCAAGGGGAAGAATTTGAGGAAGTTTTAGAAAAGATCGGGGAAGTTGAGACGACTATTTTTGAAGAAGAAGTGGTTGAAGAACCCACTGAAACGACATTAGCAGAGGAAGAAATTGAATTAACAACAGAAGAAGAGGATGATTCTAAATATCAATGGTTAGGATTTAAGCGAAATTTGGATGACGACGAAATTCAAAAACGTCCAATTCCCAAAATGACCGAACTTATATTAGAAGGGGAAGAAATTGTAGAAGAGTCAGAAGCCTCGCCTGAATTAATCATAGAACCCATCAAGGAAGAGATGCTCTTCGAAGGTTTGGTAGTGGAAGAAACGAAAGAAAGCCTTGAGGAGAATCAGGAAGAAGAGGAGGACTCTAAGTATCAATGGTTGGGCTTTAAAGCGAATCTTGAGGATGGAGAAGAACCCTTGCAATTTAAGAGCACCTTGGATTCTTTGGTCATTCCAGAATAGAAAGTTGTTGGTAGAAATAGGAGCAATTGCAAACTAAAATACGGGAGGAAACAAATGTATTATCAAGCAGATGTGGGAATCATTGGTGGTTCTGGATTGTACGAATTAGCAAAAGATGTAAAAAAAATAGAAATTGACACGCCTTATGGAAAGCCTTCGGATCAGATAAGTTTAGTCAAATATAATGAAAAAACCTTGGCTTTTCTGCCACGGCATGGAAAGAACCATACCTTGAATCCTTCGGAAATAAATTATCGTGCGAATATTTTTGCACTGAAGACCCTAGGTGTAAAAGCCATTATTTCTCCATGCTGCGTTGGAAGTTTGAAATTTGAGCTTAAGCCAGGCGACTTTGTTGTAACAGATCAATTCATTAATATGACATCAGGACGAAAGGATACTTTTTTTGAACGTCCTACAGTCAATCATATTAGTTCTGCCCATACTTATGATCCTAAGCTGAGAGCCTTAGCTATCGAATCTGCTAAGGAGTGCGGAATTTGTGTTCATGATCGAGGAACGGTTGTGGTCATTAATGGCCCACGTTTCTCCACGGTTGCGGAAAGCCGAATGTTTGGGATGTTAGGAGCTGATGTGGTTAATATGACCCAGTATCCTGAGGGATACCTTTGCTTAGAGCAAGAAATACCCGTGGTGAATATTGCACTGGTGACAGATTATGATGCAGGTCTTGAAGACCACCCAGAAATTAAACCGGTAACAGGGGATGAAGTAGTAAAAGTATTAGAGGAAAATACAGAGAAAGTAAAAGCTCTTATCTTTAGACTTGTGGATAAGTTAGAGGGATAGTGGATGAAACCCGTATATTATGAAGATGGGGTTTTAAAACTGATTGATCAGCCAAAACTTCCTATGGAACTCGTGGTAAATTCGTATACTGATTATCGAGAGATTGCAGCCGCTATTGTGGATATGGTGGTTCGTGGAGCCCCTGCCATTGGAGTCGCTGCAGGTTATGGTGTTTATTTTGGAGCACTTGAATACGTTAACGAACCCAAAGAGCTTTTTTTAAAACACATGAAGGAAGTGTGTGATTTACTAAAATCGACACGTCCAACAGCTGTGAATTTATTTTGGGCCATTAAACGGTTAGAAAGTCTTATCGATAGAAATAAAGAAAAAGAGGTTCCGGTGATTGTGGCACTTTTAGGAAAGGAAGCCCACGACATTTGCCAAGAAGACATCCAAATGTGCAGAAAGATGGGGAAGTATGGGGCAACATTAATAAAAGATGGGGATACTTTTTTAACTCATTGTAATGCAGGTGCATTGGCAACTGCAGATTACGGAACGGCTTTAGGCGTTGTTCGTGCCGCCCATGATGCAGGAAAAAAAATCTCGGTTTATGCAGATGAAACCCGTCCATTTTTACAGGGCGCTCGGTTAACCGCCTATGAGCTCCAGGCGGACGGTATTCCAGTAACTTTAATTACCGATAACATGGCAGGTTGGATGATGAAACAGGGTAAAATCGATGGGGTGATTGTCGGTGCAGATCGAATAGCTTCAAATGGTGATGTTGCTAATAAAATTGGAACCTACTCGGTTTCGATTCTGGCAAAAGCGCATGGGATTCCCATGTATGTTGCGGCTCCAACTTCCACGATTGATTTTACAATGAAATCGGGAGAAGAAATTGTGATAGAAGAACGGGATTGTCGGGAGATTAGCCACATTGGCGGAGTTCAGATTGCGCCAGACAATATAAAAATGGAAAATCCAGCCTTTGATGTGACCCCCAATGAAAACATTACAGCCATTATCACAGAAAAAGGGATCGTTTATCCGCCCTATTGTGTGAACATTCCAAAGTTAATATGAAATTACAAGGAATAGAAGAATCTATTCCTTTTTCATTGTTTGGGTTTATGTTATCATTAAAGAAAAAGAGGTGTAATGTTTAGGAGGAATTATGAAAGTTAATATATTATTCCCTGTTCTTGATGAAGAACGACGTTTGGAAAAAGGGATTTTGAAAACATTAATTTTTTTGACGAAAAATAAACTTTTCGATTATCAGCTGACCATTGTTGATAATGGATCAACGGATAGAACCCAAGAAATCAGTGAGTCCCTTTGTGAGAAGCACCCTCAAGTACAGTATTTAAAAACCCCTAAAAAAGGGGTGGGCGTGGCTCTAAGAACTGGGATCAAAGAAAACCAATGTGAGATTATTGGGTACATGGACATTGACTTATCAACACGTTTGGATCATTTAACCATGGTTAAAGAAATTTTTGAAAGTAAGCCCGAAGTAGAAATTATCAAAGGATCTCGATTGTTACCAAATTCCCAGGTGATGGGAAGAAAAGTAATGCGTGAATTGACCTCAAGAGGTCTTAATCGATTACTACATCAAGTTTTTAACAATCGATTTTCGGATGCTCTTTGTGGTTTTGATTTTTTTCGAAAAGATACGATTGAAAAATTAGTAGCATTGTCAAGTCAAGATGATGGGTGGTTTTATTGCGTGGAACTGCTTCTTCGTGCAGAGCATGAAGGGATTGCGGTTTACGATATTCCGGTGATATGGCAAGACGATTACGATACCAAGGTTAAGATTATTAAAACAGTGGAAGACTATCTGAAGCAAATTGTGCGCTTAAAACGTGAATTCAAAAATGATAATAAGCAGTTTTTGAAAATAGAAGAGAACTAGTAAAGAGGGTTAGTCATGAAAGTACCTGCAAATAATTTATTAAGGCATTATGAAAAATATCAAAAAGAATACGAAGACAAAGCCCTTGAAGTGTTACGAAGTGGGAGCTATATCCTTGGAAATGAAGTTGAAACCTTCGAGAGGGATTTTGCAAAAACCATTGGAACAAAGGCATGTGTTGGGCTTGGGAATTGTTTAGATGCTCTCTGGATGTCTTTTCGGATTTTAGGCATCGGCGAAGGGGATGAGGTCATTGTTCCTGGGAATACTTACATTGCGAGTGTTATGGGAATTACCATCAATGGAGCGACTCCAATTTTTGTAGAACCTGATGAATTTCATACCATTGATGCAGATAAAATCGAAGAAAAGATTACACCAAAAACAAAAGCTATTTTAGTGGTGCATCTTTATGGTGAAAGCTGTGAGATGGATAAAATTAGCGCCATCTCTAAAGCCCATCATTTATACTTAGTTGAGGACTGTGCCCAAAGCCATGGGGGAACCTATCAAGGAAAAATGACGGGATCCTTTGGAGACATTGGTTGTTTTAGCTTTTATCCTTCTAAAAATTTGGGTGGATTTGGAGATGGAGGGGCGATTACAACGGATAATCTTGAAATTGCGAAAAAATTTCAAATCCTTCGATTCTATGGCAGTGAAAAACGGTATTATAATCAAGTCGTAGGAACGAATTCACGACTGGATGAAATACAAGCAGGGCTTTTAAATATTAAACTGAAATATTTAGAAGAACTCAATAAAGATCGTCAACGGGTAGCAGAATATTATCTGGAGAACATTAAAAATCCCGTCATTAGCTGTCCTAAAACAAGGGAAAATAGTCAGTCGGTTTGGCATCAATTTGTAGTCACCACAAAATATCGAGATGAATTAATGGCATGGTTAGAAGAGAAGGGAATCGGAAGTATTATTCATTATCCAATTCCACCTCATTTGTCTGAGGCGTATGCTTATCTTGGTTTGGAGAGAGGATCCCTTCCGATAACAGAAACTTTGGCGGATCAAGTTTTATCCCTGCCCATGTTTTACGGAATGACAAAAGAAGAATTAGAGGCGGTTGTTTTAGGAATCAATACCTTTGAGCCTTTAAAGGAAACCTAAAATGATGTGGGACAAAATTATTATTGGGGCAGGGTTATATGGCCTTTATGCAGGAGAAAAACTGGGAAAAAAGGGACAGCGTGTTTTAATTCTCGAATGGGAAAAAGAGGTGTTTAAACGGGCGACCTATATTAATCAGGCGAGGGTTCATATGGGGTATCATTACCCACGTTCGTATGCAACGGCGATTAAGTCAGCCCACTATTTTAATCGTTTTGTTGAGGACTACGGTTTTTGTATTAATGACGATTTTGATCAGATTTATGCAACCGGAAAACATTTTAGTTGGACAAATCAGGAGCAATTTCTTAAATTTTGTCGAGCAGCAGAGATTCCTTGTGAAGAGGTACATCCCGAAAAATACTTTAAAAAAGGGCTGTGTGATGGTGTGTTTTTAACAAAAGAAAGCACCTATGATGCAAAAATTCTTGGGGATCATTTTTTAGAAAAAATTCAAAAAATGCCTGAGGTTGAGATAAAGTATAATGCTCGAATTAAAACCATTGCTTTGATTGACGATTATTATGAAATTGTGCTGGAGAGTGGTGAAATCTTAAGGACGGGTTTCCTTTTAAATGCGACTTATGCATCCAGTAACCAGATGATGCGTTTAGCTGGATTAGAAACCTTTAAAATAAAATACGAATTATGCGAAATGATTCTGTGTGAACCCCAAGGAAAACTATTGGATTGTGGAATTACAGTGATGGATGGCCCTTTTTTTTCGATTATGCCTTTTGGAAAGACGGGGTTTCATTCCCTTACCTCAGTCACCTTTACGCCCCATACCGCTTCTTTTATGGATTTGCCAACTTTTTCATGCCAAGAAAAATCCCAGGGGTATTGTAGCCCAAAACAACTTGGAAATTGTAATGATTGTATTGCAAAACCTCTGTCAGCTTGGGCAATGATGTCAAACATGGCGAAAAAGTATTTAAGAGAGGACTATCCCTTTAAATACAAAGGTTCTTTATACTCCATGAAGCCAATTTTAAAGGCTTCTGAAGTTGATGATTCACGACCAACCGTTGTTAGAACTTTAAGTAAAAATCCAACCTTTGTTTCAGTCCTTTCTGGAAAAATTAACACAGTTTATGATTTAGATGAGGTGCTAGAAAATGAGTGATCACAAAAAAGTAAATCCAATCAGAAAAAATAAAGAAAAGAACTTTGTGACCGCAGTTATCTACGTTTACAATGACAGTGAGCGCATCGAGAAGTTTCTAAATTTCATTAATGAAATTTTAGAGAATAATTTTGAGAAATATCAGATTATTTGTGTTAATGATGCATCAACCGATAATAGCTTAGAGATCATTAAAGCCATGGGAAAAAAAATATCCAAAACGGTCATCAATGTTGTCAACATGAGTTTCTACCAAGGGGTAGAGCTTTCAATGAACGCAGGCATTGACTTGTCCATTGGGGATTTTGTTTTTGAATTTGATAACATGGTCATGGATTTTGAAAAAAATTTGGTGATGCTCGTTTATGAACGTTCCCTGATGGGATTTGATATTGTTAATGCGGCACCTCAAAAATGTGTCCAAAAATCCTCCCGATTGTTCTATACCTTATTTAATCGATTCTCTTTAAGTGGACATAAATTACGGACAGAAAATTTCCGAATTCTCTCAAGAAGAGCTATTAATCGGGTGCAATCCATGAGTAAAACCATTCCATATCGGAAAGCGGTTTATGCAAATTGTGGGTTAAAAATTGATACCATTGAATATGTGAATGATCTAGGCGTTTCTCGACATTACAATAAAGAAACAAAAAACCAACGGAAAGAAATGGCGACGACCTCCCTTGTGTTATTTACAAACATTGCCTATAAAATTTCCACGGCAGCAGCAGTTTTTATGATGGTAGCAACCTTTATAATTGGGGTTTATACCTTGTATTCTTATATGGTAGAGCAAGTTGTTTCTGGTTATACTTCTCTGATGCTTGTGATTTCAGGTGGTTTTTTTGGGATTTTCGCACTACTGGCAGTAATCATTAAGTACCTATCAATTTTAACGGATCTTGTGTTTAGTGAAGAAAAATACACGATTGAATCTGTTGAAACCATTAGCGAGTAAATTTAAGAATGAAAGTGAAGCAAAATGAATTATAGCATGTTTTCTTGGTTTGGGTATTTTATGCCCTTTGAAGATCGGATTAAGATTATTAGAGATGCTGGGTTTGAGGAAGCGATGATTTCTTGGGAGGATGAATGCCCTCCTTGGGAAATAAAAAAAGAACTTTTTCCTGAAATAGTAAAAAAGCATGGACTCGAAATAACCAATATCCATTGTCCGTTTATTGGATATAATGATATTTGGGAGGAATCACGGATTCAAATTGAACCAAAGCTAAGGTTATTTCAAAGCTTTATCAAAAGTTGTAAGGATTTTGATATTCCGGCAATGGTGATACATACCTGTGATTTAGAAGAATTTGAGCCAGATTTAGATAAAGGAAAAGCTTTCTTTTCTGAACTGGCTGATGCGGGTGAAAAATATGGGGTTAATATTGGGGTGGAAAACGTGTCCCGACAATATTTGCTGACCTATCTTTTAGACGAAATTGATGCACCCCACTTTGGTTTGTGTTATGATAGTTCCCATGATTTTTTGGAAACACAAAACTGTGGTAAAATTTTAAAGAAGTACAAACAACGAATCAAAGCCTTGCATCTCTCAGACAATGATTTTAAAAAGGATCGACATTGGATTCCAGGGGAAGGGCAGATTCCTTTTGAGGAAATATTACCAGAAATCTTGAGTGTCGAAACCATAAAGACACTGTCCTATGAAGTTCTTGCCAATGAGAATTGGGTAAAAAAGGAACCATTAGCTTTTGCAGAAGCAGTGCTGGAAAGCTTGAAGAAGAAATATAATTAAATTTTCGATTGAATTTCTTCTTTAGATGTGTTAAACTGCAAACAATTAAATTTGTATGAGGAAAAGGGTGAAAAGCCCTTACAGCCCCCGCTACTGTAATTGTTGACGAGGCTCTCAAAACCACTGTTTAAAAACGGGAAGGGAGAGTTAAGGATGAAACAAAAGTCAGGACACTCAGTAATCGTAGTTTTCTTCGGAGGGAAGAACGGATTTAAGATGTCTTTAACTCCGATTTCTGAAGAAATCGGAGTTTTTTTGTATTAAAAAACCCAAAAGGAAAAAGTTTTAAATAACAGGCATTATATAAAGCCTGCTTTAAATAAGAAAAGAGGAGAAAAGAATGAAAAGGAAATTTAAAGGATTATTGGTTGGGATGGTTGTTTTAGTTGGAGCCCTTGCATTTGCAGGATGTCAACAAGGTGGCACAGCCAGTGGTGAGGTTGCAAAGGAGACAAAAACGGGGAGTACCACTTATCCAGTTGAATTTACTGATGATTTAGGAATGGCGGTTTCCATTGCAAAAGAACCCCAAAAAGTAGTGTCTCTATCACCAGCAACCACAGAAATGGTCTTTGCTTTAGGCCAAGGGGAAAAACTTGTGGGGAGAACAGACTATTGTAATTATCCAGAAGCAGCATTAGCGGTTCCTAGTATTGGGGATTTTAACTCCCCAAATGTTGAGAAAATTATTTCACTCGCACCAGATGTGGTTTTATCTGCAGATTTTATTTCACCAGAAATTAGAGACCAGATTGAAGCAACCGGTGCAAAGGTTGTTTTATATGCCCCTGTTAGTATTACTGGAATCATGAATAATATTGTTAATACGGGGGAAGTCATAAATGCAAATGATGCAGCTAAAAAAGTAGTTGATAAAATGGGAGAAGACCGACAGGCAATTATGGACAAAACAAAAGAAATTAAAGAACAAAAGACAGTTTTTATCGATGTTGGAGAGTTCTTTAGTGCAGGCCCTGGCTCAATGTTAGATTCAATGCTTAACGACGTCAATGGGATTAATGTAGCAGCAGATACCGGAAAACAATGGCCACAGCTAACCACCGAGCAAATTATTGCAAGTAATCCTGATGTTTACATTTCGTTTTATGGGACTCCTGAAGAAATTAAAGCAGTTCCAGGGTTTGATAAGATCACCGCAATTAAAGATAATGCAATTCCATATTATGCGTTTTTATCAGCAGATGCAGATTTGATTCAGCGCCCAGGCCCACGTATTGTGGAGGGGTTACGTTTGTTAGCAGCAGATATTTACCCAAGTTTATTTGCAGAGTAAGAAGGAACTAAAATTACGAAAATTTGGAGCATCTATGAAAGAGCAATTTAACCTTAGAATAAAAAAAATAGGCATTCCATTATCTATTCTCTTTTGTTTTCTCGTCATTTATTTGTGTACATTGACTGGAATTACAGCGATTTCTTTTGAGGATGCAAATAAGATTTTAATTGATCAAATTTTTAGAATCGATTTAGGGACTCAAAATATTAGCGATGGGGCAAAAGCAATCATTTGGAATGTACGGTTACCAAGAATTATTTTGGCGTTTATTACGGGTGGAGCGTTGTCAATTTGTGGTGCCGCCTACCAAGGAATATTTAAAAATCCAATGGCAGATCCTTTTATTCTAGGGGTTTCTTCTGGGGCAGCTCTTGGAGCCGCTATTGGGATTGTAATGAATCTTTCCGCCAGTTTTTTGGGACTAAATAGCATTGCACTTTTTGGATTTATTGGCTCATTTTTAACTATTTTTTTAGTATACAATATTTCAAGAGTGGGCCGAAAAGTTCCAGTGGCAACCCTTCTTTTAAGCGGAATTGCAATTGGTCAGTCCCTAGGGGCGTTTATGTCCCTACTCATGATTTTTAACCAACAGAGTATGCAACAAATTATCTTATGGACAATGGGAAGCCTTAATGGGAAAGGGTGGGGACAGGTTTTAACCATTCTTCCCTATGTCATTGTGGGAATTGTTGTTATGCTAACCTCTGTTAGAGAATTAGATATTATGCTATTAGGAGAAGAAACGGCAACACAGCTTGGGGTTGATACCGAGAGATTAAAAAAGAAAGTATTAATTTCTTCATCACTTATTGTGGCTGCTGTGGTTTCAGTAACGGGCTTAATTGGTTTTGTAGGGTTAATTATTCCCCATATTGTTCGAATGATTGCTGGACCCAAGCATCGTACCTTAATTCCTTTTTCCCTTCTTTTTGGAGGGGCGTTTTTGATTCTTTGTGATACTATTTCAAGAACCATTACCTCCCAAGAAATTCCGGTAGGGGTTATTACCGCAGCATTTGGTGGTCCCTTCTTTGTTTATCTTTTAAGAAAACGAAAAAAGGGAGGGGTTTAAATGGAAAAGCTAATGCCAAGAATCATGCTTGATTTTAATGATGTTGTAGCGACCTATGGAGAAACCGAAATCTTGAGAGGATTTAATGCCAAAATTTGCCAAGGGGAATTTGTTGGACTCATTGGACCTAATGGCGCAGGAAAATCCACCCTTTTAAAATGCCTTTCAGGACTTTTGCCTTTAAAATCTGGGGAAATCATTTTAGAGGGGCAAGATAATAAAAACTATGGTTATCGGCAACGTGCACAAGTGGTTGCTGTGGTTCCACAGTCGTTTGATGTGGACTATGATTTTACGGTTGAAGATATTGTTCTTATGGGGAGAAACCCATATTTAAGCCATAAAACCAAAGAAAGCAAAAAAGATTATGACATTGTTACAGAAGCCATGCGTGCAACCAAGACCATTCAGTTTAGAAAACGGTTTTATAACACCCTAAGTGGTGGAGAAAAACAACGGGTGATTATTGCAAGGGCCATTGCCCAAGAGCCAGAGATTATTTTATTAGATGAACCAACTTCAGCACTGGATATTCATCACCAAATTGAAGTGATGGAATTAATTCGGCAGCTTAATTTAGAAAAATCTATGACAGTGGTTGCCGTCCTCCATGATATAAATTTGGCTTCTCGATATTGTAATCGACTGATTCTTATGAAAAATGGAAAAGTTATCGAAGATGGAACACCAGCACAAGTTATCACAGAGGAAAATCTTAAAAAAGTATATGACATGAAAATGTTGATACAAGAGAATAGATTATTTGGAAAACCAGAGATTATTCCATTACGGGTAATCAAGGAAAATGAAACCTATGAAAGTATTCGGATTCATGTGATTTGTGGAGGGAATAATGCCACCCAAATTCTTGAAGAATTAGATGCTCTGGGACATCGGATTACCGCAGGGGTTGTTAACGAAGGAAGTGACGACTGGGAAGTTTGTAAAGCCCTTAGAATTCCAATGATTGTAGAACGACCTTTTACTTCAATTGGGATTGAAAAACAAAAAGAGAACCTAAGACTAATGGAAGATTGCCAAGTGATTTTCATCTCTGATCTCCCTTTTGGACATGGAAATGTTAATAATTTAAAGGGGCTTGGTGATCTTAAAGGGGACGTATATTTCCATCAAAATTGTTTGAATAATGATTTTACCCAAGGACTCTTAGAGAATGAATTGGTTGAAATAGAAACACAAAAAACAATGATTAAAATTAAGACTTACGGAGAGTTTTTAGAGATTATTAAGGAAAAAACACGGCTAGATCAATCAAACAGTAAATGATATTTGCTTGTACTTGGGGGTTAAAACTTTACCCCCTTTTTATTGCAAAAATTTGAAGTGGGGGGAAGAAAATGCAGTATTTCATGTTAGCAGGAGCCAACAGCAATGTTGGTAAAACAACCATTACCATGGGGATTATGGCAGCATACAAGAAACGTGGTCTATCTGTGCAACCCTTTAAAACTGGGCCGGATTACATCGATCCCATGTTTCATAACTTTGTTACAGGTGAAAAGTCCATTAATTTGGATACATGGTTATTAGACGAAGAAACGGTTTTAGGTTTATTTCAAAGAAGGCTGACCCATGGAAATCTTGGAATTGTTGAAGGAGTAATGGGACTTTATGATGGGCATAGCTTAGAAACGGATTTAGGAAGTAGTGCTTATTTGTCTAAAGTCATTAAAGCTCCTGTGATCTTGATTGTTGATGGTCGTGGAATCTCTAAAAGCTTAGCGGCCTTAGTCAAAGGCTACTTAGATTTCGACCCTCAAACAAAAATTGAGGGAATCATCATTAATCAGCTTTCCTCAGAAGCCCATTACCAGCTATTAAAAAAAATGATTGAGTTTTATTGTGATGTGCCGTGTTTAGGATACTTCCCTAAAACGAATGGATTGAGTATGGAATCCCGACATTTAGGTTTAATACCAGTCGAGGAACTCCAAGGGTTTAAGGAGAAAATTGAAAAAGCTAGGATCTTAGCAGAAGCTCATATCGACCTTGATCGCCTTCTTGAAATTGCTCAAAGCACTGAAAAAACAAAAGCTTATATCGATCCTTTTTTAAAATTAAAAAAGAACTTTGCAGGCTTAAAAATAGGGGTGCCTAGGGATAAGGCATTTAATTTTTATTATGAAGATAATTTTAAGGCCTTAGAAACCTGTGGTGTTGAAATAATTTTTTTTAGTCCATTAGAGGATAAAAAAATTCCAGAAGGGATTCATGGTCTTTATATTGGGGGAGGATTTCCTGAAATATTTGGAGAGAAATTAGCTCAAAATCAATCCTTAAGAAAAGAGATTCTAGAGGCTCTTGAAAAGGGGCTTCCCTGTTATGCAGAATGTGGTGGACTCATGTACCTCACACAGTCAATGCGATTACTAACGGGTAAAGAAACTTCAGGGATAGGCTTTTTTAATGGATTTTCGAAAATGACGAAAGGTCTTCAAAATTTTGGATATGCAACCTTAGAAACAACTTTATTGGAAAAGGAAATAACCATGAGGGTTCATGAATTTCATCATAGTAAGGTCGAAATTTTTGAAAAAACGCTTCAGGTTTATAAACTGTCAAAAAAAGAAAAATCATGGGACTGTGGTTACCAAAAGAAAAATACTCTTGGAGGATATCCACACATTCATTTTTACTCTCAACCTCAGTTCTTAGAAACCCTACTTGAAGTTGCAAAGGGGTGGAAAGAGGGATGAGAGAAGTTGTTGTAAAAACCCCAGGAACTTGTGGGGAATATATTCAAGGTTGGTACAAAAAAAAGCCTTGTTTGGTGTCATGTCCCATGAATCGCTATTCGATAATCACCTTGAGGGAGGGTTTAGGGGAGTGGCAGTATTTTAAATCAAAAACAAGAAAAATGATTGAGCTATTTTTTAAGAGGAATGGCATTCCAGAAAACGAAAAAAAACATTTTAACCTTAAAATAGATACAGAAATCCCTGTCGGAAAAGGGATGGCAAGTAGCACCGCAGACATTGCAGGAATTATTACGGGGTTATCAGCATATTTTGAAATAAAAATCACCCCAGAAGAAATTGGGAAATATTGTACAACCATCGAACCTTCAGACAATTTGATGTTTCCAAAACTTAATTTATTTAATCATCTTAGTGGGGAAATATTAGAAAAGTATGAAGGGTCCATTAAAACCAATGTGTTAATGATTAATTTTTATGGAGGGGTTAATACCCTTGCTTTTAATGAAACCCAAGAAGACTATTCCCAAAAGGATTTAGAAAGCTTTGAGAACATCGTAAGACAGTTTAGAAATGGTGTGGCCGAAAACAATCTAAAGGAAGTGGGGGAGGCATGCACTCAAAGCGCCCTTCTTAACCAAAAACGACTAAGAAAAAATTATTTAGAAAAAGT
The DNA here is from genome assembly GCA_051649025.1 of Eubacteriaceae bacterium. GTDB lineage: Bacteria > Bacillota > Clostridia > Eubacteriales > Eubacteriaceae > Acetobacterium. Next base: position 19,989 of record JBOFGH010000059.1, read on the forward strand.
GATTGAATTGTCACGGGAAAACCAAGGCTTGGGCGTTGTCATTGGACATAGCGGCACAGTGATGGGGGTATTGTATGAGGAAAAAAACTTTCAAAAATCAGGGTTTTTAAAGGCGTTTAAAAAAGAAATTCCTATTAATGCATACCAAGGCGTTTACGAGCAGCAATTAATTCCTGGTGGAATTCATGTAAAAATTAAAGAATAAGTATCCTGGTTAACAAAAAAGATGGATAGAGAGTGAAAGGGAAAGCGAATGGACTATATTAATGATCCAAGAATGATAGAAGAACGAAGTTTTGAAATAATTACGAAAGAACTGGGTGATAGCGTATTTCCAGAAGACATTGCTCCGATGATCAAACGTATTATTCACACCACAGCAGATTTTGAGTATGCAGAGCTGTTAGAAATTTTAAATAATGGCTATGAAAAAGGAATGGAGGCTTTAAAAAGTGGGAAAAAAATCTATGCTGATACGAGAATGATACAGGTAGGGGTTAATAAGAAAGCCTTAGCAGACCATGGGATTGAGATTGTTAACTACGTTCACGATCCTGAAGTGGTAAAAATAGCTAAAGAACGTGGGATTACACGATCGATGGTGAGTATGGAAAAAGCTCTCCAAGACGAAAGTGTCGGGGTTTTTGCCATTGGAAATGCCCCGACAGCCTTGTATACTTTAATTGAAGGGGTAAAAGAGGGAAGAGTAAACCCAGGATTAATTATCGGTGCTCCGATTGGGTTTGTTGGTGCGGCTGAATCTAAGGAAGCTTTGGATCAGATTAATAGCCCAATCATTCGAATTAATGGGAGAAAAGGTGGGAGTCCCGTTGTTGCGGCTATTCTAAATGCAATGCTATACCAATTGGGAAGGGAATGGTAAAAAGATGGTAGAAAAAGGTGTTTTTTATGGGATTGGGGTTGGTCCAGGAGATCCAGATCTTTTAACAGTAAAAGCAGCTAAGATTTTAAAAAACTGTGATGTTGTTATCACTCCCATAAAGAAAAAAGGGTCTCCGAGTGTTGCCTTTAGAATTGTGGAGAGTCATATTTCAGAGCATTCAAAAGTTTTGGAAATGAATTTTCCAATGATTTCTTTAAGTGAAGAACGGGAAGCACTGGAAAAGCAATGGAAACTGAACGCAGATGAAATTGAAGGAATTATAAACACTGGAAAGAATGTGGCATTTATTACTTTGGGAGATCCCATGGTTTTTAGTACTTATTCATATGTAATGGAATTTTTGTTAGAACGAGAGATTGAAGTGGTGACCCTTTCCGGAATTCCATCCTTTTGTAATCTAGGAGCTCAACTTAATATTCCCCTAACCCAAGGGGAAGAATCCTTGGGAATTGTGTCGATGACCCAACCCATGGAGGAAATAAAGAAGATTTTAGATGCCCATCAAAATATAGTGATTATGAAAATTTCTGCAAATAATCAAGGAATGGCAGAGGAATTAGAAAAAAGAGGACTAGAAAACGCCTTTGTTTTGGTTTCGAACATTGGAATGAAAAGTCAGAAAATCACCCGAGACATTGAAGTTCTCAAAGGAAAAATACCCTATTTATCCACATTACTTATTAAAAAGGAGTACCCTTTACCTAAAGGAGACCTATGTTAAAGAGAACCATTGAAAAAAAAGGAAAGACATTACGTTATGGATATACCACAGGTTCTTGTGCAACAGGGGCAACCAAAGCGGCTTTAGAAATGTTTCTTTCAAAAGAAAAAATTGAAACAATCAACATCGATACACCTAAAGGGTGGCCCCTTCATTTAGTTTTACACGATCAAAAGATAACAGAAACAGGAGCATCCTGCAGCATTATTAAGGATGCAGGGGATGATCCGGACATTACCAATGGGATTAAAATTGTTTCTAAAGTGATGCCTTCGTCAAAGGAGGGCATCACTTTTTCCAGAGGAGAAGGGGTTGGTGTTGTAACCTCAGTGGGGCTAAGTATTCCACCAGGAGAACCTGCAATTAATCCTGTTCCTAGGGAAATGATCACAAGGGAAATAAAAAAAGTCCTTGAAAATTATAGTGATTCTGGGGTAGAATGTCCCAAAGGCTGGGTGGTGGAAATTTCCATTCCCCAGGGAAAAGCATTAGCAAAACGCACCTTCAATCCAAAACTTGGGATTGAAGGGGGCTTGTCTGTGATTGGAACTTCAGGGATTGTGGAACCCATGAGCGAAGAAGCTTTATTGGCATCCTTAAAATTAGAAGCTTTGGTGCTAAAGGCAAAGGGTTACAAAGAAATTATTTTTGTCCCAGGAAACTATGGCAAAGATTTTTCAAAAGATCTTAATCTCAATGAAGCGGTGATGATAAAAACAAGTAATTATATGGGTTTTATGCTCGATATTGCAGAAACCATAGGGTTTGAAAAAATTCTTTTAGTAGGGCATCTCGGAAAGCTTGTAAAAATAGCCGGAGGGATTTTTAATACCCACAGTAGCATTGCTGACGGACGAATGGAAATTTTAGCCGCCCATTGTGCTTTGCTAGGAGGTAAAAAAGAAACAATCCGAGAGATTATGGAAGCCAAGACAACAGATGAAGCGACGGATATTCTTTTTAAGGAGGATATTCCAGAATATTTTAATCATTTAGCAGAGGTTGTAAAGAAAAAAGCCATGGCAAGGGTTTATGGAAATATTGAAATTGAAGTCATTCTTTTTTCCAAGACACATGGTGGGTTAGGGGAAACAGCATTTGCAGAAGAAGCGAGGAAAAGGTTATGTATCCATTAAAAATAATTGGTTTAGGACCCGGTCATCCAGAGTATATTTTACCCAGTGCTAAGAAAGAAATCGAAGAAGCAGAGGTGATCCTTTGTGGAGTAAGACATGCAGAAAGTTTTGATACTAAAGGAAAAAAAATGTACTATATCGGGAAAGGAACTCCTTTAAGCGAACTCATGGAAGAGATTACGGTAAATTACCGATATGAAAAAACAGCCATTGTTGTCTCCGGGGACCCCGGATATCATAGCTTATTAAACTACGCAAAAAAGATGATTCCAGAAAAGGACATTGTTTGCATTCCAGGGATTAGCTCTTTGCAGTACTTTTTTTCAAAACTCAAAATGGGCTGGGAAGATGCCAAATTATTAAGTCTTCATGGAATTGAAGAAGATTTGGTCGCGGCATTAAAGGAAAATAAAAAAATTGGATGCTTAACAGATAAAACCCATTCGGCAGCATACATTGCGAAAACCATGATCTTTTTAGGGATGGAAGAAGGAACGATTTATGTGGGAGAAGAATTATCTTATCCCAATGAAAAAATTACTCGACTGACCGTAAGAGAAGCATTAATGTATGAAGAAATGGGATTGTCGGTGGTGGTTATTATCAATGAGTAGCATTGCAGGGTACAAAGATGAAACATTTATTCGTGGAGAAGCCCCAATGACTAAACGGGAAATAAGAATTCTAACCATGAGTTTACTTGGAATAAATGAAGGTGATGTGGTGGTAGACATTGGCGCTGGCACAGGCGGTTTGACAATGGAAGCTGCCTATGGGGCGTATAAAGGGAAAGTCTATGCGGTGGAAGCAAAGGATACCGCACTAGAATTAGTTAAGAAAAATAAAAAACACTTTGACGCTCAAAACGTAGCAATCATTCATGGAAAAGCCCCAGAGGCACTTAAGGAAATTGGGGAAAAAGTAGATAAGGTAATTATCGGTGGCTCAGGAGGGAATATGGAATCCCTTTTTGTATGGTGCCGAAACAATTTAAATCCCAAGGGGCGTGTGGTTGCAAACTTTGTAACCCTGGAGAATGCTGCCCAAGGAATTACTTTAATGAACCGTTATTTTAATAACGTTGAAGTCATTCAAGTTGGGATTAGTCGTGGAGAAGGCATTGGTGGATTAACCATGTTAAAAGCGGCAAATCCAATTTTTATTATGACAGGAGACATGGAATAAATTTTAGGAACTCTTGTTGACAATAAAAACAAAATGGGTTAGAATGAAGACAATTAAATAGTGAACTTGTCCTATATTCAAGGGAAAAAGGTGAAATTCCTTTGCTGTAATCGCAGCTGTAATACAAGATGACCATCTCACAACCACTGTTAAGTAAATTAATGGGAAGGGAGATGGAAAGTAGATTGTAAAGCCAGAAGACCTGTTTGTAGTGATTTCTTAACAACCTCCGATTTAGAGGCAATAAGAGCATTATATTTTCAAGATATTTAAAGTATGATCTTTTATCCTTCTCCTTTGGAGAAGGATTTTTTTGATGATCGCCTAACGGATAAATCCAATTTTCTTGAATCCCAAGGACATCTCCAAGTCAGTATTTAATTCCCTTCCTTTCGGGGAAATTTACCCCTTCCCCGAAATTAAAAAGCTTTCATTTATTTATTTTGACATAAATCATTTCTCCTTCGAATTTTTCTGGCCAAAAATTTGAAGAAAGAGCAAATCTGGGTTCGATATGCTCTAAAAACAACCTTGATGGAGAAATTCATTAAGGTTGTTTTTTATTGATTAATTAACAAAAGAAAAAGGAAAAATACGTTTCATCTCTAAGTGTAAGCTAAAACAAAGGGAAAATTCTTATAATTAAAGCCAAGAAATTAAAGGGGATTGATCATGTATAAAATTCTTATGATTGAAGACGAAAAAATAATTGCAGAAGCAATGGAGGCGCATCTCTCAAAATGGGGATATCAAACGAAGATTCTAGAAAATTTTGATCAAATTTTAGAAGAATTTCTTCAATTTAATCCTCAGCTTATTCTTATGGATATTTCATTACCTTTTTATAATGGGTATCATTGGTGTTCTGAAATACGGAAAATATCCAAGGTTCCGATTATTTTTGTTTCATCCAGTAGTGATAATATGAACATTGTTATGGCAATGACCATGGGTGGGGATGATTTTATTGCAAAACCTTTCGACTTAACGGTGTTAGTAGCTAAGATACAAGCTTTGTTACGGCGAACCTACGCCTTTCATGGAGAAACCAATGTTTTAGAACACCGAGGGGCTTTTTTAAACATTAATGAAGGAACCCTTAATTACCAATCACAAAAAATAGAATTAACGAAAAATGACTTTAGAATTTTGCTTTTATTATTAGAAAATAAGGGGAAAATTGTTACCAGAGAAGAGCTTATGAAAAAGCTATGGGAGAGCGAGTATTTTATTGATGACAATACCCTCACCGTAAATATGACCCGTCTGAGAAAGAAAATGGACGCTTTGGGGTTAAAGGACTTTATTTTAACCAAAAAAGGTGTCGGTTATTTAATTGGAGATTGAAATGAAAACAAAAGAAACCCCGCTATTTTTAAAATTCTTAAAAAGTCGGATGAAAGTAAGTTTCTTTTTCATCCTCTTTATTCTCATTTTTGTAGTTACCGATGCTCTTTATAATTTACCCATGGAGCCCACACTCTATGGGTGCCTTTTAGTTTTTGTTTTAGCTTTTTTCTTAGGAAGTATGGATTATTTTAAATTTAGGAATAAGCATGCTCACCTTGCCCAGCTAAAAATGGGGATTCTTAATGGAGGAGAATCCTTTCCTATAGGCAAGGATTTAATTGAAGAGGATTATCAGGAATTAGTGCAGACCTTGATTAGGGAGAATGAAAAACGAACCTCTGAATATGATAATAGGGAGAAGGATGCCAAGGATTACTACACACTTTGGGCGCATCAAATTAAAAATCCGATCTCGGCGATGGGGCTTTTACTTCAAAATGGGGAGGAAGGGTCTAAAAACAAAATTCTTCAAGAACAGGAGTTGCTTAAAATTGAGCAATATGTAGAAATGGTCCTCCAATATATAAGATTAGATGATCTCTCATCAGATCTGGTCTTAAAGAATTATAGTCTCCAAAAGCTTTTAAATCAGGCCATAAAAAAGTTTAGCATTATTTTTATAAACAGAAAAATAGCACTAGACTTTAAAAAAATGGAAACCATGGTCATAACCGACGGAAAATGGTTGGTTTTCGTTTTAGAGCAAATTTTGTCTAACGCCCTAAAATATACGAATCAGGGAAAGATCTCTATTTATATGGATCCCACCAAAGAAAAAACATTGGTCATTGATGATACCGGCGTTGGGATCAAACCTGAGGATATCAACCGTGTTTTTGAAAAAGGGTTTACAGGATATAATGGAAGAATGGATAGAAAATCAACGGGAATAGGACTATATCTCACATCCCAAATTTTGGAAAAGCTCGCACATAAGATTACCATTACCTCTGAATTGGGAAAGGGCACCACAGTTAAAATTAATTTGGAAAGAAAGCCTCTAGAAATTGAATAACCTTACAAAATGGTAAGGTTGAGAGAAGAAATGTAAGCCAAAATTATGGTGAAGCCTTTCTTTTTTTCATATACTTTATATAGGATTAATGGTTACCAAAATCTTTTTTAAAAAAGTAAGGACGTTGGAAACTAAATCGTTAGACTGGAAAAAAGGAAGAGGAGAAACAATGAAATTATTAGAGGTTCGCAGTTTAAAAAAAACATATACGACCCGTTTTGGAGGGAATCAGGTTCAGGCGTTGTCAAAGGTTTCGTTTTCAGTAGAATCTGGAGAATATGTAGCAATCATGGGAGAGTCGGGCTCTGGGAAAACCACGCTCCTAAATATTTTAGCATCCCTAGATAAACCAACCAGTGGGGAAGTTTATTTAGGAGGGAAAAACTTAGTAACCATTGATGACAGGGAAATATCACGATTTCGTCGGGATAATCTGGGATTTGTTTTTCAGGATTTCAATCTTTTGGATACTTTTTCAATTCAAGATAACATTTTTTTGCCATTGGTTTTGGCAAAGAAAAAATATAAAGAAATGAAAGCCAAACTTAATCCCATTGCAAAAGCATTGCATATCGAAGACATTCTTTTTAAATTTCCTTATGAAATCTCAGGAGGCCAAAAACAGCGGGTGGCAGTGGCACGGGCATTGATTACCCATCCAAAATTGATTTTAGCAGACGAGCCAACAGGGGCTTTGGATTCGAAGGCAGCAATGAATTTACTAAAGATTTTTGGTGGTATAAACCAAGGGGGGCAAACCATTTTAATGGTGACCCATAGTGCTGTTGCAGCAAGCCATGCCAATCGGGTTTTGTTTATTAAGGATGGTGAAGTTTTTAATCAAATTTATCGTGGCGGTCAGAGTAACGAAGAAATGTATCAAAAGATTTCTTTAACACTATCAGTGTTATCCTCTAAGGAGGCAGAGAATGAATAAATTCTTTTACTTAAAGCTTGCTCGGACAAATTTGAGGAAAAATAAAACCACTTATATTCCCTTTATTCTTACTTGTATTGCAAGTTGCCTTGCTTTTTATATGATGTCTTCCATTGGCAAAAATCCAGGGATTGATGTGATGCCAGGATCTGAGAATTTAAAAATTATTTTAAATTTAGGAACTGTTTTTATTGGAATATTTTCAGGAATATTTCTATTTTATACCCATCATTTTTTAATGAAACAACGAAAAAAAGAAATTGCTTTATATGGTATTTTAGGATTAGAAAAAAAGCATCTCGGTAAAGTTTTGCTATATGAAACTTTAATCGTGTTAGGCATTACCCTTATTTTAGGATTAGGACTGGGAGTTCTTCTTAGCAAACTCATGTTTTTATTATTGCTAAATTTTATAGCCGTACCAAAAGATTTAGCTTTTGGAATCTCTGTGATTGCCCTTGGGCAGTCGGTATTACTATTTACAGGAATTTTTTTAGGGATGTTAATTAAGAATTTCATACAGGTTAAAATGACAAGCCCTATCAAGCTTCTACAAGGAGAAAAAGAAGGGGAGGGAGAACCGAAAACCCCATGGATTTTAACCCTGATTGGGATTTTTGCCCTCGGGGCTGGCTATGGAATTGCGTTAATGGTTAAGTCCCCAATTGAAGCCCTTGCCCTATTTTTTGTCGCTGTTATCTGTGTGGTCATTGGAACTTATGCTCTCTTTACGTCAGGGAGTATTTCCATTCTTAAAGGTTTAAAACGGAACAAAGACTTTTTCTATAAACCACAAAATTTCATTTCGGTTTCAGGAATGCTATATCGTATGCGACAAAATGCAGTGGGTTTAGCAAATATTTGCATTTTATGTACCATGGTTTTAGTCACACTTACGACAACGGGAGCCCTTTTTATTGGACAAAAGGATATGGAGAGAGCGAGGTATCCATATGATGTTGAAATGAGAGGGAATGACACCACCGAAGTAAGACAGGCCATTGAGGAGGCCATTGCAGTGGGGCTATCTTCACAAGAGCTTAAGCTTGTCGATACTAAGGAAAACAAAGGGATATCCATTGCAGGATTTCAGGAAGAAGACCATTTTCGACCGGTAAGGGAAGACGATGAACTCACCCCAGATTTTTATAACTACTATGCTAGAATTACTTTTATGCCACTCGAAGATTATAATGCGATGGAAAATAAAAATGAGATTTTAGGCCAAGGGGAAGCCCTTGTGTTTAGTAATTTAGGGAATTATGGGAAAGGAACCCTTACCATTAAAGACCAAACCTACAAAGTAAGTCAAGAACTAAAGGACATATCCCTTTTGGAAAAGGTGAAAGAGACAACAACAAGAGAATTTTATATTATTATTAATGATCTTGAAGAAGTGAAGGAAATCGCAAAAGCTTTTGAATCAAAATATCTTTCCAGTGAGGTTAAATATTTTTACCGATTCAATTTAGAAGGCGCTGAAGATAGTCAGAAAGAGTTTGGAAAGATACTTTCTCAAATTTCAGAAGAACAAGAAGAGATCTTTTTAATCAATAATATTTTTTCCTATCGAGAAGAAATAGGAATGATCTTTGGAGGTTTTTTATTTATTGGTATCTTTTTAGGCACTCTTTTTGTAATGGCGACAGCTTTGATTATTTATTACAAACAAATTTCTGAAGGATACGACGATCACAAGAGATTTGAGATCATGCAAAAAGTAGGCATGGATAAACAAGAGATAAAAAAAACCATTAGGAAACAGATTGTAATGATATTTTTTCTTCCTCTTATTATGGCAATCATTCATATGATGGTTGCGTTTCCCATTATGACAAAGCTACTTGCGATTTTTGCCCTAACAAATATAGGACTCATTATTGCTTGTGCCATTGGAGTCACCCTTGCCTTTGTTAGTTTATATGCTGGGGTTTATATGATTACTGCTCGGGCCTATTATCGGATTGTTGAATAAGCTTAGCTTGATAAAAAAAGAAGGTGGAATTGCAAAACTTTTGCAATTCCACCTTCTTCTTATTCCATGGCAATTAAATGCACACTATGAACACCTTCAAGCTTTTCCAAAAGTAAAATGAGCTCATCAATACTAACCACGAGATCTTTACCATCAAGGGTTACAATGACCACTGCAAAATGGTTAATGGGAATGTCTTGATGAATGGTAATAATACTTGTTTGTTGTTCTCTAAATAAATTGAGGATTTTCGCCAAAATTCCTTGGCGATCTTCAAGCTTAAAAGACAGGGTAAACTTACGTCCGTAATCTTCGGAAGGAGTAAAAATATAGTCTTTATATTTATAATAGGTACTTCGACTAATGCCCACTTTTTTTACAGCATCACTCACAGATTTACATTGGGAAGTTTCAAGCAGTGTACGGACAGCAACCACCTTGGTATAAAAATCCGGAAGTATTTTTTTATTTACAATCAAATAATCTTTTATCATGATTTACCTCACTGGAGAAGTGGTTTTCCTTCTTCTAAAATTCGAACACCAGAATCATCTGGAGTTAGTGATAAAACTTTCCAATCGAGTGATTTTTCTTTAAAGAATCCAGTCATTTTCGAAAAAAAGTCTTCATTGGCTTGGGAATTGATGCATAAAATAGTAGGGCCTGCACCACTGATACAAACATTAAGACATCCAAATTCACGGGCTTTTCTTGTGACAAGATCATAGTTGTGAATGAGTTTTTTTCGATAGGGCTGGTGAAATTTATCCTTCATAGAGTCTCTTAAAATACCTTCAGCTCCATTTACCAAGGCAAGATAGGTCATGGTTGCTCGTGGCAGGTTATAAGTTGCGTCTCCAAAATTTATTTTTTTTGGAAGAACTCGTCGAGCGTCACTGGTGGAGAGGGTAAAATTAGGAACCAATGCGTAAAAAGAATAACAAGGATGAACATTACTTTTAATATAAGTATTCTTACCTTGATCGTTCATAGAAACAACCAGTCCCCCAAAAATTGCAGGAGCAACGTTGTCAGGGTGACCTTCCATTTCAACAGCCAGATTAAAAAGTTCTTCGGTGGTTAATTGATTTCCAGAAAGGGCATTTGCGCCAAAGAGCCCTCCAACAATACAGGTGGCAGAGCTACCTAGTCCACGACTAATGGGAATGTCAACCTGGGTGTGGATATATAAACCTTTGGGTTGGTAATTAACCTGATTAAAAACCTTTTGCATCGAACGGTAGACAAGATTTGTGTTACTTTGATATTTTCGTTCGACCCCTCGGATGGTTAATTTCCCATCGGTTTTTTCCATAAAAGTAAAGGTGTTATAGATATTAAGAGCTAATCCAAACGCATCAAACCCTGGGCCAATATTTGCGCTGGTTCCAGGAACTTGAACCTTAATCATTAGCGCCCTCCTGTTTTTTTAGAAAATCCAAAACTGCATTAGGCATTTCTGATTTATGGCACTGAATGTGATGGCGATTTTCTTTTTTATCCAGATCTCTTAGTGGAACTGGAACAGTGGTGTTTGTTTTTTGAGCTAATAAATTTAGAAGTGCATAGTCATCAACAGAAGTGGTGCCAAAAATGCTTTCATAAACAGTGCGGCCAAATTTATAAGGGCTAGCAGTGGAAACAATCACTGTTTTAGTTGTATCACCGGTTGTTTTTTTATAGTCGTTGTAAACTTTATTAGCAACTGCGGTGTGTGGATCCATTAAATAATGGGTGCTTTCAAAAACTTCTTTAATGGTTTGATCGGTTTCAGCTTCATTGGCAGTGCCTGAATAAAAAAGCTTCGAATTATCCATGAGGGATTGAGAAATTTCATAAGCTCCCTTTGCTTTAAGCTGAGCCATTAAATCGTCAACAAGGGCTGAATCCCCATTGGATAAATCGTAAAGCAATCGTTCAAGATTTGATGAAATTAAAATGTCCATGGAAGGAGAAGAGGTTTTATAGAATTCTCGATTACGATTGTAAATGCCTGTTTCGAAAAAGTCATTTAAAACCCGGTTTGCATTGGAAGCACAAATGAGCTTGTGTACAGGAAGCCCTAAAAGCTTAGCATAATACCCAGCAAGGATGTTTCCAAAATTTCCTGTGGGAACGACAAAATTAATTTCTTCCCCTTGGACAATTTCCCCACGCTTTAGAAGGTCATAATAGCTATAAAAATAATAAACGACCTGTGGTAACAGGCGACCGATGTTAATGGAGTTAGCAGACGAAAAAATAACATTGGCATCAGCCAAGGTCGCTTTCATTTGGGGATTGTTTAAAATTTCTTTGACTCCATTTTGTGTATCATCAAAATTTCCGTCGATACCAATCACACAGGTATTACTTCCCTCTTGGGTTAACATTTGTTTTTCTTGAACAGTGCTGACGCCATCTTTAGGATAAAAAACAATAATACCGATATCCTCAACATTTGCAAAGCCTTCTAAAGCAGCTTTTCCAGTATCCCCAGAGGTTGCCGTTAAAATTAAAATTTTCTGCTGATTATTTACATTTTTTATGGACTCCACCATCAAATATGGTAAAATGGTCAAAGCCATATCTTTAAAAGCACAGGTTGGCCCATGGAAAAGTTCTAGAAAATAACGGTCCTCCACTTTTTTTAGTGTTACGGGCTCATCCTTTTCGAATTTACCAGAATAGTAAGCCCCTTTAATGGCATCTTCGATTTGTTTTTTTTCAAAATCATTGAGGAAAGCAGAAAAAATTGCAAGTGCCATTTCCCCATAGGTTTTGTCAATAAAATTTGTTGGATCAAATTTAATCTCATGAATAAAATTTGGGACAAAAAGTCCTCCATCAGGGGCTAACCCTTTTAGGATTCCCTGGGATGCCGATACAATGGTGTCTTTGGATCGTGTGCTGTTGTAACCTTTTTTCATGTAATTCCTCCAAAATTGTTTGTTGATTCCTTGGAAATTTCTACCAAAAGAGGTATTGAACTTCCCATAAGACTATGATAAAATGTTTTTCATGGAAAAACAAGTGTTTTTTTAATAAATACATATACGAGGTGAAAATTAATTGAATATTGCACTTTTGGGTTTTGGAACCATTGGTTCGGGTGTCTATGAACTCATTAATTTAAATAAAGGAAAATTCGGAAGCAACTTTTCTGATGCAAGAAAAGAGATCCCAGTGATCACTAAAGTTTTAGAACGGGATACCAGTAAAAACTTAGGTGATCGTTTGGGTAAGATTGTAACAGATCCCAAAGAAATTTTGGAAGATGATAGTATTGGTCTTGTCATTGCGTTAATGGGTGGCATGGATTTTGAATACGAAATGATTAAAGCCTGTCTTAAAGCAGGAAAACATGTGGTAACAGCTAACAAAGCAGTTATTTCTGAATATTTTTCCGAGCTATTAACCTTGGCTCAAGAAAATAAGGTTCTTCTCCGATACGAAGCCTCGGTAGGGGGAGGAATTCCCATTATTGGGAGCTTAAAGGAAGAAATGCGAATTAATCGGGTTACAGAAATTAAAGGGATTCTTAACGGAACCACCAATTTTATTTTGTCAAAAATGACCGAAGAGGGAGCAGACTTTGGAGATACCTTGGCTCTTGCCCAGTCCATTGGTTTTGCAGAAGCAGATCCAACCGCAGATGTAGAGGGATATGATGTTTCAAGAAAGCTATCCATTCTTTCATCCATGGCTTACGAAGGGATTATAAGAGACGAAGATGTGTATAAACGTGGCATCACCGATATACGTGCAGTAGACATTGAAATGCTTGATACCATGGGATATGTTGTGAAATATTTAGGTCATTCTATTTTAGATGGAAAAAAGGATGTTTACACTACGGTTGAGCCTGTACTATTTAAAGAAGCTTCGATTATGAGTAATGTCAATAGTGAGTTTAATATTATTTCTATTACTGGAGACATTATTGGAGAGTTGCAATTTTATGGAAAAGGGGCGGGAAAAGATGCAACGGCGAATGCGGTTGTGGGAGATGCCCTGTATATCCTAAATATGGTTGGGGAGCAAAATCAGCCAAAGCCATTGCGACTAAACAGAACCATCAATAAATGTGGCACTGGTATTTTTAAAGGGAAATATTATTTACGAGCCAATTTAGAAAACGAAGGGTTTTTAGAAACCGTATTATCTGCAATCGAAACTGTTGCCGAGCGAAAAACGGTGATTATTAATGACAATCGAGCCTATGTGGTGACCAGTGTCATTTGCGCAGATGCCTTTAATAAAATGGCTGAGAAACTAAGGGAAACAGTCCCTGAAATCTTTTATGCTCGTATTTATGAATAGAAATAGGAAAAGGTGATGGAGCAGTGGAAGATTTAGTTGTACAAAAATATGGCGGAAGCAGTGTTGCCAATGTGGAACGGATTAAACGTGTTGCCCGCCGAATTATAGAAACCAAAGAATCAGGTAAAAAAGTGGTGGTGGTGGTTTCTGCTATGGGGGATACCACCGATGATCTTATAGAACTTGCAGGGCGACTAAATGAAAGACCTCCAAGCAGAGAGATGGATATGCTTTTAGCCACAGGAGAGATGGTTTCCATTTCACTGTTGGCCATTGCAATTCAGGGCATGGGACACCCAGTAGTGAGTCTAACAGGGGGTCAAGGGGGAATTGTAACCTCCAGTGTTCATAAAAAAGCTCGAATTAATGATATCCATACACACCGGATGGAAAAAGAACTCTCGGCAGGAAAAATTGTCATTGTTGCAGGATTTCAAGGGGTCAATGAAAAGAAAGATATTACAACCCTTGGTCGAGGAGGCTCGGATACTTCAGCAGTTGCCCTTGCAGCGGCACTAAAGGCAGAGCTTTGCGAGATCTACACCGATGTGGATGGGGTTTACACCGCAGATCCTCGAATTGTTGAGGAGGCATCAAAAATTGATGAAATTTCATATGAAGAAGTTTTAGAACTCGCCAGCACAGGGGCTAAGGTATTGCACCCAAGATCGGTTGAGTTAGCAGAAAAGTTTAAGGTACCCCTTGTGGTGCGGTCTAGCTATAATCATAACGAAGGAACCATTATAAAGGAGGATGTTATTATGGAAAAAGTTTTAGTTCGAGGGGTTGCCCTAGATGAAAATATTGCGAAGATTTCAATTTTTGAGGTGCCAGATCAACCAGGGATTGCATTTCGATTGTTTAGTGCTTTAGCAAAGGCTAATATTCATGTGGATATGATTGTACAAAATGTTAATCGCACATCCGTAAATGATATTTCATTTACCATTGATGTAGAAGAACTACAAGAGGCAGTGACAGTAGCCCAAAAGTTTGCCTTTGAAGTAAATGCACCCAAGGTTGAATACGATCAAGGGGTAGCAAAGCTTTCGGTTATTGGAACTGGGATTGTAGCTAATGCGGAAATTGCCTCAAAATTTTTTGAAGCACTTTATGAGCTTGGAATTAATATCCAAACCATTAGCACTTCGGAAATCAAGATTTCTTGTTTGATTGATAAGGAACGTGGAAAAGAGGCCATGGTGCATATTCATAAAAAATTTGATATGTAAGTAGACTATAAAGAAATATAAAAACCGCCGAGATGGCGGTTTTTTGTTTGCTTTTTTCCTCAAAAGAAAGAGATCAGTTTATAAAATACTGTGATGTTTAGATTGAATAGACAATTCAATGAAACGTTTATTGAAAAAAGAGGTTAAATATGTGAAAAATATGAAAACAAAATAGAATGAGTAGGAAAGTATTTACACTCTTATCGAAAAGAGGTAGAATGGAAATTGAAGAAAGTGGTTAAATAAAAGGAGGGAAGAATGAGATTAGAATTAAACTTTGAATTAGACCAGCCTATTTTCCCAAAAGATTCCCGGAAAGTCATAATTTCTTTTATTAAGAAAGCATTGACAGAATCAAGAGATGGAAAAAACTTTACTGAGTTTTTTAATGGGACTATTCAAAAGCCTTATTGCTTTTCTATTAAGTTTTTCAAACCAGAATTTAGAAAAGATCAGGTATATTTACAGGGAAAACAAATGAAAGTTATTTTTTCCATTGCAGACCGAGAAGAGATTCTTGGATTCAAAATGTATTTTGCATTAATTGAACAGAAAAACAAAAAATTTCCTTTAGAAAATGATAACCACATGGTTTTGACCCAGATTGTAGAAAAAAGAGAAATAGAAATTATTGGCTCAAAAGCAGTCTTCAGAACTACGATTGGGGGCGGTGTGTGTGTTCGTGTTCATGACCGAAAAACAAATAAAGATCGGTATGTTGTTCCAGGAGATCCAGGGTTTGAGGAGGCTCTTCACAAGACGTTAGAAAGTCAGTTGATCATGGCAGGTTTTTCAGAAGATATTGCAAAAATTGTAAGATGCAAACCACTTGAAACAAAAAAAGTTTTGGTTTGGCATTACCATTGTTATATTGATACGATTATTGGTACCTTTGAGATCAAGGCGCCCCCAGAGGTGCTAAACTATCTTTATCAAGGAGGATTGGCATCGCGCAAGAGTAGTGGTTTTGGAAGTCTAGACTTAATTTCCCAAGGAGTGGATTAGAAGGGAGTTTTTTTATTGAAAAGTTATTTGGAGAACGGAGCATTTGATACCAGAGTTGATGCATCGGATTGGCGATATTCTGCAGCGATTGTTGGATTAATGAAATATTTTGAAACATTTGATTTTGATTATGTTATTGTTTATGATGATGAAATGGAAAGCGAATATCTTTACTATAACCAAGGAGATCTGACAAAAGAGACTTTCATAAAATTTATAGAAATGCACTATGGCGATGAGTTATATCACATTTATGTAAAGGCTCAGTTGCAAAAAATTGAGTTTACAGAAGATGAAATTAAAGTTATTAACGAAAAGCTTCAGGGCAATACTAGTATGAAAAAAGTTTTTAGTCAAATAAAGTTTAATGGAACTAACCAAAGTGAAATTTTGAACAGAATTGAAAAAGAAGAAAAAACTTTAACCCTTGAAACCTTTCGAAATAAAAAAAATATGTATGCAAATTTTGCAAATACAAAGCAACTTCTTAAGGAAAAACAAGAGACATGTCGCTTAGTAGGATACACCATTGATATAGGGAAAAAAGGAAAATCAAATGCTTATAATTTTAACACAAATACCTTTGTAGGATATGACGACCCGATCTTTGATTGGATACCCTTTGCCTTTGTTGGGGAACGAGAATCCTTTTTCATCAATGACAATTATTCCATTAAAGAACTTTATCACACCAATCTTTTTTTAAAAAACAAAGTAAAAGAAGACTTGATGGTAAAACTGGAAGATCACAATAGAAAACCTGTAGCGGATATTCGAAAAGCACTTTTTAAAACAATCATTGAAAGTGCGGATTTTATTGATTTTGATGTTGAAATTATTTATAAAGACAGAGCGAAAAAATATTTTGAAACTTTATACATTAGAAAAGAAAGCATTGAAATTTTGAGAAAGATTGAGCACTATGAGGTCTTTTGTTTTTCTTTAAAGGTGACGGATGATTATTATATCAATGTTCAAAAAAAAGTCATAGAGGCAATTATTAATTTGCTATTAGTGGACGAGCTAATCGAACTTTTCTTAAAAGATAATAGAAGTAATGGATATGTGGTTAAAGAACTAATTAATTTAAATTTATTAATCCGCAAAGGAGGAGCAGAAATGAAAAAATCCATGAAAGTTGCGTATGCCTGTGGAAAAGCTGTGGCAGAAAAAAAGGAGATTACAAATAACAAATTAGATGGTTATCGACAAAAACTGACGAGTGCAATCGTTTTTAAAGATTATGATCGTGTTTGTCAGATTTTACTGCAGTTATCAAATTACTCTGGAGTCCAGTTTGATTTTGCCTATGATTTGTTTGAAAATTTTGAAGACAACAAAGATTTAGCCTATACTTTTATTAATGCATTACGACGTGTTGATTCGAATAAAAATACTCAAATGGAGGAAAAATAATATGAATAAGAAAGCATTAACGATTACAGTAGTGGCAAATATGACATCAAACTATTCAGAGGGTTTAGGAAATATTGGGAGTGTGCAAAAGGTGTTTAAAAATCGGAAAGTATACACCATGCGGAGCAGAGAAAGTTTGAAAAATGCCATTATGGTTCAAAGCGGCATGTATGATGATTTGAAAACTGAAGTTGATGGAGCAACTCAAAAACTAGTAACAGAAGACTTAAATGCAGGTAATTGTCGAGCCTTAGAAGGCGGTTATATGAGTACAAAAGGAACTACCCATATTCGCAAAAGCTCCTTTTATTTAACGGATGCTGTTTCTTGTGAAAGCTTTGTGAATGAGACGCGATTTCATAATAATTTATATTTAGCCAGCCAAGAAGCAAAAGACAAGGGGATTAATCTGCAAGAAAAAGCCAAGGATTCTGGGTTGATGCCCTACCAATATGAATATGACAAATCTTTAAAGGTTTATAGTCTTACCGTTGATCTTGAAATGGTTGGGAAAGATGAGAACTTTGGAACGGAAGCTAGTCAAGAAGAAAAGGCTGCACGAGTAAAGGCGATTCTTGATGCAGTAGAAACTCTAAGTTTAGTTGTAAAGGGGAATTTAGATAACGCTGAGCCTATTTTTGTAGTAGGTGGGTTGTCTGATCGGAAAACTCACTACTTTGAAAATGTTGTTCATGTTGAAAAAGAAAAACTCTTAATTACAGAAGACTTAGTCGATAAAATGAATAAAGGATATGGTGTTGGATTATTAAAAGCTAAGGTATTTGTGAATGAAAATGAAATTATTGAAAAATTAAATCCAATGAGTATGACCAATTTTTTTGATGATTTACGCAAAGAGGTTAAAAGCTATTATTTGAAATAAAGGGAATAGGTAAAAATATGAAAGCAGTTCGAATCATTCTGCATCAAAACAGTGGAAATTATAGAAAAGAAGAAACTGTAGACAATAAAATGACATATCCTCTTCCACCATTTTCAACCATTATTGGAGCAATTCATGGGGCTTGTGGATTTATAGCATATCAACCAATGGACATCAGCGTTCAAGGAAGGTATGAGTCTATGCATCGTGAAATCTATACCGATTATTGTTTTTTGAATTCGGTGATGGATGATCGTGGAGAACTGGTGAAAATGCGGAATCCAGACCTTTTGTCAAGTGCTTATGAAAAAGTAGCGAAGGCAAAAAAAACCCAAGGAAATAGTTTCAGAAAGGGCATTACGATCCAAGTATATAATCAGGAGCTTTTGGAAGAATATCGAAAGCTAAAGGATTTAGGTGATGAAATAAGCAACTTTAAGAAAAATAGAGTTGCTCGTACAGTGAAACTGGTTAAAAAAAGAAAAGAAACGCTAAAACAACAAAAAACTTGTTGCGATAAAAAGTCCCAAGAGTTTCAAAGGATAACGAAAAGAGAAGAGGAAATTAAAGATTTAGAAAAAGAAATTAAAAAAAGAGTAGCTGAATTTGAAGCTGTAAATTACACGAAACCTATTTCAAAATTCAGGTCTCTAACAACAGCTATTAAGCATTATGAAATTCTTAACAATATTGAATTGGTGATTCATATTAGGGCTGAAGAAACAGTTATGGAGAAGATTGTCGAAGACATTTATTCTCTTAAATCGATTGGTAGAAGTGAGGACTTTGTTCATGTGATTGAGGGAAAAATTGTTGATTTAGTTGAAGATGATGACTGTGAGGTTAATAGCGAATATTCGGCGTATATAAAGATGAGTTCCATTAGGAATGGTGAAATTATTCCAATGAATGTAAAAGTAGGACAGCCAATAAATGGAACAAAATACGCGATCAATAAGGATTATCAAATTATTGAAAACAAAAGAGTTTTTAACAAGAAAAATGTGATGTACTTGTCACAATATGCAATTGAAGAAACAAGTGAAGATATATTCATTGATCGGGCAGATGGGAAGGAATACATTGTAAATTTTGTTTAAAAAAGTAGTAGGCTTTGAGCCACCTTTTTCTTAAAGGAGAAGTATGGATGTAAAAGAATTTTTGGCAAAACCAAACAAAAGCATTGCGGAGCATAGTAATGACCTTATTGAGCAACTCGACATAATTAAGGAACTTGGTTATATAAATGACAAGAAACTTTATGATCTAACAAAAATTGCTTGTGAATACCACGATATAGGAAAAAGAAATCCCGAGTTTCAGAAAAGAATTTTGGATTACACAATTAAATTTAATGAAGAAAAGGAAGTTTCCCACAATGTTCTTTCGGTGTATTTTCTTAATCCACAATTGTTTAAAGATAAGGATGATTATTTTCGTGTTGCGTTTGCGATTTTATACCATCATGACTACTGTGATCCCCTTAAAATATTAGGAGATCCAGAAAAAAAAGAACTAATCTACGAATTAGTAGGACATTTTGAGGATTACCGTAAGGTAAAATCTTCTTTTTTGAGCAAAGTTGCAGGAATTGCAAATGATACACAAGCGATTAAAATCAAAGGTCTTCTCCACAAATGTGATTATAGCGCTAGTGGTGGTTATATTTCGGAATATGAAAATAATTTTTTAGAGAAGGGATTATCGGACTTTTTAGAGAATTTAAAGAAAAAAAACGGAAATGCTGAGTGGAATGAGCTTCAAGAATTTTGTAAAAATAATCAAGATCAAAACATTATTGTTGTTGCTCAGACAGGAATGGGTAAAACCGAGGCAGGTTTACATTGGATCGGAAATAGCAAAGGATTTTTTGTGCTCCCACTCCGGACAGCAATTAATGCAATCTATGATCGAGTGAAGACAGAAATCTTATTTGAAAAAGACATTGAAAAGCGTCTTTCAATTTTACACTCAAGTTCGTTAGAGTATTATTTAAATCAACAAAAATATGATAGGCAAGACGAAGAAGGTGTGATAGATAGTCTTGAAAATATTTTAGAATATCAAAGTAGAGGTAAGCATTTATCGTTACCTCTAAATATATCGACCATGGATCAACTTTTTGACTTTGTGTTTAAATATCAAGGCTATGAGCTTAAGTTAACTACCCTAGCCTATTCAAAAATTGTAATTGACGAAATACAAATGTATGATCCAGAGTTACTTGCATATCTCATTTATGGTCTTGAAAAAATAGTCGAAACGGGTGGAAAAATTGCAATTATGACGGCAACTTTAGCACCGATGATACGAGATAAACTAGAGGAAAAAATGACTTATAAAATCAGAACCTTTTATGATAACCAATTAAATAGACATAATTTGAAGATACAGGATAAAAAAATTGATCCTCAAGGGATTTTTGAAAAATACAAAGAAACCAAAGAAAAAGGTAAAAGTGCTAAATTTTTGGTGGTATGCAATACGGTGCGAAAAGCTCAAGAAGTTTATTTAGAACTAAAGGAACTCTTTGAGGAAAGCAAAATGAACATAGAATTGAACCTTTTACATAGTCGATTTATACGAATGGACCGAGAAGAAAAGGAAAAAAATATCCTTAAATTTGGAAAAACTTATGTAGATTTTGAGGATGGCATCAGTCGAAGAATTGACGTTCAAACAGGAATTTGGGTATCAACACAGTTGGTTGAAGCAAGTTTAGACATCGATTTCGATTTTCTTTTTACTGAACTTCAAGACCTTAATTCTCTACTCCAACGTCTAGGTCGTTGCAATCGAAAAGGGGCGAAGGATATATCAGAAGCTAACTGTTATGTATATCTAAAGGTTGATGAAAAAACCCTTAAAATCGGAAATAACGGATTTATTGATAAATCCATATACGATCTTTCGAAGGAGGCTTTAAAAGACTTAGATGGCATTATTAGCGAAAAAGAAAAGATTGATTTAGTCGAAAACACATTGACTACATTCGCTCTTTTAAATAGTGATTATTTAAAAGTTTTCAGAACTACCTATCATGATATTGGAGCGATTCCACTCTATTCGTATAAACATGATGAAAGAAGATTAAGAAATATTCTTTCAAAAGATATTATTCCTAGTATTATTTATGAAAGAAATAAGAACAAAATTGAGGAAGTTGAAAATTTACTGAAAGACAAAACTTTGGGGGAAGGTAAGAGAGTCCAATTAAAAGAGGAAATTTATCGATTTGTGGTATCGGTTCCTTATTATACATTTGAAACTTATCGAAAAAAAGTGTGGAGTTCCAAAGTTGAACCTTTTCCAGAAATTGTGTTAAGTAAGTACGAAAAAATACCAGTAATGGAATGTCAATACGGCGAACTTGGATTTCGACAGTTAGAGTATGACAGCATCGTAAGACCAGCAAACATTCTTTAGGGGAATGAAAGGGGAGCTGACTTTTGAAAAAAGAAATAACAGGTGTCATGGTTTACTATTCAGCAGTTTGTCAACGAAAATTATGGTATTTTTATCAAGAAATACAGATGGAGGGAAACCATGACAATGTGATGATTGGTAAGTTGTTAGATGAAAATGCGTATCAACGAGAGGATAAACACATCAACATTAATAACGTGATTAATATCGATTTTTTAAGAGCCAAGGGCGTGTTGCATGAGGTTAAAAAAAGTAAAAAAATTGAGGAAGCAAGTATCCTTCAAGTTAAATATTATTTGTATTATTTAAAAAAAAGAGGGGTGAATGGTATTATTGGTAAGATCGACTATCCACTATTAAAACAAAATATCGATATTTTCCTAGAAGAAAAAGATGTTGATGCAATTGAAAAAACACTTGATGAAATCGAAAAAGTTATTTCACTGGACAGTCCTCCAGTGTTGAAGAAACTTAGAATATGCAAAAGTTGCGCATATTATGATTTGTGTTATATTTAGAGGGAGTTTTGTATGAATAAAAGTTATTATATTTATAATAATGGCTCTTTAAAGCGGAAAGACAACAGTGTTACATTTACCAACGAGGAGAATGAAAAGCGGGATATCCCAATTGAGGCTATTGGAGATATTTATGTCATGTCAGAAATGAATTTTAATACAAGTCTTATTAACTTATTAGCCCAGAACGGGGTAGGCATTCATTTTTTTAATTATTACAGTTTTTATACTGGGAGCTTCTATCCCAGAGAAAGGCTAGTTTCAGGAAAATTATTGGTCAACCAAGTTGAATTTTATAGAAATCTTGAAAAACGGTTGTCAATAGCAAAAGCATTTATAGACGGGGCTTCTTATAATATTTATAGAAATTTACGCTATTATAACGGACGAGGAAAAGACGTACAAGCTCACATGGATAAAATAGAAAATCTTCGAAAAGAACTTCCCAAAACTACGTGCATACAGGAGCTTATGGGGTATGAAGGAAACATAAGAAAGTGTTATTATGAGGCGTGGAATAAAATTGTGGATCAAGAAATAAATTTTGATAAACGTATTAAAAATCCTCCAGATAATATGATTAATACTTTGATTTCTTTTGTGAATACTTTAGTCTATACGAAGGTGCTAGGAGAAATTTATCAAACTCAATTGAATCCCACTGTTAGCTATTTGCATGAACCTGGAACACGTCGTTTTTCGTTAAGTTTGGATATCGCTGAAATATTTAAACCTTTAATAGCAGATCGATTAATTTTCTCCCTTCTAAATCGGAATCAAATTACTAAAAAAAGTTTTACAAAAAACTTAAATTGCTTGCATTTGACAAAAGAAGCTTCGCGTACAATCGTCGGAGAGCTTGACGCAAAAATGCAGGCAACTATAAAACATCGGGATTTAAACAAAACCGTATCTTACCAACATTTAATGCGATTAGAATGCTATAAATTAATTAAACATCTTCTAAGTGAAAAAGAATACGAAGCCTTTAAAATTTGGTGGTAAGAAAGAGGAATTATGTATGTTATTTTAGTTTATGATATTAGTGGGAATGAAGGTGGACAAAGGGTTTTGGGGAAAACTTTTAAAATTTGCAAAAAATATTTAAATCATATTCAAAATTCTGTCTTCGAAGGAGAAATTACTGAGGTTCAAATTATGAAATTAAAGCTAGAATTGAATGAGCATATCCGAAAAGACAAAGACTCAGTTATTTTGTTTAAAAGTCGTAATGAAAAATGGCTTAAAAAGGAAATGTGGGGAACTCAAGAAGATAAAACAGACAATTTTTTATAATTGTCGATGTATATTAATGTGAAATACGTGGAAGGTTGACAATTGGTGAAATTGTTAGAGAAAAAGGATTTTTGGGAAAAAAGAGGAACATATTTTGTTTTTTAGAATAGAAATATTTTAGATCGACAAAATATGTGGTTTAAGGGTTGATAATGCCTAGTAAATTGAGTATCGGATATTAGTAGAACCATAGTGGAATGTAAATGAGATTCTTGCACTCGCCCTAGGTGCCGCGGATATTATATTAGTAGAACCATAGTGGAATGTAAATGAAAATCGAGATAGGATATTCGAAAACATGGTACTTATATTAGTAGAACCATAGTGGAATGTAAATGACAATCGTTTGGTAGTCAACTATGCAAAATACATAATATTAGTAGAACCATAGTGGAATGTAAATGGGAAAGGGAAGGGAACAGAGATAATTGATAGCATTGATATTAGTAGAACCATAGTGGAATGTAAATATTTCAGTTGGAATTGATATTGCTTTTTCAATTATGGAATATTAGTAGAACCATAGTGGAATGTAAATTTGATAGCGATTGGTACTGCTAGTGTTGCTGCTTTAATATTAGTAGAACCATAGTGGAATGTAAATACACTCGCGAGTAGGTTTAAACAGGTTATTGTACAAATATTAGTAGAACCATAGTGGAATGTAAATTTGAGCTCTATCCTCAAATTTATAACTTCTTCATTAAATATTAGTAGAACCATAGTGGAATGTAAATCATCATAAAATGTAGCAACGTCCCCAAGCTTCCAACATATTAGTAGAACCATAGTGGAATGTAAATTCTAAATTTTTTTCCAATGAAAACTTTCGGAGCTGTATATTAGTAGAACCATAGTGGAATGTAAATTTGTTGAAAGATTCTTTCATTTTAGCAACGGTAGCAATATTAGTAGAACCATAGTGGAATGTAAATAGAGCTTTTCTTAATTTTCAATGTGAAATGGCAGATAATATTAGTAGAACCATAGTGGAATGTAAATATTACAAAAGAAGCTGTTATTAATTCAGCTCCATCTATATTAGTAGAACCATAGTGGAATGTAAATACTGTGTTTCCTTTGATCGTGTTCGCAAATGAGGCTGATATTAGTAGAACCATAGTGGAATGTAAATGTAAATGTTAAAACATTTTGAACCTTATTCGCCACCATATTAGTAGAACCATAGTGGAATGTAAATTTTTTAGATTTCTCCCACTCTTTATAATTTTTATAAATATTAGTAGAACCATAGTGGAATGTAAATGGTAATTAAATTGGTGGTTGATGGAGAGTATAAAGATATTAGTAGAACCATAGTGGAATGTAAATTTCTTTGCTGTCGGATAACATTTTTTGAAAGCCACATATTAGTAGAACCATAGTGGAATGTAAATACTAAAACTGCTTTATTCATATTCTTTCCCCTCTAATATTAGTAGAACCATAGTGGAATGTAAATGGAAAAGGCAATTGAAGAATACGCCTGGAGGACGATCATATTAGTAGAACCATAGTGGAATGTAAATCAAAGTAATTGTAAACGGACTTTGGCTCGTGCCAGATATTAGTAGAACCATAGTGGAATGTAAATTGGGTCTATCAAGATCTGCTGGTGGAACGGGACAAATATTAGTAGAACCATAGTGGAATGTAAATGTCATGAAAATAAAACGAGATCGCGCGGTGTTTTCAGAATATTAGTAGAACCATAGTGGAATGTAAATGATGGTGTTGTGACATTTGTCATTGTGACGAATTTTGATATTAGTAGAACCATAGTGGAATGTAAATTGTTTGAATACGAAAATGGATTTAAAAAGGCAATTTAATATTAGTAGAACCATAGTGGAATGTAAATTACATTACTTGCTATATGTTTAAGCGGGTAAGTTAGGATATTAGTAGAACCATAGTGGAATGTAAATATTAAAACAAAAAATCCAAGGAGGCGAATTGATGGATATTAGTAGAACCATAGTGGAATGTAAATTCTAATGATACGGCAGATTCAGACATAAACCCCCTTAATATTAGTAGAACCATAGTGGAATGTAAATACTTTATAAACCATTTTTCTCCTCCATCTCAATACTATATTAGTAGAACCATAGTGGAATGTAAATTTGCTTGAAAGCAGAGTAGCAAGCGTTAGATAACCATATTAGTAGAACCATAGTGGAATGTAAATGCTGGCGGAATCGCTTCTGGAAACGTGTCTTCGGAATATTAGTAGAACCATAGTGGAATGTAAATGTTGCCAACGCACCCTCGTCAAAGTTCATTTGTGAATATTAGTAGAACCATAGTGGAATGTAAATTATTAATTCTGTCCCAGTTCTCATTCTAATTCTAAATATTAGTAGAACCATAGTGGAATGTAAATACGATTTCAAAGTTAGAGTTGATAACTGAGCAGGATATTAGTAGAACCATAGTGGAATGTAAATTACTTCCCCCGTGCGGGGGTCTAGTTCTATATAGCATATTAGTAGATGAGCTAGTTGATTTTTTTCATAACCACGGTATTCAGGTCTAGTTCTATATAGCATATTAGTAGAACCATAGTGGAATGTAAATGTTAAGGCTCTCACTGTCGTTATTCTGCTGCCAAATCATATTAGTAGAACCATAGTGGAATGTAAATGCAGATGAATATAAGAAGCTCCTTGATCAACTGTCATATTAGTAGAACCATAGTGGAATGTAAATGGAAAGTTTTAATTTCATTAATTTTAATCTAGAGCAAATATTAGTAGAACCATAGTGGAATGTAAATCTTAGTTTAACAGATATCGCAATTCATGAAGCAGTAATATTAGTAGAACCATAGTGGAATGTAAATTAAGACGGAAATCCTCATCAATGCAACTATCTTGTATATTAGTAGAACCATAGTGGAATGTAAATAATTTACAATTATCTATATCTGTGATTCTTGCATCGATATTAGTAGAACCATAGTGGAATGTAAATGGCAGCGGACCTTCCTTAATCGTTATAACTCGCGTTCCATATTAGTAGAACCATAGTGGAATGTAAATAGCGGATGGATCCACGTTCATGCAGTTAGCGGTTGGGGATATTAGTAGAACCATAGTGGAATGTAAATGTTTGAATACTACTAGTACCCAAATCTTTACTTATATAATATTAGTAGAACCATAGTGGAATGTAAATACAAACAATTCGTGCGTGCCGTCAATTATTTTTCTTATATTAGTAGAACCATAGTGGAATGTAAATTAATCCCAGGACAAACTTCCTGATGAGTTTCCTGTTGATATTAGTAGAACCATAGTGGAATGTAAATTTATGAAGATGAAGGAGACGGATATCTTAACAAATGATATATTTAGTAGCCATATCGGAATACTTGACCTCGCAGTGAATGCACATTAATGCTTATTTAAAGGTTGGGAAACTAGAATAGGGGTATAAACAAATAATAATCATTCAGGAGGACAAAGAAATGAGTTCGTATATTGAAGATATCATAGGACGAGAAATTTTAGATTCCAGAGGGAATCCAACGGTGGAAGTGGATGTTTACCTTGAAGACGGTTCAATGGGAAGAAGCATTGTGCCATCGGGAGCATCAACAGGAGCCTTTGAAGCGGTGGAATTAAGGGATGAAGATCCTCAAAGGTACCTTGGAAAAGGTGTGCTAAAAGCCGTTGAAAATGTGGAGTACGCAGCGGAATATCTCATTGGATTAGATGCGACCGACCAAATTTCTGTAGATGCAGCACTCATTGCCTTAGATGGGACAGAGAATAAGGGGAAGCTAGGAGCCAATGCTATTTTAGGAATTTCTATGGCAGTTGCTCATGCAGCGGCTGAATCTTTGGGTATGCCACTTTTTAAATACATTGGTGGGGTGAACGCAAAAACATTGCCAACACCCATGATGAACATCATCAATGGTGGGGAGCATGCAGATAATAATGTGGATATTCAAGAATTTATGATTATGCCTGTGGGAGCAAAGACCTTTAAAGAAGCTGTGCGAATGGGAGCAGAAATCTTTCATCAACTAAAAAAAGTATTAGGAAGCAAGGGCTTAGCAACAGCCGTTGGTGACGAAGGGGGATTTGCCCCAAACCTGGGCTCGAATGAAGAGGCGTTGCAAGTGATTGTGAAAGCCATTGAAGGTGCTGGTTATGTTCCAGGAGAAGATGTGAAATTAGCGATGGATGTAGCAGCAACCGAAATGTATGATAAAGAAACAAAAAAATATAAATTGTCAGGTGAAGGGGTAGAAAAAACCGCAGTCGAAATGATCGATTTTTATGAGATGTTAATTGAAAAATACCCAATTATTTCCATTGAGGATGGCTTGGACGAAGATGACTGGGAAGGTTGGGAGCTGTTAACAAAACGTTTGGGCAAGAAAATTCAATTGGTAGGGGATGATCTTTTCGTTACTAATACCCAGCGATTGAAAAAAGGAATTGAATTGGGGGTTGCAAATTCAATTTTAGTTAAGGTTAATCAAATTGGCACCATTACAGAAACTCTGGATGCCATTGAAATGGCAAAACGAGCTGGATATACGGCTGTTGTTTCTCATCGCTCTGGGGAAACAGAAGATGTGACCATTGCGGATTTGGTGGTGGCTGTTAATGCAGGGCAAATTAAAACGGGAGCACCCTCAAGAACGGATCGGGTTGCTAAGTATAATCAATTGATGAGGATTGAAGAACATTTAGGACAATTAGCAATTTATGGTGGAATGGATTCCTTCTATAATTTAAAGGATTAATATTTTAAATTGTTTTTGGAAAGGTTGTTTGAATTTTAGATTTATGTTAATATGAGCATACCAAAAGCCTACCCGAAAAAGTCAAAGGGTAGGCTTTTTTATCAATACAAAGGGAGAATGTAGGGATGTACTTAAAAGGAATTGGTATTGCCTCCCATCCACCGGTTTTGATTCCGGAAATTGGAGAAGGCAAGGAAATAGAAGCAGAAAAAACAATTCGGGGCTTAAGAGATTTGGGGATGGTGGTTGCGAAATTAAAGCCTAAAACCATTGTGTGTATTACACCCCATGGCAATGTGTTTAGAGATGGAGTAGCTGTTGTCTACGAACATCAGATGAAAGGAAATCTCGAAAAATTTGGGCAAAAATCCATAGAAATGGAGAAAGCCTGTGATATGGGATTGCTAGATGAACTAAATGTTTCTTTAGCTAAAAACCATTGCCACAGTATTTTTTTGAACCAAAAAACAGCAGAAGAATATGAGATATCTTTAGACTTGGATCATGGTGTGATGGTCCCCCTTTCTTTTATCGATCGCTATTATCAGGATTATAAAATTGTGCATATTACTATTGGAGAACTAAGCTTGATTGAGCTTTATGAAATGGGCGCTGTCATTCGTGAAGCAATTGAAGCAAGGGGGCGAGAGGCCATGATTTTGGTCAGTGCAGATCTTTCCCATTGCTTAAAGGAAGAGGGACCTTATCATTACAATCCCATGGGAGCCCTTTTTGATGAGAATATTATTAAGGGAATTGAAAACAAAGATTTTTACTCAATTCTTACCATACCACATCAGGTTTATGAACCTGCTGGGCAGTGTGGCTTACGCCCAATTGTCATGGGATTAGGGGCTACGGATGGATTTGAAACTAAGACGACCTTATTTTCTTATGAAGGACCTTTTGGGGTTGGGTACTTATCTGGGTATATTGCGTTGGAAGATGGGAAAATACCAAGCTTGATAAAAAAATATGAGGAAGACAAAGTCATTTCTTATAAAGAGCGTCGAAATAATGAAGGCGCATTTGTTGCTTTGGCAAGGGCAACGGTGAACGCCTGGGCTCAAAGGGGAAGAAAACTTAATTTTGAACACTATAAAGATCAGGTTGATATCCCTTCTCAAAGTAAGGAAGAACTGGAAAATAGACAGGCAGGTGTTTTTGTATCTCTTCATAAAAAAGGGGAGCTACGGGGATGTATCGGGACAACTGCCCCTGTGACAGAAAATATAGCCCAAGAGATCATTCGAAATGCCATTGAGGCTGCCGCCTACGATCCCCGTTTTTTACCCGTTGAAGAATCGGAACTAATGGAGATTGAAGTATGTGTGGATGTATTAGGGGAGCCCGAAGAAATAGAAGGAATAAAAGACTTAGACCCTAAAATTTATGGGGTGATTGTAGAAAAAGAATTACATCGTGGTTTGCTTTTACCCGATTTAGAGGGTGTCGAATCACCAGAAGAACAAATAAATATTGCAAAGAAAAAAGCAGGCATACTGGATAGTGACCAAGACTTTATTCTTAAGCGATTTAAAGTTGAGAGGCATCATTAAAAAACATATGAGTGAAAATAGAAATAAAAATAAAAACAGAACTAAGCTTAATAAGAAACGTATATTGGTTTTGCTAGGTGGATTGATATTGCTAATTTTGTTAGTTATAGGGTTTCCGCGAGCACTAACAGAAAAAAGCATTATTGTTGCCATAGAAAACAAAGAAATAGAAATTAAAGGGAAATACTTAGAGTCACTTCGAAGTGTATTAAGAAGAAATGACCTTCCCAATGATAGCGCCTTTGATTATAGCGAAAGTTTGAATCAAATCTTACAAAACATTTCAAAGGTAAAAATTAAGAAAAAGATTGATGGCGTCATTAAAGTAGATCAGGAAGAAATTTACTATTCAACTGGGACAGAAACGGTGGAAGAGCTTTTGAAAGAAAAAAGGATTAAACTTCATGAAAATGATTTTACAATCCCTTCAATTGAAACAACTCTTAGTGAAGAAAATTCAGAAATTCGGGTGGTACGGGTTCGGCTTGAGGCTTTGAAAAGCGAGAAAAAAGAAGTGCCAATACCAGTGAGTATTACGGTGAATCCTGAATTAAATGTAGGGACTTATCAGGTGATCCAAGAAGGTAAAAAAGGAATCGACGAAGTAAAAGAACAAATTCGATTTGAAAATGAGATTGAAATAGGAAAAGAAGTGATAGCTCAAGAGATTATTGAACCAACCATGGAAGAAATAATTGAGGTTGGCCCTGGAACCACTCTAAAATTACCTAAAGACAGAACGGTTATTTCTGTTAATGGAAGGGTCAATGTTGAGGAAAGTACCTCTGAAAAAATAGAATCATCTGTGAATGAAAATGGTTTTAGAGATCGGATGGTGGTTAATGCAACGGCCTATACCGCAACAGGCAATGGAACTGCTTCTGGAACATGGCCAAAGTCTGGAAGAACCATTGCAACATGGGATGGCATTCCTTTTGGAACACGGGTATATATTCCGGACCTTAATGGGGTTTTTGTTGTAGAAGATCGGGGTGGGGCAGTAACTGAGGGCATTATTGATATTTATATGGATTCCCAGGACGAATGTACCCAATGGGGAAGGCGAGACATCGAAATCTTCTTTTTGGATGAATAAAATAGTGATGAAAAAAACCACCTAAATCTTGTGCTTAGGTGGTTTTTTCTATTTGGTAATTAATGGAAGAAGCTTTGAAAAGGCAATCGGCAAAGCTAATTCATCGATCGCATCAATGGATTTAAATTGATCTTTTGAAGGTTTAGAGAAATAGGGCTCTTTGGATTCTGAAACAATTGTGGAAAGTTTAAAATGATAGACTTTCATTTCCCAGATAACATGAGAAAACACATGGCGACTTTCGCCAAGATAGACGGGTGGGTTTAAAAATGAAAAGCTTTCTAGGAGAATGCTTTTAATATCCTCCCCATTTCCAAGGTTTTCCTCTACAATAGGAAAGGACCACATTTCAGAAAGAAGCCCTGAGGTAGGGCGCTTTACAAAATAATAAGAATGATCATATTCGACGAAAGCAACTTCCATTTTTTTTCGAATTTGTTTCTGCTTTTTCTTTTTCACAGGAATTTCATGGACAGAGTCGTTTTTAAAGGATTGGCAACCCAGTTGAATAGGGCACAGGGAACATTTGGGATTTTGGGGAGTGCAAATTAATGCCCCAAGTTCCATAATCCCTTCATTAAAATCCCCAACGGCAGGAGGTAAAATTTCTTCAATCCATTGGGTGATTATTTTTTTTGTTTTTTCATCGCCAATATCCCTACGACT
This sequence comes from Eubacteriaceae bacterium, assembly GCA_051649025.1. Lineage (GTDB taxonomy): Bacteria > Bacillota > Clostridia > Eubacteriales > Eubacteriaceae > Acetobacterium. The sequence goes on from JBOFGH010000059.1 coordinate 51,376, forward strand.
ATTGCAAAATCGACTAATCACCCGAAGAACATTGCCATCAACAGCACTTACCCGTTCGTTAAAGGCTATGCTTGCAATGGCACCACCAGTATAGGGCCCTATCCCAGGCAGTTTAATAAGGGAAGGAAATGTATTTGGGAAAATACCCTGATGCTCTTGGACAATTAATTTTGCAGCTTTGTGGAGATTACGGGCTCTGGAATAGTAACCTAACCCTTCCCATGATTTTATAACCGATTCTTCTGAAGCTTCTGCTAAAGTGCCCACGTCAGGAAATTTTTCCATAAATCGGTTGTAATATGGGATGAGGGTATCAATCTGTGTTTGTTGTGCCATGATCTCTGAAATCCAAATGGCGTAGGGGTCTTTTGTTTGGCGAAATGGAAGATCCCTTTTTTCAATTCTGAACCATTCAATCAAATTTTCTTGTAAAATTTTTATAATAGCCTTATTATCATCTGTTTTGAGCATGAAGCCTCCTGTCTAGTTCATGTTTTTTACATAGTATATCCTGGTCACCTAAAGAACATCTTTGGAATCTTTCCAAAATATTTCAAGTTTTTCTTTTAGAGAAAGAGAGGATTTAACAATTTGGTAATGCTGCCAATGATCTGGGAAGAGTTGACGATACTGCCATTGGGTAAAACGATTATCGATGAGTAAAGCGACCCCTTTGTCGGTTTCGCTTCGAATCACCCGACCAACCCCTTGAAGGACCTTATTCATCCCAGGATATTGATAAGCAAAGGCGTAACCCGACCCTTGTTTTTCTTCGTAGTATTCTTTTAGAATTTCGCTTTCAGTATTTAGCATGGGGAGTCCAACTCCCACAATAATAGTTCCAATAAGGCGATCTCCAACTAAATCGATTCCTTCTGAATAAATGCCACCTAAAACGCAAAATCCCAAAAAGATGGCATCACTTTGAATTTCAAAGGCATTAAGAAACGTTTCACGTGAAACTTCATCCATTTCCCGTATTTGGGAAATGGTTTTAATCTCGGGATAGGATTTAATAAATTGAGAAAATACATTTTCCATGTAAGCATACGATGGAAAATAAACAATGTAATTTCCGGTTTTCCCTTGAATAAAGGTGTGAATCATTTCAACAATTGGTAAGATGCTGTCCTCTCGATGGCGATAGCGAGTGCTTATTTCGGAGGCAATATAAAGCCCCAGGTTGTCGTTGATAAATGGAGAGGGCAAAGAAAGGGCGTTTGTATTTTCACCCCCTCCTAAAATATCGATAAAGTAATTCATGGGAGTCAAAGTCCCTGAAAATAAAATAGTTGAAGCCCCGAGTTTCATTGTGGCATTTAAAAGTGGGGAGGGATCAAGACAATGTTGTTTGATGATCACCTCACTGCCATGGGTCTTAATAAACGTGGTATAGCCTTCATTATAATACTCAGAAATTTTTAAATAGAATCGCGTTTTAAAATAAAGGTCTAAAACAAGGGCATGATGAGGGGACTCTGGATTTTTTTCAAGCCAATGTTCACAGGTGAATGAAAAAATTAAGAGCTCTTCATTTAAGTCCTTAAGGGAAGTTTTTGAAAAACGAAAGCTTTCTTTTACACAGGTTTTCCGATAGTCGATGAATAAGGCATTAATCTTTTGAGTAATTTTAGTAAGACCAGGAGCGGTTTTTCCGAGTTCCCTTTTTAGATGAAGAAAATCCGATTTAGAAAGTTCAGCCGAAAACATGGATCGAGAACGATCAACTAAATTGTGAGCTTCGTCAATTAAAAAAAGAAAAGCATTTTCATTTTCAGCAAAGTAAACCCCAAGAGAAGCAATGGGATCGAAAAGATAATTATAGTCTCCAATAATCACATCACACCAGGTGGAAAGGTCAAGGGATAATTCGAAGGGGCAAAGCTTCCAAGCTTTAGCCGCGGATTCGATGATCTCTCTTGTAAAAAGGTCATAGTGCTGAAGCATGGAAAAAAGGGCATCTTTTTGTCGATCGTAGTAACCTCTTGCATAAACACAATTTTCTGGGTTACAGTCCCGTTCGGGTAAAAAACATATTTTATCCTTAGCCGTTAAGACAAGGGTTTTAATTTTCAGTCCCGAATTTTGCATTTGTTGGATAGCATTGAGGGCGGCTTGTCGGGTAATGGTTTTGGCGGTAAAATAGAAAATCTTTTCAATCTGTCCCTCTCCCAAAGCTTTAATTCCAGGGAAAAGGGTTGAGATGGTTTTGCCAATTCCAGTGGGAGCTTGGCAAAAAAGGCGACGATGATTAAGGATGATTTTATAAACAGAAACAGATAATCGACGTTGACCAGGGCGAAAATCATCAAAGGGAAAAGGAAGGGCTTGAATCGAAGCATTTCGTTGGTTAACCCAAGTATTTTGCATGTCCGCCCAAAGCACGTAAGTATCTAAAAAACGACAAAAATGTTGTTTTAATACATCAATGGTGTATTCCTTGCGAAAACGTCGGACTTCTTTTGTTTCTCGTTGATAATAAGTTAATTGAAGATTAATTTTTGGAAGTTCTTTTTCTTGAGAGAGAAAATAACCATAACAGATTGCCTGGGCCCAATGAACGAAAGGGGCGTCGTCAGCATTGACAGGGAGGTCATGCCCAATCGTTTTTATTTCATCAATTGTGTAGTTGTTGTGGAGGTTAATGACCCCATCAGCTCTGCCAGAAACGATAAATAGAAAATTCTTATGAATAAGGGAATGGGTCATAAATACCTCAGGAGTGTAGCTATCATCAGTTTTTTTTTGAAGAAGGCGATGAATGCGAGAGCCATCAGCGGCTTGTTGATAACTTGAAAAGCTGGAGGAAATATCGCCAGAAAGCAAAGAGAATTCAACAAGCTCTCGCACTGAAAGTTTTAGCGTACCTAGAGTGGGCATAAAAGGACTCCTTACCACAAAAAAATAATTTAACGTCAAAAAATAATATCCTGTCCCCATTATAGCATAAGAACGGGGGAAATCAAAGGTTATTAATGGGAAAGTGTCACCTTATGCACCCCTTTTGAACCACAAAAAACTTGACACATATTTCACGAAATGATAGACTTGTGTAACAAATATGTAACTATTGATTACAATTTTATTGTAAATGAGAGGATTTATTTATGGGAAAAAATCATAATTCGAGTCCGTTTTTAAAACGATTTCCTGGAGTGAAAATTGGAATCATTGCTTTGATTTTATTTTTTATTGTAGGGGTCAGCAGTGCTTTCACCATCGAAAAAGAGATTGTTGTTAGTTTTGAAGGAAAAGAAACCACTGTTAAAGGAAAACTTCTCGATACACTTGCGGTAGTGCTTGATACAAACCATTTTCCAACAGGGGCGGAATATAAATACAGTTTTGACCTGTTAACCTTATTAAAGGATGTTGATAAAGTTGATATTCAAAAAAAGCTCGTAGGAAACTTACTCGTTGATGGAAAAACAATTGCTTATAAGCTTTCGGGTGAAACCGTTGAGGAGTTGTTAGAAGAATATGATATTCAACTCAGTGGTGATGATCGAGTCGAACCAGCCCTTGATACTAAGCTAACAGAAAAAACAAAGGAAGTAAAAGTAACACGTGTACGCTTAATTGAATCGGCAAATCAAAAAGAAATGCCCTTTGTAAGTACACAAATAGAGAACCCAGAGTTGCCAGAGGGGACTCAAAGAGTGGTGCAACCGGGACAAAAAGGGATAAGTAATGTAAAAGAACGGATTCGTTTTGAAAATGGCATTGAAGTTAGTAGAGAACTATTAGCAGAAGATGTGGTTGCAATGGCAGTAGAAGAGAAATTAGAAATTGGAATAGGTAGGACAGAAACGGTGGTTGCCGAAGAAGTCCAATCTGCAAAAACAACCCCTCAAAATGCTAGCCAACCATCAGGAAGTAGCGTTGCCTTAGGTGGTTCCACTGGTGGAATGACAGTAAGTGCGACGGCTTATACCCATACAGGAAATAGAACCGCAACGGGGACTTGGCCACAAGTGGGAAGAACCATTGCAGGTTGGCCGGGAATTTTAGGCAAAACGGTGTATATTCCAGCCCTTGGAGGAACTTATGTGGTGGAAGATACAGGTGGTGCCGTTGGACATGGGGTGATCGATATCTTTATGGATACCGAAGGTGAATGTATCCAATGGGGTCGACGGAATATTGAAATATTTATTCTAGATTAATGAAAAGGGGTGATGAAAGTCATCCCTTTTTGTTTTTTTTTAATACAATGTGAAATGGAAATTATACTTGTATTTTGTATACAAAAATTGCTATACTATAGTATATTTAAAAACAACCGTGCCTTAGAATTAGGAGGAAAATAATGGAGATTAAGATAAAAAAAGCAATTCAAAGAAAAGAAAACATCAATGAAGAAAATTTAGTTTTTGGGGTTGAGTTTTCAGATCATATGTTTGTTATGGATTATGATGAAGGGCTTGGGTGGCATGATCCAGAAATTTTACCCTACGGACCAATTGAACTCATGCCGTCAGCAATGGTACTCCATTACGCCCAAGAGGTTTTTGAAGGACTAAAAGCATATAAAACACCCAATGGTGAGATTCAATTGTTTCGACCATTAGAAAATTTTAAACGGATGAATTTATCAAATCGACGGATGTGTATTCCTCAAATCGATGAAGCGTTTTTACTATCTGCCTTAAAAACACTGGTTAAACTTGATGAAAAGTGTATTCCCACAGCTCCAGGAACGTCCCTCTATATACGTCCTTTTATTTTTGCAACAGACCCTTTTATTGGGGTTCGGATTTCTAAAAGCTATAAATTGATGATCATTATGTCTCCTGTAGGCTCTTACTATAAAGGTGGGCTTAAACCTGGAAAGATTTACGTAGAAGACATTTATGCAAGAACAGTTCGAGGTGGCACTGGAGAGGCGAAATGTGGAGGAAACTATGCCAGCGGATTGGCAGCACAGCTTCGAGCTCAAACCAATGGCTATGAGCAAATTTTATGGTTAGATGGGGAGAAAAGAGAATACATCGAGGAAGTGGGAACAAGCAATGTCTTTTTTAGAATTGATGATGTGTTTATAACACCGACCCTTGAAGGCACCATCCTTAATGGGATTACCCGAAGAAGTGTTATTGAGTTACTAAAATTATGGGGCGAAAAAGTCGTTGAAAGACGCATTACAATCAATGAGCTATATGATCTTTATTGTGAGGGAAAAGTTCAAGAAGTATTTTCGACAGGAACTGCCGCGGTTATTTCTCCCATTGGTGTACTTGGTTGGAAAGATAGAACGATGACGTTTAACGATGGACAGATTGGAAGCTATTCTCAAAAAATCTATGACACCCTTTATGGAATCCAAACGGGTCAGATTGATGATCCTTTGAACTGGATAGAAAAAATATAGTTAAAATTAGTGGGAAAATTAATTTTTCCCTTGACAAATGATACATTCACTGATAATATTAATCTTGCATTTTGAATAGCGAGAGGTACCGAAGTGGTCATAACGGGGCGGTCTTGAAAACCGTTAGGGTGCAAGCCCACGTGGGTTCGAATCCCACCCTCTCGGCCATCAAATGCTTTTTAATTTAATAGAATGTTAAATTTATAGTGGAGAAGTACTCAAGTGGCTATAAGAGGTGCCCCTGCTAAGGGTATAGGCCGTTAACGCGGTGCGTGGGTTCAAATCCCACCTTCTCCGCCACCAAGAATGACGCATCAAAGTTGATGTTAGATAGAACCTGTTACGTAAGTAGCAGGTTTTTTTATGTAAAAAAACAATGGTCAAAATTTTTAGAAGTAAAGAAAAAGGCGATATTTTTCATATAAAAAGTTTGGAAATTATGAAATAAAAGCGTATAATGAAAGGGAATACTTCAGAAATTGAATAGAAATCAGATCTGTTTAAGCGAAGTTGTTTTGGGATCTTCGAGTTTAAAGAGAGAGAACAAACTAAAACAATGACATAAAAGGAGTAAGATAATTAATGGGACAGAAACCAGTATTCCTGCCACCCTACTGCGGTGACGAGGTAAAAAGCTCTGCAGAGCGAAAAATGTTTGAGGTTTTACAGGAACTAGAACTAAAAAATGCAGTCATTCTACATTCCCTCGGATTACCGAAACATAATTCCAAGGTTTATGGAGAAATCGATTTTGTTGTGGTATGTGAACTCGGCATCGCATGCCTGGAGATCAAAGGTGGGCGTGTGGAATGCCGAAAAGGGCAATGGTTTTTTACAGACCGTTATGGCAATGAAATTAAGAAAAATGAGAGTCCTTTTGCTCAAGTAACTGGAAATATGTTTTCGTTAAAAAATATCATCAAAGCACGATTCAGAAACAATGTTTATTTCAACAGCATTCTTTTTGCCTCTGGCGTTGTTTTTCCAGACATTGAATTTACATCCAAGGGGGAAGAAATCATCCCTGAGATTATTTATGATGCACTGAGCCCAGATATTACTGGGTATTTAAACAATGTTTTTGAGTACTGGCGGGATCAGCAACGGTCGATTCCATCGACTTTATCTATCCATGATATAAAGGAAATTGTTGATTATTTGAGGGGGGAATTTCTTTTTCAACCAAGCCTTGGGAGTCGTATTGAAGAGGTAGAACGCTATTTGTTAAGATCAACTGAAGATCAGAAAGCTGTGATAAAAGGTTTGGCAGGCAATCGCCATTTGTTAATTAAAGGTGGGGCAGGAACTGGTAAAACATTTTGTGCGTTGGACCATGCAAAAAGAGAAGTGGAAAATGGTCACAAGGTACTTTATCTCACATTTAATAAGAACCTAGCTAATCGCCTGAATCAGGAGACTGAATCCAGGGATGGTTTAAAAATCATAAATATCCATGGTTTGTTTGGCGACCTGGTTCCAATTGATTTAAATGTGCTAAACCAAGACAACAAGGTATATTTTGAAGAGATTATGCCTGAACAGTGCTATCAATGGTTAAAAGCGATGCCCCTAGCTGAACTGATAAACATCCAATATGATGTACTGGTAATTGACGAAGCACAGGATATGCTACGAGCCAATTATCTTTATTGTCTTGACCTTTTACTGAGAGGGGGGCTTGAAAAGGGAAAATGGGCGATTTTTTATGATGAAAAACAGAACCTGTTTAACCCACAGTTTGAAGAAGGGCTCGAAATCCTTGAATTGTATCAAAATACGAAATTCAGCTTATTTACCAATTGCCGGAATACCCGACAGATTGCAGGTTTTAATTCAAAAATTAGTTCTTATGAAAGCAAAGAATTGCTCCGAGAAGATGGCGAAGAAGTCTCTGTAATCAATTATGAAAAAAAAGAGAACTTTGACAATTCTCTGAACAGTTTGATGAAATATTTAAAAAAAGAAAAGGTAAAGATGGAAGATGTGGTTTTCTTGTCACCGAAAAAGTATGAAAATTCTCAATTAAAACCAGCAATGGATAAACAGGGCGGTATGAATGAAATCAATGAAAACAAAGCAAACCAGAGAAACCAGCCAATTTATGCCACCATCCAGGGTTTTAAAGGCCTGGATTCAAAAGTGGTTGTATTAGTTGATATGAATAAGATATTCGCTCAAAATTTTTCGAAGTATATGTATATAGCAGTGTCCAGGGCGAGGTCTAAGCTGTTTGTGATGGTGGATGAGAAAGTGAATAAAGAGAGAATGGATAATTTAACCTAAAGTTGATTGAATTTGAAACGTACAACCTGGTCTTTGGATGAGGTTGTTTTTTTACCTTAAATTCAGAGATTTTTCTCTGAATCCATGTTGTTTCATTGACAAAAAAGTAAATTTAAAATATGCTGTAATATATATGAAAAATGCTGCTGAGAAATTAAATTCGGTTCAAGTGTTTAATATTATTTAGTATGGTGTTGTTTGTAAAACTAAAGAAAATAATTCTAAAAACTATGATTAGGAGACCATTCAAAATGAAAAAATATATCATTATAGCTGGCGTAAATGGGGTGGGGAAGTCAAGCTACACTGGAGCCATAGAACCTCTTAGAGATGATCTCGGAGAGACAATAGATGTCGACAAAATAGCCAAAGAAATAGGATCTAATTTTGAAGCTGGAAAAATAGCTTTAAGCAAAATGAAATACTGTTTAGATAATGGTCTTAACTTCACACAAGAAACAACTTTAATGAGTAATCAAGTTTTTAAAACCGTAAAAGCAGCTTATGAAAGGAATTTTTTTATTGAACTGAATTACATTGGATTAGATTCCGCTGAAAAAAGTATTCAGAGAATAGAGAACAGAGTTTTTGAAGGTGGCCATCACATCGATACACAAGATGTAATAAGAAGATTCAATAACCGTTTTAAATACTTAAAAAAAATAATCCCTTATTGCAATAAGGTTGAGTTTTATGACAATAAAAATGGTTTTGCAAAAGTAGCTGAGGTTCATAATCGAAAATTGATTATGATTACAAAGACACCGCCTTTATGGCTAGGAACGTTAGAGGAAGAATGTTTTTCTTATCAATCAATTTAAATAAGCCCCAAAAAATTTGTAAAAGAGAAGTATTAAAAATTATTTTTTTTAGTGCTTCTCTTTTTATGTGCGACAGGCATGGATGACAACTAGGTGATGATAAGGGTGTCTTTCGTGAAGAGGAATCTGAAAGAGATCTAAAGCAAAATCTTAGTCACGAAGAAAAATTATGTCAGGCAAATGCAACTGGTTGAGACTACATGTTGTTTTAAAGTCTCAAAATGGAGCGATAATTATAAAAGAATAGTCTTAAACAATAAGAAAACGAGGTGAAATAAAAAAGTGATATTTATACATAAAAAAATTGATAATAATGAAACAAAAGCGTATAATGAAGAGGATGCTTCTTAGTTTGAATATAAATCAAATAGGATAGAAAAAGTTTTTTTCAAATGAATTAAATAGCGTGTTAACGCAAATGTGATGCAACGATTTGGTACAAATAAGAGAATGTAAGGCTCGACTAAATAGGGGGTTAGAAGCAATTTATAGAGACAGGGCTGGTGGTGGACTTATCATTTTTATTTTGTCAGAAGAAAATTGATTTTTTTATTTTGGACAATTACTGTCTAGGTAGATTTTATATAATTTTGAATGAAAAGTGAATAGTGTAAAAAAGAATTAAGAACGAGGGATACCGAATGAGAAGAACGGTAGTTGTAGAAATTAGGAGTGTAACCAATGGAGAAGGTGTTTTGTACCCTTGGGGAGTCAAGGGCATTACTAAAAGAAAGAGAATAAGGGGGTTGATATGAAGATAGATATTGATTGGTTCATTCTTTGCAATTCTTTTTCAATGCACCCGATAGCAAAGGAAGCAGCTAATTATAAATCTAAATATTTTGCTGTGCTTGAGTATTTTTCTCTAAAGTATTCAAAAGGAATTGAAACAACAAAAGTAATGCTTGCCAATTATCGAAGTGAATTTTTGTCAAGCGATATCAATACTATTGATGAAATTGCTGATAAAGCATATGTTAAGAAAGTTATTGAAAACAAATATGATTTCAAAGAATTAAGAATTTCTCAATATGGGTATTGCCTACTATGCGATGTTTTTGTGTTAAATGCTTTTTGCAATAAGGCTTTAGCTAGAAAATTAGTAGATGGCATTAAGTCGATTTTAAATGAAATTTATCATCAGAAAATTGAGAGGTTGTACACCTTGCTATATGAAGACATAGGCAATTCAGAAGAATTTGGTTTGGCGAAATACCAAATAACGTGTTGGCAAAAAAACAAGACATTCCTTTCCATGCCTAAAAAACACGTGTTAATAACCGCCAATATGAGTGCTGGCAAATCTACTTTGGTTAATGCGTTAGTAGGTAAGGTGTTGAATAAAACAATGAATGATGCTTGTACCGCTAAAATACATTACATATACGACCAAGCATTTGAAGATAATTATACGCACGAATGGGATTATGAATTCAACCTTAATGCCAAGAAAAAAGAACTTATGGAAGATGATGAACGCAATACAAGTGATAGTATAATCGTTGCAACACATTTTAATTTGATCGCTCAGAAGACATCCCGTTTGTGTATCATTGATTCTCCTGGAGTTAATTCCGCAACAAACAAAGAGCATGGCGAACTTACAAAAAAGCATCTTATCTTGTCAGATTATGATACATTGGTTTATGTTGTGAACGCAGAAAATGTTGGCACAGATGACGATTATAAGTATCTGTCCTTTATTGGTGATAATGTTGCTAAGCGCAAAATCATCTTTGTTCTGAACAAAGTGGATAACTTCAGAAAAGAAGAGGATTCGATTGCCAAGAGTGTAGAAAACCTAAAAAAAGACTTGGTTAAGCTGGGCTTTGAAAATCCAGTAATTTATCCAACTTCAAGTTACGCAGGAATGCTTGCAAAAAAGCTTCTTTCAGGGAGGGCGTTGAATGAGGATGAAACTGATGAATACGCTCTTCTTTCGAAAAAATTTAGTAAGCCAGAATTTGATCTTACTAAATTTTACGACCTACCATTAATTAGCCATACCGTTATTAAGTATGTCAAGGGTATGGATATATTAATTAAAAGCGGTTTGTTTGGCTTAGAACAAATACTATTACAAAGGAGTTAAATGATGAAGCACATATTCATTAAGTACAATCCCTACAAATTAGAAACGGATATTTCAGTGGATGGAATCCCTGTCAAATCTAATAGCAAATTAAACAAAGGCAGTGAGCGTCTGCAAGAGTGGCTTGAGGATTTGCCAGAAATCCTTAAAGATGAGTGTAACACAGAAAATTTCAAAGTGACTTTCCATGGCACTGTCCTTGATTATGAGGATTTGCTTGCCGTTGCTAAGGATGCACGTGATCATGGCATAACCATCGAATGTGAACATATACCTGCTAAAGAAGTAGGCGACAAAGAAGCGGCTATTGACTTGTTGTTTGCGGAAATCAAAGAAGGACCTTTTGATGAGCTAAAACAACCAGATATAATAAAGGCTTTCGAGCTTGCCAAAAGCAGTGATTTTGAGGTGAATGTTGTTGCAACGATGAGTGCGGGGAAATCAACCCTTATCAATGCTTTGTTAAGACAAAAGTTGATGCCTGCAAAACAAGAAGCCTGTACAGCTACTATTACGAAAATTAAAGACAACAACGATAAAATGTTTAGAGCGACTGTATACGGTAAAAATGACGATTTAATCGAAGCACATCCTGAGCTTAACCTTGAGATTATGCAAGCTCTTAATAACAATCCAAGCGTGTCTGTGATAAAAGTCGAAGGCGACATTCCTTTTGTCACACCTGAAGAAGTGGCGTTAATTTTGGTTGACACACCTGGACCGAACAATTCAAGAGACCCTAATCACAAAGTGGCTACCTACCGCATGCTCTCAGAATCAACAAAGGCACTTGTGATTTATGTTCTAAATGCTACACAGCTTGGTGTTGAAGATGATAGTAATTTGCTTGACCACGTTGCCAAAAGTATGAGTATTGGCGACAAGCAGTCCAAAGATAGGTTTATGTTTATTGTAAATAAGCTTGATGATTTTAGGGAAGGCGAAGATAGCGTTGAGGATTCGATTGAAAACGTCAAAAAATATTTAGAGGACAAGGGTATCTATAATCCACATATTTACCCAGCCGCTGCGTTACCTGCATTGAATATTCGAACGCTGCAGTCGGATAATCAAAATACAGATAAAGACTTGCGTGACGAAACGGAACTAAAGGTGAGTAGAATAAATCGAACAGATATGCTACACCTTGAAAACTATGCCCCACTTACACCGAGTGTTCGTGATAAGGTGACAGCTGAGCTTGCCAAAGCAAAAGAAAGCAAAGAAACTTATGATGAAGCATTAATCCATACTGGTATCATACCAATAGAGCTTGCTATTCAGATGTATGTTAAGAAGTATGCAAAGACAGCAAAGGTTAAAAATATCGTGGATACCTTTTCGAAAAAGCTCGAAAGTGCAGAGTCCTCTGAGAATGCAAAACAAAAAATTGCAGAGAATCAAGACAAACAGAAAGAGATTCTTGGTCAAATTGACAAAATAAAAGCAAAGCTAAAAAGTGGCGATGAAGCCAAGAAATTTAAGGAAAAGATTGACGCAATCAACTACGACAAAGAGATTAGGGCTGTAACTGACGCCATTATTAAAGAAGCACAAAAAGGGATTTCTACTCAAGCAGAGAGCAGCAGCAATAAAAAGTTGTCAAAAAAAGAGGCAGAGAGCATTTGTATGGCTTTTGTTAAATTTGTAGAAGAATTGCAAGCCGACATACAAATCAAACTGGAAGATGCGGTGACTAAACACATAGAAAAAAATGCACAGGACTTATTGAACGAATACAAAAACAAGATTGCAGCATTAGCGAGTGAAGTACCTGTCGGCAATGTTTCCGTTGACCCATTTAAGTTAATGAAAGGTGACATGGGTAGGACTATAGATATTGATAGTTTAATATCATCTTTTGTCCACACCGAAGAAGTTGAGGATGGGAATGAATGGGTTGACAATAGTGATAAAAAGTGGTTTAAGCCTTGGACATGGTTCCAAGAAGACGGATATTTCAAGACAAAATACAAAAACCAAGAGTATGTTGACGGCTCGGGGCTTGCACAAAAATTCTTTGCTCCCATACAAAAGCAGCTGTTTGACAATAGCGACAGTGCTGTTAAATATGCAAAATCAAAAGCTACGGAAGTTAAGCATGCGTTCAACAAAGAATTTGATGAGCTTGATAAGGTTCTAAAAAACAAACTAGGTGAACTTGAAGATTGTGCAACAAACAGTAAGAACGTAGAAACAACCATTAACAAGGCCAAAGAGCGTTTGGCTTGGCTCGAAGCAATACAGAAAAAAATGGCTGATATTCTTGACATATAAAAAGAGGAGGAACTCACAATGGCAATTACACAGGAATTTAGAAACGCAGTGGCAGGCGGCGATCTTAGAACAGTTAGAATAATGTTGAAAGACAGCTTGGTGGTAGATCCAACATTTTTAGAATACAATCAAATGATTGATTTATCCAGTAATTTGACTGGACTTTTTGATGTACATGATGGCGAAAAATTAAACGATGATATTTCTTATTGGTCGAAGGATTATATGGACGAGCAAATGGTGCAGGTTGTTTACAACTTCTCTAAAGAGCGTGTAGAACTCTTGAAAAACATCTGCAAACATCTCTACGGAGCACGTGTCGAAAAGATTGAAAACGACCGAAAAACCAAAGGTACACCTAATAGAACAATCACAAAAACACAAATCGGTACAGGTGTATGTTTCGCAGGTGTTGTAGTGGTGGTAACTGGGATTGCCCTATCCGAAGCGTTGGTCATTGGAGCTGGTGTTGGACTTGTTGTCATTGGCGGCGTTATGATTTTTATGGATAATCGGTAAACTTATGAGCAACTTAATTACAAAAAATAGGTCTGATAGCCCACCCATACCTATGTATAATAGTTTGCAAAATGATTTTACCACAGCAACTGTTCTTATCGATGATATCGTTCTTAAAAATTATATTACAAAACTTACGGAGTTTGATATCATTCCACTTGAGGACAAAACACTAGAAAACAATGTTTCAGAAAATGTGCGTTTGTTTAAGATTAATGAAATGGTTTATCATAAGGACGAATATTCAACATACAAATTCGCTTCGGTTTTTAATTCTGCACAGAATATGGATTGTACCGTATTCATTATTGCCGATAGCGATGGCCAAAAAACCAATTTTTATATGGGTATTCGCTCGCTCGATTCAAAACGCACAACAAAGTCATTAAAGGATACACTTAAAAATGCACTTACGGGACAATTTCCTGGTATTAAAACTGAAGATTTGCTTGAAGATAAAACAAAGACCTTGATAAATAATTTCAAGGCATCGTCGATCGCCTCTGTTTCATGTGTTGCAAACAATAAAGATGCAGAATTCATAAACAATCAGACCTTTTTACAAGGGCTCGAAAAGGTAGCCTTAGCGATGCAAGGTCAGCGATACACCGCCATCGTTATTGCAAATGGTGCCAGCACTGGGCAGTTAAAGGAAATTAGGAAAGGGTATGAGAACATCTATACTCAATTATCCCCTTTTGCCAATATGCAGTTAAGTTATGGCAGCAACCATGCACTTAGCTTATCTAATGCTTTTTCAAGCGGTGTTACAACCGGCTCATCATATGCCTATAACACTTCGTCGACTAAAGGCATGAGTACGTCAACAAGCGAATCAAAATCCCATTCGCTTTCTCAAGAAAGTGGTCTTACAAAGGGATTAAAAGGGACAGCGGCAGCCGTTGGTATAGTTGGTGCTGCGTTAGCACCATTTACGGGTGGGTTAAGTCTCGCTATTGGTGGTGTAGCATCGGGAGCTATAGGTCTTGCTGCAGGTGCTGTTCAAAAAACAGTGAGCGACAGTAGCTCGATTAGCACTTCCACGACCGAAAACACCTCTGATACAACTGGTGAAACAAACTCCACAAACAAAAGCACCTCCAGTACAGATACCAAAACAGAAGGTTTTACAAGTGGAACGTCCAACAATATGCAACTCACGATGCAAAACAAAAGCATCATCGGCACGCTTGAACGTATTGATACACAGCTAAAACGCTTGCAGGAATGTGAAAGTCTTGGTATGTGGGAATGTGCGGCTTATTTCTTATCGGACAATCAAGAAACATCAGAAATGGCGGCGTCTACCTATAAGGCGTTGATGAAAGGTGAAAACTCGGGCGTCGAAATGTCGGCAATGAATTTTTGGGGTAAGCAAACGAAAGATACATTAGCACTTAAAGACTATGTAACGAATTTCATTCACCCTGTTTTTGCGTACAGCATGGGGAATAGGACTATACCTGTCACACCTAGCGCTTTTGTTAGTGGTAACGAATTGGCTATTCATATGGGATTACCACGTAAGTCTGTGTGCGGTTTCCCTGTCATTGAACACGCTGATTTTGCCAAAGAGATTGTTCGTTATGATGGTGACGAAGGCTCGAAAAGTATTAACTTAGGCAAAGTGTTTAATATGGGCAGTGAGAGCAAGAACAGCGTTAAGCTCGACAGAACTTCTTTAACGATGCACACCTTTATTACAGGTTCGACTGGTTCGGGCAAAAGTAATACCATATATGAAATGCTTGACAAGCTCCGAAGAGTAGACGTACCCTTCCTTGTCATTGAGCCAGTCAAAGGGGAGTACAAAAATGTGTTTGGTAATCACTTAGATGTCACAGTATTAGGCACTAATCCTGATTATTCTGAATTATTAAAAATCAACCCGTTTAAGTTTCCAAATAAAATACACATACTCGAACACGTTGACAGACTGATTGAAATATTTAACGTGTGTTGGCCGATGTATGCCGCTATGCCTGCGATTCTCAAAGATGCGGTCTTACAGTCCTATCAAGTATGCGGCTGGGATTTAGTAACTTCGAAAAATCCATATTCCGATGAAATGTTCCCGACATTTGCGGATTTACAAGATGAAATAATGAATGTTATTGAAATATCAGCGTACTCAAAAGAACTTAAAAGCAACTATATTGGATCGCTTGCCACAAGAATTAAATCGCTTACCAATGGACTTAACGGTCAAATTTTTTGTGCGAATGAAACTGATAATAAAGTTTTATTTGACTGCAACGTCATTATTGATTTAAGTAGGGTTGGTTCACTTGAAACAAAATCACTGATTATGGGCATTTTAGTTATGCGTCTTAATGAACACAGAATATGTTTTTCAGAGGGTATGAATTTACCACTTAAGCATATTACTGTGCTTGAAGAAGCTCATAATATCTTAAAGCGGACGTCTAATGAGCAAAATCCTGAAAGTTCTAATATGACAGGAAAGTCTGTTGAGTTGCTTGCGAATTCAATCGCTGAAATGCGTACTTATGGAGAGGGATTTATCATTGCGGATCAATCACCAAACGCTGTTGATATGTCTGCAATTCGTAATACGAACACGAAAATCGTTATGCGATTGCCAGATGAAGCCGATAGACGACTTGCGGGAAAAGCAGCAGCACTAAAAGATGAACAACTTGATGAAATATCAAAACTTCCCAAAGGCGTAGCAATAATCTATCAAAATGATTGGTTAGAGCCAGTGTTGTGTAAAATAAAAAAATTTGATTGTAATGAAAAGCTATTCGAATACGAGGGGGAAAATAGTTTGTTAAGTCTTGATAATAATAGACACTTCAATACTGAATTGCTGAAACTGTTATTGAAAGGACGTGTATCGGATGATATTGTGGTTGATACCGGTGTTATTGAAAGATTGCTTGACACAGCAAGTATCTCAACTAAAAATAAGCTTGGTATTCGTAAATTGTTAAATGAATACGACTTAACAGGTAAATTAGAATTATGGCAAACAGATAAATTCGGTTTATTATCGGAGTTAATATCAGAGCTTTTAAATGCAAAAACTAGGGTTGAGAATGCAATTATAATTTCTAAAGATTTTGAGGATCTTAATCAAAATCTCCTCAACTTGATAAATGATACCACTGATAATTTGTATGAACAAATGAAAATAGAAATTTGCCACGCTTTTATGCGTCAGAATTCTGAGGGTGGACAAGACAGATTGGAAATATTTTCGGCTTGGAAAAACTTTGTTGAAAACGAGGGTGAGGTTAGATGAATGGATTTTTTCAGTTTGCAGAAACAGTTATTACAGAGTGTAAACTGTCCGAATTTGTCAAGGAATTTCCCGGAAAAACTTTGGATTATAAAGAACTTGACAAGCCAATAGTAAAGAATAACGAAACGAAGGAAACACGCGGACTTACTGATGAAGAAAGAGCGTATTATAAGGATAAACTCAATTATTCGGATGCGCAGCTTGACAAACTCTCAATTGACGGAAATGGTCAACTTTATTTAAAAACCATAAATGAAGGTAAAGAAGGCACAGAAGGGGAAAATGGTGTGAAATACGAGAGGAGGACAGTTGTTGTTAATGGAATTGAAATTGAAGGCGTATTTCCCGTCTTTGATAGCAAATTTGATACACAATTGCCCGATGATAGGTTACAAGCATCGGATTTAAAACAAGAAAATTACTGTAATGAAAAGTTAAAAGATGCAGTGAATGGAGATACTGAATTTGCTAAGCAATTTACACCAGAACAACTTGAACAAATCAAAAATGGTGACACTCCTGATGGTTATACTTGGCATCACAATGAAGAAAGTGGTAAGATGCAACTTGTAAAAACCGATGATCATCAAGCAAATCGCCACACTGGTGGTAAAGCAATCTGGGGTGGCGGTTCTGACAACAGATGAAATTAAAAGGAGAATGTATTATGATTACATTTAAATATATTAAACCTCTCAGAGATGTTGCTTGTATTACTGATTTTGAAAAGGAATTTGAATGCAAATTTGATAAGGACTTTATTAATTGTATTAAAATTAATAATGGTGGGCGACCTTCTGTGAAGGTATTCGACACGAGCAATACGGCAGAGCGGACAATTAAAAAACTACTTTCGTTTAACAAAGACGACGATGAAAATATCTGGAAAGCCAATACCTTTCTGAAAAATATAAACGAAGCTCTAATTGCTTTTGCAATGGATAGTTTTGGGAACTATATATGTTTCCAAAAAGATGAAAACAATATTGTTTTTTTTGAGCAAGAAACAGAAACGATTGAAAAAGTCGCTGATAATTTCGATGGATTTTTAAAAAAACTACGATAGTTATTAAATGCTTATTCTGATTATTTAGAGAAATGAGAATAACATTGCACTGAATGGGCTTGAACTGAAGTTGAAAAAGGGAAATGATTACCCTTTTTTGAAGTTAGGTTTTAATACAAATAAAAAATCACATACCACCATCAAACATAAAAAGAACCGATTACATTGTAGTGCCCCCAATAAGTTAGACTTGATCGTGTAGTGACGGAAGTTGCTACACGATTTTTATGCAGCTTGATATTTTAGCCTGTAATCTACAGGACTAAAGTAACCGAGCTTTTGTTTGGTTCTTTTGCAGTTGTAATAAACTATAAATTTTTCTATTGCTGCTTTCAGTTCATCAAAAGAATAAAAGGTATTTCCATAATAGATTTCTTGTTTCAAAATACCAAAGAAATTTTCCATCACAGAATTATCAAGACAATTACTGGATAGGCTACAATAAACTGGACAGTTATTGTAAAATTATTCAATAAACTAAAAGCAGAATAACATGACCGTGTTCAAACAAAAACACGAGCGCCGTACTTATACGGATGAATTCAAGAATCAACTGGTTCAACTTCACCAAAATGGAAAGCGAAAATACGATATTTTCTACTTTCGTCAAGTGAAAAATGGTCCAGATTTTTATTTCAAAAGTGGACCATTAGTTGGTGCTTTTTAAAGAGACTGTCATTCATTGGGAAGCCATTTTTAATAATCACATCATGGAGTCAAAATAGCAATATTCATTACCTTCAACAGTAATTTGGTTGTCGCCAGGCTTTCCAAAATTTACTTGGATTGAAGTGCTGTTTTCACAGATAATAATACCACCAGTACCCGCTTCATTTGATTGAAATTTTTCAATGCTAAAGATATTTTTAGCACCATTTGGAGATAGGAAAGTGACATAGTCACTATCGATACTTAAATAATGGCCGTTTCTCCATACACCTTTTGTAGTTTCGTTATAGCCGATTCCCACCCAAGAACCTTTGCTTTCTTCATAAAACCGCTGATCTTTAGGAGTTTCCATCTTGGGGTTCAAAGATCCTTCATTTTCTGCTTTTGTTGGTGATACCTCTGGAGCCTGGGAAGGGGAGGTCTCTTTTGGCTTTTCATAAATTACTTTACCAATTGTTGATTGATTTCCCTTGCTGTCTTTAGCTAAAAACTCAATCACCGCACTTTCGTTTAATGTAAGTGGATCTTTGTATAAACCAGTAATATCCGTATTTTCAGTTGGATTAATTTGGTAATAAATAGTGACATCCTCTTGAGAAATTGAAAGTGTAAGGATATTATTATTTAAGCTATATGATGGTTGAGAAATTGGGACAAGATTAGTATCCTTTAAAGTCAAGAATTGAATCGAAACAAAGTAAACAGAAAAGGCAATAATTAAGAAACCAATGACAAAAAGCAAAAGAATACCAATTTTAGATTTTTTGTTTTTAGTTGCTATGTTGGATTCAGGAGTTTTTGTAGAATTGGTTACTTCGGTTGACGCATTTATTTCCTTTGACTCAACAACTATTGGCTCTAAGTTTTCTTGTTTTTGTCCACAACTGGTACAAAAAATTTCGCCATCCTTAATTTTGGTGCCACAATTAGTGCAATACATAATATTCATCCTTTTTACAGTTCATTAAAAGATACCTCCGACTTTTTAGAGTGCATACACAATAAGGTTAAGGATAAAAAGAATAAATGAAACAATAAAGGCAATACTATCTAATTTAACAGGGCTGTCAGAGACTTTAACGTTTGAAAAGGCATAGGTGAAGAAGGTAATAAAACCTTTATTTCCACTTGCTTTAAATGATTTGTGTAAAGATACAATTGACAAGATGAGTCCAATAAAGATTAATCCTAATGCGTTGGATAGAATGAAAAAGTCCATTGCAAACCCGATAATACTTAAAATTAAACCAATAAGGGATAGCGTTGAAATTTTCTTTTCAGAATGAGTTTGAGTTGGCGTGCTGGATGGGGGAATTACTTTGTTTTTAGCACCACAGCCTTGACAAAATTCACTATTTGCACGCATTTCTTTTCCGCAATTTTTACAAAACATAATTATTCTCCTTCAATTTCATTCTTAATTTCTTCTTCATTCGAGCTTAATAAGGTTAGTGTGGTTCCGCATCCAGGACAAAATTTTTGATTAGGATCTAAAACAGTTTGACAGTTTAAACATTTAAGAACAGGTGTCTCAGGTTCTTTTATGGGAGCTGGGGTGCCACATTTTGAGCAAAATTTTTGTTCTGGTAAAAGTTCGGTATCACAATTTAAGCATTTTTCTGTATCGGGGGCTTTGGAAGGGATCGATGTACCACAATTTGGACAGAATTTTTGATTTGGATTAACGGATGTATGACAAGAAACACATTCAAGTCCTAATTTAGACCCGCATTTTTGACAAAACTTACTACTTTCAGGGTTCATGGTGTGACAATCGGGGCATGTAATGGCATTTTCGAAAGTTTCACTCACTGGTTGTTCGAATGTAAAAGCGGATGGGTAGGTGCCAGAAGCGATATAACGGTCAATAAAATTTAAAATTTCTTCTGGTAGCTTTTTCTGCCCATATGCACCAATGGCGGAAGTAGCTAATAAAGGCCAAAAAATCAAGGCGCCAGCAACGGCGGCACCCGCTTTATCAACCCATTTTGCCGAGCCAATATTGATAGAAATTGCGTTTTCGCCAACAGAAGCCAATTGGACCTGAATTGAAGAATCCATTCCTGCAAATTTTTTCCAACTTTCAGAGGCCTTAGCTTGGACAAGATAACCATTATTTGTTTCTAATGCTTCAGCAGTCAGTTTTTTTTGTTCGCTTAAAAACCGCTGAACATTTTCAGCAACCATTTGAATGGTTATATTTTTTTCTAGTGTATATATTTTTGAATCAGACATCGTTGAGATTCTCCTTTTAATAATATTTTTAATAGTATATTGTTTTTGTGTTATTGAGGAAAATACGCATGACTCTTTTCCTCCGTTTTTAAAATTAATTTTTTAAATTCGGATGACTATTTTTCAATTTTTTCTTATTTCTAAGAATCCTTTAAATCCCGCTTTCACCAATTTTCACACCCTGTAATTAACAGTTAACGACCAAGTACATATCTGCAGATTCAATTTTTTCACATATTTGCTCCTCCATAAGAATATTTTTGTTAAAAAAGAGTATATAAGAAATACATAGACATAAATTGTCTGTATTGGAAAAAAGTTTAACTTTTTTTAAAAAATTGTTTTGAGAGAGAAAAAATGATTGCATAGACAATATATGTCTCTGAAAAAGTTTATAATGGAATTAGAAAGAGAAAAGGAGATCAAAAAAATGGCTGGAGAGCAAAAAAACTATCGAATTTTAGATCTATATCTTCGATTTGATCGTGGATCAGTATTGAATAAAAAAAGTTTGGCAGATTTATACGAAGTGAATGAACGGTCGATTCAGCGAGATATTACTGATCTAAATGAATATCTTAGTAAAGAGGGAAATGAACAAGAAGTTGTTTATGATCGGAGTAAAAAAGGCTATATCATGAAACGAAGGGGAAGTTTAGCATTTAGTGATAGCGATATTTTTGCAATCTCAAAAATTTTATTAGAATCAAGAGGTTTTTCAAAGACAGAGATGTATCGAATGCTGGATACCCTATTACTTAATTGTGAAGAAAAGAAAATTATGAAAGAAGCCATAGAAAATGAACGTTTTTATTATGAACCCCCAAAGCACAATCAAAATATTGTTGATTTTTTATGGAAGATGAATGAAAGTATCATACATTTTAACGAAGTAGAGGTTCTTTATGAAAAGCAAGATGGAACTTTAAGAACTTATACCATTAAGCCAAAGGGATTAATTTTTAATGAATATTATTTTTACCTCATTGCAGAAAAAAAAGATGATCCAGAGCAGGTTTCACGGGTTTATCGAGTTGATCGCTTTAAAGAATACAAGGTAACAGAAACAACTTTTGTTTATCCAGATACAAAGCGGTTCAAAGGCGGGGAATTTAGAAAGCGGATACAATTTATGTATGTGGGTGAATTGACTACCGTTACCTTTAAATTTTGGGGAGACAGTCTTGAAGCTGTCCTCGATCGACTTCCTACAGCAAGGGTTATTGGCGAAGAAGAGGGCGTTGCTATTGTAAAAGCAGAAGTTTACGCTGAGGGTTTACTCCGTTGGTTTTTATCTCAAAAAGAGGGGCTAGAGATATTGGAACCAAAATGGTATCGAAATGAAATGAAAATGACCTTAAAAAAAATGCTTGAAAATTATGAAAAAGAGGAGAGTGTAATATGATTAAAAAAAAGATTAAAAGCGAAAAGCGTAAGGAGTGTGAGATATGCCATAAAAATCCTGGAGTGACTACAATGCGAGGGCTTACAGGAAAAAAGATTTTAGTTTGTATGTCGTGTAAAAAAAGGGTTCAGTGCTAAATATTGGTTTTATTTTTATTAAAATAAGATGAAACCAGTGCGGATAAAAAATATTGTTATTGTCTATTGGTAACTAAATAATATTGAAGATCTACTTAGAGGAGTATATATGAAAATTATCATATTATTATATGTTGAATATCAATTCATACAGAAATTTCGGAAATTAAATCGAGAAAATAGACTTCGAATAATTGAAAGATTGGATTTGCTTCTGTATTTGCAAAAAGAAAGGATATTAAATTAATGGAAAACTTAATAAGTAGATTCTAATAGTTTGGATGAGAAGATATGTTTGCGAAAAAATCATGGAACAGAAACCAAAATTTTATTAAATACGAAGAGTTGTATTATAATTCGAAGAAATGAAAGTAAATTGTTTAAAAAAGAAGGTTGAAGGGATGTCATAAGTAAAGTACATAGTGCGTTCCATAACACCCCTTGCTCTTGAAATCTAAAAAATAGGTTTCTTAATTTAAGAA
>JBOFGH010000060.1:0-108610 GCA_051649025.1 Eubacteriaceae bacterium
TTGGCTTATTAAAGTCCGCCTATTTTCTCTTGTTTTATGTCAATTCAGAAATAATTCTGAATACTGACCTGTTTTCTTTCCTTATATAACCGAAAGTTATTCTCTCAATCAGATAAAATCATTTATCAATTACCTATAAAAAATAATTTTAATTCTTCTCCTTCCATTTTTCCTTGTCTAATTTTATAATTTCTTAATGCATTCGGTAATGGAATATTACGTTTAAAATTTCCAATTTTAATAATTAAATCCGTTCCAGATTCATACAAATCAATTTTTCCCTTTTCAGCACAAGGAATATAAACCTTTAGGAGAAACCCATCCTCCACTTTTTCGTAGATCTCATTCATTATATTCCTTTTCACTTCAAATATTTCTGGATCGGTTAGAGCATCTCTTACCAACCGATCCAGAGATGCTAAACCATTCAAGTCAATGTCATACCACTTAATAAGATAAATTGGGATTTCCCTAAAAACCTCTTCGAGTTCCAAACCATATTTCTTTTGAATGTCTACCCATTCCTCAAAAAAAGGATTTTCAATATCTCTAGGTAAAACACGGTTAATATATAATCCATCCACATTAAAATTGTAAAGATTTAAATACATATAACTCCGCTTTATTTCTTCAACCACCATTTTCTCAGGAATTGCCACTAAGCGAATACTAGTGACCTCTCGATCCCTTAATAATTCTTGCAACTTTGCCAGTTGGTAATACAGCCTTTCAATATCATTTAGTGCCTTTCCATCTGGCAGTTCAAGTTTGAAAAGTTTTTTTGAAACAGGTCGCATCACTTTAATAACCGCTTTTTCTATAGGAAATAGTTTTTCCATATACCAAGACAAAAGTTCTGGAAATTTTAGAAGCGACAGGGTTTCCCCAGTGGGAGCACAATCCACAATGATTAAATCGTACTCCCCTTTTTTATGGAGTTTATGGATTTTCAAAAGAGAAAACAACTCCTCAATTCCAGGAAACATCTCAATTTCTTCAAAAATATCCTCCTTTCCAATCCCACTGGAAAAAAGAGCTTTAAAGGCCTCTAACATCGGAGCAAAATCGTTTGTCATTTCGTAATAGGGATCAATTTCTAATGCATATAGATTTCCTTCAATCTGTTTTTCTTTTCCCCCAATAGGGCAGTCAAAAAGATCTCCTAAATTATGAGCCATATCCGTACTCACCACCAATGTCTTTTTTCCTTCCAATGCCGCTTTTCTGGCATGGGCAGCGGCAATGCTCGTTTTCCCTACCCCACCTTTTCCTGTAAAAATCATTATTCGACTCATTTAACACCCTCCAGCCATTTCTTTTGTTCGACTTGTGAATAGTTCTATTCTCGAAGTATTTGTTTTTTTAAAAGCTGCTTAAATAATAAACAGCTTTTCTTTATTCAATGACAATTTTTCTAATTGTTTTTTCTTGAATTTTTTTAATTTTCTTGTTTCCCTCTGTCTCTAAAAGCCTAAACACCTTTCCAGCAACCTTAAATAAAGTTAGTTTTTCTTCTTCTGAAAGAATATTTAAGATTTTTGAGAAGTACTCCTCCATTAGCAAGAGTTCCTTTTCAATAAATAATTTTCCTTTTTCTGATAAACAAATGGTGACCACCCGTTTATCTTCAACACTTCTTTTCCTGAGAATTATTTCTTTTTTTTCCAAACGCCCAACCACACCTGTAACCGTGTTTAGGGGCACTTCCAGATAATCTGCAATTTCAGTCATGTTAACCTGACCTCTTCGATAAACCAAAAACAAAGTGAAAATTTCATTTTTAGAGCACTCTAAGAAAAATTGATTCCACTGCTCTGGAAAAAAAATAAATTTACATTGATCCATAAATTCAAAAATTAATTCTTCTATGGTTCCAGGCATATTATTTTCATTCCCTCCTTTTGTTCGATTGTCGAATTACATTAATTCTACAATCGAAGTATTTTTTTGTCAATGCTTATTTTTCCTTTTTATTTTTGTTTTCTTTTTCCTTTAAAAGATCACTGCAATAGTCGTTGATAAGTCGATTCGCTTTTGTTTGGCTAAGCCCCAAGGCAAGGCCTAATTCCCGACTGGTTGCGTATCTCTTATAATAATCTCGAATAACCGATTTTTTTACGCTATCAATAATATATTCATAGGAGTTTGGTTGTCGGGATTCTGGTTCCTTAACTTCTTCTAAAATAAATTCCGGGAGGTGGTTCATGGCAATGGTATTTCCACTGGCCATAATGAAAAGCAACTCCACAAGGTTTTTTAACTGTCGGACATTCCCTGGCCAAGGATATTCTAATAAAACACCAATCACATTGGGTGCAAAGTCCTTCTTTTTTCCATATTTTTTATTATTTTTATTCAAATAAAAAGATAATAACGGCAAAATATCATCCCTTCGATCCCTTAGAGGTGGGATCGTTGTTGTTGAAATGTTAATTCGCCAATATAAATCTTCCCTAAATTTTTTTTCCTTCACAAGTTGATCTAAATTTCGGTTGGTTGCGGTGATAATTCGAATATCCACAAAGCGGATTTCATGCCCCCCTACAGGGATAAATCGCTTATTTTCCAGCACATCCAACAGTTTTGCCTGTAAGCTTGGTGCCAAGTCCCCTATTTCATCTAAAAACAAGGTTCCTCCATCCGCCATTTCGATTAGTCCCGTTTTCCCTTTAGGATTTGCCCCAGTAAAAGCATAGGGAGCATAACCAAAAAGCTCTGACTCTAAAAGGTTTTCTGGAATCGCCGCACAATTAATCATAATAAAGGGTTTTTCTTTTCGTACACTGTTTTCGTGAATATACTCCGCTAACAAGCTTTTTCCAGTTCCCGATTCTCCTAAAATCATTACAGGAACCTCAGATTGGGCAACACGTTGCATCCTTACTAATATTTTACAAAAATCGTAACTATAACCCACAATTTCGCTATTAAATTTTCTTTTTTTCTTTATTTGCCGCCGTTCTCTTTGCTCAAAAGCTTCAGCATCAATGTTTTTGTAACTAATATCATACTCATTTACCGCTTCTTGAACCACGCATAAAACAAGATCAACTTCATTTTTTTCATTAAAAATCGGGGTTACAATGGTGGTAATTTCCTTTCCAGTAATTAAATATGTTTGTTCCGCAAAAATCGTTCTTTTTTCCTTAACACAGCGCTTAATTACTGGGGGGTTCCATTTCCCTTCCCAAATGTCATAATTGTTTTTTCCAATAATATCTTCTGGTTTCATACCATAATTTTTAATTGAATTCGGATTTACATAAATAATATTTCCTTCTCTATCTGTCACATAAATTTCATTGTAACTATTTTCCAATATATCAATGTAAAATTCTTTGTCTAATTGGTACAAATAGTCTAAGTATTTCTGGCTGTGATTGAAATAATTCTTTTTCATGTTCTCCCCTTTTGACATTTTAATGCTTGAACCATTTTTGACTCAAATTCTTTTGTAATTGTCTTCACATTATAGCTCTTTAACTCAAGAACTTCAATCCATTTTCTTTCAAATCCCGTAATTTAGTCATTTTTACAGATTTTTTTCTTTGGCACACTCCTTGCTCTATATAACATCACAAACAAAAATAAACTTAAAGGAGATTGAAATGTTAAAAGGAAATCTGTTTGAAACATTTTACTCAAAAGAAGATGTTGAATTAATTCACGAAAGCATTCTGAGAGTACTTTCTGAAATTGGGGTTAAAATCGAAGATGAGGAAGCCCTTGAAATTTTTAGAAATCACGGCGCTAAAGTAGATGGGGATCTTGTTTTTATTTCCGAAGAGCTTCTTAAAAAATCCCTTTCCACAATTCCAGAGTCCTTTGAAATCGTTGGAATTGAGAGTAAACTAACCCTTGGTATTGGAAAAGAAATTGTGGTTGCACCAACTAATGGCTGTCCTACCATTGAGGATTTTGAAGGGAACTACCGAGGAACAAATTCCGACGACCTAGAAAACTTCTACAAAATTATTAATACCAGTGATGTTTATGGCATTTCCAGTATGGTTTCTGCGGATATCCCTGGCTTTGAAAATGTGCCCACTGAGTCTGCTTTAGCCCAAATGGCCATGTTAGCAAAATACTCACGAAAACCGATGTACAATATTTTAGGCATTACCCCACACAATTATAAGCGTGGCAATGCCAAAGAAGGGACTAAAGCTTGTATCCAACTCGTTAAAGAATATATGGACAACCATACTGATTATGTTTTATATAGTGGTATGTGTGTGTTACCTCCCCTAACCGTTGGTGGCGATGCCATTGAGCATTACCTAGGCTTTGTTGAAGAAGGACAACCTGTTAATGTTACTACCTGTTCAATGTCAAATTTAACAGCACCTCCCTCTCTCATGGGATCCATCATTGCTGACTTTGCCAATATGTTAGCCATTGCCGTTTTAGTCCAATTAAAATCACCAGGGCTTCCTGTTGTTTTCAGTCCTTTCTCCTCCATCGCTGATATGCGAGAGGTTCGTTTATGTACTGGCGCCCCAGAATTTATGCTGATCTGTTTAGGGCACATTGCCATGGGAGACTTCTATCGTATCCCCATGCGAACCGGTGGATCTCTCGCAGATGGCTTTACCTATGATTATCAAGCAGGGGTTGAAAGCACCCTAGGGGCAATGTCTTCATTCCTAACAAACGCCTGTATTTTGCCACATGCTTCTGGTGATTTATCAAACTTTAATCTACTCAGTTATCCAAAATTCTTAATGGATGAAGAAATGCTTCGCTATATGAAGCGCCTTCGTGAAGGTGTCATGATTTCCGAAAAGAAAGCCAGTATTGACCTCTTGAAAAAAATCGGTCCTCGTGGTAATTTCTTAAAGGGAAGAACACCTAAGGATTACCGAGAAGAAACCTATCTTACTAGCTCTGTTTTCTGTCGAAGTGCTTGCACCGAAGATGGTCGGAACGCTTCTGGGGATATTAAAGCCCGAGCAAAAAAAGTCTATGACGAACGTATTGCAAGTTATGAACTTCCTGATGTTACTCAAGCTCAAAAAGATATTTTAAACAAACATTTACCTAAAAAATACCAATATTAAATTTATTTTACCCCAAGGGTGTTTAAGGCACTCTTGGGGAACTTAAAAAATATAAAAGGAGCAAAAACATGAATAAAAAAGAAGTTACTTACAGTCAGCTCAGCAAATTCAGAATAGCAATCTTAATATTTTTATCCGGTGCAGGGAGTGGTATCATTTACGTTCCTATTTATTTAAAAAATGTTTTTTATGAGCCTCTTTTAATGGGACTAAACATCACCAATGCTGAGCTTGGTTTCCTTTCTGGAATGTATGGTATTATGGCCACAATTCTTTATATCCCCTGTGGGATATTGGCCGATAAGGTTCGGCTCCGTTATTTAGCTTCCGTTGGATTTATCAGTACTGCCATTATTGTCTTCTGGTATGCAACCATGCCATCTTACAATACCCTTGTTTTTATTTTTGCAATGTTTGCAGTAACCACCATTCTCATCTTCTGGGGATGCCGTTATAAATTGCTTCGATTCTCAGCCTCTGAAAAAGATTATCCTGCTGTTGTTGGCATCAGTTATGCCCTTTATGGACTTGGTGGACTCGCTATTAACGCCGTTACCCTTGCCCTCTTTAACATCATGCCCGATTATGTTGTTGGTGTTCAGGCCGCTCTTGTCTTCTTAGGGGTTGTCATCTTCGCACTCGGTATTTTAGCCTTCTTTGCTATCCCACGGTTTGAAGATGAAATTTCTGATGATCCCAGTAAAAAATTTAATATTAACGAATTTATTGAAGCCCTTAAACACCCTGGTGTTTGGTTAGCAAGTATCACCCTCTTCTTTGTTATGATCGTTTATATGGGAATGAACTTTACCACCCCATACCTGACCGACGTTTATCTTGCCCCATTAACCTTAGTTGGTATTATTGGGATGATTCGCTACTACGGCATCGCCATTATCTCAGCACCCCTTGTTGGTGGCATCGCTAAAAAAATCAACGCCCCATCCAAAACCATTGCTGTTATTATGGCTGGTTCCGCCATTTGTTGCCTTGCTTATTTACTTATGCCAGGAACGCCAGGCTTTTTAACCATTGCCATTGTGGTAACACTCGTTCTTGGTTTCCTCGCAAATGGCGCTTACGGAGTTGCATCCTCGGTCTTAACCGAAACCCATGTTCCACCTCATATCTTTGGTGCCGCCTCTGGCCTCTTATCCGTCATTGGTTTTTTACCCGAAAGCTTTATGCATCAATTGTTTGGTAGCTATATCGACCAATATCAAAATGCAGGCTATAATATTATTTTCGGGATTCTTGCTGGAAGCGCCGTTGTGGCTATTGGATGTTGTTTCCTTACCCAGCTTTATCTAAAAAAACTAAAAGCCCGAAATGAAGAAACTCTCTAAAACCCAGACTTATTTTGCCTTTCTTAAATTCAAAATTTAGGAAAGGCTCTCTGCATTTAATTTCATCACAAGAAAGGAGACCATGATGAGGAAACCTAAAAATACAAATACTGATAAAACAATGATTGGCCTTGTTCTCGGTTTTGTTTTATTCGTTTGTACTTGTTTGTTTGTCGCACCTGATTTGTCAAAGTCTATTATCAATCATCTAAACACAGAAATTACCCGTAATTTAGGGTTTGTTTATGTTCTGATTGTTCTTTTATCCATCATCCTCTGTTTATTTTTAGGTCTTGGGAAATACCGAAATCTTCAATTAGGAGAAGGCAAAAAAGAATACAGCGAATTTTCTTGGGCTGCAATGATGTTTTGCGCTTCCATGGCTGCTGGTTTTATTTATTGGGGTAGTATTGAGTGGGTTTTTCATTATATGACCCCCCCCTTTGGAATTGACCCTCTTAGCTCCACTGCCGCAGAATACGCAGCTACTTTACCCCTTTTTCACTGGGGATTTTCGGCTTGGAGTGTCTATTTGATTCCAGCCGTTGCCTTTGCTTTTATTCACTTTAACCTAAAACAAGAGCGTTTTGATGTGAGTAATGCCTGCCGTTCTGTTCTTGGAGATCGTGTTGATGGTCCCCTAGGAAAAGCCATTAATATTTTTTTCCTGTTTGGGATTTTAGGTGGAGTTGGCACTGCTTTGGGTATTGGATCTCCTCTTGTTTCTGCCTGTCTCAATAAACTTTTCGGACTCAATGACACTCCAATGCTCCGTTTTGCTGTTATGGCTTTGGTTACTGTCATTTTTACCATTAGTGCTTATAACGGCATTAAAAAGGGCATTAAGATTTTAAGTGATATTAATATTTTTCTTATGCTCGGCATTGTTGTTTTTTTGTTCATTGCTGGAAATACTATTTTTATCATTAAAATGCAAACCACCTCTTTAGGGATTCTTTTTTCCAATTTTATTAACTTTAGCACCTACATGGATCCCGTGAATAACAACGGACACCCCGAAGCTTGGATTGTCTTTTATTGGGCTTGGTGGATGTCTTATTCCCTCTTTATGGGCTTGTTTATTGCCAAGATTTCCAAAGGACGTACCATTAAGCAAGTGATTTTTGGTGGTCTTGGTTACGGTTTTTTAGGTTCCTTTGTTTTCTTTTCGGTCTTTGGTAACTATTTTATGGATCAACAACTTTCTGGAGCCTACGATATTATTAATGGGGTTTTACAAAATGGAGGGCCTGCCACTGTGGTTGATATTTTTAGTCGAATGCCTTTTGGAAGCCTGGTTGTTTTTGCAATCCTTATTACCTCCATTATTTCAATGGCCACTAATTTTGATTCTGCCGCATACACCATGGCCATGGTTTCTTCCCGTAAAATTCAACTGGGAGAACGCCCCAGTAAATCCTTAACCATCTTTTGGGCACTTTGCTTAGCGGCTATTCCCATGGCGTTAATGATTTTTGATGGTTCTTTAGTTGAACTTCAAACCCTTTCGATTATTTTGGCTTTACCCACCTGTCTCATTTATGGGATTTTAGTAGTAAGTTGTTTTAAAATGTTAGCTTCTTATGAAAAAACAACTGAAAATTAAAAAAAGCTGGAAATTAGAGTTCCTCTAATTTCCAGCTTTTTTAAGATCGTTTATTTCTTAATTCTTGCTCTTCTGCTAATTTTATTCCCGTCGGCGTTGTACACAATCCACCTTTGCAAGTGCAACGCAATTCACTTGGCAATTGCTTTCCTACCCTAAACATCGTTTCTGCCGACTCATCAAGGGGAATAAGAGGATCATACCCTCCCATCACAATATTTGCAGAAACAACCGCATTGGCTGCGGACATCGCATTTCTACTAATACAAGGTAACTGAACTAATCCCGCCACAGGGTCACAAATGGTTCCTAAAATGTTTTGAAGCCCGCAAGACGCCGCATCCATCGATTGTTTAGGTGTTCCACCCATTAAATAAACCAACCCTGCTGCTGCCATCGCCGATGCCGCCCCTGGCTCAACCTGACAACCATAAAGTTCAGCAGAATAATTATAATCTTTAGACATTACAATTCCGATAATGGAAGTAACAAACATGGCTTTAATTTTTTCTTCCATGCCTAACCCTAATTCCTTTGCCACTCCCAAGATTGCCCCTGGCATTACACCTGCAGACCCACCTGTTGGCGCACAAAGCACCACACCCATACCACTGCTATATTCCATGGATGCCATAGACCAAGGGACTGCAGTGTTTAAAACCCCCATGTCAATCCAGGTCTTTTTTTCTTTAGCCACTTTATCAATTTTTCCTGCGGTTGGTTTTAAAACCCCATTCATATCAACCTCACCTTCAATTGCTTTAATGGCACTGTTTTCCATGGTTTTAACAACAAATTCCATATAGTTTAAAACAGCTTCTTTATCCCAACCACTTCGAATCATTTCATATTCAATCCCTAATTCCCAAAGCTCTTTTCCAGTTTCTTCGGCAC
Source organism: Eubacteriaceae bacterium (assembly GCA_051649025.1). Classification (GTDB taxonomy): domain Bacteria; phylum Bacillota; class Clostridia; order Eubacteriales; family Eubacteriaceae; genus Acetobacterium. The sequence goes on from JBOFGH010000060.1 coordinate 8,907, forward strand.
TTTCAAGCAATTCTTTCGCACTTACAAATGGAAAATCAACATTACGATTTGATAAAACCGCCAAAACAGGCTTAATTATTTTAACTTCTCTTACTTTCTCTATTTCTTTTATCGTCTCTAAAACTTCAGCTGAAACCTCGTTTTGAAGCTTTATATTAATCAAAGAATGTCCCGATGCCTTTGAGCAGTTGCACCCCTCGTTTTTTTCGAATAAGTTTATTAATTCTTTTTTTACCTTTTCTATTCTTTCTTCATCTGAAGATTCTAAAAAGCAAAGAAGCTCATAAGAATCTCCTACAATACTAATTTCAAAGTCATTCACCTTTAAAAGCTTCACCGTTCCTCCACCCGTCGAATCTGAATAGAGGGTTACTTCTTCACCTTCATCACTCCACAAAGTCAGACGAGCTAAATTAGGTACTGTGGGCTCGAACTCAGAAATTTCAAATGTAATTTCGATGTTTCTCTTTTTCATAAGCTCATAAGCGTTTTTTATTCGATCATCCTCAGGGGTATATCCTAAAAGACCTGAGATGAATCCCATATCCGAGCGTTGGCCCATGTACATATTTGTGTAAGCGCCATTTCTTGGAAATTCAATGATCCCTTTAACTAAGTTTCCTCTTAAAAACTGCTGACTCAAATAACCAATCCGAACAGGTCCACAGGTATGAGAACTCGATGGACCAATCATTGTTGGTCCGACAATGTCGTTAAAAATACTTGGATTTTGTCTCTTCATTTTTATTTCTCCTAAATAATATTTCCCTTAGTTTTAAACCATTGTATCTGATAATAAATCACCTTGTCAACAATAATTTCATATTCGTGAAATTATTGTTTTCATAAATATGATATTTTGATAACCCCTTCTCTTCCTGAAGCTTTACAGCTATTGAAATAATCCCTACTTCCGTATATAATGTTTGACACGAAAACTTAATTTTAGGAGCGTATCTATGTGCAACGACTTAATCCTTAGTATTGGGGAAAAATTTAAAGCCGCCAGAAAAACCAAAAAACTAACCCTTAAACAACTTTCCCAACAATCAGGTTTATCCATTGGATATTTAAGTAATTTAGAAAATAATGTCTGTAGTCCCACTTTGGAAAACATGCAAAATATATGTGCTGTCCTAGGGGTTTCTTTAATGGAGATCTTAGAGGGGTTTCAGCCCCAACGCCTTGTGGTTAAGAAAGAAGAACGAACGACTATTTTCTCCATAAAAAACGTAGTACGTTACGACTCAATTACTTATGGAGATGGTAAAATGGATGGACTTTACATCACTCTTTTCCCCAAATGCAATTACGACAAATCAAACTGGCGTCACACCTATGATGAAATTGGTTTGGTCTTATCTGGTTCCATGGATATTCGTATTGATGATGAAATTTTTCACCTTTCAGAAGGGGATTCTTTTTACATCAATGCTTATACAAACCATAGTTTAAGTAATCCTTCTGATTGCATGTGTGAAAGTTATTGGGTTAAACAAGGATCAAAATAATCTTAAGAACACTTTTAAAACGAAAGTGTTCTTTTTTATATATTTTTTCACAAAAATGAATATTTTTATTGACAAAGGACTTTGAACTTGTTATGCTTTAGCCATAAATTTCATAAATATGAAATTTATGGCTGTTTTTTTATCAAATTCCGTCTTAAAAGGAGGCAATCATGTTTTATTTACCCAGAGATCCTGAAATTGAGCTAATTAAGGCTCGTAAGAATCACAGTTGCTACGGTATGAGTTTAGGGATTATGTTACTTGATGAAGTATATCCCGGTTTTCCAGGGGATGTAAGAAACGCCAGTGGCTTTCCATATCCCATTCAATACGACATTGTAGAGAATATTGATATCCACAAACTCGTTTGGGAGCCTGATAAAACCCAATGTCGTCAGCCTATTTTAGATGCTGCAAAACGTTTAGAAAAAATGGGTTGCAAAGCAATTGCTGCAGAATGTGGTTATTTTGCTTATTTTCAACAGGATGTGGCTGGCTATGTCGATATTCCTGTTTTTATGTCCAGTTTATTACAAGTCCCTATGATTCAACAAGCAATCGGTCCTAAGAAAAAAGTCGCTATTGTTGCAGCCATTGGTAAATTTCTTAAAGAAGAACATTTAATCAATGTTGGTATCGATCCCCAGAGTAATTACCTCATTGCTGGTGCTCAGGATGAATATGGTTGTACCGAATTCGACAATCTATGGAATGCCGAAGTTCGTCCCACTGTGCCAGAAGCTTACTTTACGAAAGCTCAAAATCAAATGGTTGCGATGTGTAAAGATCTCGTTGCAAAGCATCCTGATATTGGTGCAATCATGCTTGAATGTACGGGAATGCAACCATTTGCAAGAGCCATTCAACGTGAGGTTGATCTGCCTGTTTACAGTTGGGGAACACTTTTAGACTATGCAAATTCCGTTGTTAACCACCGAGATTACTACGGGCATATTTAAAAAATTAGCCTTATAAGAAAACGTTTTCTCAAACATAACAAATTGAAAGGAATTATAAAAATGAACGAAAGTTGGATAAAAAAAGTGGATCCCTATGTGGCGATTCCTGCAATCATCGTCTTAAGTCTGCTTTTAGGATGGGCAATCATTGACCCCAATGGCATGGGGGAATCCGTGGGGATTTGGTACGTCTTTATTACCCAAGGGTTTGGCTGGGCCTACACCCTTTTAGGAGTTGTCTTTATTATCTTCTGTTTATGGTTAGCTTTTGGCCCCTATGGAAATGTTAAATTAGGAAAAGAAACCGATAAACCTGAACATTCTTTTTTCTCTTGGTTTTCAATGATTATTGCCTGTGGCTACGGGGTTGGTTTAGTCTTTTGGGGGGTTGCAGAACCCTTAACCTTTTATAATAATCCCCCTGGAAGCATTGAAGCAGGAACTGCTGAAGCAGCTACCCGTGCTATTTCCCAGGCATTTTTCCATTGGGGCTGGACCCCTTGGGCCATTTATATGACCGTTGGCATCACCATTGGCTATTTTATGTTTAGAAAAAACATCCCTCCTTTTTTCAGCCGTTTGTTAGAACCCATCGTTGGAAAAAGATGCCGTGGAAAAGCCTTTCGTATTCTTGATGGATTTTTAGTTTTTGGGGTGATTGGTGGTATTAGTACCTCCACCGGTTTAGGCATTATGCAATTGGCTTCTGGTCTTAATAATCTCTTTGGGATACCCATTAATAATACGACCTACTTAATTATTGCCGCCGCCTGGTGTGCCCTTTTTACTACCAGTGCCGTTAGTGGTATTGATAAAGGCATTAAAATTCTTAGTAACATTAACATCCCCCTTGCCATTATCATCTGTGTGGTTGTCTTTCTACTTTGCCCCATGGCCTTTATCTTAAACATTACCTCAGAAGCTATGGGGGATATGTTAAGTAACTTCTTTACCATGTCACTCTGGACAGATCCTGTTTCTGGAAGTGGGTTTCCACAGGATTGGACCATTTTTTATTGGGCATGGTGGATTGCGTGTGCCCCTTCTACTGGTTTGTTTATTGCCGACATTTCAAAGGGAAGAACCTTTAAAGAAATTGTTGTGATGCATCTTTGTGCCGCTCCCATTGCCACTTGGCTCTGGTTTGGTACCTTTGGTGGAACGGCTTTGTTTAAGGATATTTTTCAAAATGCTGGAATTGCAAACTCAATGGCAGCTAATGGAACAGAGTCGGCAATTTTTGCTTTCTTTAATACCATGCCCCTTGGGAACATTTTGTCTTTTGCTTTTCTCATTCTTATCTTTTTGTTTTTGGCAACCACTGTGGATTCCTTTGCCTATGTTTGTGCTCAAACAGCGACTAAAGAGTTCTCAAACCCACGGAATCCTTCAAAACCTCTCCGGGCTTTTTGGGCAGTGTCCATTGGCGCTTTATCCATCACCATGATTTTTATTGGCCAAAGTCAAATCAAGAGCCTTCAGTTAACTTCGATTTTGGCCTCGATTGTGATTCTTATTTACATGGTGTTAGTCATGATTGCCATGATTAAACAGCTTAAACAAGAAGAAATTGAAGGGACTTTAGACTTGGATTATATTAATAAACTTGCTCGGGTTGGTTGGGATACCCGCCGGCTAAAAACACCCCCACCAATCCTAAATGAAGACCCCAAGGACCCCCCGACGGTTCCTCTTACTTAAATAAAAATAGATCAAAGGAGTTTCTATGAAATTAGAATATCGTTTTTCAGAAAAATTTGAAGTGGAAGCCATCCACGAAAAGTCCTTAGAGGTGTTAGAAAACATTGGCATTATTTTTGAGTCCGATGAAGCCATGACAATTTTTAAAAGCCATGGGGCTAAAGTTGATGGGCACCATGTTTTAATCCCAAGAAAACTTGTGACGGAAGCACTTAAAACCACCCGTTCTTCTTTTCAATGGGTGGGTCGTGAAAAGACGGTGGTCATTGGTGGTGGTCAATCCCTGAATGTTCCTGCCTATGGTCCCATCTACACCAATCGTTACGGAAAATACCAAAGTGCTACCCCTGAAGATTATGTGAACTTCCATAAGTTACATGAAAGTAGTCAGATCATTGACGCTGGGAATCCCCATGTTTTAGAACCCACTGAGATTCCTAGCAACTTAAGGGATGCCTACCGAATGGCGTCGACCTTAAAATATCATACCAAACCTGTGATGGGTTTAACCACAGGGAAAAAAGGATCTCTTTTATCCATTGAAATGACCCGTCAATTTTATGATAACTTTGAAGATACCCTTCTTGTTGGGCTTGTCAATTTAGCGGCCCCCCTTCATGTGGCTGAGGATATGACCGAAGCCCTCATGATCTACGCTAAAAACAACCAAGGCTTGGTTTTAGCTGCTGGTTCTGGAATGAGTGGGCTCACAGCCCCTGCTTCCATTGCTTCTAATGTGATGATGAGTAATGCCGCGGTTCTTGGAGCCATTACCCTTAGCCAACTCGTTAACCCTGGTGCTCCCATTATTTATGGCTTCCCTGTTTTTTCAACAGACTTAAGAACCGCAACCCCTGCCATTGGTGGGGCTGAAACCCCGCTCATTGCCCTCGCTGGAAAGGAAATGGCCACTTACTACGGTCTTCCCCTCCGTGCTTTAGGGTCATTAACTGATACCAAAGCCGTTGATTTCCAGTGTGGATCAGAATCCATGATGAACATGCTCACCGCAAAAATGATGGACACCGACTTTATCATTCATTCCGCAGGGATTATGGATTCCTTTAATACTTATGGGTATGAAAAGTTTATTTTAGATGAAGAGCTTATTGCAGTGGTGGAACGTTACCTTCGTGGTTTTGAAGTAAGTGAAAAGCGCTTCCTTTATGATACCCTTGAAAAAGTGGGGTGTTCTGGACATTTCTTATCTGGGAAAACACCTAAAATGTACCGGGAAGATTACTTTTTACCTAAACTTGCCAACCGTGAATCCATTAATGAATGGCGTTCCCATGGGGAAGTGAGCGTTCTTGACAAGGCCAATGCTGTTCTTGATGAGCGGCTTGAGGCCTTTGTAGAGCCTAAACGTGATCCTCGGCAGGAGAAGATTATTCGGAATCATATTCCAAAGGGATATTTTTCCCTTTAGTGGTTGGATAGTTAAAATAAAAAATCACAGCGAAAAAAAGCTGTGATTTTTTGTTCATTCTATTAGCTACTACATTACACCTTCAAAATTGACACCAGAACTTGATTAATACGATATTAAATCTTCGATAATCTACGCCCTACCTCATTGGGTAAGAAACATATTTTCCTCCAAAACCTTAATTATAGACCAAAAAATTTTAACGTAGTCACTTTTCTTGGCTAGCGATTGAAGCTTTCAATCGTATTGTCCGTATAAATAAAAGTTAAAACTTCTTTGGACTTTTTGAAATAGTCTACCATAATTCCTTTTCAACGCTTTTAAGACAATATTTTGAATCCGTTAATATACCATTGATCACTCACTTTAATTAAGCTAAAGCTTACCTCTTTTGTCACCTCAATGTCATAAGACTTAAAATTTGCCTTTCCTTTTGCTGATGCACTAGTTCCATTTATAATCACCTTGTCAATTTTAAAATTTAGTTCCTTAATCGCTTGTAAACTATCTTCCCCAAAATTGATATTTAGATAAGAGGTAATATTTTTAAAAACTTGATCTGCTGCTATTCCACTACTATCGCCTAAAATCATAGTACCAATTTGAACAATTCCGGAAATCTTAGGGTCAATGCAATCTAATACGCCATTTACATCTCTTTTTTCCCAAGACTTTTCAAATTTTTTTATGGTAGTTTCACAAGCGATTTTATCTTTTTCACCGCAACCAGTCAATAAAATCGATAATAATAACACAATCAAGAGACAAAGCTTTCCTTTAACCAGCATTTTTAACCTCCACATATTGATTTTTAGGATAATATTTTTTTATAATTACTCTTTAATTATGAACTGAACTTTTTAACTCAATTATTTTTTTTACTGATTCATTTATTCGTGCCTCCGAAATTTCTCCCGATTTAACCACTTCGAGTAAGCCCTCATAGGACTCATGAAAATCTTCAGGCATTAAAATTACATCTACGCCCGCCTTAATAGAATTGACGGCTGCCTCTGAACTTGAGTATTTATTGGTAATTGCCCCCATATTCATGGCATCCGTAATAACTAAACCTTTGAATCCTAACTCTTCTTTTAAGATATCCGTAACCATTTTTTCCGACATACATGATGGTGTATTATCACCTATTACTTCTGGAACTGAAATTCCGCACACCATAATAAAATCTGTTTCAACTTTAATGCTTTCAATAAACGGTCGAAAGTCTCTTTCCCTTAACTCTTCAATCGTACTCAGGTTAACATCCGTTCCTTCATGAGTATCACCATAAGTTTTCCCTAATCCTGGAAAGTGTTTCACAGCAGTTTTTATATTTTGACTTTGCAATCCCTTAATCACCGCACTTCCCATTTTTCCAACCAATTCTGGATCCGTTCCAAAAGAGCGCCCATCTATATACGAAATTCCATCTTCTGTTGCTACATCCAAATCCGGTGCAAAATTAAGATTGAAATTTAATTTCTCAAGATATTCCCCAATCTTCTCACCAACTCTCAATGCTTCTTCAACATTGCCTGTGTTTCCAATTTCCTTCATTGATACAACTTCTTCTATTTCAAATTTTTCATTTTGTGCGATTCTAGTAACTTCTCCTCCTTCTTCATCAACCGATATAAACATAGGAATCCCTATACGTTCTTGACTTATCGATTGAAAATTTTCATTCATAATTTTCACTTGTTCTGTAGATAGCAAATTTTTTGAAAATAAAACTACACCACCAACTGGAAATTGATTAAAAGCTTCCCTTGTGACTCCTTCAGCCGCTATCACTTCTTCATATCCTGTTAAAGCCTCTGGCGTAATAATAAATAATTGCGCGATTTTTTCTTCAATTGTCATTTTGTTTAAGATTTCATCAACAGATACTACATCCTCACTAAAACCTTTGTTTTTCTCTTCAATTTTAGCTTCATTTAAAGATATATTTTCTTCTAGACGATTTGCATTGACTATAAAGTAAATAACTCCAGCTATCAAAGCGACTAAAACTAATAAGGCTAAGATGTACATAAACAATACAATCCAATTTATTTTATAATAATTTTGTTTACTCATAAACTTTCCTCTCATACTCACAAATGTATCCAACTCGCCCTTTATACATAGGTACATCTTTAGCAACATTATTGGAAACATCACATAATACCCAGTAGCCACCATTGTCATAATAAAACATCATCATGTACTGTTCAGTAAGACTACCATCTCGGTAGCTTGGTTCCCCTGAAAGCCAAAAAGATTCATATTTAGTACTATTTATTTTTTCTCCAACAGGCTTTTTGTTTGCATCTAACCAATAATAATCATTGGCCCCATCTTCTCGACGTCCACCAATGTAAAATTTAACATTATCCTTTCCAATTGCACTTATTTCACCGATTACTTGATCCCACTCTTCTTGACTCTCAATATGTGCTAAATACCCACCTTTATTCAGACACTCTTGAAAAGCCTCCCCCCACGAGATATCAGAAACAATGTATTCATACTCATGAACTATCTTTTCTTTTTTTTCCTTCAGAGGATTTTCATACACGACTGTTTTATCCTCATTTTCATTACTGTTTTCTACTGTAACTCTTGTTTGATTAATCACTTCACTAACAAGTTTATATATTACTGCCATACTGTTTACAGAAGAATCACTTCCTTGATTCACAACTTGATCATTCTTAAAATAATATTCGCTAACACCAACGCCTGTAAGTAAAGCCAAAAAAATGCTCAAAGCTGCAATAAAACCAGGTGATTTTTTACCAGCCTTCTTACTTTTTTTCTTTTTTTGTGTTCCTGCAGAAGGTTCCTTCGAAAAATCAACTGCCTTCGCGGCCTTTTTCTCTTTCTCTATTTTCTTTACAATATTCCCAACTTCAAGTGGAAGTCCTATCGATCCTTCTCTTATCTTCTTTAATTCCTTTTCCTTATTATTCAATGCCCTCACCCTTTTTATAAGTTTTCAATATCACCTAAATTCCACTATCAAAATCATAAGATTTAAAAGCATCCGTTGTTATATCCCCAGCAATCCAAAATTCAAAAAGATCGATCCAACAACAAATCTTTTTTAATGCTTTCACCGAAGACATCGAACCCCTTTCTTCAAAAATGTAAGTCCAACCACTTTTTTCATCTTTACAAACGTTATTAACATGAGGGATTTCCTCTATAAGCCCCTCACTAATTTCATTAAAATCTGGCGCAATTATACATGATAATATCTTGAAAATTTCATTATTGTTAGAAGGCTCTTCATAAATCAAACAAATTACATAAACCCCTTCTCTTCTACAAACATTCGCATTAACCAACCCAGACCAGAAAAGTCTATTCGTTCCATCGCTCATTCTAGCAATTTTAAAGTCTGGGTAGTATTCTCCCATTTCTCTAATCTCTTCTTCAATTTTCTTCTTGTTTGCAATATACCAATCCATTAATTCACCTTGCTTTTTAATCTAATATCCAAATTAATTTGATTAACCTCATTTACCTTTAGGCCCGAGTAATGATCTTCAATTTTTTGCAAACTTAAAGAGTCTACATAGTTTAATTTCTTTCCATTCCTTTTTTGTTTTTTCTTCCCAACTTTTGCAAGATTGTTATTTGCATTATAACTTCCTATTGCCGCATCTACACACTTTTTTTCCACCTCTGCTAATAAGTCTTTAACTTCGGTTAGTTTTTCAAAATATTCAGAAGCATTATCATTAAAATCAATTCCCGCATATAAAACCTTTGCACAATACTTATTTCCATCTTTCAATTTTATAATATGATCAAAGTATTCTAAAAAATACGCCACAGTTCCTCTCCCAATTGAGTTGTTTTCTCGATATGCCAATTCGCCTAAATAAGTAAACAGTCGATTGTTCTCTTTTTTAACAATTAACGATTCCGCTTCAAACTCATAGCCATAAAATCTTTTCATTTTTTGCAAACTTAAAAGTTCTAATTTCTTTTCACGAATATAATCACTGTTATAAAACTGACTTATTCGAAATAGCTTTTCGTATTTTTCCCGATCCCTTTTATTCAAATTTATTATCTTATCAATTGACTTAAAATAATTTCGATACAAGTCTTTTTCATTGACAATTTTTAAATACATTTTTTCTGAAATCCGCTTTTTAATCGTTTTTCTAATATATAAAAAATAAATCAGTAAAAACAATAGCGTTCCGCCAAACACTAGCCAACGCATTTGAAGATCGCTTAAGTTTTTTAACAAAAAAACATTTGCCAACAATACAGCAAAAAAAACTAACCCCAAGGAAATCCATTCCTTTTTCATTATGTATTGATACAAACCCTGATATCTTTTTCCTCCACATTTTTCACATTCAATTTCATCATCAATATTGACTTTTTTACAATTTTTGCACACAAAAAAATATTCAATTATATTACTTTTCATTTACTCACCACTTTTATTTTTATCAATTCTTAAAATTTTAATTCTTAATAAAAACCTTGTCATTTTTTCCTTAATCCCAATTTCATCCCTTTCACCATTATCCTCTACTATCTTTTGTTTCAATCTTCGTATGGCCTTCTTATTTCTAGGATATTTTTTCTCTATGGATCTCATTGTCCTTTTTAATTTTTTTTCAAAATATTGCTTGTTTTGTTTGTTTTTTGCACAAAATCTCCCAAAGTCATCTTCAAAGTCCTTTATCCTTAACTTTCTCAAGTTAAAATAAGAATCATAAAAAAACTTAATGAAATCAAAAAACATATCTTCTCTTCTTATAACGAATTCAAATATTTGTAGATAGTCTACATTCCAAATATTTTCATTTCTACAATCTTGCTTTCTAAAAACATTTGTCAATCGCATAAAATAGTCGCTTGATTTATTAGGAGCTTGTGATAAATTATTTTCCAAAATAACCGTTGCTCTTTTTATCAAATTCTTTTTATCAGCGCTATCCGTACCTCTCCAATATTCATCGGCAATCTCTGAATCAGGTGATACGATTTTTTTTAACATCAATAATGCCTTTCCATCAGTATTTTCATTTTCTAACCTTTTGGTAATGACAAATCTATCAATATCTTCAAATTTAATTTTACAATCTTTAATATTTGTAAGTAGATTTTTGCATAGATTGATATATACGTGTGCGGTAATATTTCCAGATTTGTTAGCCTCTGTCAGTTCAGTAATAAGAGCCATCGGATTTTCGTCTTGATTTGTCATCTCCCTACACTTATCTACGAGTATTATTCTTGTCTCATTATCTGACTCCGTAAAATACTTTTTGTTTTCTAAATCCACTACCCTTAAAAGCAATTCTAACGGTGTATAGTCTATGTTTAATATTTCCTCTTTTAAGTAACAATTTTTTAATCTTATGTCTAATTTATCTAAAATGTTTCTTTCTAAATTTTCATCCACCCTCAAATAGTCATAAATTTTCTTTCTATTGCCTGGTGTAGCTTTTATAATTAAATAATAAAAACTCTTTTCTATTATTTCTCGAAAATCAGAAAGGCTTTTATAGCAATCTATTAATCTTTTTATATATTCTTCAATATTCGAAAATTCTTGAATATTACTTTTGATTTCTCTTAGTTTTATTAAAAACATCCCAATTCTTTCTTTTATGATTGGCTCTGGTTTGATTTTAAATAGTACAATATAATACTCCAACATCTCATAAATATCAAACTCATTTAAAGACCCTTTCAATAGAAAGTAATTCGTAAGGGAATCATAGATTTTTAAGTCTTCTAGCATTGGGTGATCATAACCCCCGATGATTTTTTCAATAAATTCAAATAGCGCCGCCATTGCTTTGGGATCACTAAAATATCGGGATACATAATTTAAATAACAGGATTGGTACTCATGGTAATCCTTCTTAATCTCATTATCTAAGGTCATATCAATAACATAACCTTGCTGCATAAATACTTTGTATTTACCAGAAATGCTCTTTTCTTTTATGTATATTTCTTTTGGCATAACATAAATTAGAATATTGGGGTTACACACATCTCCTAAAGAAAAGGAATGATACCCACACATTTTTCGCACATTGTAAGGTAAGAAACCAATCAACATTCTTAGTATCTCGGTAGAATTTTTACAAAATGTTCCATCTCCACACTCAATGAGTAGAAAGACTTTATTTTTTTCTTTTATTCCCCGAAATACTTTTTCAAGGACTTCTAATAATATTTCTTTTGAATACTGATCGCTATTAGTTATCGAATTATATTGCACACCATCTGTAATCCGCTCCACACGCCTCAAACCTGGTTGATAATTTTCTTCGTCGAACTTTTTGATAAAAAAACGTTCATCTGGAACAAGTGCGTCGGGATTTCTTAATAAACCATAATACTCTTTTTCATTATTTGTTTTTTTTATGATAAAACAATGTGCATAATGAAACCTTCTGTTAGTAACTAACCTCCCCATTTCTCCAATTAAAATGGTACCATTGCTTGTTACTAACATTTTATGAACATAGATTTTTTCTACTGTTAGATCATTTGGTAAATCATCTGAAAATTGATTCATTCCAAAATCATTTTCAAATTGTCTTAATTCTTCTTTGGTAATTCCCTCACTCGAATCAATTGTATCAAAACCCACCTTTTTTCTTACACTGGTATCAAAAATCCTCTTGCTTGTTCGGGTATAAAATTGTTGTTCTATCATTTTTTATCCCTCGTTATTTACTTTCAATAACGCCTAGTTCGTATAGCAACCATAAAAGTGGTTCTTCTACACGGCAAGGCTCAACAATTGCGTGCAAATTGCCTGCCTCAATTTCCATGCCCAGTGATGAAACTCCAAAATATGAATAGTTTTTAAAAAGACCTCTAACATCACCCCCAAAAGTAGCATAATTTTCAACAAACCCTTGGCATTCCTTATTTATTTTCTTAATTTCATTAAGATCAATTTTATTATCATGACCGCTACACCTTTTAAATATGGTTGCGTTTTCATCAAAGAAGTCCAATCTTCGAAAATAATCCGTTTTTGTTATTATAATCGCTGTTGGCTTACTAGACATTCCTCCCTCTTCATTTCCAATGTAATGCTGATTGAGATGAGCCAAAAGATCTTTAAACTTAGTTGTATTCTTAGCCTTATCATTCTCCAGTGCTTCCGCTACACTATCAATTGTCAAAGGATCAATAAAAAGCATATGTGCACTAGCATTTTTTATATGATCCGCCTTTATATGAAGGAAATCATTGTCTGTAATACTTTCTCCTGGAAAATCATAAAAACAAAGCGTATAGTTTTTATTTGTTTTATTTAGTCTTAAGTCATACACTAATGGGATTTGAAAATCTGGTGGTGTTGCCCTCATCCCATTCAATCTTACTTCTTCTAATTCTTTCTGGTATCTCCCTAATTCTTCAAAGCCAGAGACTAACTCAACAAAACCAAGGTCAAAACGGTCCTCCCTGCTTAATTTCTCAATAATCTGCTCAATTAAAAAAAGCATATAAAAAGTTTTTCCGGCAGACGTACTTCCAATGAAGGAAATGATTATACTTTCTTCCTTCCCTGCTGTACTTGGTAAACGATTATGGCATTTAGGACAAATCCTTTGGGTGGTTTCTTTTCCAAATGGATCGATCAACCCAACAAGTACCCCATTATCTCTCCTTCTTAATTCTTCATCAAACTCCTTTGGAACTAATACTTGTGGCTGAACAGGAACAGGCATATTTGTCATTTCATTCCAAAAATTCACAAGTTTGCTATCAACCATTTTTTTACTATCAACATGGTTTTCGTTACTCCATTCCATCCTAAATAGAACATCATCTGCAGGAAACTTATTAAAACAAAATGGACATACAATATCATAAACACGATTTATTTCTTTATTTTTTAAATCCTTTTTTCCTCTTCCAAACATTTTTTACTCCCTAATTCAATATATTTTTCCAAGTTTTCTCTCTCTGTCTCAAAAAATTCAATGCTTAACTTTTCTTTCAAAGGTATAAAAATAGTCCGTACATAATTTTCCGCTTCTGTGATTCTTTTGCTAATTGGCCATTTTATACCTTCAGTCACAAGTAGCAAGGAGTTTTCCTTGATATCACCATTTGCTTTAACTGTAATTTTTATTTTCTTTTCTCTGGAAAAAAGCCTGTTAAAAAAAGAGTTCTTCACTACGACATCCATAGAAACATCTATTTTTTTTATAGCATATTCAATACAATTTCCGGCATCATATAGGCAATTTCCATCTATTACTGGAAATACCGCAATCTTTTTTATTCCCCTAGCATTGGTGCTATAAATACATCCATTAGCCGCATACATCTGTGGAAGAATTTCTTTACACGGTTTTTTTCTTATAAGATTTTCAGAAATTTCGTCCTCTACCCCAACGCAATACAGAAGGACTTTTTGATATTCATTTAAAAAATCAAAGCTAATTCTAACGTCTTCACCTTCTCTTATTGCACTAACCTCTGATATCTTTAAATCTCTTGCGTCTTCTTTCATCGATTTTTTCTCCACTTAATCACTAAACCATACAAAATTTTGGAAGTTAGCATTACCATTTATTTTAATTAATTCAATCGTATCATCTTCTTTGCTTATCATACCCACACTGCCTTTAAAATTATTGCCTAAGACCGTTTTCAGGCTATCATATACAACTTTTTTTATCTTACTGTTTACTACGCCATACACTGTTTCATATTGGGTTAACAATAATTCTGTTGTTCGTAATTGACAGCTATAAGACAGTGAAGAATTTAAATGAGAAAAAACACTCTCAAATATTTCGCTTTCTGTTATGTTATTAAAGGAACAACACTCTTTTAAATGCTCATCAAAGAAATAATTCGCCATCCCTTTATTTTTCAAAAGAAATGTATCCCGCATACTTCTTTCTCTATCAATTGCCACCTTTGTATTTGAAATTTTACTTTCACACGCCATACACTCATCTATTCTTTTATCAAATTCTTCTTTTAGAGAGGGTGTAAAATAAGGATCTTTCTTTGTGAAAAAAGAAGAATCTTCAAGGATCTTATTAACTTCTTCTTCTAGGGCTTTAAATAGCTTGATTGGCTCTTTATTATTTTCTAAAAAATTAACAACTTCGGTTTTAAAGCTCTCTAAAGTTTTCTTTTTTTTCTCACTTAAAAAAAGTTCTTCTTTCTGTTGGTATACATTCTCAAACAATTCTTTTGAAAATATTTCTATCTCTTTTATTCGATTTTTGTTTTTCTTAAAAGTATAGGTTTTTTCATACCCCATTTTTACACAACCTTTTTTTTTAGCAATTTCCCCTTCAACTTCTTTAATTCTATCCTCTAATTCTTTTATTAGGTTTTCATAGTTCTTATATCCAAAAATAAAACCCTTCTCTTTTTCAGCAAATCCTTTTTTCAAACTATCAGAAAAAATCTCCTGTTTTTTTTCTATTCCGCTCTGATCGACTCTTAAAAAGTTAATCCTAAAATAGGTTTCTATTTCTTTTTGATATAGTTCTTCCTCAATTATTTTATAAGAAAGGTCTCTCCCTATTAATTCTTCATAACCTACAGTTATGAGTTTAAATGCCTCTAATGATCCCCCTTCTAAACCCGACGATGTCCTTTCTTCTGAAATATATTTTTTCCACAATTCCTCTTTATAAGTCTCTCCATTTTTTGAAATCTTTTCAATTTCTTGCTTTAGATATCTCGAAAAGAAATAGGCACGCATTATTTCTACTGGCATCCGAGCCTTCTCATAGGCTAATACATTCAATTGTGGCTTTAACTCCTCGTTTTCATGCTGGAAAACAAGACGAGAATCAATTCCGCCATTGCTGTTTCTTAATTGTATGTAGCGTGCAATCACCTGTTGATATTCCTCTCCAGAAACATTAACACCACATTGTAAACGAGGGCCAAAATAAAAAAAACGGTACACCCTTTTATCCCTTTGAAATTCCTCACATTTTTCTAAAAATTTTTTAGCACCATTAGTGTCTGCATCTTCATCCTGAAGAAGAAAAAAGTCAATGTCAATATATCTATAGTAGCTTTTACATACCTCAAGTATCTGTTCTACCATATCTCCTAGATGTTCATCACAACTAATATTTACACAAACATTAATACTAATTCTATTTCCATCGAAATTTAACTTAGTACCATTCTTCCTCAAATCAGATAGCTTAATTATTAAAACGTTTCTTTTTATTTTTCCTCTTAATCTCTCTAAAATTCCACTAGAAAAATCTTCTTTCTTAAAAAGTTTTTCGGCATTTACATCAATTAAGATTACAGGACAAGACATCTCCATTATAGGAAAATCGATTTTTTTTTCCTTTTCTAAAAACTCTTCTTCTAAAAAGTTAATATAACTCACCACTTTACACCTCACTTTTTATGGCATTGTTTGGAATCCCCCACCATCATACAAAATGCTTTCCAGCAACATGTCCAGATAAACAACCATATGGCACTCTTTCGCAATGGTCTCTGGAGCATTCATGCCATTAATGCTATTATCAGAAAGACGTTGTTTTGCAAGATTACAAGTTATCGGTGCTATCAAAGTCGTCTTAATGGTATTAATAATATCCCTCCGTAAATCAGGAGTTGAAAACAATGCTCTAAAATCGACATCTTTATCATCAAAGTAGCTAAAAAAGGTATCTATTTCTTCTTCTAATTCGGATTCATCAAACAAATGCTGTCCATTTTTCGTTTGATCAACTGTTCTGTCGAGTGCCGTATCGTTTCCAGAAGCTCCAATGGCAATTCCGCTAGCATTGTTTAGAAGCCCCTTTACCACCTCTTCTCTATTGTTCGAACCTGTAAAGTTGAACATAAATTGAAAATTGGAATCTCCACCACAGACTATTTTTCTTATCATTTTTTCCAAAAATCCACCAAAGAGCGACTTTTGAAAATCAACTAAATTTTGATTTCCAATACAAACTTTTAAGCCATTGGCGCCACCACCTACTATATTTATTTGATGACTACTCCCTAGTGATACATCTCCATTATCAATGCATTTTTTAAGAAATTTTCCATAAAGATAAAATAAAAAAGTATATCTGAGGCGCATAACAACTTCTAGTTTTCTGTATCCCCCTAAAGTTAAAGTTAAATTATTTAAATTAATACCATTGTCTTGCAATAAAACATTCAACATATTTTGCACTCTCAAATAGCTTAAATCATCAAGGGGAACATTTCTTTGTAAACTCCTAATTTCATTAGAATAAAATTCATTAAATTTCATAATTGCATTATTCCACAACCCACTAAAATTATTTCCATCAACACTATTAAAGATTGATCGGGCAACAAGCTTATTCCCTGCATATTGTATGGATGCTCTCTTTTTTATCGCCATAGGAGGGACTCCGTTATCTCCTCCCTGCCAAATCGAAATATCACTGGTTCCACCACCAATGTCTAATGTTCCTGTGCTATTATTCATTCCGTTTGCCATAGTCCCTAAAAAATACTGACCGACTGCTTCAGCTTCGCTCATTTTAAAAGCATTAATACTCGCATTCGGACATATCCCGCCTAAGTCAGTTGCTTGTATCCAACCTGGAAAATTTGCTTGGATCCCTTGAAAAGCCTGTATGTGTGGATAAGAAAATTTAATGTCATAATTCCCAACCTGACCTGCTAGTGCCCCTTCTAAAAGAGCATTTAAAATAAGTTGCTTAATAAAAATAGTTGCAGCCCTTGCTTCTGGAACATTGTTCGAAAATTTTAAATTTGTATAAATCCCATCACCCGCTCCATCCTTAAAAACTAGCTTTTCAACTTCATTTTCATCTAAATAGAAAATCTTTCCATTAATGTAAATTTCTGTCCCAACCCCATTAAATGTTTTAGCACACGTCATAAATTTACTTCTATTCTGGGTTATTTTTCGAGTTGTAACCCAATAAAGATTTCGGATACGTTCTAGCTCGACAGGTGCTTGTGTAATATTCAATAATTTATCTGCATGGCTGGGAATTGGCCGAGGAGGATTATTGCCCGCTTTCCCATAGCAATTAGTGTTTGTGGTACCAAAGTCAATCCCTATTTCATAATTCGTGATTGGATTGACTGTTCCATTTCCTGTAGGATAATCTAGGCAAAGTGCCCCACAACTCACGCTCTGTTGCCCAAGGGTATAATGACAATCAATCAGTTTGATCTTCGAGAAACTGAACACAGTGGCGCCATTGTTATTTTGGCCTGTTGTCACTCTTGCTGAACAAATGTCCCACTTCATTTCTCCATCCGCTGTTTGCTTTGTGGAAAGAGTTGATCCATCCTCTCTATAATAAACAAAACTTATCTTTTTTTCTTCGCACATAACATTATTATTCCTTAGAAATTTTGGGGAGGAATTTTTTTCATTCTTTTCAAAAACACTTAGTAAATAATAACGCCATTGATTCGCTGGTAAATTAACATGCGGCCAAAGACTCATGTAAGGAAAGGATTCAAAATAAAGGATGTCTCCATCAGTAAAATCTTTGCTCATTGTAACTGGCAACCTTCCCCCACCGTCTACCACAACCTCAAAAGTAATGGTGACTTTAACAATATTATCTGCTTGTAACTTCTCCGAATCGTATTCAACGTTATTTATTATTAAATTCCCACCATTCGCGATGGCAATCCCTTGAAAAATAGGAGGGATAAAACAGAGATAAGTCATTTCTTCCCCAGGGCCATTCGTGGTAAACCTGCCTATCATTGCATATTTAAAATTTACCTTTGCATTTTGTGTATCACTCCCTAAATTAATTAGCCCTAACTTATCTGTAAAAATTTTTTGAGGAAGAGCTGGAAGCGTTGCTGAATCAAAACAACCAGGACTTAATCGATATCCCCAAAGAGAACTATTATTTATAATATTGCTCTTGTAGCCAAGTGTAAACGTACCTCCTAGCACCATTAAGTTTGTCCCTGAAGCATTTGATAATAAATGCGTCTTTAACTTATTAATATTATCATAACAATTATGACGTCGATTCCCAACCTGCGACACCTTCGTCAAAAGATTATGCAACCATTGATTCATAACCTCACCCATGGCAGTTGTGTTCTGCTGGGTTCCATCTTGATTTTGCAAAATAAACGCCCTAAAATCCGTCCATTCTCCTGTTTCATTATCTTCCTTATAAGAATACCAAGGGACATCTTTCAAAACATCTTTTTTGTATTCCTTAAAAGGGCAAAGTAACAAGGTACTATGGATATAAGCCATGGGTTCATTATTTACAACCATAATGTAAAGTTGATTAAAATTAGTAGGGTTATCAATAAAATCCAAATCTTCACAAATTGCTTCTTTAAAAACCTTTCCTAGGGATGATACCATGGGAAAACTCTTAAACTCTACTTTTATTCCATAAAATTCGTTTAATGCCAAGATACCAAGCATGCCAAACCATTCATAGTATTGATCTGCATTCTCTATTAAATTAAGTTGGTTTCCATTTACAACCGTATAATTCATTTGACTAATTTTTTTTGTATAGTACTGAACATAAGAAATCGGTGAGGGTATCGCATGGTCTTCATCCCCTTGATTCTCAGTTTCAATTATTTCTTCAACAGTTTTTAACGCCTGCACGCAATTCATTTTTACAATACCCTTGTCTTCAGATGTTCTAATACCAATTAAATCTTTCTGTTCCTCCACAGGTAATAATATGTATTTCATTTTTTCTATCCCCTTGCTTATCCTTAATTAGTTGTTACATTTGCAAATTTATTCCCTATATTTCTCAATAAAACAGCTAAATCAACCGTATTATTAAACAGTCCCTTATTACTAAACAATTCCTGTTGGATACTATTTAATGTTCTTTCATCGGTTTCATCCCTTCCTTTGTAGAAACTCATTATCTGAGTATTTCCTGTAGGATCATACCATTCTATCTCAGTATTACTATCAGCGATATTTTTTTCATTACAAGCTATAATTTTTTTTAATTCCGCATCGACAAACAAACTCACATTAGGAATTTGATTATTTACAGGAACGTTCCAATCAACACCATTAAGAGAGATATCTCGAATATAAATTAAAAACTTATTACATACTTTAACAATTTCTTTCAAATTATTGATTATACTTGTTACATCCTTGCCTTCTCCTTTATGTTTTTTAGAAAGTTTACTACCAAGTAACATTCTTAAATATTCATTTTTATCAGCACTTCCCATTACGCTTGGTAAAACCATGGTTGATAAAAATATTGAAAAATTAGCGAAATTTTTAATGGCACTTGCCAAATCATCTGGCAAGTGGGTAAAGCCACAACTATTAATCAATCCATCCCGGTCTAATTTAGCTAAGTAAATACCTCTGTAATCATTATCCTCTTCAGGCTTTGCTTTGTTAAAAAACTCACAGGCGGCATATCCAGTATACATGTCCACAATATGAAAATGATTTTCTTGGGAGGCTCCTCCAATTGAATATTGACCAATATTATTAAATGGTTTATCACCAATTAAAAAAAGACTGTCGAAGATACTTTCTGGTGTTCCATTGCAAAGGTTACTTTGAGCATATTGACCCAAAGCAACCTTTGTTCGCTCCATAAATTCACTTGATCTTATCACTATGTTTTCTACTTCTCCCCCATTCTGAGTTGGGACTGAAAAATAAGGTAAAACTAAAGCCCCTCCAATAACACCCTGGACATTGGTTTCAATGAGACATTTCTTAATTATTTTTGCAACATTGGGAAAGATAGAGGCTCCTGTTCCACCAAATATAGAACCCACAACAAATACTTTTATATTTTGTGCACCTGCCATTGCTTGCTGAATAGCTCCAACAAATGGATTTTCAGCATTCCCATCATTAGTAACTAAACTAAACAAAGTAGCCCCAATATTAGGACGCCCATAAAACCCACGATCTAAAGACTGGATCTGAACAGCGTTAGGGTGAATGGAATTTAACAGAATATCAACCTCGTTTTGATTTTGTGGGTCAACCGCTAAACTCGCTAAAGTATCCGCCGTTCCCTCAATTTCTCTTTCGCTTTTAAAGCTACTTACTGCATCTGTGTAAGTCCAACTATCAGTACTAAAACTTGTTTTAATATACCCAAAATCAGAATTGCTTATTACATCTTTCGCTTTCATTGCTTCGGTAATGAAATTTCTACACGCTACATTTCCAGCGTTTTTTTCATCTTTATCAACAAATATTACCTTTACCTCTTCATTGCCCTTTATTAATCCTGCATTCGATAAATTAATAAAGGATTCCAGAGCTTGTGCTCCTGTACTGCCAATGGCGATAATTAAATTACTCATCTCTTTGATCCCTCCTTAGTTGAATGGTTTAAAACAGAACATCGCAATTGCAGCAGCGATTGTAATAAGAACAATATTTAAGACTAAATATCCAATCGTAGAAATATACAACCAAACCAAAGATGGTACAATGGTCAATACCGTTGTAAATATTAAAATTAAAACAATGTATAATATTTTCAAGTCACTAAATTCTTTTTTTGCTCTCTCTTTGGGGCTTATGTTTACTAACCTTCTGTACCACAAACAATAGATAATTATGCTTGGCAAAACGCTTAATACTTGAAATATTGTTGCATAAAATAAAGTAGTTTCTTGATCAATATAAAAATTTGATGAACTTAAAAACCAAATGATCAAAGAAATTAAATATCCTCCTAATATAACGCCTAAGCCAATTAACATTTTTGTATAAAATTTCATTTTTTCTCCCCTTCTTTTTTATTTGGATTCTATATTAATCACAATTTCTCCGACTTTTGCCTTTTGCTTTTCAAAGAAATTTTGCTTTTCCACCACAGAAGCCATGTCACCACTCAAAACTTTATAAAACTCCACTAAGTTTTCTGTCTTTAATGCAAAAGCACCTTGATTGATCCACTCTGGCATTTTGGACATGCTTTTAGGCACAGCAACCACAGGAATTTTTATAATATTATAAGAAGAAGGTAACTTTTCTAAATCTTTAATTTTAAGCTTTAGGGCCAACTCGCCATTAACGTTTTCTACTTTGTGAATAGAAATTCTTTCTATACCCTCTTTCTCTTCACTAATGTTAAAAACTTCTTCTTCAAAATTTAATCTTTGTACTGCTGTTTCGTAAATTTCCTTAGCATCAAATTTTGACATTTCAGACCATTTCCAATACGGTTGACCCTCTTCTTGACCCTCTTCACCTTCGACGCTTTCTATTTCTTCTATATTTATGGGTTCTATCTCATTTTTATCAGAATAAAAAATTTGAACATTAGCACTATCTACAAGATAGTCAACCTCTTCCAGGTTAATACCTTCTACTGCTTTTATTGGCAAGAATAAATTAACCACACCCTCTTTTCGATTATCGGGGTTTTGCTTTGTTGTATCCACTTTATAAGAAATACAAGGATATTCTCTATCAACATTTTCAAAAAAATCTTTTGGGTTTATTTCAAAAAGATTGGCAGTTTCATTTGTTTCACTCGGGGTAATTCCTTTTGATTCTCCTTTAAAAAAATCGATTGAATTTGTTTTTATGATCTCCTCATTATTTAATTTAATGATTCCATTTGTTGAAAGAAAATTTGCAAAGAAGAACTCACTATTTTCGTTTAACCCTTTTCCCTGTAGTGAACTCGCAAAGTTTTTACCTAAATTCGCTAATTCCTCTGTTGGACCTGTCATAACACAATAATATGTTCGCATACCATCATATTCAAAATCATTAAAAGCTAAATTTCCAGCTGCATCCACTACTCCCTGTGTCGGGACGCTTGCAGTTCCATAAAAATAACTGTTTATCGCAAATACACATGTCGAATAACCTTCTCTTTCAAGGTTTACCTTATTTAGCATCCGCGCTAAATCATTGTTTTGAAGATTTTGCTCTGCTAAATCTGTAATAAAAACATTAATATCATCGAAATTTATTTCCGTGCTATTTTCAAATAATAACTGCAATGGTCCTTTACTACCCTCAAAAATTCCTTCAGAAAAAGTATAGAAATCTTTTGTTTTATATCCACTCTGGAACATTTTGTTGTCTGGTATTTTTAACCACTTTAAAAAAGGACTATCTGCTGTGATACCAAGTTTATAAAAATTAGCGTTTTGATAACCCGCCATAGTGTCATACAAAGCATCCGTTGCAATAATAAAATTTTTAGGGGTTTGATTATTGGGATTGTTTTGAACAAACCCATACATTGACTGTGTGTTGTCATAATATAAATTTACCTTTCTCACTTCTGGACTATTATTTTTTTCTGCTAACTTCAAAAACTCAGGAACCTCTGGCTTAGATATGTTTTTTTCTCCACAACCTGAAATAAAAAAAACTATCAAAAAACAAAAAGTGATTGATAGATTTCGGAAAGATGTACGCTTCATAAGATTCTCCTAACACTTATTAAGTATTTTTTTATAAGGTATCTCCAAAAATTTTGCGAACCTTATATTCATTAATTATTTGAGAAAACAAAAAAGCTATGCGCGGTTAACACCACGCATAGCACTTAATATCCTTAATAAAAACTGACAAACTTGCTATTCATTGTTATAGGGACTTGTCTTAAAATAGAAAATACCCTATAATGATGAATAGCAGTACAGCCCTCTGCTGTTGTGCATGGTGGTTGTGTCACCTTGTGCAAGTTAAAAGGTATTGGCGTACCTTTTAACTGCTGCATTAATTTATTTGTTTTCTCGTGATTAATTATAATGCCTATTTCTCCTATTTACAACCTAAATTAAAAAAAATATTTTTTTTAATTCTATTCCTCTTTATCTAACACCAAGCTTATTGAAAATTAAATAATACATTTAGACTAAGATGGCATTTTAGCAAAATGAGTGTATCACATAAATTATATATTTTTTACCCACTTTGTCATTTTTGCAATACCGATGTCAATTTAGTTGTTTTTTATAAATTTACTTGAATTAGAACGAATGATACTCTATATTTTTAGCAAAAATATGTAATAATAAGAAGGATTAGCTTCATCATATTCAGTGATAAAAGTACCATTTAGAGATTTCCTTGATGAAAGTAGGTCATAATACAATCCATACTACCGGTAATACAAACGATAAAAATAGTTTTCTCTCCTCAATAATTCCGTCGGAGCTATTCTTAGTATTTTTTTGTTCATTTTTTATCTCTCATAATAGAACATAATGTTCTGGATTTTCATACTCATACTTTTCTCCGGCGCAACGATTAATTACATATCTGTTTCTATTGGCTAAAGCATCATAACAATATTCATACCCTGCACCCAAAACATTGTAAATCGCCTCTATTTCAGGAATCTTAACATTATATATGCTATTGTTGATATAACACAATGAACTAGTTAGGGGGTTTATTTCAACAATATCAGTAAATCTGTCATTTTCAGTTCTAAATTCTGCTATGTCCAAGACATAATTTGATGGAAATAAAAATTTACTGTTGTCAATAGTTTTAACGGCTTTATCTGCTGCGACAACTAGACTGTTGGGGACGCTATGTTTTACCGAGTGAACCATTCTTGATGCATTTACAATCTTCCCATCAATAACGAAAAATCTAGCCTCTTTCTTTCCTAAAGAATCCTCAGTGATATCATACGCTTTGGAAATCAGCAGTTTTTTTGATGATTTTTTGAATATCGAATCTAATATTTTATGAACTTCTTGATCCTGTCGAAGTAACTTTTCTGTAGACACGATAAGCGTGAAGCCCTTTTTTCTAGATTTGACAAAAACTTTCCTTTGAGATTTGATAAAATCAAACATCTCCGGGTTGGAGGAAATGTTAAAAATTTCCTTTGCTGTAATTGACATGATCTTTCTTTTAGTTAAATAAAGTTTTTCCCAATTCTCAATTCTCTCAATATCTTCTTCATTCTCTATTACACTAGCACCCGATTGAACGAGTAAATCAATTGCTTTCTTCGCAATATCATAAGAAGCTCGCAGAAGGATTTCTTTGCCTTCCATTGAGACCTTCCTACCAGCATAATCTATAAAGCATCCCTCGATTAGATTACAACAAATAAGATTTTTTAGTTGTCTAGAGTACTGCATTTGAATAAAAAATGGATCATCGTTATTCAAAAACTCTATATCTTCTTTTACAAAACAATAGTACATAACTCATTCTCCATAAAATCAACCAAAAACAAAGCTTAAGCGAAGCACCAAGGGTGCTCCGCTCCTTTGATTTGTCTAGCAGGTTTTTGGGGGACACTTCTTGCAAGTGGCCAGACAACTCATTCCAGCTGTCAGATTATTGCAATATGTTCTCTTGGTTGTTTTCGCTTTCTGTACAATTTTCACTTTTTCACCTCCAAAATTTATTTATTTAAAGAATGTAGTTTCAATATATTTTTTCATGCTATCATCCGTAAAACCACAGACGGACTTATTCAGATGAGCCTTTTGAAACTTACATCCTCCAAAACAAAGTGGTAGAAAAACGCATTTACTGCATTTAGAATCTGAAAATGGGTCGTTAGCAAGAAATTTAACAATCTGATTGTAATTCATTTTTTCGGGGGTTAAAACATTGAAACAAGCGTATTCCTCTCGCCCAACCTCATCCCAACATTTATAAAAATTTCCTATTTCGTCTACGACATAACAGTTCTCTGTTTCTGATGTACAAAAGCAATATCGATCATCCATAACTGAAAAATCATCATCACTCCAATCCCCCTCGTCACATGCTTTAGAGGCAAATGCTTCAAATTCACGCGTAGACATGAAATCGCTTATCTCATTCACTGTATCCTTGTTTATGTTTTCTACAGGAGACGCATACGCTCGTATATTGCTATTATTTAGCGAGTCTATCTTTTCTTTTAAAAATTTGAAATCATCACAATTCTGGTTGTCAACATTCATTCTAATGAGTACGGATAGCGGGGAATCCTCAAATAGAGAAAGGTTTGACATTATCTTTTCAAAAGAACCTTGCCCTCCTCTTAGCGGTCGTCTCATATCATGGTGTTTTTTAAGCCCATCAACCGTTATTTGAACCTTTGTTATGCCTAATCTATCGATCTTCTCAACAACAGTCTCATCAAGCAGATACCCATTAGTTACTATGTCCATTTTGAGCCGACAATCGTTCCCAACACATAGCTCATAAATCTCGGCTGAAAGATATTCTACTATGTCAAAACACAACAAGGGTTCCCCTCCATACCATGTAATATTTATGCCTTTAATACCGCCTTCTAGGGCATCGTTTAGGTATGCCAATATTCCTTTTTGTACTTCTTCGCTCATACGACCTGGTCTTCTGTTTTCATAACAATAAGGGCAGACAAAGTTGCAATCCAACGTAGGCGCTATTGTCAAAAATAGTATTTTATTTGCAAACTTAGTTTTGTAGTGAAAGTATTTCAAAAACTGCAATTCATCTTCGTCATCCTTAACTAATAAACCATTCTCAACAAGCGATCGGAACGGTTCCTCACCAGTGAAGCTTAATGCTTCGAATTGATCGAACTCTCCATCATCCAAAACGAAAAGAGCCTTGCTAAAAGTGTTGTAGACCACCATTTCATCTGGTTTTTTTCTGTATGAGTAATTAAATACCGACTGCTTATACTTCATAATTCTATCTCCACACTATCCTTCACAAATATTACATTTAGTTTGACCAGAGGCACAACAATATCCACATGACTTCTTTAGTCTATAAATCTTTGCAAATACTTTGAACTACCATACATGAAATCTCACTTTTACCCTAATTTTTTCATAACAAAGTCTTCACAATTTACTATGGACTAGACTACAATTTCATCAAAGATATCGAATATACATTGATAATAGTTGTTTTCTTCTTCAAATTTCTGTTTACTCTGTGCTCCACCAAGTACTTTTCCAATTCCTTCCGCCATTAATGAACCCACTTTGTAGGATATAGTTTGACCTTGTCTATCTTCTTTCATAAACTGAGCAATATTCGCATTGTTTATCTGTTTACTTTTACCAAAATCGTTTATTGCGACAAATGCGTAAGTCCCTTGTTTAGAAACACGTACACAAAAATTGAAATAGTCATTTGGGTGTTCTGGGTGATACAAGACAATACAATCATCCACTTGCGAATTAAACAATCCTCCGGATTTCACTTGGTCTGATCTGAACTCAACAGGAATCTTCATGTTTTGTGCGCAATAATAAATCGCGTCTTGAATAGTTTGCAATGTGATTCCATCCCCATCTTTGTAACGAACAGTAGGTCTAAATTCTCTTAGGTTATCGGCTTTAATCATAATCATTAACTCCTTTTTATTTATTGTTATGGTAGATAAATTTTTACCACAAATGTTTTTTCGGTATCGCCTCAATAAGTCTTGCGTATGTTCATTTCCAGCTTCAGCAAATTGATGAGCCTTTTTGTTATCAATACCAACAACATTGCCTTTTTCGCAAAACCAAGCAATTAGAATATGCGCTTCAATGTACGTTTCATATGATTCTTCTTACCTCGATTAATTTTTATTAATAAGGTTACTTCAAATCTTCCAGTAACCTTATTAACAAACTATTCTGTGAAAACAAAAAAGCTATGCGCGGTTAACACCACGCATAGCACTTAATATCCTTAATAAAAACTGATAAACTTGCTATTCATTATTATAGGGACTTGTCTTAAAATAGAAAATACCCTATAATAATGAATAGCAGTACAGCCCTCTGCTGTTGTGCATGGTGGTTGTGTCACCTTGTGCAAGTTAAAAGGTATTGGCGTACCTTTTAACTGCTGCATTTAATTTGTTTGTTTTCTCGTGATTAATTATAATGCCTATCCCTCCTATTTTCAACATAAATTAATTTTATTTTTTTCTTCAATTTATTTTCCCTCGTCTGTATTATATCAATATTCTTTTTATCTTTTCTTGTTGTATCAATAAAAATACAGTTTTTTCTAAAAAACACATGCTAAACATAATTAATTTTTTATGCGTACATTATTTTATCAGGTGGAAATACCGTAAACAATATGTGACAAAAAGTGTGCTGTAAAATAAACAGAAAATATTACTCTTAATCCCACTTTTTTAACACATCGCCTATAAAAAATACATTTAGAACGAAATATCCACTAGCAAAGTGAGTATATCATATAAATAGCACTTGTTTTACCAACCTTGTCAATTTTGCAATATTAATGTCAATTTAGTTAATAAAGTTAATTCTTTTCAAATTTACTTGAATTATAGAATATTTTCTTCTATACTTTTAGTAAAACTATGCAACATTAAGAGGGTAATGCCAATGATTGAATTTATAATTTGTGAAGATGAAAAGGAAATACAAACTCTAATTCGAAATTGTATTAAAAAGACAATGTCTAATTGTGTTAATCCATATACTATTTCATTTTTTGAAGAATATACACCTGACCTACAAAGTGTCATTGAAAAGAGCTATGAAAAAATTTATATTCTTGATATTCAGTTAAAAAAAAACAATCGAAATGGTTTTGAAATTGCTCGTTCCATTCGTCATATTGATGAAAATTCTCCTATTATCATTTTAACAGTCTCTAGAAATATGCAAGGTGAAGCTTTTAGAAGACGCCTTAATATTTTAGATTATATTGTCAAATCAGGAGACTGCCCTAATTTTTTAACTCGATTATCTGAATCCATTGTTATTTCTGTAAATAAACTAACTAAAAAAGATGAAAAATGCCTCTTCATTTTTGATGATCGAACATTGGTTTCCCTGTCTTTTTTTGAAATTGTTTATATTAAACGGATAACTAAGACTCGAAAAACAGCCTTCATTACTACCCATGGTAAAATCCACTATTCAACTGAATCTTTAAGTAAAATCGAAAAAAAATTAAATCACCTTTTCTTTCGAACCCACCAATCTTGTATTGTTAACCTTTTTTATCTGAAATCTGTAGATTATGACAACGAAATTCTTTACTTAAAAAACGAACTACCGATCAACTTACTTTCAAGAGATCAGAAAAAGAAACTTAAAGATCATCTTGAAAACTATTTATAGGAGAACTAACATGACCCTTGATTTAATTATTTTTGAAATTATGCGATGTTCTGTGCAAATCCTTATGATTGCTATTTTATTTGACTTCACTGGCCATCTTCTCTCCAAACCATTGAATTATAAATCAAAAGAGGTCTGGCTAAAACTATGTTTAGTTGACTTTGTTTATTCCATCTTTTTCATTTTTGTAACTTACTTTGTTCCTCAAAATGGTTTTTTTTATTTCCTTCGATTGACAGGGGCTGTTGTTATTTTTTCAATCAGCCTCTTTATATATTTTCGTGCTAACATGCGCATTTTATTGGGTGCAACTGCCGTATATTTCTTACTTTATGTGGTGGTCATAATCCTAACTTATTTCATAGCTTATTCCGTTACTTTTCTTTATCCGCCTCTTTATTCTCTTTTATTTCCTGAACATATTATTTTTGATAACTTGCTGATTATTTTGTTCTACTATAATATTATTCAACCATTTTTCTTAATGTTTGTTATTACCTTTGCCAAAAGACTTAAGATTCAACTCCTTTCTTTCTTTTACCGAATCAACTTCTTTTATCTGCTCTTGTTGTTTATTTTGTTCGTTTTTCTTATTACACTTGTGGATCAAGTTTATCTTTCTGATAGTCTTTCTTTCAATGATTTTGTAACGTCTCTTTCGTTTTTTACTCTTATCTGTTTAGTCATTTATATCCTACAAATTAAAGGAAAATATCTCTTAATAAATCAAGAAAAAAAACAGCTTTTTAACCTTGTTAGTAATTTCGATAATCTTTTAAAAGAGAAATATATGAACCAACATGCTTATAAAAATCAGCTTATTATCCTCCAAGGTTTTTTAGAAACAAAAAAATATAAAGATGCCAATGACTATCTTACTTATATTTCACACACAGAAAAAAACATCAGTAATCTTGATCTCTTTGGTTCTTTACCTATTGGAGAATTCAGAGGTTTTATTAATCTTAAATTTAGCGACCTCATCCACTCTGGGATAACGGTTGACGTTATCATAGAAAAAAATATACCTTTCTTAAATGAAGATGATCTTGGAGAAATTTTATATTATGATCTTTGTAATATTATTGGTGTTTTCGTCGATAATGCAAAAGAAAGTTGTGAAATTTCAGAGTATAAAGAGATTTTAATGGAAATTTATACCAAAGATAATACTTGTTATATTTCCTTAACCAATACTTTTTCCATCGCACCTGATCTCTCTCTAATCAAAATCTATGGCTACTCTACCAAGGGGAAAAATCGAGGTTACGGGCTTTACATTGTCCAAAAAATAATAAGACATCATCAAAATCTAAATTGGGAAACTACCTGCGATGAAAAGTTTTTTACTCAAACAATCTGTTTGAAAATGGGAAAAAAATATTAAAAAAACTGTAAACAGGCCTTATAACATCTGTTTACAGTCTAAATATTTAAATCAATATTTTTTGAAATCTAACTTAATACGTTCTTACTCTATTCCCAACCTTTACACACATCCACCCATTCAATACTTTTAGCCACCTTTCCAAGCTCATCACAGGTTAATTCAATGGCACTATTGTTGCTACCACAGGCTGGGAAAACAGTGTCAAAGCGTTGCATTGAAATATCGCAATAAACTTCAGTTTTTTCTGGAACTCCAAAGGGACAAACCCCACCAATTTCATGCCCAGTAAATTGGAGAACTTTATCAGCACTTATCATTTTTGCTTTTAAGCCAAATTTATTTTTAAATTTTTTATTATCTATTTTCACATCACCAGCGGTTACAATTAACAAGCAACCTTCGTTTTTTTCAAAGGATAGTGTTTTTGCAATTCTTCCTGGAATGCACCCCACAGCCAAGGCAGCTAATTCTACAGTCGCACTGGATTTATCAAATTCTAAAACTTTGTTTTCTAAATTAAATGTTTTTAAATGATTTTTCGCTTTTTCAATGGCCATTTCATATTGTGAGTTTTCAAACTCATCTCTCCCTTCATTTTCTCTTTTCTTCATATTATATCTTTATTGCCTTCTCTTTTCTCCATTTTTTGTAAAAAAATAAAACCTCTAATAATTTTATTCGAGGTTTTATTTAAGTTTATTACACTTTATCAATAATTCTGGCTGGAATACCAACCGCCGTCGATTCAAAGGTGGTATCTCTTAAAACCACTGCGTTTGCTCCAACCTTTGTTCCTGGAGCAATAAAAATATTTCCTAAAATTTTTGCACCCGAACCTACAACCACGCAATTTCCAAGGGTTGGATGTCTCTTTCCTTTTTCTTTTCCTGTTCCTCCCAAGGTTACGCCTTGGTATAGGGTTACATTATCTCCTATAATGGTGGTTTCTCCAATAACAACCCCCATCCCATGATCGATAAAAAGATTTTCTCCAATTTCAGCCCCTGGATGAATTTCTATTCCTGTTTTTTTCCTTGCCCTTTGAGATAGCCATCGGGCCGCAAAGAAATGTCCTTTTTTATACAATTTATGTGCACGACGATAGGTTTTTAAAGCCTTAATATGAGGGTACAAAAAATAAACTTCAATAGCACTTCTTGCAGCTGGATCTTTTCTCATTGTCACTTTAATATCTTTCATCACTGCTTTAAAACTCGAAAACATTCATCTCACCTCTTTTTATATCCAAGTATTCCACTTGGAATTAATTAGATTATAATTCGATTGATATTTTTTGTCAATATTAATTTATTTTAATTTTTACACAAGTTCTATTTACAATTAAGTAGAATCTTGGTTTAATAGGGTATAATAAATAATGTAATTTAAAGATACTTAGGAGGTAACTTAAATGAATGAAAAATTTATTGAAATCTTAAATTCCAGAAAAGGTTTTCTGTGCGATATGGATGGCGTTATTTATCATGGCAATCTACTTTTACCAGGAGTTCCAGAATTTGTGAATTGGCTGTATAAAGAAGATAAAAACTTTCTATTTTTAACCAATTCAAGTGAACGTTCACCCCTTGAACTAAAGGAAAAACTTTTCCGTTTAGGACTAGACATCGAAGAAAGTCATTTTTATACCAGTGCTTTAGCAACCGCCAAATTTATTAAAGACCAATGCCCTGGAGGTTCTGCTTATGTTATTGGTGAACCTGGTTTAATGAACGCACTTTATGATGCAGAAATAACAATGAATGATGTTAACCCGGATTATGTTATTGTTGGAGAAACCCACAATTATAATTATGAAAATGTATTAAAAGCGGTTAAGCTTGTTCAAAAGGGCGCAAAACTTATTGGTACAAATCCTGATTTAACAGGCCCTACTGAAGAAGGCATTGTTCCTGCTTGTCGAGCTTTTGTTTCGCCAATCGAATTGGCAACAGGCAGAGAAGCTTACTATGTTGGAAAACCAAACCCACTAATGATGCGAACAGGAATTAAACGCCTTGGGGTTCATAGTGAAGATGCCGCTATTATTGGAGATCGAATGGATACCGATATTATCGCAGGTATCGAATCTGGCTTAGAAACTATTTTAGTTTTGAGTGGTGTCACGAACATGAAAAACATTAACAAATTTCCATATCGTCCAAATTATATTGCTGAAGGTATTGATGAAATTGTTAAAGGCTTGGGTTTAAAATAAACGTTTAATAAAAAAACAAAAGAGAAATAACACTATTTTGGAGTTATTTCTCTTTTGTTTCCACATCTTTTATTTTTTTAAAATTTCCATTAATTCATCGATGGTACTTTGAAGTTTTATCCCCGTTAGAAATGCACGTCCATTAATCACTGGAATGTCTAATTCTTCATCAATTTTACATGTACAAACAATCGCATCAGGTTTTAATTCTAGGGATTTTTTATGGGCATCCACTGCTTTTGCTTGCACGGTTCTACATTCGATGCCACGTTCTCTTGCAATTTTTTCAATCTTCTTAGCAACCACTGTCGAAGTTGCTAAAGCTGTTCCACATGCAACTAAAACTAATTTCATTATTCTCTACCCTCCTTCTTTATTATTGATGGATAATTTTCTTAAAACGATCGATGTTTTCTTTCATGTCTCCATGGTATAAACAAGAACCCGAAACGATAATGTTAGCACCTGCCGCAATAATTTCTTCGAGTGTTTCAAAGTTCACACCACCATCAATTTCGATATCAATGGGTCGATCACCAATCATTTTTTTACAATCCCTAATTTTTTGAGTACTGGATTTAATATAACTTTGCCCGCCAAAACCAGGATAAACACTCATAATTAAAATCATATTAATCTCATTGAGATAGGGTTCTAAAATAGAAATTGGAGTATCTGGTGAGACCACAAGTCCTACCTTCTTCCCCTTTGCTTTAATGGCACGGATACATTCTCTTATTTCACCTTGGGATTCAACATGCACCGTTATAATATCTGCTCCTGCATCCGCAAATTTATCGATATATTTTAGAGGTTCTCTTATCATCAGATGTACATCAAAGGGAATATTAATGGTTTTTCTTAATTGAGCCACTTGATCTGGCCCAATTGTAATGTTAGGGACAAAATTTCCATCCATCACATCAACATGTAGCCAATCTGCTCCACTTTCTTCAACTTTCTTGAGATCTCTTTCTAGATTTCCAAAATCTGCACTTAACATTGATGGAGCAATTTTATAATTCATTTTTAATTCCCTTCAATTTAATTTTTTATTTTTTAAATAAACTGATTAATAAGATTG
This sequence comes from Eubacteriaceae bacterium, assembly GCA_051649025.1. Lineage (GTDB taxonomy): Bacteria > Bacillota > Clostridia > Eubacteriales > Eubacteriaceae > Acetobacterium. Next base: position 42,236 of record JBOFGH010000060.1, read on the forward strand.
TAAATGTTTTTCGGTTCTTTTGCACTCTTTATTTTTTGTAAAACCTTTTCATTTTGAATAATGGTGATAATGGTTTGTAGCACACCTAATTGTTTTTCTGGATTACTTATTGCCAATAAAAAAATAATTTCTACCCAAACTTTTTCACTTGGGTTTCCCATCCCTGCAAAAACAACGGGTTCTTTTAAGGTAATAATAGAAATCCCTTCTTTTTCCACATAATTTGCATCTGTATGAGGCAAAGCAACACCAATAGACGTCGGTAGCCCTGTTGGAAAGTTTTTTTCACGTTCTAAAACAGCTTCTACAAAGTCTTTTTTTACAAAATTTTGATCTTCAAATGGTTTTGCAGCCATTTTTATGGCTGCAAATTTATCTTCCGGACAACAGTTAACTTGAATATGATCCAATCGAATTAATGATTCCATTATTCTTTTTCATTCGAAGATATAAGGCTTAGCTGCTTGTCATCTTCTTCCATATCTTCTCCTGGATCCTCCTTGTATACTTTTGAAATAGTTGCAATGGATTCTTCTGGCTTTAACTTCATAAGTCGTACCCCTTGGGTATTTCGACCCACCGCGGAAATATCATTTCCTTCTAATTTTATTACCACCCCTTGGTTATTAATCATCATAATTTCGCCGTCTCTATTAATGACACAAAATCCAATTAATTCCCCGGTTTTTTTAGTTACTTTATAGGTTTGAACCCCTTTACCTCCACGTTTTTGTGGACGGTATAGATCTGAAGCACTAAGCTTTCCATAGCCATTCTCACTGACACAAAATACAAATAGATCTTCTTTAACAATATCCATTCCTACAACTTCATCGTCACCTCTCAGATCAATCCCCTTAACACCAATGGAGGTTCTACTGATTGGTCTAACTTGCTCTGAATCAAACCTAATGGCATAACCATTACGTGTTCCCATCACAATTTCTTCATTTTCTTCGACTAAGCGAACATTAATTAATTCGTCTTCTTCTCTTAAATTAATAGCAATGATTCCATTTTTACGGGAGGTGTCATATTCTGTCAAATCTGTTTTCTTAATGATCCCTTGTTTTGTTGCCATAATTAAGTATTTATCAGAGGTAAATTCTTTAACTGGAATCATCGTCGCAATTTTTTCACCCTCTTCTAAAGGTAAAATGTTCACAATGGCTGTTCCCTTAGCGGTTCTTCCACCTTCTGGTATTTCAAAGGCTTTGAGACGATAAACCTTCCCAAAATTTGTAAAGAACATCAAATAATGATGGGTGGTGGTGGTAAAGAGATGTTCTACAAAATCATTTTCTCTTGTACTTAAGGCCGTTATTCCCTTACCCCCTCTTTTTTGAGAGCGATAATTATCGGCATTGATTCGTTTTACATATCCAATGTGAGTCATTGTGATTACGACTTCTTCTTCTTCAATAAGATCTTCAATATCAAAATCTTCAACATCAATATCAAAATTTGTTCGTCTACTATCTCCAAATTTTTCTTTAATTTCAAGTAGCTCGCCTTTAATAATGTTTAAGACCAGTTGTTCATCTGCTAAAATTGCTCTTAATTCTGCAATTGTCTTTAAAATTTCTTTATATTCTTCTTCTATTTTTTCTCGTTCTAAACCCGTTAATCGTTGCAATCTCATATCTAAAATTGCTTGTGCTTGGATTTCTGATAATGAAAAACGTTCAACGAGTTGGACTTTTGCAATTTTGCCATCTGCAGCTGCTCGAATTAATCGAATAACTTCATCAATATGATCAAGGGCGATTTTTAATCCTTCTAAAATATGGGCTCTTGCTTCTGCTTTTTTTAGATCAAAAATTGTTCGTCGGGTAATGATTTCTTTTTGATGTTCTAAATAGTGAAATAAAATTTCTTTTAAATTTAAAACCTTTGGTTCGTTGTTTACCAAAGCCAGCATAATAATACCAAAGGTATCTTGAAGTTGAGTATGTTTGTAAAGTTGATTTAATATAATGGTTTCATTGGCATCTCTTTTTAAATCAATGACAATTGAAATTCCTTTTTTAAGATCAGATTCATCTCTTAAATCAGAGATTCCTTCTACTTTTTTATCTTTTACCAATTCAGCAATTTTTTCTACCAATTTTGATTTATTAACCATGTAAGGAATTTCAGTAATAATAATTTGTTTTTTTCCTTTTTTGGTAATATTAACATCGACTTTACCACGAACTTTAACGCGTCCTCGACCTGTTCGATAAGCGCTTTTTATTCCAGATTTTCCAAGAATAATGCCTGCGGTTGGAAAATCTGGCCCTTTAACATGCTTCATTAACTCATCAATTGAAATATCAGGATCATCAATAAAAGCAACAGTTCCATCAATCACTTCATTTAAATTATGGGGTGGTATATTCGTTGCCATCCCTACTGCAATTCCAGAAGACCCGTTGACTAGTAAATGAGGGAATTTTGATGGTAAAACAGAAGGTTCTTCCTCAGATTCATCAAAATTCGGAACGAAATCAACGGTTTCTTTGTTAATATCACGAAGCATTTCAACGGTAATTTTACCCATTTTTGCTTCGGTATAACGCATTGCCGCTGGACTATCCCCATCAACTGACCCAAAATTTCCTTGGCCATTAACCGTCAGATAACGGGTAGACCAATCCTGAGCCATACGCACCATAGAATCATAAACAGCCGTATCTCCATGGGGGTGATACTTCCCTAAAACATCCCCAACAATACGGGCTGATTTTCTAAAAGATTTCTCTGGGCTTAATCCAAGTTCACTCATAGCAAAAAGGATTCGACGATGGACTGGTTTTAATCCATCTCTTACATCAGGTAACGCTCTCCCAATAATAACACTCATGGCATAATCAATATATGAATTTTTCATTTCTTCTTCAATATTGATGCCTTTTATTCGATCAAATTGTATTAAATCTTCCATTTTTTCCTCCTTTTTCCTAAATGTCTAGGTTCTTAACTTTTTTTGCATTACGCTCAATGAATTCTTTTCTTGGCTGAACTTTATCACCCATTAAAATTGTAAAAATTTCATCAGCGTAGGAGGCTTCTTCGATATTTACTTGAAGTAAAGTTCTCGTTCCTGGATCCATGGTGGTTTCCCATAATTGACTGGCATCCATTTCCCCAAGACCTTTGTAACGTTGAAGACCAACTCTCGAACGATCTTCAATTCCTACTAATTTCTTTTCTAAATCTCGGTCGGTATACGCATAATCGATTTGTTTCCCACGGGTTATTTTATATAGTGGTGGCTGGGCAATATATACATAGCCAGCTTCGATTAACCCTGGCATATAGCGATAAAAAAAAGTGAGTAATAATGTTCTAATATGAGCACCATCCACATCGGCATCTGTCATGATAATAATTTTATGATAACGGGCTTTTTCAACATTAAATTCTTCCCCGACACCTGTTCCAAAAGCAATAATCATGGATTTTAAAGAGTCGGTTGTTAAAATCCGATCTAAACGAGCTTTTTCAACATTTAAAATTTTTCCACGTAGTGGCAAAATTGCCTGTGTTTTAGAATCTCGACCAGATTTTGCTGAACCTCCAGCCGAGTCCCCTTCGACAATATAAATTTCAGACAAGGCAGGGTCTTTTTCTCGACAATCTGCAAGTTTTCCTGGTAAAGCAGTCGAATCTAAGGCGCTTTTTCGTCGGGTAAATTCCCTTGCTTTTTTTGCGGCTTCCCTTGCTCTTGCTGCAGATAATGTTTTTTCAATAATATTTTTAGCAATACTTGGGTTTTCCTCCAATAATGCGGAAAGTTGATCCCCAACAATGGTTTCTACAATCCCCTTTACCTCAGTATTTCCAAGTTTTGATTTTGTTTGTCCTTCAAATTGAGGATCTAAAAGTTTAATACTAACAATGGCGGTTAAACCTTCTCTGGTATCTTCACCTGTTAAATTTTTATCGTTTCCCTTAATAAAATTATTTTTTCTTGCATAGGTGTTAATCGTTCGTGTTAATGCGCTTTTAAACCCATTTAAATGGGTTCCACCTTCTGGTGTATTAATATTATTAGCATAAGAAAAAATATTTTCTGAGTAGCCCGTGGTATACTGAAAGGCGATCTCAAGAGAATAGTCATCTTGTTCTTTTTCAAAGTAAGTAATTTTATCATACAAAGGATCCTTATTACGATTCATATATTCGACATAAGAATGTATCCCACCTTGATAACAATAATTTTCTTTTCGTTTAGGATTTTCTTTTTCATTAATTAAAGTAATGGAAACCCCTTTATTTAAGAAGGCAAGTTCTCTTAATCGATGCTCTAGAATATCAAAATCATATTCTGTTTCTTCAAAAATATCTGAATCTGGTCTAAAGAAAACTGTTGTGCCAGTACGGTTAGTCGTTCCTGTAATGGTTAAATCACAGGTTGGTTTTCCCTTTTCAAAACTTTGAAAATATATATTTCCATTTTGCTTAACTTCTACAGTAAGATTTTCTGAAAGAGCATTAACTACCGAAACCCCAACACCATGGAGCCCTCCAGAAACTTTATATCCCCCACCACCAAATTTTCCACCTGCATGGAGTACCGTTAAGGCTAACTCAACCCCTGTTTTTCCTTGGGCGGCATTCATTCCTGTTGGAATTCCTCGCCCATCATCAGAGACTGTTATGGCATCGTCATTATGAATGGTGACTGTTATATTTTTACAATACCCTGCAAGGGCTTCATCGATACTATTATCCACCACTTCATAAACTAAATGGTGCAATCCTCGAGAACCAGTACTTCCAATATACATTCCTGGTCTTTTTTGAACGGCTTCTAACCCTTCAAGCACTTGTATCTGATCGGCGGTGTAGCTATTTCCTTTATTTTCTGGCATTTTTTCCTCCTAATTTTCTTTATTCAACCATTCTTCCCTTTTTAATTCTAATAATATTTTTATTTGGGAATTCGCCTTTAATCAATCCTTCTTCTGTACAGGTAATAAATGTCTGGGTATTTTTTAAAATACCTAAAATACTCTGACACCTATTTTCATCTAACTCTGAAAAAATATCATCTAAAAGCACAATGGGATATTCTTTTGTATTTTCATAGACTATCTTTATTTGGGATAATTTCAATGAAATCGCTGCTGAACGTTGTTGTCCTTGTGATCCATAACGTCGAGCATCTTTTCCGTTTATTTCGATTAAAATATCATCGACATGAGGACCATAAGTTGTCGACCCCTTTTTTATATCTTCTTTTCTGTTTTCTTTTAATTTTTGTCTAAAAATTAATTCTAATTCTTTTACATCTGTTAGTTTTGAAATAAGATTGTTTTGATAATACAAAGCGAGTTTTTCTCTTTCAGAGCTTAACTCACGATGTAAAAGATTGGCTTCTTTATTTAATCGATGTAAATAATGAATACGGTGCTTCATCAATTTCGCACCAATAAGGATTAACTGCTCATCCCAACTATCTAAGGTCAATTCTAAGCTTGGAAACATTCTAATTTCTTTTAATAAAGCATTTCTTTGATTAAGAGCTTTTTCATAGTCCCTTATTAAATAATGATATTCTGGTTTAAAACCAGAAATTTCTTGATTTAAAAAACGTCTTCTTTTATCTGGACCTTCTTTAACAATTTTTAAATCATCGGGTTCAAAAAGAATGGTGTTGAAAATCCCCAGAATTTTTTCTCTCTTTCTTGGTTTTTCATCAAGTAATAATTGTTTTTTTCCATGATCGTTAATCACCTTAATCTGATGCCTAACCCCACCACTTATTACTTGAGCATTAATAAAGAAATGATTCTCTTCCCAACCCATTAATTCTGAATTATTAGAAGCTCGATGACTATATCCCCTCGACAAAAAAAACATGGCTTCTACCAAGTTTGTTTTTCCCTGGGCATTTTCTCCCACAATAAGATTAATGCCATTTTTGAAGCTTATTTTTTCATCCTTGTAATTTCGATAATGAATCAGATGTAACTCTTCGATAAACATTATTCCCCTAGCCCTTTTACCTCCAGGGTTCCATAGTCCTCAATATTAATGATATCACCTTTTCTAATTTTTTTATTTCTTTGTGTACATAATTCACCATTAACATGAACCATTTCATCGGCAATCATCATTTTTGCATCACTTCCGGTGCCAACAACTCCTGCAAATTTAAGAAGCTGATCAATTTTTATGAACTCCGTTTTAATTTCGATAATTTCCATAAATTCCCCACTTAAAGATATTTTTCACAAAAATTAAAGAGATTTGATTAAATCCCTTTAATTTATGCCAAAATTGATTAAATTTTAATATTTAAATTCTTTTTCAAAGTCATTATAACATAAATTCTAAAAATAAACAAAAAAGGATGAAAAATCATCCTTTTTTTAGTTTAAAATTTAATTTTCTTCAGCAACTCTCACTGGAAGAATTAAATAAATAAAATGAGTCTTTTCATCTCCTGGTAACAAAACTCCTGGTCCAACAGACGTTGTCATATTCATAACAAGTTCTTCACCTTCTATGACTTTTAATGCATCAATTAAAAATTTTGAATTAAAGGCAATTTTTAAAGAATCTCCTGAATTAATAATGGGAATAACTTCAAAAACATCCCCAATTTCAGCATTTGATGTAAGAATCAGTTGATCTTGGTTAAAATCCATTTTAATTAAATTATTTTTTCCTTCTCTTGCTAAAAGAGCCGCTCTTTCACTACTTTCTAACAAAAGCTTTTTATTAACCCTCACTTCCGTTGTTTTTTCAACAGGGATAATTTGTTTATAATTAATAAACTCTCCCTCTAAAAGTCTTGAGGTAAACTGAACTTGATCCATTTCAAAAAAGATTTGATTTTTTGAAAACTTAACAACAACATCCCCACTAAAAGAAGAAAGTATTTTACTTACTTCTGAAAGTGATTTTGACGGAATAATTACACTTAATTCGTTTTCGATACTATTTTTTATTTTTCCTGATGACAAAGCCAAACGATAACCGTCCAACGCAATGAGTCTTATATTATCTTCTTCTATTTCTATTTTTACACCGGTTAAAACAGGAATATTTTCGTTTGTAGCAACCGAAAATAGGGTTCCTCTAATGAGTTCTTTTAAAACAGAGGCTTCAATTGAAAAAATATGATCTTCAATCATTTCTGGAAAAGCAGGAAAATCATCGGAAGGAAATCCTTTGAGAGTAAAACTTGATAAAAGGCATTCAATCTTCATTTGATTTTTTTCGTCGCTTTCAAAAAAGATATCAGATCCTGATAGTTTACGGATGAGATCTCCTGTGATTGATGAAGATAAAACAATTTCTCCTTCTTTATCAACACTGGCAGGAATATCAATCTCAATACCAATTTCTAAGTCTGTGCTTCTTAGGAATAGCTTGTTATCTTTTGCAGTGAAAAGAATCCCTTCAAGAAGGGGATGGGTTGTTTTACTCGAAACTGCTTTTTGGGAGACATTTAAAGCACTAATTAAATTTTCTTTTGTACAATTAAACTTCATAATAAACCTCAATTACTTTAGAATTTGAAAGCTTTTAATATATAATATTATATATTAAAAAGATAGTAATAGTAGTAGGGGGTGTTTATAATGTGGATAACTCTTGAAACCAAAGAGCATGCACAAAAAAGCATAAATTTATAAGGGGAAAACCTGTGGAAAAATATGGGACAAAAACAAAGGATTGTTAACAATTAATTTCCATTAATCTCCCGTTGTATTCGAAGGATTAAATTTTTAAAATCAGTGTTATTTTCCATATCTTCAGATATTTTTTGGCAGCCATGAATCACCGTGGAGTGATCTCGACCTCCAAACTCCTCTCCTATTTTAGGAAGAGACAAATCAGTAATTTCTCGGGTAATATACATCGCCACTTGACGGGGTAAAGAAATTGACCGAGTTCTTTTTTTAGAATCCATGTCTTCTACAGTAATATTAAAGTATTTTGCAGTGACTTCCTTAATATAATCACTTGTAATAACAACATCTTCTTTTTTTCTAAAAATATCTTTTAGGGCACTTTTAGCTGAATCTAAATTAATGGGAACTTTATGGAGTTTAGAGTAGGCAAAAACCGTGGTTAATGCACCTTCTAATTCTCTAATGTTGGAATGAATGCTGTCAGCGATAAAGCTAAGAACCTCATTAGGAATTTCTTCACTAAAGGATTCTGCTTTTTTTCGGATTATGGCAATCCGTGTTTCAAAATTAGGGGCGTAAATATCAGTAATTAAGCCACTTTCGAAACGAGAACGAAGACGTTCTTCCAATGTTTGTATTTCTCTTGGAGGTCGGTCACTACTGATGACAATTTGCTTATTTTCTTGATGTAAAGCGTTAAAGGTATGGAAAAATTCTTCTTGTGTCCCCTCTTTTTTGGCTAAAAATTGAATATCATCAATTAATAAGATGTCTGCATTACGGTATTTATTACGAAAAGAAATATTGTTTTTGTTTTGAATGGAATCGATAAATTCATTGGTGAATTTTTCACAAGAAACATAAACCACTTTTTTGTTGGGTGCATAAGAAAGAATATAGTGGCCAATCGCTTGCATTAAATGGGTTTTACCAAGACCAACCCCTCCATAGATAAAGAGTGGATTATATCGTTCTGAAGGTGCTTCAGAAACAGCAACACAAGCCGCATGAGCAAAACGATTATTCTCACCAATGACAAAACTATCAAAGGTATATTTGGGATTCATGGAGGTTTTGCGTTTCATCACAATATCTTCTTCGTTAGAAGAAAAGGATTCTTTTGAATACTGTCCATCTTCGAGATGTGCTTCTTTTTCACTCAAAACAATCTTTACTTGACCTTTGTTACCAGTAACCTCAGCGATTGCATTTGATATTAATGGAATATGACGAGATTCTAAAATCCCTTTTTCAAATTCGTTGTCTGCCAAAAAATAGTAAGTATTATTTACCAAATTAATGGGTTTAATTTTTAAAAACCATGTGTTAAAACTTGTTTCTCCGACATCAGGACGAATTATTTCCAATGCGGATTCCCATATTTTACTAAAAGAAGTGTCCATTAAATGAATCTCCGTTTTCCTAAATTTAAGTAAAGTGAATGTTAATTATTGATGAAATTATGCACAGCTTATCTATTTTAATGTGAATAAGTAAAAAAATCAAGGAAAGATTTTAATTACTTGTGGATAAAGGTAAAAAGTTTTCAATAAAAAATGAGAGAAAAACAGGGGATAACTTAAAAATAATAACAGTTTATCCCCAGAGTATCCACAAACAGGCAATAATTGTGGATACTCTGGGGAATTCATTAACATTTATCCACAATTATTGGGAATAGTATATCAAATTGTAACGGAGTATTCAATAAATTTAGACAAATCCTAAATAATTGGGAAGATTCAATAATAGTCCTTGACATAAAATATCCAAGAATATATAATTCTAGGGTGAAAGTCTTACTTAATGTATAAACAAATAAAGAAATAAGAATGTAAGTCAGGGGGTGTCGAAGTGAAAAGAACTTATCAACCAAAGGTTAGACAACGAAAAAAAGAACATGGTTTTAGAAAAAGAATGTCTGCTAAGAGTGGTCGACTTATTTTGAAAAAAAGAAGACAAAAAGGAAGAGTAAAATTATCAGCATAGTCCTTTATAGACCGTTTTTGAAAAGCGGTCTTTTGTTTATGAAAATTAGGAGTAACCCTTGGTAAAGTATAATTCCCTAAAGAAGAAAAATGATTTTGACCGGGTTTTTAAACAAGGGGAAGTCTTTGGAAATAAAACCTTTGTAATGTATTATCAAAGGAATAATAAAGCGTTTAATCAATTAGGTATTATCGTCAGTAAAAAGGTTTCTAAAAAAAGTGTGGTTAGAAACAAAATAAGACGAAGAATGAAAGAAGCTTATCGTTTAAATGAAGATAAGTTTAAAGAGGGATTTGATATTATTATCATAGCTAAAAATGTCTGTAAAGATGAAAGTTATCATAATATGGAAAAATCACTAAAACATTTGTTTTACAAGAAGAATCTCATGAGGGAAAAAAATGTTTAAAGGGCTTTTATTAATAATCATACGTGGTTATCAGAAATTCATTTCGCCATTGTTGGGGAAGAATTGTCGTTTCAGTCCAACGTGTTCAGTTTATTTTTATGCTGCTGTTGAGAAGTATGGTTTTTTGAAGGGGTGCTTTTTAGGAATTAAGCGCATTTTAAAGTGCCATCCTTTTAACCCAGGAGGATACGATCCTCTTCCCTAATAAATAATAATTACATAATGTTGGAAAAAATATTTTAAGGAGTTATTGAATGGATTTTTTATACCAAATTTTTGGCTGGATCCTTTTTCAAGTCTATAATTTTGTTGGAAATTATGGGATTGCAATTATTGTTTTTACACTCTTAATCAAAATAGTGTTGTTACCGCTTAATATCAAACAAACAAAGTCAATGAAAGATATGCAGCGTTTACAACCAGAATTACAAAAATTAAATAAGAAGTATAAAAATAACAAAGAAAAACTAAATGAAGAAACATTAAAACTTTATAAAACCTATAAAGTGAATCCTGCAGGTGGATGTTTACCTCTGTTGTTACAGTTTCCAATTCTAATTGGACTGTATGGAACATTAAGAGAGCCAGCAAAATGGGTATTCTCAGATGGTGCATTCGAAACAATTAACCGAGCTTTTTTATGGATTCCTGATTTGGGACAACCAGATCCTATTTTTGTATTACCAATTTTGGCGGCACTTTTCACATTTGCGACTCAAAAGTTTACAATGATGGCTTCAACAGCGAATCCAGATGATCCAAATGCTAAAACACAAAAGATTATGCTATATGTGATGCCATTGATGATTGGGTATATTTCAATTTCTATGCCTGCTGGGGTTGCTTTGTATTGGGTGGTTCAAAACATTTTCACATTTGTACAACAGTTTATTATGATGCGAATACCAGAACCTGAAATTAGTCCAGAAGAAGCAGAAAGACGTGTTGCTGAAGCAGAAAGACAAAGAAAAGAAGATATTGCTGCGAAACGTGCGGCTGCTAGCGGTTCAAATTCCCAGAAAAATAAGAATAAAAATACCGAGAATGAAGAGAAAAGACCTTTAACACGACCGGCTACGAATAAAAAAATAAAGAGTGCGGATCAAAAAAGAAAGGCTCCTTCTGTAGAGATTCCACAAAGAAATGCTGATCAGGATGCTGAATATGAAAAAGCAATTAAGGAACGTACAGAAGATTAATAAGGAGAGGAATAATGAATAAGACAGTCACGGGTACAGGTAAAACCATAGATGAAGCCATTAATAATGGGTTACAACAGTTAGGTGTTACAAAAGATCAAGTCGAAACAAATATTATCCAAATGCCAGAAAGTGGTATTATGAAAATTTTTGGAAAAAAAGAAGCGGTGGTTGAAGTAACCCTTCTCAATAAGCCAGGTAAACATGCGACTGAATTTTTAACTGAAGTATTCGAAGCCATGAAAATACCCTGTGAGATAGAAACGCGTCTTGAAGATAATTTATTATTTATCAATTTAGTAGGTAAAGATATGGGGATTTTGATTGGAAGAAGAGGGCAAACCTTGGATTCTCTTCAGTATCTTACAAGTTTGGTGATTAATCGACATAGCGAAGATTACGTCCGTGTTATACTTGATACCGAAGATTACCGAGCTAAACGTGAAAAAACATTGGAAGCTCTTGGAGAAAAAATGGCGAATAAAGCCGTTTATTATGGCAAAAAAATGATCTTAGAGCCAATGAACCCCTCTGAACGACGAATTATTCATGCGAAACTTCAAAATCATGATAAAATCTTCACCTTTAGTGAAGGAGAAGAGCCTTATCGTCGAGTTGTCATTCAATTAAAAGATAAAAACTAGAATAAGGCATCAGGCATCATCTTTGAAGATGGTGCTTTTTTTTTAAAAAAGTGAGATTAACTTGTCATCGATTAAGAAATAATATATTATTAATGATTAGGAAAGAATTAATATTCAGGAGAAAAATGTGAACAATTCATTATTATGTGAAGATACAATTACAGGGATTGCGACAGGAATTGGTGGAGCAGGCATTGGAATTATCAGAATCAGTGGCGAAAGAGCAATAGAAATAGGGGAATTACTTTTTAAAAGTCCCAAAGGAATCACTCTTAAAGAAGGCGAAAATCGTTCTTTATTATATGGGAAGATGATTGATCCAGAGACAAAAAAAGAAATTGATGAGGTTTTAATTTCAAAGATGATCGCCCCACATTCCTATACAGCAGAGGATGTTGTTGAAATTAACTGTCATGGTGGCATTGTTTCTCTACGTAAGATTTTAGGATGTGTTGTGAAAGAGGGAGCACGGTTAGCGGAACCAGGAGAGTTTACTAAAAGAGCCTTTCTTAACGGTCGATTGGATTTAGCTCAAGCAGAATCAGTTATGGATATTATCAATGCAAAAACTGAAAAAAGCTTAGAGTACTCGATGCGTCAACTCGATGGAAAATTATCCCAACATATAGAGGGTTTAGACGAAATTATTCTTGGATTATTATCCCATATGGAAGTGAATATCGATTATCCGGAATATGATATTGAGGATATTTCCTATGACTATATTCAAACAAAGATTATGGAATTACTCAAAGAAATAAATCGTTTATTACAGGTAGCAGAAACAGGAAAAATTTATAGAGAAGGGATTACAACAGCAATCTTAGGGGAACCAAATGTAGGGAAATCTTCTCTCTTAAATGCCCTTTTAATGGAGAATAAAGCGATTGTAACAGAGATTCCTGGAACAACCAGAGACACCATTGAAGAATATATTAATATTCAGGGAATTCCATTTAAAATAATAGATACAGCTGGAATTCGTGAAACCGATAATGTGGTTGAAAAAATTGGAGTCGAAAAAGCTAGAAAGCTTTTAGTTCAAACAAATTTGGTTATTTTTATAAGGGATGTTACAAAAGAACCGTCCTTAGAAGAAAAGGCATTATTGAAGCTATTAAAAGATCGGAAGACAATTTATTGTGTCAATAAAATGGATCAAATTCCCATGGAAAATGAGATTGAAGCTCCTTGGATACCGATGTCTATCTTAAACGATGAAGGATTAGATTTATTGAGAAGTAAAATGGTTGAAATGGTGAATGAAGGAATTGTTGATCAAGAAGCAGAATATATTATCACAAATTCCAGACATATTCACCTTTTGGAAGAAATGAAAAAATCACTTAAAAATGCCTTAGAAACCATGGAGAGTCAAATGCCATTAGAGTTAGTTTCTATTGATCTAATGGAAGCATTAGAGGCTTTACGAGGGATTTCGGGTAAAGCCGTCGGTATGGATATTATTGATCAGATTTTTAAAAATTTTTGTATTGGAAAGTAGGAACTAGCAATGACATATACTGGAGGAGATTATGACATTATTGTTGTAGGAGCAGGGCATGCAGGGACAGAAGCTGCCCTAGCGGCTGCACGTTTAGGATGTAAAACCCTGCTATTAACCTTAAATTTAGATTCTGTGGCAATGCTCCCTTGTAATCCATCGATTGGGGGAACAGGTAAAGGACATTTAGTTCGGGAGATTGATGCTTTAGGCGGAGAAATGGGAAAAAATATTGATGCAACAATGATTCAATGTAAAATGCTCAATACAGCCAAAGGCCCTGCAGTTCATTCCTTAAGAGCTCAAGCAGATAAAAAAGCTTACCAATTTAGAATGAAGGAAGTCATTGAAAATCAGGAAAATCTCTTATTAAAGCAACAAGAAGCGACAGAACTAATTGTAAAAGACGGAAAGATCACTGGGGTTAAAGTACAAACTGGAGCTATTTATACATGTAAAGCAGCAATTATTTGTAGCGGGACCTATTTAAAGGGACGTATTTTCATAGGAGAAGTACAATATGATGGGGGGCCTAATGGTCTTTTTCCAGCGATGTTTTTGTCCAAAAGCCTCAGGGACAATGGCATTAAGCTCCAACGGTTTAAAACAGGAACCCCTGCTCGAGTTGATGCTAAAACATTGGATTATTCAAAAATGGAAATACAACAAGGTGATGAAAAGATTGTCCCTTTTTCTTTTGAAACAGAAGAGATTAATATGGATCAAATACCCTGCTATCTCACCTATACAAACCCCCATACCCATCAGATTATAAACGAAAACATGGAGAGATCTCCTCTTTATACAGGGGAAGTAACAGGAGCCGGACCACGTTATTGCCCTTCAATCGAAACAAAGGTGGTACGATTTAAGGATAAGGAACGACATCAAATTTTTATAGAACCAGAGGGGCTAAATACCCATGAGGTTTATGTACAGGGGATGTCGTCCTGTTTACCCGAAGAAGTTCAAATTGATTTATATCGTACGGTTTCTGGAATGGAGAAGGTTGAGTTTATGCGTTCGGCTTACGCAATTGAATATGATTGCATTCATCCCACACGTTTAGAACAAACACTTGAATCAAAAGATATTGAAAACCTCTATTTTAGTGGGCAAGTTAATGGGACTTCGGGCTATGAGGAAGCAGGCGCCCAAGGGTTAGTGGCTGGAATTAATGCCGTTTTAAAAATAAGAAATCAACCTCCGCTTTTGATTGATCGTTCCGAGGCGTATATTGGGGTACTGATTGATGATATTATTACAAAAGGGATTGACGAACCCTATCGAATGATGACATCGCGTTCTGAATATCGGCTCTTACTACGACAAGATAATGCTGACTTAAGATTAACGCCAAAGGGTTATGAAGTGGGGTTGATAAAGAAAGAGAGATATGAAAAATTTCTTAAAAAGAAACAAGAAATTGAGAACGAAATTACAAGGGTTAACCATGTGAATGTAAAACCCTCAGAAGAAAATAATAGCTTTTTAAAAGCTTTAGGAAGTTCTGAAATAAAGCATGGGGTTTCTTTAGGAGAGTTAATAAGACGGCCAGAAATTAAATATGATAAGATAGGTTTTTTAGATCCTATGCGCCCTCAATTACATTGGAGTGTCATAGAGCAGGTTGAGGTTCAGATTAAGTATGAAGGGTATATTAAAAAGCAACGGTTACAAGTGGAGCAATTTAAAAAATTAGAAAACAAACGAATTCCTTCGGACATTAATTATCTTCAGATTAAAGGGTTAAGAATTGAAGCGGTTGAGAGGCTAGAAGAGATTAAACCAAAATCCATGGGTCAGGCTTCACGAATTTCTGGGGTTTCCCCAGCAGATCTTTCAGTGTTGTTAATTGCTTTGGATCAGCGAAGAAAAAATATCAGGAATACAGAGGAAATAAAGGACAATGACTGAAAAAGAAAAACGATTAATTGCGGCAGGTGAAGATTTAGGAATTAAGATTAATGATGAACAAAGTAGATTGCTAATTGCCTATATGGAAAAGATTTTAGAAGCGAACAAAGAAATTAATTTAACACGCATTATCGATGAAGAAGCGTTTATGGTTCTACACTTACTTGACTCCCTCAGTGTCTTAAAGTTTATGAGTCAAGAAGACATGACTGTTTTAGATGTTGGTACAGGAGGAGGGTTTCCTGGAATTCCCCTTGGAATTATGATGAATAATTCCAAGATAACCTTACTCGATTCCACGAAAAAGAAATTAATGGTGGTTGAAAAAATCGCCGAAGAGTTGGGGATTAATAATGTTGAATTTATTCATGCCAGAGCCGAAGAATGTGGTCAAGATCCCTTGTACCGAGAAAAATTTGATGTGGTGGTGTCTAGAGCAGTAGCCAATTTAACGCATTTAGGAGAATATTGTCTTCCTTTAACAAAAATAGGAGGCGTCTTTTTAGCAATGAAAGGACGGGATTATTTATCTGAGTTGGAGGTTGGGAAAGACCCAATTCGAATTCTTGGTGGAAAAATAAGAAGAATAGAAAAATCTTTATTACTGCAAGATGAAGGGGTTCATGTTATAATAGAAATCGAGAAAATTAAGAGGACACCAAGGATATTTCCTCGTTTAAATGGTAAGATAAGAAAAGATAAATTTCCGTTAATTTAAATTTTCTCTTTTCAAGTAGATTGAGATGTTTCACGTGAAACATTAAAAAACGAAACTTGAATGTTTCACGTGAAACATTTGACAATGAAAACGAGAAGTGAGGGGTTGTTTTATGGCTAAGATAGTAGCAGTTTTCAATCAAAAGGGTGGGGTTGGAAAAACCACAACAAATATTAATTTGGCAACGGCTTTAAGTATTGAAAACTATCGAGTTTTGGTAATTGATATCGATCCTCAAGGGAATTCAAGCAGTGGGTTTGGAATCGACAAACAAAATTTAGAGAAAAGTGTTTATGATTGTTTAGTTCATGGAGATAGTTTAAAAGAGATTATTTTAAGGACAAATGTAAACAACTTGCATATTTTACCTGCAAACCCAGAATTGGCAGGGGCAGAAATTGAGTTAGCAGAGTTACCCCAAAGAGAATTGAGATTAAAAAAGGCAGTAAAGGACATTGAAGAATTTTATGATTTCATTTTTATTGACTGTCCTCCCTCATTAGGATTGCTAACAATTAATGCTTTGGCGATTTCGGATTCTGTCTTAATCCCAATACAATGTGAGTATTATGCATTGGAAGGGGTGAGTCAGCTGATTAATACCATTAGCTTGGTAAAACAAGGGCTGAATCCAACATTGGAAATAGAAGGAATTGTAATGACCATGTTTGATAGTCGTACAAATTTATCAAATATGGTGGTAGATGAAGTTGTTGATTATTTTAAGGATAAAGTCTATGAGACAATGATTCCTAGAAATGTTAAACTAGCAGAAGCACCAAGTTATGGACAGAGTATTTTTGAATATGCATTAACTTCTAAAGGTGCTAAAGCATATAGGGCTCTTTCAAAAGAATTTATTCAACGACAGGAGTAAGAGTAACGATGGAAAAAAAGAAAAGTTTAGGGAGAGGACTTCGAGCGTTAATTCCAGAAGAAGTTTTTGTACCAACCCCAGAAGGGGATTTAGAAGTGGACGCTGACAAATTAGTTTTTTATGTAAAAACCAATAATGTTCGACCAAATCCCGACCAGCCGAGAAAACATTTTGATAAGGGAAAACTTGAGGAATTAAGTATTTCTATAAAAGAGCATGGGATCATACAACCTTTAGTGGTAACTGTTGAGGGAAAAGGTTACACCATTATAGCTGGAGAGCGGCGATGGAGGGCTGCAACCATGGCAGGATTAAAAGAAATTCCTGTTTTGGTAAAAGATTTACCTCCAGATAAAGTTTTGGAAATTGCAATCATTGAAAACGTGCAAAGAGAAAACCTAAGCGATATTGAAGAAGCTCTTGCCTATGAAGCTTTGATGGAAAATTTTAACATGACCCAAGGTGAAATTGGAATTCGTATCGGTAAAAGCAGAACGGCCATTACAAACACCCTGAGACTTTTAAAACTTCCTCAAAGTATTCAAGATGAAATTTCAAGAGGGAATCTATCTTCAGGACATGCCCGAGCGATTTTAGGTTTAGATGATCCCAATGAAATGGAAAAATTTGCTCAGGAAATAATGGATCGGGGATTAAGTGTTAGAGAAGCTGAAAAGAGAGTTAAGAAAATTCAGTTGGATGAAATACTCGAACCTCTCCGGGCAAAGCATCCAGATATTTCAGGTTACACCACTGAAATAGAGGATGGGTTAAGGAATATTTTTCATACGAAAACAAAAATTACAAATAAAGGAAAAAAAGGAAAAATTGAGTTATACTATGAGTCGTTAGAAGAACTCGACCGTATTTTAGAATTGATGGGACTAACTAAAAAGATTTAGTTAGGGAAAGAAATGGAGTAAAGATGAATCAAACAATTAGAAAAAGACGTTTTACAGCAATAGAAACCGCAGTTTTAGGAAATATTTTATACCTTGTGTTTGTAGCAGTTTTTAAAGCCCTAATCGACATTGTTGGAAGAGATGGGAATTTTAATTATTTATTTAATGGAATTGAATTGTTATTTATAGGGTTATTTTGGATTTTTATTTTTGCAAATAATTTTAAGAAAATTTATGCTGGGGAAAAACCAGGCTATGTGAAGTATATTTTCTTTACATTAATTCCAGTTATTTTATTAACCAGTGCCTTAGTTAGCGTGTCTATGTTAACTCCAGGCAGCGATCCAAATAGTGTTTGGAACCAATTTGCTTTTTTAGCAGCGCCTACAATTTTTTGGTATCTACCATTTGGATTAGTTTATGAATTTATTGGAAACGCTGTTCCAATTTATGTATTCTATGGAGTTTCTTTATTAATAACTGTTTTTTTCCAAGTACTAGGAATGATTATTGGACGTATGATGGGACGTAAATATTGGAACGAAACTAAATTAGAACGACAAGCAGATGAAGAAAATGATCGTGTGGAAAAGAAAAGCAGGAAAAGAAATAAAAAAATTGGAAATTCTAAAGGGGAACAATCTTTGAGTGAACCTTTGGTTGTTGAAAAACCAATTCAAGAAGAAAGAAATATTGTGATGACACAAGTGATTATTCCTGAGGTTGAGGATGTAGATCCTTATGAGGAAGTAATCATGAATGAGGAAAGAAGGACAACTTTCTCAGAAAACATTCAAACCACTTCTGATGTTTTCCAACCAAGCACAATAACAGAAGAAAGACCAGAAATTGAAATAGAAAATGTTTCACGTGAAACATTTGGAGATTTTGATAGTTTGTTAAATACGGTTGTAAATGAAAAAGAGGAAAAGATCAGTGATACAAGTGAGTGGCAAATGACCACCCCAATTGAAATTGAAAAGATCCAAGAGGAATTAAACAAAAAAAGTGAACCAAAAATAAACAACGACAAATCTTTCTTTATGGAAACCAGTCAAATTCGAATTATAAATGAAGAAGATATTGAAGAATATTATAGGAATAAAAAGTAATGACAATGGGATACGATATCATTTGCTTGGGCATATGTATCATATTTGCCTTTGTTGGCTATAAAAGAGGCGCAATAAAAACCCTAATTAGCATTGGGGGATTTATTGCTTCTTTTATAATTGCATGGATGTTTGCCCCAAGCCTTGGGGAGTGGTTAATGCAGTTAGATTTATTTAAAAATGCAATAGAGGCATTAAAAATTAAGGAAATTTGTGAAACCATTGTCTTGAGTGGGTTTCAAGGTTTTGGAGATAGTATTCCTGGTGGCAATATCTTATTAGCAAATTCTAGCAGTGCTTTATCACAAGGGGTAGAAGCCCTCCTTCAATTTGTAATTGCTGGATTTGCCCAAGGGTTAGCTTTTGGTTTTATTATGTTAATGATGACCATTGTCATTGGAATCCTTCAAAAGATTTTAGGAATCATCAATTGGATACCGATCATTGGAGGATTCAATCGTCTGATTGGTTTAGTTTTTGGAGGAGCACTTGGAGCGGGGTGTTGTATTGTAATCACAGGAATATTTATTTGGATAAATATGAGTTCTCTTGGAAGTATTCAACTTCCTTTTTTAGAATCGAGTCAATTGGCAGAAGTCATAACCAGCTGGATAAGCAGTGGAGTCACTCAAATTTAATGAAAAAGGGTGGTATGTTTTTATATCTAAGGATTAAAGGAGTTTGCGGTGGATAAACCATGGGAAAAAGCGTTGCTTTTTATAGAAGAAATTAATAAAGGAAATTTTTTAGAAAAGTTATTAATAACAATCCTTGTTTTTATTGTGGTTTTGGTGAGCATTAGGATTTGTTTTAAAATAATTAATCGTATTTTTAATACAGAAAAAACAGAGATGGAACCTCGAGAAATAAGACGTCTTACCACACTAAACAAAGTTGTGAAGACTTTTGTGAGGGCCAGTCTTTGGACCATTGGAATTCTTGTAATTTTGGGACAATTTATGGATGTTGCTTCGTTACTTGCGGTAGCAGGTGTGGGAACACTCGCCATAGGATTTGGAGCGCAAGGAATTGTTGAAGATGTTATGAGTGGGTTTGTCATTGTATTTGAAAACCAATTTAGTGTCGGGGATTATATTAATCTGGATGCAGATCATTATGGGATTGTTGAGTCAATCGGCATTCGCACAACAAGTATTAGAGAACTCAATGGGGGACTTTATATTATTCATAATGGGAAAATCGATCGATTAACTAACTACTCTAAAGGGGATATTAAAGCAATTGTTGATGTGGCGGTTGCCTATGAAGAAAATGTTGAACATGTCATAAACCTTTTAGATAGGGTTTGTGAAGAAGTTTATAACAATCATGAAGCCTTATTTAAAGGAAAGCCTGAAGTGATTGGAGTCACGCGTTTAGATCCGTCTGCAATGAATATACGTATTATAGCAGATGAAGACGCAAGTACAAAAGTTAAAGCAGAAACTCTCCTAAGAAAAAGAATAAAAGAATGCTTTGACGAGGAAGGGGTGGAAATTCCTTATAACAAATCGGTGATATTAACTAAAGGAGAATCTAAAAAAAATGGAGAATAACAGCTATAACTTAGGGGATAAGGTTATTTTAAAAAAAAAGCATCCCTGTGGAAGTGATCAATGGGAGATTATTCGTTTAGGAGCGGATATTAAAATAAAATGTATGGGCTGTGGACACATCATTATGCTGCCAAGAATAAAATTTAATAAGCAAGTAAAAAACATTTTAAGTTGATATAAGTTGAAGATTGATTAAGCACTTTTTAAGGGAAAGTGCTTTTTTTTATATAAAAATTAAGATTAATTGATTTTTAAAAGAAACCTAGTTCTATGTAATTAAGAAATACTCTATTAATAAGTGAATATAAAACAATGAGAATGAATTAAAATAATGTTGTGAAATGTTAACGCGCTAAAATTGATAATAGAGTGTGTTATTTTATTAATAAAAAAAATGTAGATTTTAATAGCTATTATGTTATAATGAGTTTAAGTTTTATTCTAAAGAGAAATTGTTCTTTTTTTGTGAATTTAAAATAAGGAAAGTGGCAGAATAATCTTTTAATGTTGCACAAAGAAAATATGTTTAAAAGTTTAATGTTGAAAAGTAAGATAAAAATGATTAAAAGAAAGTAAATGGCGTTTAAAAATTATTTTTTATTGCGTCCGTTAGTGCTTAAAAAACGGTCGTCTGTGCAAGATATGAAAATAACTATTACATTGTGCTAAGATATAAAATATTATATTGCCAATACATATAGCACAAAGAATACATGAGGTTGGGGCATGAATATTGTTATTTGTGATGATGAAAAAAGTCAACAAAAGAAATACAAAGAAATAATTCAAACCATTGGAAAAAAGAAGAACATTCCGTTAGAAATCATTTGCTTCGACAGTGGAAAACAATTGTGTTTTGAGGCGGAAGATCTTATCCATTGGGTTGAGGTCGTTTATTTAGACATTAATATGCCAGAAATTGATGGCATTGAAACTGCAAAAAAACTCAGAAGTATGGGATACCTCGGAGAAATTATCTTTTTGACAGTTGCAAATCATCGAATTTTAGAAGCTTTTGACGTTGAGGCGATGCACTATATTATAAAAGAGACCACTTCTTTAAAAAAATTTGCCGAAATTTTTTTAAAAGCCTTAAAAAGAGCAGAAGAAAGAAAGCAGGAAGTGGCTATTTTTTCTTGCGCTGGAGAAACAAAAACAATCCCCTTAAAAGAAATACACTACTTTGAAGTCAATAAGCATATTATCACGGTCTATTATGGTCAGGAAAAATTTGAGTTTTATTCGACATTAGCAAAACTAGAAGAAATGCTCTTCGAAAAGGGTTTTTATCGCACTCACCGAAGGATGTTAGTTTCTATAAAGCACATAGCCAACTTATCCTATTTAAAGGCAACATTAATCAACGGAGAAGAGATCCCTATTGGAAAGAATTACTATAAACAACTCAAAGAATATTTTGAAGATGCAGTTGGGGAAGGGTGAAACATGTCATGAAAAAAAGAAAAGATCGGGTTCTGATTTTAGCGCTTTCTCTTTTGCTTATTTTTGGAATATTTTACCCTGCCTCAGCTAAAGAAAACAATACCCTTACAAATGAAGAGTTGAATTCTAGTTTAATTGAGGATCAAGAATGTATCGAAAAAATCTGGATCGATGACGTTA
Organism: Eubacteriaceae bacterium; assembly: GCA_051649025.1. Taxonomy (GTDB): domain Bacteria; phylum Bacillota; class Clostridia; order Eubacteriales; family Eubacteriaceae; genus Acetobacterium. The sequence goes on from JBOFGH010000060.1 coordinate 64,320, forward strand.
ATGGCAATGGTTATTATATGAAAGCAAAAAACCTAACCATGACTGTTGCGGAGGTCGAAAATTTAGTTAAAACTGAGGCTTTGGAAGCAGAAGTGGGGGAAAGAGCTTTTGTAAGTATCAAAAGAGTGATTGAGAATGTTGTTCAAGATGAAATGTGGCAATCAAATTTTGGAGATGTTGATGTTACCCATGTGAGAGCTGTTGAGAATGAATTGGGTTATGTCGTCTTACTAAGGTTGCATGCCAACACTTTATGCGCCCATGTGATGGAGAGTAAAGTTTATGTTAAGGCAGAAGAACCAAACCCAGAGCCAGAGCCAGATCCTGAATCACCCCAGCCAGACCCTGAACCACTCCAGCCAGGCCCAATAAAAGAGAGTGGGGGAGAAGTACAATTTCAGTCAGATGAGACTGTGAAAGAGAGTCAGAGGGAAGACTCTGGTTGGTGGGGAAATGAACAAACTAGTCAGGCGAAAATAACAAGCGAAAACCCATCAGTAAAACCAGTAGAAAAAATACCTTCTAAAACGGAGGTTAAAACAAAAGTTGATGATGTGGTGAGAGAAAACACCTCAAATCCCCTGCTGTTTCACTATATAGGCACGATTGGATTGAGTAGTATTGCATCCATTGGATTAGGGGCAAGTATTATAAAAGACTTAAAAATTCTGCGATGGGTTAAGAAAAAGAAAGAACTGAGAATAAAGAAGGGGAGAAAGTAAGCCATGGAAAAATTAAATTTATTATTGATCTTTTTATTGGGAATTAATTTTGGAGGAATCCTACTTAAAAAATTTACCTATGAAAAATTAAAAGGGATTGATGGCGCCGAAGGAATTGTCATAGAAGACGGAAGAAATCCTAGAAAAATTCTGGGGAAATTATGAAAACAAGAAATAAAGTTATAAATTTAAAGAATCTGGGGGATGGTTATGTCGATTAAGAAAAACAAAATTTTTCAAAGAATTTTTGCAATTTTATTATGCTTCATGCTTGCAATAGGGAATCTAGGCGTCCTAGAAATTGTACAAAGCGTAAAAGCTTTCCAATCCGAGGAAAGTGACAGCCTTGTAAATCAAGATCAAGGTGAAAATAGTGACGGAATAAATCAACCCCAAGAGTTTTCAACTCTTGAGGAGTTAAACGGAAATCCCACTATAAATGAGACGCCTTTGGTAAATCAGGAAGAAGAGGATTTACAAAGTATTGAGGTTAAAAAGAGTCCTTATTTATATTTAAACCCTTTAGGGGAAGATTCCAAGAATGGATTGGATGGGTATTTTGTTGGAGGAAATGACGCAGCCGATGGATTGACTGCGGAAACACCTGTAAAAACCTTGGAAGTAGCACTCGAAAAATCGAAAGAACTCAAAGTAGAATTAAATGAGATCATTACGATTGTTGTTATGAACCCCATTGAAATAAAAGAAAAGGAAGTAAAGACTTATGATGGGTTAGGAAATCATTTAACTTCTTGGGAGGGCAGAGCAGATAAAAATGAGGTTATTTTCAAACTTCTCGGTGGAACACTCAATTTATCTCATTTTGAGTTGAACAAGTTAACCACAGAAGAAAAAACAAATCTTATTTCCATTAATGAAGGTTCTTTGGAAATAAATGAAAAACTTACAGTTAATGGAACCATTTGTCTTAATTTTTTAGAAAACAAAAATAAAGAGAACCTTCCTTTAATAAAAATTGTTAAACCTCTTGATCTAGAAACTTATTATGGAATTGACATTAAAAGTACCGAAGAGTTAAAAAGCCAGAAAGCAATTGAAGGAATTTATCCCGAAGGAGAAATGGGAGAAGCCTTTATAAATCATTTTAGCTTAATCGGTGAAGGACTAGACAATATAAATTTAAAGGTTAGTGAAGAAAAAGAAGATGGAAAAACAATTCTTGTTGGGAAAATTGAGAAACCTCTTCTAAAAAGCCCTAGGGCAGCAGGGTCAAATGCCGTTGTGTATTGGAATGTAAACCCAGACACCTTTACGCCAGAAGGCGATGTGATTTCGGTTCCCGGTGGTAGTGATTATAACTCGGGTTTAAGTGATCAATATCCAGTGCTTACATGGGAAAAAGCAAAAGAAATTCTAGGAGGCTCTGGGGGAACTGTGATTGTTATGAGCCCAGTGGTTATTGGAGATGCTGAATTTTCAGATGCAGGTGGAAACCCAATCACTGTCCTTGATGGTGAAAATAAAATTGCCCTTACCCAATGGCAGGTGTACCCTGGGGATGTGTTCATTGTTCCTCCTGGAGAAACATTTACATTAAAAAACATTGATATTAATTGTTACGAAGGGGTTGCAATTCGGATAGCTGATCCTTCTGCCTCAGGTGTGGTTCAACAGCTTGGAAAATTGGTCATTGGTGAAAACACACACATTATTAATGGTTATATTCAAACAGAATTAAATCCTTATAACCCCAATCGCTTAAACGACTGTACGATTGAACTTCTCCCGACTGCAAATGCAGGTGCTGGGGCTTATGGGGTGTATTTTTCAGGGATAAATGACAACGAAGTCTTCAATTTTTCGGATGTGATTGCGACCCCTGCAGGAACAAACGCAGATGATTATTTAAACTGGTTTGTTTTAAATGCAAAAAACACTGACGAAGGCTGGTTGATGCGGAAAGACAACGTTGAGGATGGAAGTGCTGCCATTGAAAACCACATTGAGATTTATAGAGAATTTATTTATAAAGGAATCTACTTAAATGGACAACAAGGGGATGACAGTTGGTTTGGTGGGAATTGTAATTGGCCAGTAAAAACATTTGAACAAGCGAAGAAAATTTTGTTTGACAATTGGGATAAAATGGCGCCAGAAGATCGGGTGATTTATCTTTGTGATACCGTCGATGTTACAGGTCAGGAGACATGGAATTTTATTGATACTGATGGAAGTAATACCATTGTAGATGGCACAGATTTAAGTGGACAAACCAAGGTGGTTTGTTGTAAAACCCACTCCGAGTGGACAATGCGACACACCGTAGTTCCAACAACCTTAGTGAGTGTAAAAGAGGGCGGGGAATTAACAACCAGCGCGTTGACCATGGTTTATGATTCAAACAATGTCAACAACATTATGATTGACGTTCAGCCAGGTGGAGCCTACACATCCCAAACAGGAACAACCTTAACAGGGTACAATACCATGTATGCTGGAACAGGGGTTAATGTTAAAGGTGCTGTTGGAAAAACAACGACCTTTAATATGGACGGGGGAACAATTACTCTTAAAAAACTTGGGGTAAGTATCCAGACCGGTGGCAGTAATACCGTTTTTAATTTTACTGGAGGGAAAATAACTAAAAACTCTCGACAGAACCAAGGTGGTTATGGAAGTGGCGTTTATGTTAATAATGCAATTTTTAACATGACAGGCGGGGAAATTAGCTTCAACGAATCCAAGACTCCGAGTAGCACTGGGTATGGTGCCGGTGTCTATGTTGAAGGACTCTCGTCGGTATTTTCAATGAGCGCAGGAAAAATTTCTAAAAACAAAGATATCTATAATTCAGTTTATAGCGAATCCCGTGGTTCAGGTGTTTATATTGCCCAAGGTAAATTTAATTTATCTGGAACAGGTGAAATTTCAGAAAATACGCTATATTCGGGAAATGGTGCTGGTGTTTATATCGCTCAAGGAGCTGAAATGAATATGGATGGTGGGAATATTGAAAAGAACACCATTAGCCAATATTATTACTATAGCCCTTTTGGTGGCGGTGGTATATGTAGCGAAGGAAAGTTAACGATTACCGATGGATCGATTAAAGGAAATAGAGTCGAGTCAAATGGTTATGGAAACTACTCAAACTACAGAAGCCATGGTGGTGGAATTTTCATGCGAAATACAGGAGCCAAGCTATACATTACTGGAGGAACTATTGAAGGGAATTTTTCAGGTTACTTTGGGGGAGGCATTGCCTTTTACAATGTTGGAGGAACCGCTGTAAATCCTGCAGGAAAAATAACGGATGGAACCATTAACGAAAATACATCCTCTTTTGGTGGTGGTGGAATCTACACCCAGGGGGTTGTGGAAATCAATAATGGTTTAGTTGATACAAATACCAGTGTTTCTTACGGTGGTGGTGTCTACAATGATGGAACACTCACTGTTGAGGGAACAAAAATCATAAAAAACATTGTCCAAAGCTGTGGGGCAGGTTTTTACAACAATGGAACCTTAAACATTAATCATGGGATCATAACATCAAATGTATCCCAAAATTACGGAGGCGGCATTGGTAATGTTAATATAGTAACCATTAAAGATACCAGTATAAAACTAAACACTGCAGCAAATGGTGGTGGGATTTTTAATGCGGGAACAGGGCATGTTGTTAATACCGAAGTAAGTGAAAACACAGCTAGCGGAAATGGTGGTGGTTTCTATAATAATGGAGGAACATTGGTAATTGCCAGTGGTACTTTTTCCCAAAATAGTGGGATCAATGGGAGTACGGGATATTTTGGAGGTACTGGAAACTCTTATTTATTGGGAGGAACCTACGATGCAGAATTAACATCCCAGGAGGCATATGGAATTTATGTAGACATTAACTCAACGTCTTCAGCTAAAACCTACGTAAACCCATCCAATATAACGCTAACGGATCGTGTTTTCATAAATACAGCCCCAAGTAAATTATATTTATTAGAAACGGTTCCAACGGTTCCTAACCCAGGAAGCGAGAACATCTTACCGGTGAGTGTTAATACCGAGGAGTTTAAAGTTGGATCAGTGGTTGTTTCTCCTGGAAATATTTCATCAGTAACGGTTGCTGGTGCGACCTATAATTTTAACCGAGTTACAGATGTAGAACCTTATGTTGCTTATTTTTCAGGAGGGAAAATCCCTCCCAAAACCCAACTGGGTGGTTTTAACAAGAACATCATTCTCGTTGGAGAAGGGGTTTACTTAGATGGAACTTCAAAAGGAAATGATAGCAATGGTGGAACATCACCATCGGATGCAGTTAAGACCTATAAGCGAGCCAAAGAAATTTTAACAAAGAAGATAAACGATGCAAAAGCAGCAGCTATTTTGCCAGTGGATAATATCGCATATGATCCTGATGGATTTGAACCATTCATTTATGTTTGTGGACAAGTCGATACGCCAGTTGATGGCGATGATCAATTGTGGACCTTAGATTATGAGGATCCAATTTATGTACAAAGCACAACGGTTAATACCGAAGGTAATATAATTAATACAAACTCAGCCAAAATAGTAAGATTTGCAAGTTATTATGGCACCATCGTTAATGTGAGTGGCGGAGACCCTTTTACCCTTGGGAAATTAATAATGGATGGAAATTCGGGTGCAACAGATGGTGCAAACAATAGCATTGCAACAATGATCAACGTTTCAACAGGAAATAAGTTAATTGTTGAAAATGCAATACTCCAAAATAATTATTCCAATGGGATCACCAATTCAGGAGGGGCAGTGACATTAAAAGGTTCTGATACAGGAGATGGGTCAGATGGTGCACTAATCAAAGACCATGGAAATTGGGGTGTCGACCTTAGTAATGGAGGAACACTAACAATGTCCGCAAATTCTGGAATTGAAAGTGGGGGAACCACCATTCCAGGTTATCAATATGGAGCAGGAAGTATTCGAGTTATCGGTAATAATTCAAAGGTGACAATGCTGAATACTTCTTATGCAAAAAGCCTAAACCGTTATGGTATTTTTGTGGCTGGAGGTCGATCTGGGATTGGAATTTCCGAGACGCCTTCAGTAGAAATGCGGGATCAATCAACGGTGAAAGATAGTAGTATCGGGATTTATATGACAGGGGTTAACAGTGTTGTTACCCTAAAAGAAGAGGCAAGCATTTTAGGGAGCACTGGAACAGGCGTTTTTGTAACGAGTGCTTCTAACGGAAGTCGTTTAAACATGGAGGATAACACCCAAATTGCCAATGGTTACGGCAATGGTACTTATGGTCTTCGTGTCCAGTCAAACACATCAACCTTGTCACCCTACGACAATTTTAAGGCAAATCTTAGTGGAAACGCAAAGATTGTTAAAAACAATTATGGTGTTTACTTAGATTCTTATGCTTACTATACAGAAATAAACTTAACAGGGAATTCTAAAATTGGAGAGAACACTAACTATGGTATTTATGCCGTTGAAGGGTTAGAGATAGGTTCAAAAGCGGTAAGTGCCATTAATATCAAGGGAAATGCAGTGGTTGGAGACGCTAGCAATCAAGCCCTTGGAAATGGAGCCAACGGTATTTACGCCAGAGGAAAAATAGAAATTAATCTGGAAGAAAATGGAAAGATTGCAAACAATCGAAATAGCGGGATCTATTCATATAAAGGGGGGTCAAGCACCAGTTATGGTGGGGCAACTGTTAAGATGAAAGACAGTGCTTCAATAGAGAATAACCTTGGTTGTGGTGTGGAAGGTTATGATTATTCAAAGAATTATCAAAATACAATGACCATTACCCTAGCAGGTGGGGCTTCAATTCGGAATAACACAGGGATTGGGGTTAAACTTAGTGAAGGGGGAACCTTAAACCTAGGTGATGGAACGTCAATACTAAATAATAGTACGAGCAATCCCAACGGCATTGGAAATGCTATTGACGCTTTAGGAAAAATTAACTTGGGAGGTTCTGCGAATGTTGATGGCGAAATTTATCTAAGAACTGTTGAAAAACCAATCACATTAACAAGCCCAGGAGTGAATCAGTTTAATGTTGGTTGTTCGGACAATTTTATTGGACAAGTTTTGGTAATGCCAGACGGAACAAACATCACTCAAGCAGATCCTTATTTAGGAAATTTTGTTAAAACAACACATTTTCCCTTAGAAAAGTCCATTGTAGTAAGAACCCCAAACCTTATTGTAGAAGGTGAAAATAATGTTTACTTAGCAGGTCCAGGAACTGGGGCTGCGGTTCCTGGGAATGATAGCAATAATGGTGGAAGTATTGGCTCGCCAGTGGCGACCTTTGAAAGGGCCGTCAGTATACTAAAAACCCTTAAACCAGGTGCAAATATTATTATTTGTAACTATGCGGTAACCCCTTTAAGTTCTCAAAATGCAACCTGGAGCTTTGACCCTAACGGGACAGTGACAAACGCATCAGGGGAAACTTGGACTCCACTTGTATTACGGCATGAAAGCTTTACAGGGGACATGATTTACTTAAATTATTCAGGAAGAACATTCACGTTAAGAAACATCATCATTGATGGAAATAAGGATAAGTTTCCAAACGGAACGGCTGGAGCGGCCATACAAAACTATTATAATAGCAATCTAATCCTCGAAGAGGGTGGGGTTGTTCAAAACAATCGAAAAGGGAGTACCGCTTCAGGAATTCTAAATTATGGAACAGTAAAGATCAATGGTGGAAGCATAAAAGGAAATGAAATCATTGGGACAGGAGATTATTACGGAGCTGGAATTTATAATGCAGGCACTCTAATTATGAACTCTGGAAGCATCAAAGGGAACATCAATAAAAATACCCGAGGTGCTTCAAACTGGTATTCTTGGGGAGGGGGTATTTACACTCAAGGAATCACAGAGCTTAATGGAGGAGAAATCTCAGAAAATGTAGCCATAGGCGCAAGCTCACGGGGATCAGCAATTTATGTTGCAGGTGGAACAACAACCATTTCAGGAGGGACTCAGATTACTGGAAATGTTGTTGATAGTGATAATTACTATTATGGCTATGCCCAAGGAACCATCTATGTCCAAGGTGGGACACTGACGATGACAGGAGGAGATGTTAAGAACAATAAGGTAATTAATCGAAGTCTTTATTCATCCACTGGATTTCAAGCCCAAGGTGGAGGAATTTACAACAATAGTGGAACGGTTAATTTGTCTGGTGTCGCCATAGAAAACAACCAATGCATCGACGTCAATAGGGTTGAAACATCGACGAATAGTTACACCCAAGGTGGGGGGATTTATACAGTCGGTGGATTTTTACAATTTTTAAGTGGAAGCATACGAAATAATGCAGCAACCTCAGGGGCGGCCATCTATTACGGTGGAGGAAAGATAGAACTTGCAGGTGGAATCATTGAAGGAAACAAACCACAAAATCCCGACTTTGCACCGTCAGGAATCAATGCACCAATTTTTGTAGGTGCGGCAGATTTCAAATTAAAAGGTGGGGGATGTGAGATTACAGATCGTTTGTATCTAGCCAATGTAAATGGTCCAATTACTTTAGCAGGATCTATTTACCAAAGAAACCGTCTGTATAACATTGATTGTGGCCCTGGATATACAAAAGGAAGTATTGTTGTTAAACCAGACAATGATGTCATCATCAATGCAACAAGCTTTTTAAGATATTTCAACGCTCCAAAAGCAGGATACGTTTTGGAAAAAGAATCACCGAATCTTGTTCTTAAACAATGTATCTATATTGATAGTGAAAGTGGAAGCGATAGTAACAATGGAAACACGCCATCTGATGCGGTTGCGAGTATGGCAAGAGCAAAAGCAATTGGAGGCAATGGAGATTATGTGATCTACGCAAGTGGCCCTGTTTACGTCAATGGAACAGAAACTTGGTCATTGCCAACGAATGCGTGGCTATGCCGTTACACAGGTTTTCCAGTCACGGGAAGCACAACACGCTGGGGTGCCTATACAGGACCTTTAGTAATCACAGATTCAGGAGATCAACTTAACATTTCATCCATGAAAATCTATGGGAGAAGAGAAATTGACACAACCATTGAAGGGGATTCTTTAATCTTTGTTGGTGAAGGTTCAAAGGTCACCATGGGGGATAAAACGGAGTTGCTATTGAACAATACTCCAGTAGGTTCCCACGGTGGTGGTGTCAATATCGATGGTGGAACCTTCGAACTTAATGGCGGAAGTATTGCCCAAACAGTTGCAGGACTAGGTTCAGCAATTTACCAAAATGGGGTTTTATCCATAGCAAATACGTCAAGTGTTCTTGGAGAAGTGTATCTTGCAGGAACGGGTTCAGAAGATAGTACAAGCAAGCATATCTTAGCACAATCAAGTTATGTGCCAGCAACAGGAACCAAACTAAATATTAATGCTGCAAATGCTTTTGCAACACGACATATTGTGGAATACCCAACTGGGGTGGTTCCCAATACAGGGACAAAAGAATACTTTAGTTTAAATCCTTCAATTGCGGCGGTTTACCGATTAGGAAATCGTAGCAGTGAAAACAACGTCTTAGAGCTTCAGGAAAAAGGGGTTGTTTATATTGACGGGGTGGCTGGATTGGATACAAACAGTGGTAACACCCCTGTCGAAGCGGTGCTAACTTTAGAAAAAGCCTATGAATTACTAAAGGCCGGGAAAGAAGGGGGATTAATTCTTGTCGTCAATCAAGTAACCATTAATGACAACATTAGCCTTAACAATACCGTTGATGGTACTGGAGAGCACGGTTATTATCGAAATGGTGGTACGACGATTGATGCAGAAGGACCTGTGTACATACAACGTTATGCCCAACCAACAGCTTGGGAAAGCCTTTCAAATTCAGATAAGTATATTGTAACCAACTATACCGGTGTGCTCTTTGAGATTGGAAGTAGTGGAACCATGACAGTGGATAACATTGCCTTTGATGGACATAGCCAAGAGGTGGTTGGAAATCCAATTTTTGCCTCTTTGGGTGTGGAAGCAGAAGCGCCATTATTCAGAGTTATTGGAACACTTAAGGCAAATGCCGATAGTATTTTTTACAAAAACAAAAACGTAGCGACTGATGGTAAGAGTGCTGGGATTTATATTGATGGTGGCACGTTTAACTCCATGGATACAACAATTTTGGATGTCGAAGCACCCAATGGAAAAGGAAGTGCCATTTATCAAGATGGAACCTGTATCCTTAATCGGGCGCCTAAAATTGTAGGTGATATTCACCTTACAGGGAATGGAAACACCAGTGATCAATCAAGCAGTAAGTATATTGAGATCCAATTAAGAGGTTTCCAACCAGCGTCAGGAACCCTATCCATAACCATGGATGACCCATATTTAAGACGACCTGTTGTTAAATACCCTGGAGATGCCCCACCGTTCCAACCAAATTTAACGGATATAAAACTTTTCCGATTGGAAGAATCGGTAACAGATTTATATGCATTAGGAAGTCGTGTTGGACAGAGTAACATTTTGGAACTTCAATATCGTCATCGTGTTTATATCGATGGTGTGAGTGGTTTAGACACCAATATTGGGGACACCCCAATTACAGCTGTAAGAACCCTAGAGAAAGCTTATACAAGACTTCAAGAAATGGGTGGAGGTTATCTCTATGTGGTGAACAAAGTAACCATTAATGATGACATGACATTGAGCGACACAAAATATATGGCGGGAACAAAGACAATTAATGTCGAAGGAGGAACGGTTGAAATTCGACGTTATGTTGTCCCAGATGCTCAAAGCTCGAATCCGTATTTTGCGAGGCCAACATTTACAGGAAGTTTGTTTGAAATCGCCCCGGGAAAAACCGTTGATCTAGGGAAAATAATTATGGATGGACACAAAGAAATCATTGCTAATGGAGATCCTTTTGAAGATGTGGCTACCACCACAAAAGCAAATGCGCCACTGATTTCTGTACTTCCTGGAGGGAACCTAAATATTAATTCAGGAGCGGTGTTAAGAAACAATGACAATACATTAGAGGCAGCAAATAGTCTTGATGGTGGTGCAATTTCAAATGCTGGAACCGTTCATTTTGATGGTGGTCAGCTCACAGGGAATGCGGCTAAAAAAGGTGCTGGAATCTATCAAAAAGGAGTTTTCATTATTGATTATGGAACCTCAGGATTAATCGGACAAGAAATATACTTAACAGCAACAAATAATGGGACAGCAGAAAACCCAGTTTGGATAGCGGAACGTGTAATTCATCAAAAAGAATATGTTGAAGATACCATAAAGCTTGACATCAATGTGGATAATCCTGTCAAAGGAAGAAACATTACCATCTATGACAATGACACGGCATACAGTCCAACCGTTGATGCAATGTATAACCGATATAGACTTGGGAGTACAATCACAAGCGTTAATCCAAAATTGTTTTTAGTAGAGTCTGCAACAGAAACCAATACCCTCGAGTTGCAAAACTATGAAGTTCTTGATATTTCAATTCCTGTTGAAGTTTTTCTAGTGATGGTAGAGTCGCCACTAAATAGTGTTGCAAATAATCCAAATGCAAGAAACAGTCAGATGCAGGCACCTAACTATAAGATCAAAAATAATGGGGACTATGACGTAAAAGTTACATTAGATGGTTTTAATAATAACAATGCAAGTGATGGCATTACCTGGGATCCAATGACCTTGGTAAATAATCCCTCCGACCTTGTTAGCCCTGGTGAAGAAAGTAAACTATATTTAGCCGTTGCTGGGTCAAATGCAGAAGCGGGTAACAAATTTAATGCCCTTGAAGAGAAAACCCTTCAAACAACGCCTATTCCAATGGGAATATTGGGTTCTGGAGAACAAGGAGAGTTCACCTTTAGAGGAGAAGCAACAGCTGAATTCTTTGAGAAATACAAAGACACCCATTTCTATTCGAATATGTCAAACGTTGATACCTATATTAAAAATAATGCAAGGGCTAAATATCAAATGGTTTATAAATTTGAATTAGTGCGTTAAGGAAAAAGGAGGATTCAGAAAAAATGGAAGAAACACAAAAGAAGCATGGTAAGAAGAAAATCATCATCCTTGTGGCCCTACTTTTGGTAGGGGCCATAGGGATTGGCTTCTACTTTTGGAATCAAAGCAGAATGGACGATACCAGTAAATATTGGTTTGATAAGATGGCAAAGGATGGAACATTACAAGGGAAGTCGCCATCTGAACTCCAAGATATGCTTAATAAAATTGTAGAAGAAGGCATGGTAAATGTTTCGATTAACGTCGAACCTGTTTTTGAAAATGGAAAAAGTCTTGGACGATTGGGGATAGAAAATATTAAAGAAAACCGATATTTTTGTCGGGTTATTTTAACAAAAGATGAGGATGGCACACTCCTCTATGAAAGTGCGGGTTTAAAGCCAGGCCAGTATATTGATGAAATTGCATTAAATGAAAATTTACCCAAAGGAGAATACCCCTGTACAGCCCAATTTATTACAACCGATCCCCAAACATTAGAAGATATTGGGAAGGTTGATGTAAAAATAAAAGTAGTCGTATTGAGTTAAAAATTAAAGATATTTAAAAGATTAAATGATTGATCTTTTGAAATATAAAAAAAACAAGGAGAAAAAAATGAAGAAAAAATTAGTATCAGCAATTGCAGCAGCAGCACTATGTGTATCGATGACCATGCCATCAGTATTAGCAACAAATGGTGAAGTTGTTCCGTTACCAGACGGAACAGATGTTTACGCCGGGATTATTATGGATGATGAAGTGGATGGCGATGCTCGGATTCGAGTAACAGTACCAACCCTCTTTGCCTTTGTTGTTAATGGAACAAAAGCAGGATCTCCAACGGCAAACGACCCAATTACTGGGAATGTATTATTGCCAAACGTAAAAGTTAATGTAACAAATCCAGGAGTGAATAACAGCGATTACTCCATTGAAATTGTGGGACAAAGCTCAATGACAGTAACAAACTATTCCACAAAAGCTAGTGGTACAACGGATTCAGGTCGGGTTGGAATTCCTGTAAATTTAACAGGAACCATTGAAAATCGGGGAACTGCAGCAGAAAGAAATTATTGGTCACACTCAACAAATGCAACTGGGTTTAAAGAGTATACCCTTTCTGTTGACGGAAAAGCGTTTTCTAATGTAGTGGGAACTGAAGCCTATGCAATGACAGCACCAGCATCTTTAGATGCTCCAAATGCTTCTGCAACAGGAACTGTTGATCCATCAACTCAATTAGCAACAACTGGTGCAGCTAAAAACTTGGTTTTTGATGTGGCTGTTGGTGGAACAAGAGGTCAATACAATCAAGTTGAGCAATCAGCAAAAGTAGGAACAATTGTTTGGACCGTTGGTTATGAAATTGATAATAGTACTGCAAACAATCCAACATCACCATCAAATCCACCATTACAACCCTAAATTTTTATAATTAAACAAAGTGGTACTTTGACGAGGTCGCCAATTTGGCGGCCTCATCAAAAAGATTTACTCTAGAAAAATTGAAAGCCTTAGTTTTTCTAGGAAAGATCTTTAGAAATTTAAAATTGAGAAAGGAATAGATCATATGATTAAAAAATGTTTTAAATCTGGGTTTTTATTGGCAATGCTTGGAATGCTCTTTTCTGGAGGGTCCACAGTATTTGCAGGGACAGAAGGGCCAGATGCAGATGTTTATATGACCGTTATTAAGTCGGACCCTCAAACAAAACTATCAGCAACCGTACCCACAACTTATGCTTTTGTCGTTAACGGAACCGCGAATACATCAAATGTAACTCCGATTTCGGTGAGTGATGGCACATTATTGTTACCAAATGTTACCGTTGAAGTTTTGGATAATTCAAGTAGCAATAGTGAATATACCATTAACGTTTCTGGAAGTGGCGCTTTGCAATTTAAAAACTACTCAACGACAATGGCGGAGGTTGATGATAGTGGGAATCCAAATATCGACCCAAGTTTACGAAAAGGATTAGAAATAAAACTGGACGCATATATTGCGAACACAGGAGCGGCTCCTATAAATCGTAATTATTGGGAAGCGGTTGCAGAGGATGGAGAAGTTACCTCAAATGGAAATAATTTTAAAAACTATCGACTGAGTTTGGGAGAAGCCCCGAATCGGCATGTTTTTAAGAACAAGGATTTGGTGGATAACAACAAGATCTGGTTAGATAATAAAATTGTTTTAGAAAAACCGATTGAAGGGGAAGGATTTAATTCCCAAGGATTAGCAAATGTTCCGTCGGTGGTAAACCTTCCTTCGGATTTAGAAGTGGGCGGATATCGGGGACAGTATAAACAAGTGGAACAATCAGCAAAAGTGAGTAATATCATTTGGACGATTGAATTTGACTAAATGAAGAGGAAAAAATGGAAAAAAGAAAAAAGAAAAGAGTAATCATTATTTTATGTATATTTTTGGTGGCTGGAATTGGCTTAGGTGCTTTTTATTATTATCAAATGATGAATAAAAGCCCTTTAGCAAGGGATGAAAATGCATTGGGGGGATTACTTCCAGGAAAAACCCCTTCGGAAATAACAGAACTGTTAAATCAAAAAGTTAAAGAAGGAATGGTGGATATCGGCATCGCTGGAGAACCCATTTTTGAATACAATGGAAAGAATGGGAAACTGGGAATCGAAAATGTACCTGGAAATAATTATGCGTTTCAAGTGGACCTTGTTTTAAAGGAAACAGGAGAAACACTCTACAGCTCGGGACTGATTGAACCAGGGTATTATATCGAATTTGTAGCCCTTAATAAAAAGTTGGAGCAAGGAAAACATGGGGCAACAGCAATCTTCACCACCTATTCTTTGGATGGAGCTCAAAAGGAAATTGGAAAAACGAAGGTTGAAATTCTCTTTAACGTGATGGACGGTCAATATTACTAATGGAAAAAAAAGCCAGAGACATTAAGAAAAAAGGACTTCTTTTTATAGGGATCTTGTGTTTTCTTGGAGGAAGTTTTATGGCAGGGATTTCATTGGGAAGCTTCTATTTTAAAATGAAGTCAGTTGACTGGGATTTAGAGGCAAAAAGCATGGAAGCATTGGTAAAAGAGACAACGAACCAACAGTTAAATGATGGGCTAAAATGGGTTTCCATCGAAAAAGAACTAACTTTTGACACAGGAACCTCCCAGGGAGAAGCTAGAATTTCTAATCCTCCAGAAAGTCAATGTTTAGTTTCGGTTTCGATCATTAGTGATAAAGATGGGAAAGTGTTATATGAATCGAGGATCATTGAGCCAGGGTATTATATTGAAATGATTAATCTAGTAGAAGACCTTGAAAAAGGGGATTATGTCTGCACAGCTCTTTGGAATTTTTATTCAATGGATGAAGAATTTATAGGTGAGGCAGCGACAAAGATGTCAGTAACAATAAAGAATTGAGGTAAAAGCATTGAGAAAAAAATGGATAAAATGTGTGATGATGTTCTGTTGTTTCTTGTTAATTTTTGGAACAGGAAGTGCAATGGCTCTTGAGTCAAAAGAAACTGTCCCTACAATTGGAGAAGAAGGAACGGATGTTTTGTCCCACGTTATCGTGGATTATATGGGAAAAGTAAGATTTGTTGTTAGAGATAAAAATACCCTAGAACCCATTGAAGGGGCTTCAATTGAAATATTTGTAAAAAGTCTTAATCGATATGTTTTGTTTGGATTGAGTGATAGCAACGGTGTTTATGAACTTGATATTGTTTATGGCGACGACCCCTTAACAGGGGAACGATTTGAAGAAATCAATGGACAAACGATATATAAAGGAAGCTTAGCTTACGTAGAAGATAGCCAAATTTTATGGCAGGTTTACAAAAAAGACTACCTTCCTTACCCAGAAAAAGGGGAGTTTTTTATTAGTATGGAAACATTCCCTAAAGAAATTGATGTTTATTTGTACCAAGAAAACACAGATAAAAACCCAGAAAAGGATAAAATAACAAACAATAATCGTCCGAAAACCGGTGTTGAAATGCAGTGGAATTACCTATTTATAGGCATTGCTTTATTAGTTGTAGGAATCATTGTGCTTCTTTGGGTATTGAGAAAAAATAAAAAGGAAAACAAAAATTAATGAAAAAAAGAATTATCCTTATGCTGGGATTGCTTTGTCTTTTGTTGAGCACAGGATGCCAAAACCAAGACTATGCAACCCCAGGAAAAGATATTGGGGATACCTTTCCCTTAAATCCAAAAACCGAAGAACAAAATCCTCAATTAGCAGAATCAACAGGGCCATATGCTCTTATTCAGACAACCGCAGGGGAGATTACAGTTTTACTCTATCCCAATGAAGCCCCTAAGGCAGTAGAAAATTTTATTGCTCTTGCAAATGAAGGATATTATGAAGAGAGTATTTTCCATTACGTGGTTAAAGATGCCATCGTGCAAGGGGGATTGCCTAAAAATGGAGAAGAAAGAAGTTACACAGGGGAGCCACTGGAAGACGAACTGAGCGATCAGCTCCATCATTTTCACGGAGCCTTATCCATGGCGAATCATGGGATTAACACCAGTCAAAGTCAGTTTTTCTTTGTTGCGAGTCAAGAAATTCCTGAAAATGAAAAGCTGATTTCCTCTAATATGTATATGAATGAATTGATACGTGAGGAAACACTTAATTTAAATCAAATCAATCGTGAAAATAAAATGAGTGATGAAGAGATCAGTGCCTTTGAGGTCAACCTCAATCAAAAGATTCAGGAGATCGGAATATCTGGGGTGCCAGAAGAAGCTTTAAGTCGATATAAAAAAGCCATGGAAGGATATCAGGCTAAAGGAGGGGCATACCATCTGGACTACAACAATACCGTTTTTGGTCAAGTGATCAAAGGGTTAAACATTGTTGATAGTCTGTCCAAAGTATTTGTGGATACCGATAGAAAACCCAAAAAAGAAATTAAAATCGAAAGTATCAAGATTGTTGAGAATCTTGGAGACATAGAAGGGAATTCAGTTAAAAATAATGGGGAAAAATAAAAAAAGAATCCTTATTGGAATTGTAGCTTTGTGTATTTTAGGGAGCATTATTGCTGTTGGGGTGATGATGAAAAATAATCAATACACCCTTGACGAAAATGCGAAGGATGGCAATTCAGTAATGGAGTCGTTACAAGAAAAAGTCGATAAAGAAGAATTTCATTTTCAAATTTCACCCCATCCCATTTTTCAGTCTGGGGAAACGGACGGGGAGCTTATGATTGTTAACCCGTCGGATAATGGTTATAAAATGTTGGTGGAAATTGTTTTAGATGAAACACAACAAAAGGTTTATTCTTCAACAATACTAAAACCAGGAGAGCGAATTAAAGAAGATCGGTTAAATATGGCTTTAGAAAAGGGAGAATATTTGGGAACTGCCACATTTAACATTTTAGACCAAGAAACAGAAGCAATCCTAGGGAAAGTTCAATCGCAATTAATTATTACGGTTTTAGAATAGAGGAGAAAAATGAGAATAAAAGAGTGGAGAATTAGAAACAATTTAACCCAAAAACAATTATCAGAGTTATTAGAAGTTAATCAAACCGCCATTAGTCAATGGGAAGTGGGACACACCATGCCACAGGCGATGAAGCTCCCTCATTTAGCCAATGTGTTAAATTGTAAAATCGAAGAATTATACGAGGAAGAAGAGTTGGAAATAGGTAAAAAGAATTAAGAAAAATAAAGAAAAAATAAAGAAAAAAGGATATAATAAGAGTAAGTATTACGATGAGAAATAGTTATATTCGCAATTGTGAATGGTGTAATACAAAAATTTATATAGAATGATGGTAGGTTATGAAAATACCATATTAGAAAGAAAAAATGATACTTAAACAAGTAATGAAAAACAAACGAATCATTGCAATTTGTTCTGGTGTGGCAATTGCATTATCTCTGGGAGCAGTTTCATCAAACTATCGAGGATATGTCCTTTCCATTGATAACCACCCAGTCACCTATGCTATGTCGACTGAGGTATTAACCACAGCAATGGAAGAGGCCCAAGCGGGAATCAACCAACGACTTGAGCTTAAGAATGTTTATATTGCTAATGAGAGAAAAATTAATACCGCTATTTTAAGCGATAAGCAGATTAATCTTACCCAAAAAGAGATATTAAAGGACATTGGGGAAGAAGTCTTAACCCTTAAAGTAAAAGGGGTTGGTTTAATCATGGATGGAAAACACAAAGAGTATTTTGAAACCGAGGCAGATGCCCAAAAGGCAATTGACAATACCATTCTTGCAAAAGCCAACCTTCAGCCAGGAGAAACACTGAAAAACAGTACGGTTAATAATCATATTCGAATTGAAGAAGCGGATTTTCCAATTACAGAGTTGTCCTTTAGTAAAGACTCAAAAATTGGACAGGAAATGATTGCTAAAAAAGAGAAAAACGAGCCACAGGAAGGTCCAGAAGTTCAGAAAGTTTCTGCATTAGGTGTGATTGAGAATCCAATTGAGGCAACCGCTCTCACCGAAATTCAAACAGCAGAACCCCTTGTTGAAGGAAATAAAATTGAAACAGAGCTAGATGTTGTTATTCAAAAAGATGGGACTGAGGTAGAAGTCATTCCTTTTCAAATTGAAACCATTGTTGATGAGACAAAAGAATATGGAAGTCCTGTTGAAGTTCTTCAAGAAGGAAAAAATGGAGAAATAACACGAAATGTGACCATTACAATTCATGGAGATGAAACGGCGAAGACGATTAACAGTGAAGCCATGACGGCAGAGCCTGTGAATCAGGTGATTGTTATTGGACCAGACCTCGAAAGTTATCGAAACCTAAGAAGTCTTAGTGGATTGTTCTCAAATGTTGATATGATTCTTCCCGCAGAAGGGATCGTCACCTCGATTGATAAACCAGGAAGCCACGATGGGGGAAGAGCTTTAGATATTGCGAATGATACAGGCACGGAAATTTATGCTCCTTTTGATGGGATTGTGACATTATCTCGATATAATGGTGGCTATGGGAATGCCATCGAAATTGAAAACACAGAAACAGGCTTTAGTACCGTTCTTGGTCATATGTCCCAACTTATTGCAAATGAAGGGGATCGAGTGACTAAAGGACAGGTGATTGGCCTTATGGGGAGTACAGGAAATTCAACAGGGCCACACATCCATTTTGAACTTCTTTACCAAGGTGAAAGACAAACTATTCAGGATTATTTTAATGTTGGGATGGATCAATGGATTAGTCTTTCCGATCCTTCGTGGCGGAAGCATCAAGGCAGTGGACTTACAGTTTCAACTGGAAATCCTTACATTGCAAATGCCAGTGATTTAGATTTTCTTTACCGGGCAGTTGCGGCAGAAGCAGGGGGAGAGTCCTATGAAGGCATGGTTGCCGTTGCTTCAGCGATTATTTATACTTCAGAGGTCAAGGGAATATCCATCACAGAGACCATTACGGCACCGAACCAATATTCCGTTGTTTCCGATGGGAGTATCCATCGTGTTAATCCTTCAGAAACTGTTATTAGAGCAGTCAATGACGCTATTAATGGACTTCGGGTTCTCGACCCACAAACCCAGTATTTTTATGCACCAGGATCAGTGAGCAGCCCATGGCATGAATCATTGACCTATACAGGAACCATTGGTGGACATCGATTCTTTAAAGCAAATTAATTGATATTAATGACATAGAAAACCAAAGAGATTTTTATCTCTTTGGTTTTTTTGGTTCGTAATTGATGGCAAGAGGGACAAAGTCTTCATTCGAAAAATAAAAACCTTGCAAAGATGCTCAGATGTGTTATAATAAAAAGCTGATATCCTTGCTCGCTGGAAAAGTGAGCCATAGTCCATGAGGAGGTGAAATGGAATGAGAGCATATGAAACAGTATTTGTTTTAAAACCGGAGATTGAAAAAGAATTGACCGAAGAATTGGTGGGTAAAGTTAAAGCCATCATAGAAGCAAACGGTTCGATTGAAAATGTTGATGAATGGGGCAAAAAAAGACTTGCCTACGAAATCGACAAAAAGTATCAAGAAGGATACTATGTTGTTATCGAGTTCAAAGCTGAGAATTCAGTGTTAGATGCACTTGATCATCTATATAAAATTAATGATTCATTTATTCGAAGTATTGTTATTAAAAAAGAAAAATAACGGGGAGTGTAATAATGAATAAAGTAATTTTGGTTGGACGACTTACCCGTGATCCTGAAGTGAAAAATACAACGACAGGAAAAGCGGTAGCGACGTTTACTTTGGCTGTGGACCGACGTTTTAAAAATAAAGATGGTCAAAAAGAAGCGGATTTCGTCCCCATTGTTGTTTGGGGAAAACAAGCTGAATTGGCAGGCCAATACCTTGCTAAAGGGAGCCAAACCGGAATTTCTGGGCGACTTCAAGTAAGAAGTTATGACGCTCAGGATGGACAAAGACGTTATGTAACTGAAGTGATTGCTGATGAAATTACATTTTTATCAGGGGGCACCCGAAGAGATGCGAGTCCTGGTGGCTATCAACAAGCACCAGCCTCACAAAATAACAATATGGCAGCGGTAGGGCTGGATGAAGATTTCCATCTCATGGCTGACGATGATGATGTACCTTTTTAAGATAGGAGGAAAAAATAATGCCAAAACCATTTAAGAAAAGAAGAAAAGTTTGCGAATTTTGCGAACGTAAAGTAGAACATGTTGATTATAAAGATGTTGTTACCTTAAAGAAATTTATTTCTGAACGTGGAAAAATTTTACCAAGAAGAGCGACAGGCACCTGTGCAAAGCACCAAAGAAAGGTAACTGAAGCCATTAAGCGTGCAAGAAACATTGCACTATTACCTTATACATCTAATAATTAAATCATTCAAAGCTATTTATCTTGGGAGACATTCTCAAATAAGTAGCTTTTTTTATGTCACTTTAATTAAGAACCCTTTCCAAAAAAAGGTAGGTATTTTAACGAAATGTGATATAATATATGGGCTAATAAATCCCGTTAAATAAGGCATCAAGAGAAAAATATGAAACTGAGACAACTGAAATTAGCTTGTCTATTATCATGGAGGAAAAATGAAAACAAGAGGCATTACAGAAGGGGCTATGTTTTGTGCCCTGGCAGTTATTTTAGCATTATTATCTTATTTTATTCCCTTTTTAATGATCTTAACTTTTTTTATTCCTGTTCCCATGGTGGTTTTGGGAAAGCGACAAGGCTTAAAAGTGAGTGTAATAGCGAGCTTTGCGGCAATTATTATTATTGGTTTTTTTCTAGGACCCTACTCTGCTGTTTCAATTGGATGTCTTTTGATTTTTGTAGGGTGTGGTTTGGGATACACTTATAATAAAAACCTTAATCCCATGATAAAGATAGTCGTAGGTTATCTGGGATTTGCTCTTATTGTTGTGTTAACAATTGTTGCGTCTCGATTTTTGTTAGGGATGGACTTTATTACAGAAATGTTTGTAATTTTGGAAACAAGTACTCAAGAAGTCATGGACATCTACCAGAAATTAGGTCTTAAAGCAGAAGATATTGTAGCGACACAAGAGTTAATGAAAACGCAAATAGAAAACATGAAAATGGTTTTGCCAACAGCGATGTTAATGTTGCCATTGCTATTTTCCTACAGTAATGTCATTATTTGTGATAATATTTTAAGACGCTTAAATTACGAAGTAAATCCAATAAAACCCATTGGAAAATGGCGAATGCCAGATTCTTTGAAATATTTTTTATTAATTTTTGTTTTGGGATTTTTGGTTATTGGGTTCTTAAAGATAGAGGTTATTCCAGCAATTTATGTTTCTAATATTATGGGAATTGTGTATTTTATCTACTTGATAATGGGAATTTCTGTGGTATTTGATTTTATGGAAGCGAAAATGGCAAATAACAAATGGACAAAATACATGATTGTTTTTCTAGGGCTACTTCTAGGTCTCCAATTTATCTTTATTGTTTTGGGGATTGTAGATACCTATATGGATGTTCGAAAATTCATACCAAGGGAGGAAACAAAAGATGATGGAAAATAAAAAAAACGTTACCCAATGGGCGATTGGTTTTATACTCTTACTTTCCGTAGCCTTGTTTTGGTATAATTTCTACATAGGTATTTTAGGAATCATTGGATTTATCCTTTTTTTAGTTTTCTATAAGAAACAGAATCCTCGAGATGAAGTTCAGATTAATAAAGCCATTGATGTTATTTACAGTGATCTTGATAAAATTAATCAAGAGCGTATGTATGAGATGCCTATTGCTATGGTGATTGTGGATGACAATGGGATTATTTATTGGTACAACCAAGCCTTTGGAAAAGCCTTTAAAAAAGAAAAGGAAGGCTTGTTTAAAAAGAAAATCGAAGAAGAGCTAAAGTTCAATTTAAATGAAGCCATTAGTCAAGATGAGTATATTTATAGCAAAAATGATCGGGATTATGGTGTGGTAGCCAATGCCTTTACTGACGGGGTACATAATTTTCAGCTCCTTCATTTTTTTGATGTTACAGAACAAAGCAAAGAGAAAGCGTTGTATCGAAAAAAGGCGCCACTATTTTGTTATGTAGTGGTTGATAATTATGATGATATTATTGAACAAATACCAAACCATAAGCGATCGGAAATTTTGGGGAAAGTTGATTTAATGTTAAATCAATGGGCCAAAGAACTTAATAGTGTTATTATCGAATATGAAAGTGATCGCTATTTAATGATCTTTGAACGGGGGAAAATTGAAGAGGTTTTAAAAGAAAACTTTAAAATTTTGGATGCCATTCGAGAAATTGAAAATGACGAAAAAGTTCCAATCACCTTAAGTATTGGGATTGGAGTATCAGAAAAAATTTTGGGCGTGAAAGAAGCAAAGGAACTTTCCCATTCGGCTCTTGGAATTGCCCAGGCGCGTGGGGGAGATCAAGCGGTAGTTAAGCAAGATGAAAAGATGTCTTTTTATGGAGGAAAAACTGAAGCCACTGAGAAAAGAACCAAGGTTAAGGCTCGGGTTAAGGCTTATGGATTAAAAGAATTGATTAAAGAAGCTGAGTATGTATTGGTTATGGGACACCAAAATCCCGATATGGATTGCCTAGGATCGGCAGTAGGGCTTTTAGGGGCATGTAAATCCCTTGGGAGAGAAGGAAAAATTGTGATCAAGGAGATCAATTATTCCATTCGTTCTCTTTTTGAATATTTATCAGAAAGTGGAACTTACGAACACGCCTTTATCACCCCAAAAGAAGCAGAAGAATATAAAGAAAAGAACACCCTTTTTATTATTGTGGACACACAAACTTTGGGTTATTTAGAAGCCCCAGATTTGATTGGGGAACATTCTAAAGTGGTGGTGATTGATCACCATCGACGGTCAGGTGATTTTGTAAAAAAACCATTGCTAAGTTATACGGAAGCCTATGCGTCCTCAACCTGTGAATTGGTGACGGAGTTGTTAGAATATTTTGATGAAAAATCAACGATGAATGTTGTAGAAGCCAATGCCTTAATGGCTGGAATGTGTATGGATACAAAAATGTTTACCTTTAAAACAGGGGTAAGAACTTTTGAAGCCGCCTCGAATTTGAAGAGAAAAGGTGCAGATACGATTATCACTAAAACCTTTTTACAAGATGATCTAGATACCTATACAGCAAAATCAGATGCGGTTAAAAATGCTAAAATTTACTTTGATAACATCGCAATTTCTACCTTTGAGAATGATACCGAATATGGAAAAGTGATTGCCGCCCAGGCAGCAGACGAACTTTTAGATATCAAAGGGATTGCTGCTTCCTTTATTATTTTAAAAAGCCAAGATGGTTTAACCTTTAGTGGGCGATCGATGGGGGAGATTAATGTTCAATTGATCCTAGAAAAATTGGGTGGTGGTGGTCATTTGGCCATTGCAGGAGCACAGATGAAGGAAGTGTTTGATTTAGAAAAGGGTAGAGAGTTTGTTTTAAGTGCAATTGAAGAATATAAGAAAGAGAGAAATGAATGATGAAAGTAGTATTATTGGAAAATGTAAAAAACATCGGAAATAAAGGGGACATTGTAGAAGTTAAGGATGGTTACGGAAGAAACTTTTTAATTAAAAACAAAAAAGGTTTAATGGGAACCCCGGAAAATATAGAAATGGCCATGAAAGCAAAAGAAGAAGAAGCAAAACGTTTAGAGGAAGAAAAACAGGCGGCTCTTAACCTTGCAAAAGAAATTGATGCCATTGAAATAACGGTGGTTGAACGTGCAGGGGAAGATGGAAAGCTTTTTGGTTCAGTGACAAGTAAAGACATTGCAGAAGCTTTAGAAGCCCAAAAATCCATTAAGGTTGACAAGCGAAAGATTGAATTAGAAACCCCCATAAGAAATGTTGGACGCATTGAAGTTAAAGTAAAAACCTATCAGGGAGTGGTTGGGAATTTAACTGTGTTAGTTAAGGGAGAAGAGCAATAAAATGAATCCCAAGGTTCCTCCCCATAATATTGAGGCAGAACAATCAGTTCTAGGGGCAATTCTTATGGAAGAGTCCAACATTGCCAGAGCTGAGGAATTGCTTTCACCAGAGGATTTTTATAGAGGGGCACATCGAGAGATTTACCAAAGTATGTTAGATCTTCATGGTGAGCATAAACCAATTGATATAGTAACACTAATGGATACCCTTAGAAACCGTGGGGTGTTAGACAAAATAGGGGGAATTGGCTATCTGAGCGAACTCATTGAGATGGTTCCCATTAACCGAAATTACATTGAATATTGCCAAATCGTTCATGAGAAAGCAGTTATTCGTAGTCTCATTCATACCGCAACTGGGATTTTAGAAGACAGCTATGGTCAATACGATAAGGTGACCGATGTCATAGAACGGGCAGAACAAGAAATATTCAAAGTCTCCCAAGGACGTCGAACTGGGGATTTTCAAAATATCAAAGATACTCTAGGAAACACCTTAGCGCAAATAGAGACTTTAGAAAAAAACAAAGGACGATTAACAGGGATTGAAACAGGATTTACAGAGCTCAATAATATTACCTCGGGGTTACAACCTTCAGACTTAATTATTGTAGCAGCACGACCTTCAATGGGAAAAACGGCCTTTGCCTTAAACATTGCACAAAATGCAGCCATTAAAGAAAATCGTTCTGTTGCGATTTTTAGTTTGGAAATGGCAAAGGAACAACTTGTACAAAGAATGCTTTGCGCCACCTCATTAGTCGATAGTAGCAATGTCCGAGTTGGAAATCTTTCAAAAGAAGATTGGGAAAAGATTGTGGTGGGATATAATATTTTATACGATACCAATATTTTCATTGACGATACCCCAGGGGTAACCGTTTCCGAAATTCGGTCGAAATGCCGACGATTGAAAACAGAAAAAGCATTGGATCTTATTGTCATTGATTACCTACAATTAATGAGTGGTGGTGGGAAAAATGAGAATCGCCAAAATGAAATTTCGGAAATGTCCCGAGGGCTTAAAGCCCTTGCTAGGGAAATGGAAGCCCCTGTGATTGCATTATCACAGCTAAGCCGTGCTCCCGATGCTCGAACCGACCATCATCCAGTCATGTCAGATTTACGAGAATCAGGTTCAATTGAACAGGATGCCGATGTGATTATGCTTTTATACAGAGAATATTATTACGATAAAAACCCAGAAATAAAAAATATTGCTGAGGTTAATATTGCCAAGCAACGTAATGGTCCAACGGGAACCATTAAACTAGCTTGGATGCCAGAATACACGCGATTTAACGACTTAGCTCTGGGCTATGATGAAGAAGACTATGGCCAAGGGGATTATTAATAAAGGAAGAAAAAATGAAAGTTGATGTGATTATTGTTGGAGCTGGTCCTGGGGGGATTTTTACTGCCATGGAACTGGCTAAAAACAACAAAGATTTAAAAATATTGATGTTAGAAAAAGGCAATTCCATTGAACGACGGATTTGCCCTAAACGAAAAACAAATAAATGTGTGGGTTGTAAACCTTGTAATATTACAACAGGATTTGCAGGAGCAGGGGCCTACTCTGATGGAAAGCTCTCATTATCTCCAGACGTTGGCGGGGAACTACCCGACTATATTGGTTACCAAGAGACGGTAGAGCTTATTAGTTATGTTGATGATATTTACCTTCACTTTGGTGCAGACCCCCGGGTTCATGGGGTTGATAATCCAGAAAAAATAAGAAGCATTCGAACAAAAGCCATTCAAAGCAACTTAAAACTAATTGAATGTCCCGTGCGTCATATGGGAACAGAAGTAGGCTATACCATTTATCAACGCATTCAAAACTATTTAACAGAAGAACTTAATGTTGAGATAAAATTTAGAACCCCAGTAGAAAGTTTGATTGTAGAAAACAATGAAGTATCTGGTGTGGTAGCAAAAGGGGAAACCTATTATGCAGATAAAGTGGTTGTTGCAGTTGGAAGAGATGGCTCTGAATGGTTTAAAAAGATGTGTGATAATTATAAAGTGGAAACCGTTGTCGGAAAAGTTGATATTGGAATTCGCTTGGAAACCCGAAACGAAATCATGCAAGAAATTAACGAAGCGATGTACGAAGGAAAGCTTGTCTATTATACCCCAACTTTTGATGACAGTGTACGAACCTTTTGCTCAAATCCTGGAGGGGTTGTCTCTACAGAGTATTATGATAATGAGCTTGCAGTAGTTAATGGACACAGCTACAAAGCGGATGAATTAAAAACAGATAATACCAACTTTGCATTATTGGTTTCAAAAGGATTTACCGATCCCTTTAGAGAACCTATTGCTTATGGAAAACACATTGCAGGTTTAGGAAATATGCTTACCGGAAACAAAATTATGGTGCAACGCTATGGCGATTATTTGCGGGGGCGAAGAACGACTGCAGAACGTTTGAGCCGAAATAATATTCGTCCAACATTGACGGATGCAGTTCCAGGGGATTTAGGGCTAGTGTTGCCCTATCGTATTATGAAGGACATCATTGAAATGATTGAGGCCCTTGACCATGTATCCCCAGGCTTGGCAAGTGATGAAACCCTTCTTTATGGGGTTGAAGTTAAATTTTATTCTAACAAAGTAGAAGTTGATAAAAACTTCCAATCCAGCGTTAAAAATCTTTTTGTTTTAGGGGACGGTGCTGGGGTAACCCGAGGATTAATGCAAGCATCTGCAAACGGTGTTTATGTTGCCCGGGCCCTAGAAAACCTATAAAATGTTAGGGAAACTTTATATTGTTGGAACCCCCATCGGCAATCTTGAAGATATGAGTTATCGGGGAATTCGGATTTTAAAGGAAGTGGATCTTATTGCAGCAGAAGATACACGACATTCCATTAAATTGTTAAACCATTTTGAAATTCAGAAAAAGATGGTGGCCTATCATCAGCACAACGAACAAGAATCCAGTGAAGGCCTCATTGAGTGCCTAAAGGAAGGGCAAAACATTGCCATTATTTCCGATGCAGGAATGCCTTTAATATCCGATCCGGGTTCGGTTTTAGTGAAAGGGTGTGTGGCTGAAAACATCCCAATTGAGGTGGTTCCTGGGCCCAATGCCTTACTTTGTGCCCTTGTGGTTTCTGGACTGGATGCCAGAGAATTTCTTTTTCTAGGTTTTTTAGGAAAAGAAAGTAAAGCCATAAAAGCAGGGGTAGAGACAATAAAAAAGAGTGATGCGACCACAGTGCTCTACGAATCCCCCCATCGTTTAATAAAAACATTAGAGATTTTTAATAAAAACAACCTAGGGCATCGTCAAATGAGTATTTCAAGGGAAATGACCAAACGTTATGAAGAAACCCGATACGGAACCATCGACGAACATATCGCGTATTATGAAAGTCATTCTCCCAGAGGTGAGTACGTGTTATGCATTGAAGGGCGTACGGAAAACGAAGGACAAAATGAAAATCTTAAGAATCTCAATGATTTAAGCATTGAAGAACATTTTGAAGCTTACCTAGGAGAAGGTTACAAAGAAAAAGAGGCAATGAAAGAAGTTGCGAAAGATCGAGGTCTTTCGAGAAGAGATATTTACAAAGTTCTTAAAGGATAAAAGGAGAAGGAGATACAAGTGGAAAATAAAACATTTTATATCACAACCCCCATTTATTATCCCAGTGGAAGTCTTCACATTGGGCATACCTATACAACAGTCGCTGCGGATACGATTACGCGATTTAAAAAATTAAAGGGGTTTGACACCTATTTTTTAACCGGAACCGATGAACATGGGCAAAAGATTCAAAAAGTTGCGGAAGAAACAGGGGTAGAACCCCAAGCCTATGTAGACAACATTGTTACAGGGATTAAAGCGCTCTGGAAAACCATGAATATTGATTACGATCAATTTATTCGAACCACCGATCCAGAGCATGAAAAAACCATTCAACATATTTTTAAAAAGCTTTACGATCAAGGGGATATTTATAAGTCGAATTATGAGGGATGGTATTGTACGCCCTGTGAATCTTTTTGGACAGAAAGTCAATTAGTGGATGGTAATTGTCCAGATTGTGGAAGACCTGTGGAAAAAGCATCAGAGGAAGCCTATTTCTTTAAGATGTCAAAGTATGCAGATCGTTTGCTAAAACATATTGAAGAGAACCCCGAGTTTATACAACCTGAATCTCGGAAAAACGAAATGATTAATAATTTTATAAAGCCAGGGTTACAAGATTTATGTGTTTCCAGAACGTCTTTCACCTGGGGAATCCCAGTGGAATTTGATCCCAAACATGTGGTTTATGTTTGGATAGATGCCCTACCAAACTATGTTTCAGCCCTTGGTTATCTTAATGATAAGCCCAATCTCATGGATCAATATTGGCCGGCAGATGTGCATCTTGTTGGAAAAGACATTATAAGATTCCATACGATTTATTGGCCGATTGTTTTGATGGCTCTAGAATTACCATTGCCTAAGCAAATCTATGGTCATGGATGGATTTTGTTAAAAGGTGGGAAAATGTCTAAATCTGTGGGAAACGTTGTGGATCCTGTGGTTTTAGTAAAGAAGTATGGTGTGGATGCACTACGGTATCATGTGTTAAGAGAAATGAGTTTTGGAAGCGATGGGGTCTATAACGAAGACCTTTTAGTAAGCCACATTAACTCAGATTTAGCCAATGATTTAGGGAATCTTTTAAGCAGAACCATTGCAATGACGGACAAATATTTTGGAGGGGTCATCCCCACAGAAAAAGAATTCGGAGAATTTGATCAAGAGTTAATTGATTTAGCAATAAAAACCCCAGGAATCACAAGTGATTATTTTGATAAATTGGATTTTAGCCGAGGCTTAGAAGAAATTTGGAAATTAATTTCCAGATCAAATAAGTATATCGACGAAACCCAGCCATGGGTTTTAGGAAAAGATCCAGAAAAAAAATCACGATTGGCGCAGGTCATGTATAACCTAACCGAATGTTTGAGAATTGCCACAGTGCTAATTTCTGCTCCAATGCCAGAAACGGCTAAAAAAATTGGGGAGCAGCTAAAATGCCCTGAAGAATTTTTAACATGGGAAAGCGTTCAAAGTTTTGGGCATTATCCAGATGGAATAAAAGTAGAGCGCCAAGATCCATTATTCCCAAGAATTGAACTTGAGAAAAAAGCAGAAAAGCCAAAAGATAAAGGGACTAAAAACGAAGTGAAAAAAGAAACGACAGAGCTTCCAGAAGGTTTGATTGCCATTGATGATTTTGCAAAAGTACAGCTACGTGTTGCAGAAGTGGTTGCCTGTGAACCTCATCCAGATGCAGATCGTTTGTTAGTTTTACAACTGATGGTCGGTCAAGAAAAACGACAAGTGGTTTCAGGAATTGCAAAATATTATAAACCAGAAGAATTGGTTGGAAAAACCGTTGTTTTAGTAGCAAATCTAAAACCAGTTAACTTACGAGGGCTAGAGTCCAATGGCATGATATTAGCAGCAACGAAGGGTAAAAAGTTATCCTTAGTGACGGTTGATGGCATTCCAAGTGGTGGAAAAGTTTCATAAAAAATTAGAAAAATTAAAAAGCATGTTATTCAGAACTTTCTGAATAACATGCTTTTTAAATGGTTGGGGTAAATAAGATAAATCTAGAGACTTTTCATGGTGTTGATGTATTCATTTTTTTCTTGTAAACCTACGAAACGGTGAACGGCTTCGCCACCTTTGAAGAAGACAACGGTAGGGATACTCATGACTCTAAACTGTTGTGCGAGGGCTTGGTTTTCATCAACATTAACTTTGCAAACCTTCATCCCTTCAGGAAGTTCTTCTGCAATTTCATCGAGGGTTGGGGCGAGGGCTTTACAAGGACCACACCATTCAGCCCAAAAATCAACCATTACGACACCATCATAACTTAGAACTTCTGCATCAAAATTTTCCATATCTATCGAAACGATTTTTTCACTTGCCATTAAAATAATTCTCCTTAATTCTCTGAATTTCATCCTTGGTAACTTCATTATTATATAACAGAATTGATTAAGTTAAAAGAAAAATTTCGGAATCCTAGATGCTTTGTGGTAAAATATAACCATGAAAAGAAGTATTTTAAAAAAACAAATTGAGGCTCTTCATTTAAAAAATAAACAAGCATTCCATATGCCTGGGCATAAAAGAAAAAAGGTTTGGAATGATCTGTTTTCTTATGATATTACCGAAATTCCAGGAGGAGATAACCTCCATGATCCCCAAGGCGTGATTAAGGAAGTTCAGGAAAAGATTAGCGAAATCTATGGAAGTAAGGCCTCAGGGCTTTTAGTTAATGGAACCACAACAGGGATTCAGAGTGCAATTTTAGGGAGTTGTTGTCCCGGGGAGAAACTCATTGTTCCAACAAACTGTCATCGATCAGTTTATGGGGCGTTAGCCTTAGGACGGGTTCACGGTCTTTTTATTACCCCTGAAATTCATCCCATTTATGGGTTTGGAGAAAAGGTGACCTTAGAAAAAGTGGAAGAGGCCATTAAAAAGAATCCTGAGGTTAAGGGAATGATCATAACCAATCCCACCTATTATGGGTCGATTAGTGACCTTAAAAAGATCGGAGATTTTCTACACCAAGAGAATAAATTTCTGATTGTGGACGAAGCCCATGGAGCACATTTACGGTTTAGTGAAAAGTTACCACTGGATGCTATTGCAGCTGGGGGGGATGTGGTGATTCAAAGCACCCACAAAATTTTAGGCTCGATGACCCAAAGCTCACTGATTCATTTTCAGGGAAATCGGGTGAATCAAGAACGGATTCGTCATTTTTTATCCATTCTTCAAAGCTCATCCCCTAGCTATCCTTTAATGATTTCCATTGAAGAAGCAGTGGACGAGGCTAGTTTAAAAGGAAAAAGTGTTTTTGAAGCCATCATTAAAAACCATGAAGATTATTGTAAATATCAAAACCCCCAAGATCCCATTACTTTATATGATCCTGGGAATCTCTCCTACGACCGTAGTAAATGGTTGTTTATCACCAATGGGATCTCTGGAACAGCTGTTGAAAAGCGTCTCCTCGAAAACCATGGCATTCAGTGTGAGTTGTCAGGAGCAAACCATGTTCTTGGCATGACGGGGATTGGAACGACCCCAGAAGACTTAGAGGAATTAATAAAGGGAATTGAAGCAATTAATTTAGAGGTTAGATCTTGGGATAAAGAAAAAAAGCAAGGTTGTGGTATAATAACACCAACAGAGATTTGTTTAGACATTCCTTTATGGGAAGGGATGTATTACGAAAAGAAAGAATGGGTTTCTTTAGAAGCGGCGGTAGGAAGAATAGTAGGGGATTTTATTATTCCATACCCACCAGGGATTCCCATATTGCTTCCAGGAAGTCGGATGACAGAAGAGACCATGAAAAATATTAAAGGGTTATTAGAAAAAGAAATGGCTGTGGTCGGAATGAGAGAAGGCAAAGAAATTTTAGTTTTAAAAGAAGGGTTTGGAAATCAAGAAGAAATCCAAAAGGAGAATAAATGGCACACAAAGGAAAATTGATTGTGATTGAAGGGGTTGATGGAAGTGGAAAAGAAACCCAGTCAGAATGCTTGTATCAGCATTACTTAAAGAATAAAACCCCAATTAAAAAGGTGTCCTATCCACGGTATAACAAAGAATCATCAGGGATGGTAAAATTATATTTACAAGGCGCCTTTGGTGAAAATCCTGAATTAATTAGTCCCTTTGTAGCCTCCACCTTTTTTACAGCCGACCGTTATGCGTCGTATAAAGAAGATTACGAGGATTTTTTAATGGAGGGAGGCATTGTACTAGCAGATCGCTATACGACTTCTAATATGGTTCATCAAGCAGGGAAAATAAAGGACGATCTTGAGAGAAAAAAGTTTTTAAACTGGCTTTGGGATTATGAATTTAACCTTTTTGGACTGCCTGTTCCAGACAAGGTATTCTTTCTAAACATTCCCCCAGAAATTAACGAAGAGCTAATGAAAAATAGGGATAATAAAATCACGGGGAAAGCGGAAAAAGACATTCATGAAAAAAGTGCAAAACATTTAAGGGATTCCTATGAAAACGCCTTGGCATTAGTTGATGCCTACGGTTGGATAGAAATTCAATGTGTCAAAAATAATCAGCTCCGAAGTATTGAATCCATACATCAAGAAATATGGGGAATTTTAGAAGAGGATAATAAAACAAATGACTGAGAATCAATTTATTTTTCTAACCATGGCATATAGTGATATTGAATTAACCCTCCTTAGAAATTATTTTTTGGCCAATGGAATTCCAATAATTACCAAAGAAAAAGGATTTGGAGGGCCCATTCGTAGTATTTTTATGGGAAACTTTACCCCAGCTCACATTGAAGTTTTTGTGAAAGAAAGGGATTATGACGACGCCCTGATGTTGCTAGATTATGGTGCTTTTAATGCAGATCTCAATGAAGAAGATTGGATGAAGGAAGAAGAAAAGAAAAAAAACAATCACTAAAAATGGTGACTGCGAGGATATTTTATGTTTGAGAAAATTCGAGGACATCAACCAATAATAAAGCATTTAGAGAAAGAATTAACCACCCAAAAGATAAGACATGCTTACTTATTTGAGGGCATGGATGGGATAGGAAAAAAAACCGTTGCCAAGGCCTTTGCAAAAGCACTACTTTGCATCGGTGAAGGAAAAAAACCCTGTGGAAAATGCCGTGCTTGTATTCAAATCGACCACGAGCATTACCCAGACATTTACGAGATTTCCCCAAGAAAAGGGGAATCGGTCATTAAGATTATCCAGATTAGGGAGCTGATAAAAACCCTTTCTGTCAAACCGTACAGTGGGAATTGGCGAGTGATTTTAATTGATGATGCAGATAAAATGACCACAGAGGCCCAGAACAGCTTGCTCAAATCGCTGGAAGAACCACTCAGTTATAATGTCTTTATTTTATTGACAAGTCATCCCAAAGATTTATTAAGGACAATTCAATCCCGATGCCAAAGATATACTTTTCACCCCTTAAAAACCTTTGAAGTTGAAGCGGTTTTAGGAGAAAACTATCCTGAAGCCTCGGAAGCCATTAAAAATATCGCAAAAACCTGTGGGGGATCCCCAGGAATCGGGGGAGCACTTCTAGAGGATACGGAAATAGAAACCTTAAAAAAACACTATCTCCGAGAGCTTTATAGTATTTTAAAAGGAGACAGTATCAAAATATTTTCTTTAGCAGAAATTTTGGGAAAAGATAAAAGCAAGTGTGAAGAGATACTAAGTACCTTTATTCAATGGTTTTACGAGATTGAACTTCTTTTAAATGGGATTGACTTACCCCAGAAAAAAGAAAAAACAGAGGCACACAAAGCTTATGAAAAATTGCTGAGTGAAGAAAAAAATCAAAGAATCCTAAAAACTTTGTTTGAAATGATGGAGACTTTACAATATAATGTTAACTTAAGATTACAGTGGGAAAAAACATTAATAAAAATAATGAAAATCCAAATGAAAGGATACAACTAATGGGGAAATCAGTCGTTGGAGTGCGATTTAAAAAAGTTGGAAAAATATACTATTTCGATCCCTCGGGAATCGAATTAAAGCAGTTTGATCCAGTGATTGTTGAAACAGTTCGTGGGATCGAATACGGAGAAGTGGCTCTCGCCCCTCGAGAAATAGGGGAAGAAGAAATTGTGGCTCCGATAAAACCAGTCATTCGAAAAGCAACAGAAAAAGATACCCAAGACTTTCAAGATTTGAAAATAAAGGAAAAAGAAGGGAAAGAAATCTTTATTAGTAAAGCCAAGAAGCATCAATTAGAGATGAAACTCATTGATGTAGAATACACCTTTGACCATAAAAAAGCAATCTTTTACTTTACTGCTGAAGGTCGAGTTGACTTTAGGGAATTAGTAAAAGATCTTGCTTCTATTTTTAAAGTACGTATTGAATTACGTCAAATCGGGGTGAGGGATGAAGCCAAAATTTTCAAAGGATTAGGGGTTTGCGGAAGAACGACTTGCTGTGCACAGTGGTTGGGAGATTTTACACCAGTTTCAATAAAAATGGCAAAAGAACAAAATTTATCCCTTAATTCAACCAAAATCTCAGGAATTTGTGGTCGTCTTTTGTGTTGTTTAACCTATGAACAAGAATTCTACGAAAATGTTGCGAAGAAACTGCCCAAAGTTGGACAAAAAGTAATTACAGCAGACGGAGAAGGGGAAGTTTTTAAACTCAGTATATTAGAAGAGACTGTTTTTGTTAAAATTCATTTAGAAAATGACGAAACAGAGGTTAAGAAATATCTTTTAGAAGAAATTGAAGTAAAAAAATTTGAAAAAATAAAAAAAGACAAATAATCATCTTGCTTTAAAGACAAAAAAGGATATAATAATAATATTGTTAATGCTAAAAGGAGGGTTTTTCAATGGCTTACAAAATTACAGATGAATGTATTGCTTGTGGTTCTTGTGCTGACGAATGTCCAGTAGAAGCAATCGCAGAAGGCGATATCTATGTTATTGATGCAGCTACTTGTACTGACTGCGGTTCTTGCGCAGATACATGTCCAGTAGAAGCGATCGTAGCAGAATAATAAGTAAAAAAGGCACCGACAGAAAATTTCTGTCGGTGCCTTTGGCGTTGAACTTAAAAATTTACTTAAATTAAATTAATTCTATTTAAAGTTTTTATAAATCGTGTTAGAATGATGACACAGCGGATAACAAATCCAAAGTAAATTAAACAAACGATATTTTTTAATATCGACAGGAGGAAAAAATGCAAAAATATGTATGTGATATTTGTGGTTATGTGTACGATCCAGCCGTAGGGGATCCAGATAATGATATTGCTTCAGGAACTTCATTTGAAGCGCTTCCAGAGGATTGGGAATGCCCACTTTGCGGGGTTGGAAAAGATAACTTCTCCCCAGAAGAATAAATTGATATAAAAAGAGCTGCGGCTCTTTTTTTATAATTTAATTAGGTTATAATGAAAGCATCTTAAATTTTGGAGGAATCATGGCAGTTAAGGGTAGAGAAACACTGGAAAGCAAGCAAGTAAGCTTGCCAACACTCATCGCAATTTTAGGGGTAATTTTAGGATATACTTTTTTATACAACCGCGTTATTAGCACCCTTGATAGTTATGAGCTAAAAACAGGGATTGGGGTTGCGGCATTGGTCATTATGGTGGCGGCATTTCTATTAACATTGAAATTTATCACCACAAGTTATGAAATGACCTTAACACACGATCGACTGAATATTGTTAGAAAAATATTCTTTTGGAGAAAAGAAATCGCAAGCATTCCTCTCAATAGTAAAACCGAGCTCAAAAGTATTGAAAAAGGTGTAAAAGCAGAAGGCGAAGTTCGTAATTACACTTTGGCAAATGTGGAAGGAAAGAAAAAATATTTACTCGTCTATACCGAACAGGGAAAAATTTGCTCAACAAAAGTCCAATGTTCAAGAAAATTCTATGAATTAATAAAAAAACAGTGCAAAATAGAATAGGTTTAAGAGGAAATTAAGAAAAGTAGGGTATTATTTAGACATAACAAGTTACCCTCTTTCAAAGTTTTTAGAAAAAATCGAGTGCTTTTCACACAGCCTCGATTTTTTTCTGAAGAAAATAAATTAATACAACAAAACAGCAGTTTTTTAAGGTAAAAGGTTGCTGTTTTTTTTATGTCAAATCGGGTATAATAAAGGCATAAAATGAATCGAGGTGATGGGTTTGGAAATTGTAGCGATTATGGGAAGCCATCGAACAGGGAAGAACACTCAAAAGGCAATGGATTTTTTCCTCAACGAAATTAAAGGAAATCATCAGACAAAAGTATATAATGTCAATAAGATAAATGTTAAGCATTGTTTAGGGTGTGATTATTGTTTGGCACATCAAGGGGAATGTGTGATTAAAGATGACGATATGGCAAAAATTTATACAGATCTCGAAACCAGTGATCTATTAGTGATTGCAAGCCCTGTGTATTTTAGTGCTTTTCCATCAAGATTAAAAATGCTTGTTGACCGCACACAGGTTTTGTATAACCTTAAAGACACAAGCATTATGAAAGAAAAAAAATTAGTGGTCATCGGTTTAGGTGGAGCGCCACATTATCCAAAGCAATACCAAGGGGTAGAAAATACCTTAGAGTGGTATAAAAAATATCTTAATTGTGATGAAATTGGATTTGTGACATTTAATCATACCGATGAGGTTGAAGCCTTAGAAAACGAAAAATCATTAGAAGAACTTATAGATTTAGCACATAAAATTAATGCCCTGTGGGCATAAAGTGAGGTAAATAAAATGGCTAAAATAATTAACGAAGCAGAATTTAAAACATTGGTAGTGGAAGGAACGGGGGTTGTACTTGTCGATTTCTTTGCGACATGGTGTGGTCCATGTAAGGCATTAGCACCAATTTTAGAAGAGCTTACAGAAGAGCTTGGTGAAAAAGCAAAAATTTTAAAGGTTGATATCGACCAAAGTAAGGGGCTTGCCCAGGAATACCGAGTGATGAGTGTCCCAACCATGAAAATCTTTAAAAATGGAGAAGTGGTGGAAACCATTGTGGGATTACAATCCAAGGGTGTTCTCCTAGAAAAATTAAACTATTACGCAGGATAAAAATTGAATAAGGAGTTAGCTGTTACAAGTTTTTTGTAGCAGCTTTTTTACTTTAATAACGGGCATTAAAAGCAAATAAGAGGAGACTTAAATTGAAAAAAGGCGAAAGTACTGAATTAAGAATTGAAGGACTGATTTTTCCAGGGAAATCCTGGGGAATGGTTGATGGAAAAAAAGTAATTGTTAAAAATGGGATCCCAGGTCAGAAGCTAAAGGTTAGCTTAACAAAAAAAAGGAAAAAATTTGAGGGAAAAATTTTGGAAGTTATTGAAAAATCCCCAATGGAAATTGACCCAGCCTGTGAGGTGTTTTTAAAGTGTGGGGGATGCACCTATCAAAATATTCCTTACGAAGAGCAATTAAAGCTAAAAGAGGGCTATGTTCTTAACCTCCTAGAAGGGGCTCAAATAAAAGACTTTGAATATTTGGGGATTGTCCCAAGCCCAGAGATTTTTGAATATCGAAATAAAATGGAGTATTCCTTTGGAGACAACGAAAAGGACGGCCCCTTAATGCTAGGGCTTCATGAGCAAGGAAGCTTTTACAACATTGTAAAAACCAGCGATTGTAAAATTACAGATGAAGATTTTAATAAAATTCAACATGAGGTTCTTACCTATTTTTCAGAAAAAGAAGAAACCTATTTTCACAAAAGAACCCATGAAGGTTTTTTAAGACATTTGGTAGTACGAAAAGGAAAATACACTGGAGAAATCCTTGTAAGCTTAGCAACCACCACCCAAGGGATTTTAGATGAACAAGCTTTTGTAGAGACTTTGTTGAGCCTTAGTTTAGAAGGAAAGATTAAAGGGGTTCTTCATATTCAAAATGATGGGGTTGGGGATGTTGTTAAAGCGGAAACTTCAAAGATTTTATTTGGAGAAGATCGTATCGAAGATAAGATATTAGGACTTACTTTTGAAATTTCTTCCTTTTCTTTTTTCCAAACCAATACAAAAGGGGCTGAAAAACTGTATTCGGTAGTACGAGATTTTGTTGGAACTGAAGAAAATGAGGTTATTTACGATCTTTATTGTGGTACAGGGACCATTGCCCAGGTGTTGTCCCCTGTTGCGAAAAAAGTCATTGGGATAGAGCTTGTGGAAGAGGCCGTGGTTGCCGCCAAAGCTAATGCTGAAAAAAATGGGTTATCTAATTGTGAGTTTATTGCTGGAGATGTGTTGACAAAAGTGGAGGAACTTAAAGATAAGGCAGATGTGATTATACTTGATCCCCCACGGGATGGGATTCATCCCAAAGCCATTTTTAAAATTTTAGACTTTAAACCCAAGGTGTTTGTTTATGTGTCTTGTAAAGCGACCTCCCTAGCAAGGGACTTGCCTTTTTTTGTTGAGGCAGGATATAAGGTGGAAAAAGTGGCTTGTGTGGATATGTTTCCACATGCAGGGCATGTTGAGACGGTTGTCAAATTATCCCTCAAAAAAGATACACCAAAAATTGAGGTGTGTATGGAGCCTGATGAGGAAAGCAATTATACACCTACTGAGCGTGCAACCTATCAGAAGATAAAGGATTATGTGAAAGGGAAATACGGTGTGAATGTACATACGAGTTATATTGCACAGGTGAAGCGGATGTGTGGGCTTGACATGGGCGAGAATTATAATAAGTCTAAGAAGGAAAATGCAGATGTGAAGCAGTGTCCGCAGGAAAAAGTAGAGTATATCAAAGAAACGTTGAGATATTATGGGATATTATAAAAGAAGAGACCTATGAGTAAACCCTTGTTGGAGTTAATCTGACAAGGGGAGTTTTTTTGAAAGGGCATCATAATAACATATAATGCTCACTTGACAATAAGATTCTGATAAAGTATAATGAGAATGTTAAAACGATAAACTCGTTATAATAATCTCAAAAAA
This sequence comes from Eubacteriaceae bacterium, assembly GCA_051649025.1. GTDB lineage: Bacteria > Bacillota > Clostridia > Eubacteriales > Eubacteriaceae > Acetobacterium. The sequence goes on from JBOFGH010000060.1 coordinate 102,949, forward strand.
CAACTTTACTATTGACAACTAAGTAAAGTTTAAAGATTAAAAAGGATGGTGCGACAATGTTAATAAAATTTTCCGCTGAGAATTTTGGGGCTATAGGAAAAAAACAAGAAATTAATATGGGGACGGGAAAAGCAAGGGGAAAGTCATTTCATTTATTAAAGGCTTTTAAACAATCGGTATTAAGATTTATTTCTATTTATGGTGGAAATGCAGCAGGTAAATCAACTATGATTAAAGCAATGCATTTTGGGAAGAGGATGGTATTAAATGGATACTTAGATAAACGCTTTTTAACGATTAATAGGTCGTCTGATATTTGGGTAGATAAACCATCAGAATTTGTTTATACCATATTTATTGAAAAGAAAAAATACGAGTATGGTTTTTGTGTTAGATGGGTTGATGAAACCATAATAAAAGAATGGCTTTACGAAGAAAACTCACGACAAGAAAAGAAAATGATTTTTGTCAGAGATTTTGTAAATAATGATTTTGGTTTATTTGTTAAGTCAAAGAGTGAAGTGATTAACAATAGACTGCTCATTTATTTTTCAGATGCGCAAAACGAGAAGAACACTTTGTTTTTAAAAGAAATCAACACGAAAAAAGGAGATTTATTTGAGTCCGATATATCTCTTCAATATTTGAGGGCTATTTACCGTTGGTTCCAGACAAAACTAAAGTTTGTTTATCCTAATGATAGCTCAGATTTAGGGAGATATAGTTTTTTAAACTATCCAGAAAATAATGATAAGCTATACGATTGTTTGGCACAGATGGATAGCCCTATTACGAACATGTCTTATGTAAAGAGTACTGTTGAACAAGCTTTTAGAGATGTACCATCTTCAATCGTAGAAGGTATTGAATCTGATTTTAAGGAAATGTTTCTTGCGCAAGATAATAGCGGAAATGAAGAGATTTCTGTGGTTATGCGGCTTGATGACAATTACTATATTATTGAGGCTGATGACGGTGGTATTAAGAACATTAAAACTATTCAGCTTACGCATGGAAAATATGGTAAGTATGAGTTCAGGGAAGAATCTGATGGAACAAAACGAATTTTAGAATTACTTGAAATAATCACTTCACCAGAACAAGATGTGACTTATATTGTGGATGAAATTGACAGAAGTTTACACCCTTTGTTAACAGAAAAACTTGTTTCTATGTATTTAAATTCAGAAAAGTCGGTTCAAAGCCAGCTCATTATTACCACGCACGAGTCAAGACTTTTAAATCTGAAAAATTTGCGTAAGGATGAAATATACTTTGCGACCAGTCAATGCGGTGAGTCCGAATTTATTAGATTGGATGAATTTGAAATTAGTAATCCACGTACTGATCTTAACATTGAAACAGCATATCTTAACGGTAGGTATGGAGGGGTTCCAACATTAATCCAATGTCAAGATTTAGATTCTTAAGAGGGTGGTGGTATGTTGCAGAGTAAGATGTTCTATGTGTTTTGTTCTAAAAAAGATGGGATTAGTTTTAGAGAGGCTATAAGGAATGTGCCCAATGTACAATTAATAATTACAGCATCTCATGGTACTCGTTCCATAAAGAGTATTATACAGAATTTAAAAAAAGCACAAAAATTGCGACCGAATGATTATGTATTTGCAATTGATGATGGTGATATAGTCAATTTTACATATGATTGTGAAGGTGATTTGGGTTTTCATTTCGGAACTGTGGTATTATTCTTTGCATGGTTTTATGAGGAATATGCCGAAAAGTATGGCTATAAAAACGAGAGGGGTGGTTCTATTGATTGTAGAAAAAAGCATTGATAACCTATTGGCGTAGGAATCAATGCCGGTTCGACTAAAAGTCGAGGAAAAATGTATTTTTACACTTCTAAAATACTAGCATTTTTCCTCGCAGAATTCAAGTAAAATCTATAAAAATTTCAATGGAGGAAAAAGATTGATTATTAAGAAAAAAAGAATTAACAGACTTAAATGTTTAGAATGGCTTGAAGAAGGTCAAAAAATTGTGATGGCATTGCCAGCGGCAATGAGGTTTAAAGAAAAGTTGCTTAAGTTAGGTTTTACCGAGAGGTTTGAAGAAGGGGAAAGAATACTTCCCAAGATAGTGAATCCAACCACAGCGAGAAATGCAGAAAAATTCTATATTCCGGATAAGACACAACCAAAAGAAAAATATTATCAAACTTTATGGTGGACAAGAAAAGAATGGGCTGGCCGGGGAGAAACCAGAGAAGTATCGGAATATGTTGATATTCCGCGTGAAAGGTATCATCAGATAGAATACGAACCCTATAGTGTTGAACTTATCCTAAAATATGATGATTCAGGAAATTTAATGGTTGTAACTGATGCGACAGAATATAAACCTCATAACTATAAGCGTATTTTAAATACCATTAATATTTTTCTCACTAATTTTGAAGAGTGTGAGATTTTAACTGCCGAATTGGATACGCTTATGCCTACCAAAACGGTTTATTTGAATTGGGAGGTATTACCTCAAGGGGAATATCCTTGGAGCAAGATAGAAAAAGACTTGGATAGAATTTCGGAAGGCAATTCTAAGACTAATCGAAAAATGATGATAGATAAATGTGAATACATAAATGGGTTTAAGCCTGATTTTAGAGCGTATGGAAAATCGGGTTTTAACGGATATGTGATTTTGGGTTTTGAGAAGAAAAACTTATATGTTTTAGAAAGCGTATATCCAAATAATGCAACTTATGTATTTTCAGAAAACTGGCAGGAACTTAGTAGGCTTACAAAAGCTCAGATATTAAACGGTGGGTTACAAGATGCGAGATTGATTCACAAGGAAAGTTGGAGAGCTGACGCAAGAAAGTTATTGGAATGAAATTAATATGAACAAAATCAACATGTAACACCGCATAGAGATGGTGGATGGCAGGTAAAAGATGAGGGAAATACAAGAGCTACAGTTAGAACTGATACTCAGGCAGAAGCGATACAAAGAGCCAGAGAAATATCACGAAACCAGCAAAGAGAGTTATTTATACATGGAAAGAACGGCAGGATAAGGGAAAGAGATTCCCATGGTAATGACCCATTTCCCCCCAGAGGTTAAAGAATGAGGGGGATAGTCTTATCCCCCTTTCAAAGAAAATACAAATTGAACATTAGAAATATTGGAACAAGGAGAAGAAAAATGAAATTTACTGAAGACCAGTTAAAGCAATATGCTGCCCCATTAAGTGAAACAGAAAACCAAAAGTGTATCAATGCGATAGGTATGGTGAGGGATTCATTAAAAAATCTGGGTTTTACGGATGACAATAAGCCAATTACAAAATTGTATGAAGATACACTTGCGTATTCATTAGAAATGAGAAGTTTAAGCGGGGCAAGGAAAGTTAAATTATTTATTCAAGGTTCATATGCAAATAACACAAATGTAAGAACTCAAAGTGATGTTGATATTGCGGTTGTACAGGAAGAAATTTTTATAACGGAGTATAGAGCATCCACAAGTTCCTATCCACAAACAGATGCAAACTATAATTTCAGAATAGCCAATCCGGCATTAAAATCATTTAAAGATGAGGTACAAGAATGCTTGGAACAAAAATTTGGGACAGGTGTAGAACGTAAAAATAAATCTATTAAAGTTCATGGGAATACATATCGTAAAGATGCAGATACAGTTCCATGCAAAAGATACCGTGATTATAGAGGTGATTATAGCAATAATAAATCAAATTATATTGGTGGCATTGTAATCATACCAGATACTGGTGCCAGAATCATCAATTATCCTGAACAACATATCGTAAATGGAAAAAAGAAAAACAATGACACAAATTATCTTTATAAAAAAATGGTTAGAATTATTAAGAAAATGAGATATTTAATGAGTGAATGCGGGTATGTTGAGGCAGATGGGGTGTCATCATTTGGTTTAGAATCTTTGTTGTGGAATTTGCCGGATATTCTATTTACGAAATATCCAATTTATCGTTATCAATTTGGAGAAATAGTTAATTATCTGTATGACAATAAATATATGCTTAGTTCTTATAAAGAAGCCAATGGCATTAAGACATTATGTCCTGCGAGTGTAGATGTAAGTAATTATACAAATTTTATTAATGTGCTAAAACGATTTTATGAATATGATATATAAAGGAAAACAATATGAAAGATCAATATACTAAATTTTTGAGTAAGGCTTTATGGACAGTGCTATTTGTATTTTTCTTTAGGTGTTTAATATCATGGCAATCCCTGTTTTTTTCTTTTTCGCTTTATGAGATTTTTGGTTATGCAGGAGAAGCAATTGGAATAGCTGCTTTACTACTTGGGGCTTATGAAAAGTGGTTATGGCGGTATGTCCCCTTTGAAGAAACACCTGTACTAAAAAAAAAATATTTTGGAATACTTAAATCTACATATGATAATATCGAGAGAGAAGTGGACTTAGAAATAAAACAAACATTGCTTTCTATCAACATAGTCTTAATAAGTGGAGAAAGCAAAAGTAAATCTATTTCATCTTCTATTGATAGTATATTGGGCGAACAGCAATTGATATTTTGCTATTTAAATACACCACAAGCTGTTGTTAGAAATAGAAGTGAAATTCACTATGGCACGGCAATGCTTTGTATTGAAAATCCAAATAAACTGACCGGACAGTATTTCACTGATAGAAAAACAACAGGCGACATGATTTTTAACGCTGAATAATATATTAGCAAAGAAAAACTGAAATATTACAAACTAATCAAAAGAGAAAGGTGGTGGATATAATGTCAGAAACGATGATAGCGGCTCTTATTGGTGCAGGATCAACTTTATTAGTAACAGTAATTACTCAAATAACAACCGTTTTTATTTCCAAATATAAAAGCAATTTGGAAATAAAACATAAGGAGTATCAATCAAAAAGGGATAATTTAAATGAGGTTTATAAAAACCTCATAACGATAGTTAATCTTTATCCAAATGCATCACCAAATGATAAACTAAAATATATTGAATACGCTCCTAATTATTCACTTGAACATTTTGACTCTATTTTGAAGTCGCTAGATTATCAGATTAAAGATTATCAACGTCAATTAGATATTCCAAATATTACTTACGAGCGTAAAAGTGATATCGAAACGCAAATATCAAATAGAGAGTATGCAAAAAAGAATATAACACAAGTTCGTGATAAATATTACGAAGCAAGAGATAAATACAAATCTTTTTGTGAATTGGATAAAATGATTTTCGACCTCTATGCAGGGCAGGATGTGAGAAACCGCCTTGTTGAATTTGAAGTAGTTATCCATAATGTTTTTATTTCAGGGCATAGTGTCGGAGATGTTGATGACCCACTAGATAATATAGTCACAATATCCCGCCGAAACCTAATTAACAGTATGAGAAATGATATTGGGACAAGCAGAAACATCTAAGTTAAGTTTTATCAGAACCTTACAGCTAACGCTGACAAGGTTCTATTTTTTTCGATTCTAAAGGGCTAGAGTTATCAAGAAAGAATACATGATTTGTGCTGTTCTGCTACAATGAAATTGTAACACCTGGAGCGAGTTTGATGATATAATTCAAACTTGAAAAGGAGATATAAAACATGTCAAATAGTAAATATGATCGTGTCCTACAGGAAAAAATCATACGCCTTCATCTAGAGG
>JBOFGH010000061.1:0-38225 GCA_051649025.1 Eubacteriaceae bacterium
TTATTTTGATGGAAGAATCAGCCTTACAGACGTCGAATAACCCTTGCTTCAATCAAAGGCTGCCAATGATCGCTATTGACAGCCTTCGAATCATGTGCAAAAATGGATTCATAGTTTAAAACTTATATTTTCATTGCAAATTTTCAATTGTGTATTTTTCATTAATCTGGAAAACGAGAAAACACAAAATTATTTACACTACCATTTTTTTTTAATTTAATTTCGCATGTTTATTTTTTAAAACTCATAGTTTTTTTTATCTCTTGCTATTTATGGCTATTATTGGCTATATTTGTCCTACTTTTTGTCCAATTATCTAAATCTGCTATGGATTTTTTTTTACGTCCCAAAGTAATAACATAATTACTTTCTCTCTATATTTTTTCAAATGTTCTAAGAATTCTTTATCTAAAGGAATTTTACGCCTTGATGAAAAAGACTTTACACTTCCCAATGTAAATATTTCGTCTTTTTTTCAGCTGAGCTTTCTACACTTAGGGATTTTTTTTCGAAGTCAATGTTATCCCAGGTCAATGCAAATAGCGCACTTCTTCGTAATCCTGTTTTTAACATAATAAAAACACCTAAACCATAGGGGTGTCTTTTAGAAAAATTTAGAACAAATCTATATTGCTCGTTTGAAAAAGTACGTAGTTCTCTAGGATCTGTGTGCTTGCCTTTTTTCACATTATTCATTGGGTTTGAAATTATTAATCCATTTGCTTTATATACTCAGCATATTTGGATTCGGCTTCTCTCTTGTTTTTACCGTAAAAAGATTTACGCACTGGAGTACCTTCAAAAGTTTTTCCTATTGTCCTTTTTATTTGAATTTGTTTTTTACTCATAGTATTTTCCTTTTGACTTAATTTTTTATTTTCTCCTAGTAGTCATAATTTATCCCAAGTCATGAAACCCACCCCAATGATATATTGGTTGGACAAGAAAACAAGATGTGATGATAAGTAATGTTCATTAAAATATTACAATAAAATGTTGGTTTTGTTTATCTGACAAGTATTATGGATCTTTATTCCCGAAAAATCATTGCATGGACTCTTTCAAAAACGATGGAAGTATCCTGTGTCATTGATACCATAAATAAAGCAAGAGAAAGGCGCTGCACAGAACTGCATCGCTTCTTCAAGAGATAAAAAATTGAAAACAAATGGGTTGACTAAAAAAGTTGAAATTGTAATAAAATATGATATAATAAACCTAATTCTATGAGAGGAAGTTATATTACAATGAAAAAACGAAGGATGAAAGAACTGTTTACCTTGGTATTAACCCTTGCGATTATTTTTGGAGGCGCCAATATGCCACAAGTGAAGGCAGCCACCTTTAGTGTAACGAAAGATGGTATAGCCTTTACCCTAGATGATAGCACGAACACCGCAACCGTAACGAGTTATGATGGTAGTCAGGGCTTTGAAATTGATATTCCGCCAACAGTCATGGATGGTTTGACATCTTACAGTGTGACGGCGATTGGATACGCTGCCTTTGAGGACACAGGGTTGATCAGGGTTAGTATTCCCGAGGGAGTGACGACGATTGAAGATTATGCTTTTTTTAACAACCAACTGATCAGTGTGACGGTTCCCGAGGGAGTGACCACGATTGGAGAGTGGGCTTTTTCTCGAAACCAACTGACCAGCGTGACGATCCCCGAGGGAGTAATGACCATTGGATACGCTGCTTTTTTTAACAACCAACTGACCAGTGTGACGATTCCTGAGGGAGTGACGACGATTGAAGGAGGGGCTTTTTCTCAAAACCAACTGACCAGTGTGACGATCCCCGAGGGGGTGACCACCATTGAAAATGTTGCTTTTTCTTACAACCAACTGATCAGTGTGACGATTCCCGAGGGAGTGACCACCATTGATTTTGGGGCTTTTGCAGTGAACCCTTTAGAAACTATCTTTATCCCAAATTTTGCAAAAATGGAGGCCATGAAAACGATCCTGACTGAAAACGACGGACTCTTTGGGGTGACTTCTGGAGCTGTAAAGATGTATGCCTTAGATCATGTGAGCGGTGATTATAGCAGTGGCACCGCCTCAAGCTATACCTTAAACGAAGGGAACAGTCTACTTTTAGCAGTTGGGGAGATAACCAATCCCCAAGTGGCTAAATATGATACACAAAGCGGTGGGTGGATTGACCCTGATCCGATCTCTTTACCCGTTGATCCATCAACAGTCACCATCGAATGGTACCAAAAAGTGGATGGACAACCCGATACCCTTGTTGAGACAGGGGAAAGCTTCAACCTTTGGGACGTCAATGTTAATGACATAGGGGCTTATTATGCGAAAATCAATGATACTCTACAGCTTTCTGACATTGCCCTTGAGGTGATCCCAAGCACGCTACCAGAACTTGGACCCATTACCCTTCAAGGCACCCCCATCACAGCCCATGAGGAGGTCATCTTTGATAACAAGCTAAGCGAATACCAACTGCATTATGGTGCTGAAAAAAACACCTACGGGATTGGGTATCAAACAACCCTTCCTCTTTCTGAAATGTTTAATGCTCTAGAAAACGCCTTTTTAGAATACCGTATGGGGTATGGGGTTGGCAGCTTTGACATTAAGACAACCCTCGATCATCGGTTAACAGTGGATGCTCAAGAATTGACAAAAGAAAAAATGCAAGCACTCTTCCTCTCAAAGAATACCGACGATGTGAATGCGCTTTTTGAAATCGGTGACGTAACCTATGATGAAGGAACAAAGACCATCACAACTCAAATTAGCATCAAAGGGGAGATTGATCAAGGACGTCTTGATCAAATCAAAAATCAGGCAGGCAAGCTCCCGAGTACGATGGAAATAGGAACCCCTAAAGGTGCCATTGCTCTACCACAAAATGACTTTACTGCCGAGGCTCCTAACCATCTAATAAAAACCAAGGATACAAAAATAGAAGGAAAAATAACCATCAAAGTGATACCAACACGTATGCCTAAAGAAACACGTGGGGTGGAAAGGGACGATGTGGCAACACTGAGTATTGGTGGGAGTGCACCAGAGAATACCGTGATTATGAAAAAAGGAACCACCCCTGTGAATCCAACCAACCCAACCAACCCAGGGGCAGGAACGACCACACCAAGCAAAGGATCAAAAGCCAATCCTAAAACAGGATTAACCCAAGAAATGATGATCCCAATCTTCTTTCTAATGACCTTAGGGGCAGGGAGTATGCTTTATATTCGGAAAAGAAAATTCACAAAATAGATGCTAAAAAAGCAATAACAAAATAAAAAACAAAAGAGCAAGTCTAAAAGGCTTGCTTTTTTATTTAGACTTTAGTCTGTTGAGCCCGGAAAGCGGGGGAAACAATAAACCATCTGCTATGCGGGTGGTGGTCAAAGGGGTTATACCCCAAAATCACCTTTCCGTGTAAGATAGAGATGTTCAGGCTCTATCAAAAGTAAGGGAAGGTGATTTAATGGCAAATAGTTTGTCCCATACAAAATGGATGTGCAAATATCATATTATATTTACATCTAAGTATAGATGAAAAATAATTTATAATCAATACCGGGAAAGTATTGGCGAAATATTAAAGCAATTGTGTAAATACAAGGGAGTTGAGATTATTGAAGGTCATCTGATGCCAGACCATGTGCATATGCTGGTGAGTATTCCACCCAAAACAAGTGTGTCACAATTTATGGGATACCTCAAAGGGAAAAATGCATTGATGATATTTGACAAACATGCAAATTTAAAATATAAGTTTGGAAACAGACATTTCTGGGCAGAAGGATATTATGTTAGCACGGTAGGGTTAAATGAAGCAACCATACAAAAATATATCGAAGAACAAGAAAAGCATGATATAGCGTTGGATAAATTGAGTGTGAAGGAATATGAAGACCCCTTTAGGGGATAGGCTGGTAATACGAAAGCTCCTTTAGGGGCAAGCAAAAGTGGCAAAGGCCTTAGAGCCTGAACGAAGTGAGGGCCAGCGTCTTGAGGCGCCGGCCGGTAACAGAGGCTTATAGCCTCAGAGCAAACCACCTGTTAGACGGGTGGTGCTGATTTAATTTGAGGTAAATAAAGTGGCTATTTAATTTTCAAGAAAGAGGTTTGCACTTTGCTATCAAAATTTAAGTGGTAATAGGATTTGTTTCCTTGATTAACCTTTAAAGACTAGCGTTTACACCCAAAAAACAAACATCTACACCTTTGGGGAAATTGAGGGCAAAATTTATAGTAAAGTATAAAAAAGTCAATTTAGTAAAATGATTGAGGGAATGAATATCATTATTTGCGATGAGAAAAAAAGAGAATTGGAAAATACAAAAAAAGCTATAAAAATAATGAGCAAAAAAAGAAATGTTGATGCAAAAATTAAAACCTTTGAAAGTGGAAAGCAATTGATCTTTGAAGCAGAGGATATTATCAATAAAACAGATATTATTTTTATGGATGTTTATAAGCCCTACGTCGATGGATTCAATGTAGCAAATAGTTGTGAAAAATGGGGTTTTTAGGAGAACTTGTTTTTCTTACGCTGGAAAAAAATGAATAATAAAAGCATTTGATATGGATGCTCTGCATTGCATTATTAAAGAGATCACTCCCAGTGGTAAGTTTGAAGAATTGTTGATTGACAAAGTTTTTTATATTTTGCAGTTGTGTATGAAGATACAATGTCCAAGAAGTTCATGACTTTTTTAATTCGCGCACTCAATACGTAGAAAGAATTTTTGAGGAGCTCAACTTGTAATTTTCTGTACCATTTGCTTTTTGAATGATTCTTCATATCGTTTGCTTTTTTTATTTGTCATTCTGATATCTCTTTTCTTTTGTGGGCTTATTTTATCAACTCTTACCAATTATTGTCTATTGTATTGTAACCTATCCATTATAAGAAAAATATTTTATGCGTATAAAACGGGAGGAAAAAATATGTATTGTAGTAAATGTGGAAGTCAATTGAACGAAAATAGCAAATTTTGTGATGCATGTGGTAATACAAATAACAAAATTGATTCGGATAATAGTATTTTTCAACAACCAATAGAAAATCGAAATGTAAGTTATAAAAGTCTCGGAAATGCTTCGAATTTTGAACAAACACCAACAAGTATTCAAAATAATGGTGATGTAAATTGTAATAACAATATAAAGGTTGGAAAGGATAAAAAAGGATTATTTGCACTTTTGTGTGGAATAGGCTCTATTATATTTTCAGCAGTTACATTTTTGGGAATAGTATTGGGTATTGGAGGAATAGTTTTTTCAACAAAAGAACAACGAAAAACAAACAAAGGGAAAGTTGGAAAAGTATTAAGCATAATAGGAATAGTTTTTGCAGTATTTTTTTTATTAGGCGTTTTTATTTTAAACTCTGGTTTCAAAATGGAGAATAAAACATACAATGGCAATGGTTATGAATTGAAGTATGATTATAGCTGGAGGATAGGAGAACTTTCTGGAGGACAAGAGGCATTAATTAATGATTTTTATGGTTCTTCTTTTGTACCTATTGCAACAAGTAGTTTATCACAATTTAGTTATGATTTTGACACAGAAAGTGGTAAGAAGGAAATGTATGATGCGTTTTATAGTATGTGGAATTCCTCCTTGTCTAAACAATCGTCGTCACTATTTAATGGAAGTAATGGGTTTACTGTTTTGATAGGAGATATATATTATGCTACTATTGATTATGGACAATCTTCTGATAAGATAAATGGAAAATATTATATTTTAATATCAAAAGTGGATGACATTGTACTGTCGTTCATGTCTAATGCAGTGGGAGAAAAAGTCCCTAAAACAAATGAAGAAGTATTGAAAATGTTAAAAGAAATAAAAATTAATAAAAGTACAGTTGTAAATAATAGTAATACAGTCGAAAATGATGATACTCCTGAAAAATTCACTCCGAGAACTACAGAAAATTTTACAGTTCTAGGATACATGGACTACACGATGCCAGAATGTTGGAAGTATAATGAGAAACTAAGCGAGGCAAGTCAATACAGTGCTTATATATTTAATTTTAAAGATGGAAAAAATTTTGCAGAAGTTAAAGCTTTTAGTCCAATGGATATGAATAAATTTGAAACAGGGACTTCAATAGAAAAAATAAGAGATGGTATTAATAGTTTAGGGCTAACTATTAAAAATGAAACAATCAAAACAATTAATGGGGTAGAATGGTATAATATTACTACTGAAGATTATGATAATGAAAATCTTGGTGGTAATTTTTATAGTGAGTATTATGTGGCATTATCAAAAAGCAACGAGAATGTTTATATATTTGAATTTTATATTTCAAACACTCTAAATGCTAACCAAAAAAAATATATGAGTGATAGTATTGATTATGCAATAAATAGTGCAAAATTGCTTAAATATGAAAAATAAATATATTTTATAGAAAATATAAGAGGATTTTGGAAAGTGTGCTCCATCAATTTAAAAGGATTATTGAGAGGGCACACTTTTATTAAATGTCGTAGATGAAACAACCAAAATATAGAAGTAAATAATAGAGTTTCCAGAAAAAAGGAATTGATCACTCAAAAAAATAGTTTAAGCTATAAAAATATCGAGTCTGTTATTAGGGATATTGAATCAGATAAAGAAGCAACTCAATAAAGCTTGGCTAATCTTTCTCCGACTTTTCAGTAACTTTCGTTGTTATAACACGAGATGATTTTGCAGTAACGAATGAATTATTTTTTTAAGATTCATAGTTTAAAGGAATTTATGGTTCTAAAGAATAACAAATAATAAATAGTAAGGTTTATAGTACCAAATATTATCAGTAAAAACAGAGAAAAAAATCTTAAAAAAATATCAGTTTGGTTAAAAAAACATTAAAAATATTTTTTGGAATACAATTTAATACTAGTTTCACACAAAAAAATGTCTAATAATTGAAAAAACATGCCAATATCCATTCGTTTATGTTATAATGTCTCCAAAGAATTCTGGGAATATTTTTGATTGTAACAAAAGGGGTTATGTATGCGAGTCTTACTAAAGATTACTGATATTATTGATGTTGAAGTCTTACAAAAGATACAAGATTCTTTTACAAGTGCTACAGGATTGGCGGCAGTAACGGTTGATTATAAGGGAAACCCCATTACGGAATACAGCAATTTTTCAGAATATTGCAACTGTGTTCGGAAAGATCGAAGAAATAGAGATTACTGTTATCAATCGGATGCGCATGGTGGAATTGAATCTGCGAGATCGGGAAAACCTTCAATATACATCTGCCACGGCGGATTGGTTGATTTAGCAGTGCCTATCATGGTTAAGGGAAATTACCTTGGGGCTATTTTAGCTGGCCAAGTAAAAATTGACGAAGAAGAGATGAAACGTTTGCCTGTAGGGTCGGAGCATGAACTTACCGATTTTTCTGGGCAGCCTGAGATTACAAGACTGTATGAAAAAATTTTAAAAACAACCTTGACCCAAGTAAGGGCAGCAGCAGATTTGTTGTATACAATAGCAAATTATTTAGTTGAAAAACAAATGATTCATATTATGCAAGAAGAATTGCATAATAAAAATCTTGAACTGATGGAAGAAGTTAAACTTAGAAGCGAAGTGGAAGCCTCATTAAAAGAGGCGGATCTTAAGGCCCTACAAGCCCAAATTAATCCCCATTTTTTGTTTAATGTTCTTAACACAATTGGACGTTTGGCTCTATTAGAAGGTGCCGACAAAACACAGGAAATGATTTACGCTTTCTCAGATATGATGCGGTATACACTAAAAAAGGAAAAAAACAATGTTGTTACGCTTAAAGAAGAGATGGAACATGTTCAAAACTATCTTTCCATACAAAAGATGCGTCTTGGAAATCGTTTGAACTACACAGTAAAGGTTGACCCTGTAGCAGAGGACGTTATTTGTCCGTTTATGACAGTGCAACCCTTTGTTGAGAATGCAATTATTCATGCAATTGAGCCAAACGCAAAAGGTGGAAATGTAACAATTTCTGCAGAGCTTTTAAAAGAAGTGGTTGTTTTAAAAGTGGTTGATGATGGAAAAGGGATTCCAGAAGATAAAATAAAGAAGATTTTGGATGGAACCTATGAGTCAGATGGCAGAGAAAAGAATACTGGGATTGGAATTAATAATGCAAACAAAAGGTTGATGTATTATTATGGTGTAAAACATGGGGTAGAAATGAGAAGTAAGCTTGGGGAAGGGACTGAAATAACCATCCAAATACCACGGAAATCGCTTGTTGGGAGGGGCTTAAATGTATAAACTGTTTATTGTTGAAGATGAGCATCTTGAGATAGAGGCTATAAAGCTTATTTTGAGCCAACACGGTGAAAATATCGAAGTGATTGGAGAAGCTTCCTCAGGTTTGGTCGCCTTAGAAGAAATTAGAAGATTAAACCCCGATATTGTTTTACTGGATATTAATATTCCAGAAATTAACGGGATTGATGTTTTAAAAACCATTAAAAAAGAAGATCAAGAAAAGAAAGTAATTTTGATCACAGCGTTTAATGAATTTGATTTTGCTCATCAGGCGATTAAAGCACGAGTGGATGATTTCTTATTAAAGCCGATTCGGCCAAAGCAATTGATGGATTCCATTAATCAGAGCATCGCATCCCTGAAAAATAACGCGAAAGAGCGATTTGATGAAAAAATGAATGAAGTTATTTTTGCAGTGATTCAGAAAAAATATAGTGATGCAAGAACTGCTCTCATAAATTATTTAGATATGTTGTATGATTATTATACCTTTGATATTATCTCCATTCAAACGGAAGTAAAACATTTTATGGAAGAGCTTAATATTGTTACCCTAGATATGTGTGGATACGAACTTACGAGTCCTTTGAGATCTTCAAATAATGTGCAATTCGTAAATAGTTATAAAAATAGATATGATTTAAAAGTAGAAATAATGAAGATTATTGATAAAGTTTTTGATCGGATGATGGATAACAAAGAAACGAGAAAAAATAATATTGAAGATATTTTAAACTACATTGATAGAAATTGTTATAAAGATATTTCCTTAGATCAGGTTGGAGAATATGCAAACATGAGCTCTTATTACCTAAGTAAGATTTTCAAAAAAGAAACAGGAGTGAATTTTGTGACTTATTTGACTGAAAGGAAAATTGAAATAGCAAAGGATATGTTGGCGAATACAGACGTACCGATCATAAACATTGCCCTCGATCTTTCATATCATGAACCTAATTATTTCAGTAAGGTTTTTAAAAAAAGTACTGGAATGACTCCTACAGAGTATCGAAAAGAAAAAAAAGGTGAGATTCGAGCAGAGCAAGATGGTTCTGAAAAAGAGAGTCTCTTTAAATAATTTTTAATAATAGAAATTAGCAAGCAAGTAACACTTTGGAAACAAAGTGTTACTTTTTTTAGTTGATGCTTTTTTATATTAAACAAAAAATTCCACTAATTCTATATAAATTTCCCATTGAAGTTTGCTTTTAAAATAATTGTTTTATGTACAAAGTTTTTAGGTAATAATTTTATAAGTATAGCACAAGTAATTACCATAGAGTTTGAATTAGAATATAGGTAGATCAGTAACAAAATCTTGAAATAAGGAGGATGAAGCTTATGACAAATGAAGCTTTAGGCATGATTGAAACTAAAGGTCTCGTTGCAGCAATTGAAGCAGCAGATGCAATGGTTAAATCTGCAAATGTATCTTTAATGGGCTACGAAAAAATCGGTTCTGGATTAGTAACTGTAATGGTTCGTGGAGATGTTGGTGCCGTTAAGGCAGCTGTTGACGCAGGTGCTGCAGCATCTGATAAGGTTGGACAAGTTGTTTCTGTCCATGTCATTCCAAGACCACACGGCGATGTGGAAAAAATTTTACCAAGTCTATAATATTTTATAATTACGGAGGTGTAAATTAATGAAAGATGATTTAATGAACAAGTTGATGGAAGAAGTTATGAAAAAAATGAACGAAGTTGAAGAAACAGGCACTGTTGCAGCAGCGACTGGTGTTTGTGGATTAACTGAGTATGTAGGAACAGCTGTTGGAAATACCATTGGTTTTGTAATTGCAAACGTTGATAGAACTTTGCATGAAGCAATGAAGATTGATCCTAAATACAGATCTATCGGTATCCTTTCTGCTAGAACTGGTGCTGGTCCTCAAGTTTTTGCTGCTGACGAAGCTGTAAAAGCCACAAACTGTGAAGTTGTTTCTTGTGAATTTGCAAGAGATACTGAAGGTGGCGCAGGTCATGGTTCTTTAATTATCTTTGGTGCAGAAGATGTTTCTGACGCTAAAAGAGCTGTTGAAGTTGCACTTAACGATTTAAATAGAACCTTCGGTGATGTTTATGCAAACGCTGCAGGACATTTAGAATTCCAATATACTGCAAGAGCAAGCTTTGCTTGTAATATGGTTCTTGGCGCTCCTATTGGAAAAGCTTTTGGTATCATTGTTGGTGCTCCAGCTGGTATTGGTGTATTAATGTCTGATTCAGCTTTAAAAGCTGCTAATGTAGAACTTTGTGGTTACGCTTCACCTGACAATGGTGGAACAAAATACTCAAATGAGTCTATGATCTTCATTTCTGGGGATGCTGGTGCTGTACGTCAAGCTGTTTATGCTGCACGTGAAGTTGGAAAACAAGCTTTAGAAGCATTAGGCGGTCCTTGCCCACCTGTTACAACTCCTTATATTTAAGTAGCTGTGTTTAGTTTTTAAGAAAGAAGGAGGAATGATGACTATGAAGTCAAAAAGATTTGAAGCTTTAGCAGCACGTCCTGTTAATCAGGATGGTTTCGTTAAAGAGTGGCCAGAAGTTGGTTTGATTGCTATGAATAACCCTGGGGATCCAGTTCCTAGTTTAGTTGTTCAAGGTGGCAAAGTAGTAGAATTAGATGGAAAAGCAAGAGCAGATTTTGATATGTTAGATATCTTTATTGCTGACTATGCAATCCGTTTAGATAAAGCACAAGAGTATATGGCATTAGATTCTTTAGAAATCGCACGTATGCTTTGTGATATTAATGTTCCTCGAGCTAAAGTTGTTGATGTGACTACATCAATTACACCAGCTAAAATTACAGAAGTTTTAGGTAAAATGACTGTTCTCGAAATGATGATGGCAATGACCAAAATGAGAGCAAGAGAAACACCTACAAACCAATGTCACGTAACAAACGTAAAAGATAATATGATTCAACTTGCTTGCGATGCTGCAGAAGCTGCACTTCGTGGATTTGATGAACAAGAAACAACCGTAGGGATCGTTCGATATGCTCCATTTAATGCACTTGCAATTATGGTTGGTTCACAATGTGGAAAACCAGGTGTTTTAACACAATGTGCAGTTGAAGAAGCAACAGAACTTAACCTTGGTATGAGAGGTTACACCGCTTACGCTGAAACTATTTCTGTTTATGGTACAGAGCCAGTTTTCATGGATGGTGATGACACGCCTTGGTCGAAAGCTTTCTTAGCTTCCTGCTATGCATCTCGTGGATTAAAAATGAGATTTACATCAGGAACAGGTTCAGAAGTACAAATGGGTTATGCAGAAGGAAAATCGATGCTTTATCTAGAAGCACGATGCTTATATGTAACTAAAGGAGCTGGTGTTCAAGGAACGCAAAATGGTTCTGTTAGTTGTGTAGGTGTTCCAGCAGGTGTACCAAGTGGGATTCGAGCTATCTTAGCTGAAAACTTAATTGGGGCATGTTTAGACCTTGAAGTTGCTTCAAGTAATGACCAAACTTTTACACATTCAGACTTAAGAAGAGTAGCACGTTCACTAATGCAAATGGTACCTGGAACTGACTTTATCTGTTCTGGTTACGGTGCAGAACCAAACTACGATAATATGTTTGCAGGATCTAACTGGGATGCAGAAGATTATGATGACTGGAACGTTATTCAACGTGACCTTAAAATCGATGGTGGCTTGAGACCAGTTTCTGAAGAAGAAACAGTTGCAGCTCGAGCTAAAGCAGCCCGTGCAATTCAAGCGATCTTTAGAGAATTAGGTTTACCAGAAATTACAGATGCAGAAGTTGAAGCTGGAACCTATGCCCATGGATCAAAAGATATGCCAGATCGTGATGTTGTAGCTGATCTTAAAGCAGCTGAAGACATGGTTGCTCGTGGAGTAACAGGTGTTGATTTTGTTAAAGCTCTTGATAGAGCTGGGTTTGGCGATGTTGCTGGTAGCGTATTTAATTTGTTAAAACAACGTGTTTCTGGTGACTACTTACATACATCAGCAATCTTAACTGCTGACTTTAAAGTTATCAGCGCAGTTAACAACAAAAATAATTACACTGGACCAGAAACTGGTTATGTAATTAGCGATGAAAGATGGGAAGAAATTAAAAACATCCCAGCTGCAATCGATCCAGCTAACTATTAAGAAAGGGGTGTAGGAAAAATGGCTATTAATGAACAAATGTTAAAAAGCATTATTGAAGATGTTTTAAAAGAAATGACCGGTGCTGCTCCAGCTGTTTCTCAGGCTGCAGTGGCAGGTAGTGTTAAGCTAACTCCTATTGGAGACGCAAAACAAGGCGTTGCTAGTGATGAAGTAATCATTGCATTGGCTCCAGCATTTGCTGAGTCTCAAACTGAAACCATTGTAGGAATCCCACACGATAAAGTTCTTAAAGAACTTATTGCAGGCATTGAAGAAGAAGGTTTAAAAGCGAGAGTCGTTAAAGTATATAGAACCTCTGATGTTGCTTTCTGTGGTCATGATGCAGCTCAATTAAGCGGTTCTGGAATTGCGATTGGACTTCAATCAAAAGGAACTTGCCTGATTCACCAAAAAGATTTATTCCCATTGAGTAATCTTGAGTTATTCTCCCAAGCGCCATTGATTGATTTAGAAACATACCGAGCAATTGGCAAAAATGCTGCAAAATATGCAAAAGGCGAAAGCCCTGCACCAGTTCCTGTAAAGAACGATCAAATGGCACGTCCAAAATATCAAGCATTTGCGGCTTTGTTACATATTAAAGAAACCCAACATGTTGTTCCTGGTAAAAAGCCAGTTGAAGAACAAGTTACATTTATTTAAGCGGAGGTGAAATAGAATGACACAAGAACAAATGTTAGAACAAATCGTTAAACAAGTTATGAGTTCTATGGGTACTGTTACAGCTCCAGCTTCTAAACCCGCTGGCGTAGTTACTGATGCCGATTATCCACTTGGTGAAAAAAGACCAGAGTTATTAAAAACACCAACAGGGATTCCTTTTGCAGATCTTACTGTCGATAAAATGATTGCTGGACAATTAGGACCAGAAGATATGCGAATTACACCTGAAACCTTAGAATTACAAGCTCAAGTTGCTGAATCAGTTAATCGTGATGCTTTTGCGAGAAACCTAAGAAGAGCTGGAGAATTAATTGCGGTTCCAGATGCACGTTTACTTGAAATTTACAATTTACTAAGACCATACAGATGTACTAAAACTGAATTATATGCAATCGCTGACGAATTAGAAACTGTCTATGGTGCAAAAGTTAATGCAGCTTTTGTAAGAGAAGCAGCAGACGTATACGAACTCAGAGGAAGAACAAAAGACAGCAAATAAACCATGATTTATGGATTATGTTTTGGAGGACTACGATATGATCATTGCAGGGATTGATATTGGAAATGCAACAACAGAAACTGCGGTTGCACGTTTCAACAAAAATGAAAAACCCGAATTTCTTGCCAGCGGTATTTATAACACCACGGGGATGAAAGGAACGCGTCAAAATATTCATGGAGTTTTCGCCTCTTTAAAACTAGCCCTAGAGAATGCAAGTTTAACTGTAGAAGATGTTGATTTGATCCGTATTAATGAGGCAGCCCCAGTTATTGGTGACGTTGCCATGGAAACAATCACAGAAACAATTATCACAGAATCAACCATGATCGGCCACAATCCCTCTACACCAGGGGGATTGGGGATCGGCGTGGGTGTGACTGTGGACATTAAGGCAATACATAATGTGGAGAAGGGGGCATCAATAATTGTTATTATCCCAAAAGATGTCGATTTTGATAGCTCTTCACGTATTATTAATGATGCCGTAAAAAGTGGAGTGTTTGTAAATGGTGCCATTGTCCAACGTGATGATGGCGTTTTAATTAATAACCGTTTAGAAAAGAAAATTCCAATTGTTGACGAAGTTTCCTTAATTGATAAGGTTCCTTTAAATATGCGAGCTGCCATTGAAGTAGCTTCGCCAGGTTCGGTCGTTGAACAACTTTCGAACCCCTATGGGATAGCAACAGTATTTGATTTAACTTCTGATGAAACAAAACAAGTCGTGCCTGTATCAAGAGCACTCATCGGAAATCGATCTGCCGTTGTAATTAAAACCCCTGCTGGAGATGTAAAAGAACGGAAAATTCCTGCTGGGAGAATCGTTATTCAAGGTGTAACAAAAAAAGCTGAGATTAATGTTGATGATGGTGCTGAAAGAATTATGGAAGCAATTCGTTCAGTAGCCCCTATAGAAGATATTAAGGGAGAACCAGGAACAAATGCTGGTGGGATGTTAGAAAAAGTGAGACAGGTTATGTCAAATCTAACAGAACAATTGCCAGCCACCATAAAAATTCAAGATTTATTAGCGGTGGATACCTTTGTCCCCCAAGTTGTAAAAGGCGGGATGGCAGAGGAATTTTCCATGGAAAACGCAGTTGGTATTGCTGCCATGGTAAAAGCGGATAAATTGCAGATGAACATGATTGCCGTTGAACTTGAAAGGGAGCTTGGTGTAAAAGTTGAAGTTGGCGGTGTCGAAGCAGACATGGCCATAAGAGGAGCACTGACAACACCAGGAAGTAACAAGCCTTTGGCGATTATTGATATGGGAGCCGGATCTACAGATGCAGCAATCATTAATAGAGCAGGCGAAATTAAGTCAATTCATTTGGCTGGTGCTGGTAATATGGTAACCATGCTTATTGGATCCGAATTAGGATTTGAGGATTTGAGCTTGGCTGAGGATATTAAAAAGTACCCATTAGCAAAAGTAGAGAGTTTATTCCATATTCGTCATGAAGATGGAACTGTTCAATTTTTTGACAAGCCTCTCGATCCAAGAGCTTTTGCTAGAGTTGTCATCCTTACTCCAGATCGTATGGTTCCGATACCAGGAAACTATTCTTTGGATCGGATTAGAACAGTACGAAGGGATGCAAAAACAAAAGTATTTGTTGTGAATGCAATTCGCTCACTTGAGCGCGTAAGCCACACAGGAAATGTAAGAGACATTGAATTTGTTACTTTAGTTGGAGGATCAGCATTAGATTTTGAAATTCCACAATTAGTAACAGATGCATTATCTAAATATAGTATTGTTGCTGGACGTGCAAATATTCGTGGTGTTGAAGGGCCTCGGAATGCAGTGGCGACTGGACTCGTTCTTGCGTATGGCGAAGGTGAATAACATGCGTATGGATTATGATGCTCCGAAACCCGAAATAAAAGTCTTTTGTAAAAAGGGCACGGCAAGCGACGAAGTAATTACACATATTATTAATGGCATAGAAGAAGAAGGGCTACCCTACACAGTTGACTTGAGCGAAGAAGTGGACTCTGTGGAGCTTGCATTTCGAGGAGCGGAGGCGTCTCATCTAGGTGTTGGAATTGGTGTTACAGATAAAGAAGTGGTTCTTCATTTTATTAAACTAAAAGAAGACCAACCATTATTTAAGATCCCAGCCCATAGTGATGAGGCCGCTCTAAGAGCCATTGGTAGTAATGCAGCAAGACTAATTAAAAGAATGCCATTTAAAAATTTAGACAATACGGAACTGTCGTAAGGAGGGGTTAATTTGAATAGAGGAGATGCTTTAGGATTAATCGAAGCTATTGGATTGGCCACAGCTGTGGAAGCGGCTGATGCGGCGGTTAAGTCTGCAAACGTAACATTAATTGGCTATGAAGCTTGTAAGGGAGATGGCATGTCAACCATTAAAGTGGTTGGAGATGTTGGTGCTGTTAAGGCAGCGGTTGAAGCGGCGACAGCTGCATGTGCTAAAGGTCGTGGGGTTTACGGAACAAAAGTGATCGCCAGACCAAGTGAAGACATTGAAAAAATGATTTATAATAGCCAAACCGTTGGATACACACCTGAAAAGCAAGAGCCAGTTTTAGTTGCTGAAACAGAAAAAGAAGAAGAACCAGCAGACGAGTAGTATATTTTGCTGTAGTTTCTTGACTGATGAGAACTTTTGAAGAAAAGGTGTAATACTTATGAATGAAATAGAAAAACAGGTAATCCAGGAGATTGTCGTAAATACAGTGAAAAAACTCTTAGCTGCACAAGATAATCCAGACAGAGTTGTTTTAGGAATATCAAACAAACATATCCATCTTACAAAAGAAGACATTGAGACCCTTTTTGGAGAAGGATATGAATTGACGAACCTAAAAGATTTGAAACAACCAGGACAGTACGCCGCAAAGGAAACGGTAAAGGTTATTGGCCCGAAAGGTAGTTTTGACAAAGTCCGGATTTTAGGACCTTCTCGTCCTGAAAGTCAAATTGAGATTTCACTTACGGATGCTCGAATTTTGGGAATTAATGCTCCAGTTTGTGAATCGGGACATCTTGAAGGAACACCTGGAATTACTTTAGAAGGACCTTGTGGAAAAGTGACACTTGATCAAGGTGTGATGATTGCATTAAGACACATTCATATGCCACTTGATATTGCTGAGAAGTTAAATATTAAAGATAAAGATTTTGTTTGTGTTGAAACAGAAGGCGTTCGTAAAACAATTTTCTGTAATGTCCTTGCGAGGGTATCAGAAAAATTTGATTATGAAATGCATCTTGATACCGATGAGGCGAATGCCGCAGGCTTAAGTAATAATGATTACCTTAAAATAGTTACGAAAGGCTGCTAGCATGGATTGGAAATCTGGCAACGATGCTATTCTAGAGTTTTCAGAGCTTATTCGGAAAAAGAAAGCAAATAAATATTCAGGGGATCTTAAAGTCGGTGTGGATTTAGGGACCGCAAACATTGTGGTTGCAGTGGTTGATGAAAACAATCGCCCTATTGCAGGAGCAACCCAAGGGGCGTCGGTTGTACGAGATGGAATTGTCGTTGATTATATTGGGGCAAGCCAGATTGTGCGCAAACTAAAAAGCGAAGTTGAAGAGATCTTAGGAATCGATTTAACCTATGCTAAAGCAGCGACGGCTATTCCACCAGGAATATTAGCTGGAAATACAAAAATCATTTCGAATGTTGTTGATTCAGCAGATTTTGTGGTGACAAATGTTGTTGATGAACCCACAGCTGCGGCTAGCGTGTTAGGAATTCAAGATGGAGCAGTCGTGGACGTTGGTGGTGGTACGACTGGAATCAGTATTTTGAAAAATGGTGAGGTTATTTTCACTGCTGATGAAGCAACAGGAGGAACACATATGAGTTTGGTTCTTGCAGGGTTTCATCATATTAGCTTTGAAGAGGCAGAGAAATTGAAGAAAACAGAGCCACAAAGAAAAGTTTTTCCAATTATAAAACCAGTGGTTCAAAAGATGGCTTCAATTGTTAATCGGTTTATTGGAGACTATGATGTTGATGAAATCTATGTTGTTGGTGGAGCGTGCGTTTTTGATGATTTTCAAAAGGTTTTTGAAGATGAAATTGGAATCAAAACCATTAAACCTGTAGAACCATTATTGGTAACACCCTTAGGGATCGCCTTTAATTGTCAAAAGTAAGAAATGTGGTGATATAGTTTGGACACAAAGGGAATAATCGAAGAAAACTTATTGGATATTCTCATTCAAAAGATAGTTGATGAGGTAGTCAGAAGAATAAAAAACCAACCCAAAACAGCTCTTGTACTATTCACAGGTGCAACGATTGGTTTTAGGCAAGCGATGGACTCACTGTTGAAATTACAAGGGGACGGTTGGCAATTAAAAGTTGTTCTTTCTGATGATGGTATGAAAGTTTTAGACTCTGAAGCCATAAAAAAAGAGCTTAATTTAGATACTGTTTATTTCAGTGGGAATGTTATTAGCCAAAAGGAGTTATACGGCACTGTTGACATGATGATCATTGGTAGCATGTCGGTAAATACAGCAGCGAAACTAGCCATTGGAATTACCGATACAGTATTGCTTTCTTTAATTAACCATGGATTTATGGCAGGGACTCCAGTGATTGGCGCAATTGATGCTTGTGATCCCGATGATCCTAAAAGAGCAGCTCTAGGTATGGGGAATTCTCCCAAAATGTATCGAGAGATGCTACTTAAAAATATTGAGACGTTGCGTTGCTTTGGAATGCAACTTGTACAAGCAGATTGTTTGTATGAAGCAGCCGTAGGAAAGAAACTAAAGGAAGCGGAACCTAAGAACTTAATAACGAACAATATCGGTTTAAATCCCCGGGAACATTCTCCCAAAGCTGATGTGGGTAAGGCCTATACAATTAGTAAAAAAGTGATTACACGTTCCGATATCCTTAAAGCCCAGAAAGAGAAGGTCGTTATAATTCCTTCTGAAGCAATTATAACGGAGTACGCGATTGAAGCGATTAAGACGTTTGAATTGGAGATCATTAGGAATTAACAAAGGTGGTGAGTTTATGCATTTAGCTAAGGTAGTTGGAAATGTAGTATCAACACAAAAGGATCCAAATCTTGTGGGTTGCAAACTACTTATTATAAAAAAAATTGATGAATATGGTGAATTCGAAAAATATTCTAGCCAATCAACGGCCATAGCGGTTGATTCAGTTGGTGCTGGGATTGGAGAAACGGTTATCGTAACATCAGGAAGTAATGCCAGATATGTTTATGGTGACAAGATGGCACCTTTAGATATGACAATTGTAGGAATTGTTGACGAAGTTCAGATTGTATAGTGAGGTGACAGCATGCCAAATGTTTACACAAGAGGCGGAGACAAAGGTGAAACAGGTCTTTTTGGATCGAGTCGAACGCCTAAAGATAATATTAGAGTCGATGCTTATGGGACAATGGACGAAGCAAATTCAGCCATTGGCTTGGCGTATTCTCTTTGTAAAGATGAAGAAATACGAAAAATTTTAAACCGAATTCAGAAGAGAATCTTTGTTTTAGGGGCAGAATTAGCAAGTGATGAAAAAGGTCGTTCAATGTTGAATGACAAAATAACCCAAGCAGATATTGACGATATGGAAAGTGTTTTAGATCATTATCTTGAAATCATTGGACCTCAAAAGGAATTTATTATTCCAGGCGCAACAGAGTGTTCTGCGGCTTTACATTTAGCGAGAACCGTTGTAAGAAGAGGGGAACGTCTGATTGTAAAATATGGACGTGAAAATGAGGGGAGTCGGCCAGAATTAGTTCGATTTGTGAACCGTCTGTCAGATATGCTTTTTGTTTTAGCAAGAACAGAAGAATTTAATGGTTTTGTTAAAGAAGTTGTTTGTCGAGTTAAAGAGAAAATTAACGTTTCTTTAGAAGATCGTGTTCAATTACCAATGAGCAACCAAGAAAAAACATCAATCCTAGCTCTTGCAAAAAGAATGGGAGCGGCGGCACGAGTTAAAGCGGAAGAATTAGGGATTCCTATTGTTTTTTCCGTCGTAGATTCGGGTGGTAATTTGGTTTACTTCGAAAGAATGGAAAATGCTCTTTTAGCAAGTATTGATATTTCAATCAATAAAGCGTATACTGCAAATGCTTTAAAGCTATCAACAGACAAAGTGGCTTCGTTAGTAAAAGAAAAAGATGTATTGTTTGGCCTCCAATGGACAAATAATGGCCGAATGGTCGTTTTTGGAGGTGGGTATCCACTTATTTGTGATAAAGAAATTATTGGTGGAATTGGTGTAAGTGGTGGTAGTGTCGATGAAGACATGGCGATCGCTGAATGTGCCTTAGAAATCTTATAATTATGGAGGAAGAAAATGGCTACTAAAACTGGTAAATTGTTGGATATGGCAATCAAAATGACAGTGGCGGCTGCACAAAAAGCAGTTGAAATTGATGTACCCATGGTGATTGCTGTTTGTGATGCAAGTGGAAATTTGGTTTTATTTAATCGGATGGAAGATTCATTGCTTGCAAGTATGGATATTGCAACAAACAAAGCTTATACTGCGGTTGCATTAAAGATGAGTACAGATGCTGCAGCAGAACATGCAAAAGAGTCAGGTTCACTTTTTGGAATTACAACATGTGACAAAGGTCGCATGGTCGTTTTTGGAGGTGGTTTCCCAATTTATGAAGATGGAAAAATCATTGGAGGAATCGGCGTAAGTGGCGGTAGCGTAGAAGAGGATATGACTGTTGCTCAGGCTGGACTAGCAGCATTATAATAAGACATTAAATAACACGAGATCCAGGAGGACGCGAGTATGAATATTGATACCACAGGTATTGAGTATATCGTTAAAAAAGTAATGGAAGAAATCGATTGCGCTGAGGCATCTGGGAAACCACTTAAAGATGGGGAATTAGGCGTCTTTAACGATATGAACAATGCCATTGACGCAGCTTATAAAGCTCAAAAGAAATTTATGAAAGAACCCATGGCTTTCAGAGCAAAACTAATCGAAGCGATGCGTGCTGAAATGTTAAAAAAAGAAAATATGGAAGTGATTTGTCAACTTGCAGTTGAAGAAACTGGGATGGGAAATTACGAGCATAAATTACTAAAACATGAGCTTGCAACTAAAAAAACACCAGGGATTGAAGATCTGGTTACAGATGCTTTTACGGGAGATGATGGATTAACGATTATTGAACAATCGCCATTTGGAGTGATTGGAGCAGTCTCTCCATCGACTAATCCCAGTGAAACAGTCATTTGTAATTCGATTGGTATGTTGGCAGGAGGGAATACTGTTGTTTTTGCACCACATCCAAGTGCGAAAAAAACAAGTGCTTTAACTGTAAAATTGTTAAATCGAGCAATTTTAGAGGTTGGAGGTCCTGAAAATCTGATTGTAACAACAGCAGAGCCAACCATTGAAAGTGCAAATACGATGTTCGAAAGTGAAAAAATTACTTTGCTTTGTGCAACAGGCGGTCCTGGTGTAGTAAAATCAGTCTTAAAGAGTGGAAAAAAAGCGATTGGTGCTGGGGCTGGTAATCCACCAGCTTTGGTTGACGAAACAGCGGATATAGAAAAAGCTGCAAAGGATATTATTGATGGTTGTACTTTTGATAACAACCTCCCATGTATCGCAGAAAAGGAAGTTGTGGTTGTAGAACAAGTTGCAGATTATCTTATCTTTAATATGAAAAAGAATGGTGCATATCAATTAACAGATCCTAAGAAAATTGAAGAGTTAATTGAATTAGTAGTTCCGGGAGGACGACTCAGCAGAGATTATGTGGGGCGAGATGCAAAAACCATTTTAAAAGGCATTGGAATTGATGCAGATCCTTCGGTAAGATGTATTATTTTGGAAACTGGCAAAGATCATATCTTTGCAGTTGAGGAATTAATGATGCCAATTTTACCAATTATCAGAGTTAAGGATGTTTGTGAAGGGATTGAGGTTGCAGTTGATTTAGAACATGGCAATCGGCATACAGCAATTATGCATTCAACAAATATTAATAACTTAACTGAAATGGCAAAAAGAGTTCAAACCACTATTTTTGTCAAAAACGGACCTTCTTTTGCAGGGATTGGTGTTGGTGGTGAAGGATATACAACCTTTACCATTGCTGGACCTACTGGCGAGGGCTTAACATCCGCTAAGACATTTACTCGTAAGAGACGATGTGTATTAGTAGGAGGGTTTACGATTAAATAATAGAGGTGTTGTTCATGAGCGCAAACTTAATAGAATTAGTACAAAGTGCTGGCATCGTCGGTGCAGGTGGGGCAGGATTTCCTACCCAGGTCAAATTGAATTGTACGGTCGATACAGTAATTGTTAACGGTGCTGAATGCGAACCTTTATTGCGCGTAGATCAACAATTAATGGCGTTGGAGGCTGTTCAAATGTTAACAGCTCTCCAAGCTGTTATAGATCAGACACAAGCGAAGGAAGGGATCATAGGCCTAAAAAAGAAATACAAAGCTGCAATTGAGTCTCTAAATAAGGAATTGCACAATTTCCCGATGATTAGGATTCATGAATTGAAAAATTTTTATCCAGCTGGGGATGAGCAGGTTCTTGTTTATGAAACAACAAAGCGGATTGTCCCTGAGGCGGGAATACCTCTAAATGTTGGCGCGTTGGTTATAAATGTGGAGACACTACTAAATATTTATGATATAATGATTAACAATAAACCTGTCATTGATACTTATTTGACCCTTACAGGGGAAGTTAAGAATCGGATAACCACTAAAGTTCCTTTAGGTATTAAAGTACGAGAGGCTTTAGAATTGGCAGGTGGGACAACTGTTGATGACTATGTTGTAATAAATGGTGGACCAATGATGGGGAAGATTGTAGATGTTGAGTCTACAATTACAAAGACTACAAAAGGTTTAATTGTTTTGGATAAGAACCATCCTTTGATATTATCAAAGGTTAAATCTGTAGAAGAAACAATAAGACTTTCAGGTATGGCATGTATGCAATGCAATTTCTGTACAGAATTATGTCCTAGAAATGCAATTGGTCATGCATTAGAACCCCATAAACTTATGCGGATAGCCGCATATGGTTCCACTTGTGATTCGACCACTCAAGCTACAAACGCCTTTCTATGCTGTGAATGTGGCTTATGTCAATATGCATGTGTAATGGACCTACAACCTTGGAAGTTCAATACCATGTTAAAGCAACAACTTAGTAGTAAGGGGATCAAGAACCCACACCACAATGTTCCAGAAGAAGCAGTTCCTTGTAGAGAAAACAAGCAGTTTAATGTCTATCGATTAGTATCACGGTTAGGATTATCGGACTATGATCTTCCTGCACCAATGATTGCAATCGATAAAAATTACACTGAGGTTAACCTATTGCTGTCACAACATATAGGTGCTCCTGCAGAGGCTGTGGTAAATGTTGGAGATTTTGTGGAACGGGGACAACTCGTTGGTGAAATACCCGAGGGAAAACTGAGCTCACGAGTTTTTGCTAGTATTAGCGGCAAGGTAATTGCCGTGGATAGTGAAAAAATCACTATTCAGTCCTAAATCATATTTTAAAGGGGGATAATTATGGACTTTACAATGTTAATCGCCGCATTTGGTGGTGGCCTTTTGGCTACATTGATTGGTGGGGTTTCCTCATTCATTTTCACTGGGCTAACAGTTTTAGCCGCTATCATGGGTGGAGACTTCGGTGCTCCTGCTATTGGAATTATTAGTTTTGGTTCTTGGTTTGGACCACATGTTGCCTTTGGTGGTGCCGTTGCAGGTGCTGCATTTGCAATGACAAGAAATCATATTGAAAATGGTCAAGATATCGTTACACCACTTGCTAAATTTGGTGATCCAATGGTATTAATCGTTGGTGGTATCTTTGGTATGGTTGGCTTCTTGATCCAATATCTAGTATCAGCAGTTTTAGGACCAATCCTATTTACAGGAATCCTAGGCGCTGGTGCTGCAGCATGGACAGATACCGTTGCCTTAACAGTAATGCTTTCAGGCATGATTGTACGTTTAGTTTTTGGCAAAACAGGCCTTACTGGTAAAGCTCCTGCTGGCGAATCACGTAAATGGTTCCCATCAGGTCAACGTCTAGCTTTTATTGTTACAATGGGCTTAGGAATTGGTTTATTAATTGGTGGTGTTGCTGGAACACTTGGTACCCTTGGACTTGCAGGTTCTGCAGAAGCTGAAATGTTATTTAGCAGTCTTCCAGTCATTGGTTTTGCTGTAGCAGCAATTTCTTTGATTTTCATTTCAATGGGTTATGCTTTTGAAGGATGGCATCACATCGTTTTACCAGCAGGTTCTACAGCAGTTATTATGTTCACTGCGACTGCTAGTCCTGTAGCTGCCCTTGTTGGTGGTGCAATTACTGGTATTGTTGGTGCAATCGTTGGTGAATGGGCAGGTATGACTTTCAATAGTTTTGCAGATACTCATATTGACCCACCAGCAGTAACAATCTTTATTATTCAAACAATCAACACAGTTGTTTTGGCGGGACTAATTTTTGTAGCATAAGCTTTAACTTTATGCAATTTAACTTTATTATTAACTAATTCACAGTATAGAAAGAAGTGGTATTTTGAAAAAAGCAGTTGGTTTTATGGAATTTAAAAGTATTCCAGTTGGAATAGAGGCGACTGACGATATGCTGAAATCCGGAAACGTTGAGCTGCTTATGGCATCACCACTATGCCCAGGAAAATACGTGAGTATTATTGCTGGTGATGTGGGAGCTGTAGAAGCTTCAATAAAAAACGGAGAACGTATCGGTGGTATACATGTATTAGAAGCTGATGTAATACCAAACATTCATCCCGATGTTTTACCAGCAATGCTTGGTGCGGGTGAGGTTGGAGATGTTAAATCTCTCGGTATTGTCGAAACGATTAATGCAATCTCTTCAATTCTTATTGCTGATATTTGTGTGAAAGCATCAAATGTCGAGCTTATTGAGATACGAATTGCTAGAGGCTTGGGTGGTAAAGGTTATGTATTAATCACTGGTGAAATCTCTTCTGTCAAAACAGCAATAGAAACTGCTAGAAATGAAATGGCTGAATCGAGCTTAGTTACAAGCTATTCTGTGATTCCGTCACCTCATAAGGACATTAAGAAGATTTTATTTTAAAAATTATGAAGATGTATAAAAAACAAATGGCTTCGGTCATTTGTTTTTTATACATTCATTTCTATTTTTTATAAATGCTCCAAGGCCATTTATAAAAAATAGAAAGCTTGGAATAATTAAAGGAGGCTGTTATGGCTCGAAAAACAAAGCCTAGATCCCAGTTAGTTAATAAAGCATCTCTTCAAGAATCAGTGAAGAGCTCGAATTTAAGTGAAACGGGGCAAAAAGAAGTGGGAAAACTTGATGATATTCTAAAAAAAGTTGGAAAAGCGATTAAGGGCGAAAACGAAAAAAAAGAATTTCCCCAAAAGGAAGAAAGTTCTCCAGCCGAAAAGGATAAGAAG
The DNA here is from genome assembly GCA_051649025.1 of Eubacteriaceae bacterium. Lineage (GTDB taxonomy): Bacteria > Bacillota > Clostridia > Eubacteriales > Eubacteriaceae > Acetobacterium. Next base: position 25,060 of record JBOFGH010000061.1, read on the forward strand.
ATTGAAGCCAAGATTGAAAAAGATCTTGACGCTCAAGTTGAAGATAAAAAGCCAGATTTAGGAGAAGTTCAACAGATAGAAGAAAAAGAATTAAAAGAAAAAGCCGCAAAAGCTAAAGCGGAAGCTGAAAAAAAAGCGAAAGAAGTCGCGGAAAAAGCGAAAGAAATTGCTGCAAAGGCTCGTGAAAAAGCGAAAGCTGATGCTGTGACACTCGCTTTAAAAATTGAGGAAGAAAAGAAAGCGGCTGAAATTGCAAAAAAAGAGGCGGCTGAAAAGGCAAGAAAAATTAAAGAAGCTGCAGAAGCAAAAGCTTTAGAGGAGAAAGCCAAAGCAGAAGCAGAAGCAAAAGTTTTAGAGAAAAAAGCAGAAGCTGAAAAAGCCAAAGCAGAAGCTGAAAAAGAGAAGGTTGAAAAAGCAAAAGCTTTAGAGGAAAAACGAAAGTTAGCAGCTAAGAAAGCCGCAGAAACGAGAGCCAAAAATAAGGCAGAAGCAGAAGCAAAGAAGAAAGCGGTAGAGGAAGAAAAAGCAAACATTGCTAAGGAAAAAGAGATTAGCCGACTTGAAGAAGAAAAAAGAAAAGTTGATGCGGAAAACCACCTTAGAAATGAAATTAAAAAGAAAGCAAAAAATTTAGAAGAATCCACAGCAAGAGCAAAAGAAAAGGCGATTGCAAGAGAAAAGAAAATTCGAGGAGAACTCGAAGAAAAAGTCAAGAAACTAAAAGCTTTAAAAGATAAAGAAAAAAAAGACAAGAAAGATAAAGAAATACCTTTCCATCTTTTATAAAATTAATCGGGATGCTTCAAAAGTTCGACCTCAGAAGAGAGTGGACTTTCGAAGCATCCTTTTTAATCCTTTAAACTATACAAAAGATAATTGTTGTAATATAATTATAAGACAAACAGTAAATACAGAATGGGAGTGACAAATGGCATATTTAGCTCTTTATCGGAAATATCGACCACAAACTTTTGACGAAGTGATTGGGCAGGATAGCATCACACAAATTTTAAAAAATCAAATTGAGCATGATCGGGTTGGACATGCATATCTTTTCTCTGGAATAAGAGGAACAGGGAAAACATCATTGGCGAAAATATTTGCTAAAGCAATTAATTGTCCAAATAGCAGAGATGGAAATCCTTGTAATGTCTGTGAGGTATGTACAAGCATTGAAAACGCTGGAAGTATGGATATTATAGAAATTGATGGCGCCTCTAATCGTGGGGTTGATGAGATTAGGGAAATTAGAGAAAAGGTTAAATACCCACCAACCATTGGAGAATTTAAGGTCTATATTATTGATGAAGTTCATATGCTAACAAAAGAGGCTTTTAACGCTTTGCTAAAAACCTTGGAAGAACCTCCGAGTTATGTCGTTTTTATTCTTGCAACCACAGAGCCGAATAAATGTCCAAGTACAATTTTATCTCGGTGCCAAAGGTTTGAAATAAAACCCATTCCAAAAGCTTTGATCATGACTCAGATGAAAAAAATATGTAAAGATCTTGATATAACAATTGAAGACACTGCATTGGAGCTTGTCGCTTCAAGAGGTGAGAATTCATTTCGAGATGCCTTGAGCCTTTTGGATCAAGTCATCGATCTTAGAGATCAAAACAACCATGTATCCCTTTCTGATCTATTAGATTTTACTGGAATGTCCAATAAAGAAGAAATAGGAAAATTAATTAATGGAATGATTAATAACAATCCTGAAGACGTTATAATGTCATATCGGGAAATGATTAATCGTGGGAAAGATAGTGTTTTATTACTAGATCAAGTCATTGCTTTTTTAAGGGAAATACTAATTACAAAATCTGCAAGGGAGATGGCCAAGGAAATATTAAATTGCACTCTCGAAGATTTCGAAGTTTATCAGAGGTTTGCCAAAGTCCTTAGTTTTGACCAAATCTTTGGAATGATTGCTCACTTAATTGATGAAAAGGCTAAACTTAAATATAGTACGTTACAAGAGATAATTGTTGAGATGGCTTTTTTGAGATTAGGTCTTATTGAAGAGGCTGAAGATGAAAATTTTTCAGAAGAATTCCATAAGAAAAGGAAAAATGATAGAGGGAAACAGGGGAATGTTCTTAATGGAAAAGAAAATGGAAGCCGAGAAGACCCTACCATAGCGGATCTTAAAAGAAATATACAGCGTGAGAATGAGGAAAGAGTGATTCATTTAACGCCAGAACTTACCTCAAAAGAAGTTATTGAGAAAAAAGAAGCATCTAAAGACCTAATTGAAACAATTACGGTCAACGAAAAAAGTGATAAAATAATTAATAGTGATAAAAAATACGATGTAAATAAACTCTTTAAAAAAGTCATTTCTGAAGTTCAAAAAACAAATTCGGGTCAAGCTATTTTTCTTAAAAAAGCATCTCCTGAATTAGAGCAGCATCATTTTAGAATTGCTTTTTCAAAAGAAAATCAAAATTTATGTACCTTTGTAAATAAACCAAGCACCGTTGAACTGATTGAAAAAATTTTATGGGATATTACGAAAGAAAAATTTGACATTGAGTTGATGGTTGAAAAAGAGTCTTTTAACGATTTGGAAATGGTTGAAAAAATTAAAAGAATTGTTAATAATGATGAGATAAAAATTATTTGTGAATAAATATTTGGCAAAAAATTGTTTAAAAAAGACAGTTATAAAAAAATATATTTAGTGTTATAATGTATAAGTTAAATCTTAAATCGATAATTCAGGAGGAAACAATGGCAAAACGAAAAATGCCCGGAGGTATGGGTGGTGGAAATATGAATAATATGATGAAACAAGTGCAAAAAATGCAACAAGATATGGCGAAGCTACAGGATGAGTTAGAGGAAAAAGAAGTCGAAGCAACAGCAGGTGGTGGTGCCGTAAAAGTGGTTGCAACGGGGAAAAAGAACATTCTTTCAGTAAAAATAGATCCAGAAGTAATGGACGAAGACGATGTTGAAATGCTGGAAGATTTAATTCTTGCAGCTGTTAATGAAGCATTGGTTAAGGCAGAAGAAATGGTTAACTCAGAAATGGGAAAAATTACTGGTGGAATGAATATCCCAGGACTTTTTTAATAACAAGGTGGAATTTATATGAGCTATTATCCAAAAGCATTGGAACGACTAGCTATGGAGCTTGGAAAACTTCCAGGAATAGGAGAAAAAACGGCTCAACGTTTAGCATTTCACATTATTAACTTACAAGAAGAAGAGGTTAATAATTTAACAGAATCCCTAAAAAATGCGAAGAAAACAATTAAACTGTGCCAGGTGTGTTTTAGTATAGCGGATAAAGACATTTGCGATATCTGTGAGAATGATGCACGGGATCACCAAACAATCTGTGTTGTTCAAAATACGCGAGACCTCTATGCGATTGAAAAAACAAGGGAATATAATGGTGTTTACCATGTTCTGCATGGAGCAATTTCTCCATTAGAGGGCATTGGTCCTAAAGATATTAAAGCCCGGGAGTTATTGTTGAGAATTGGGGAAAATGACATTTCTGAGGTGATTATGGCAACAAATGCAACTGTTGAAGGTGAAGCAACGGCTATGTATTTAGGAAATTTAATTACACCATTAGGTGTTAAGGTAACCCGGCTAGCGAAAGGAATCTCTATTGGAGCAGATCTTGAGTTTACTGATGAGATTACTTTAATAAAAGCCTTTGAAGGAAGAAATATTATTTGATTAAATCTTTATTGAGAAGGAGAAAGTTATGTTTATAAAAGAAGGAATTATTGCCTCACCAGGAATAGCAATTGCAAAAGCGCTTGTATATGAAAAGGCGATTGTCGAAGTCAATGAGGATGTTGTTGATGATGTTCAAGGCGAGGTTGCTAAATTTAAAAAAGCCTTAGAAGAAAGCAAAGAGCAATTAGAACAAATTAGAGTTAAAGCGGTTAAGGAATTAGGAGAGGAGGATGGAGCTATTTTTGAGGCTCATGCCATGGTTCTCGAAGATCCTGAATTTATTGAGAGTGTTGAGAGTGAAATTATAAATAACAGTATTGGAGCGGCTTTTGCGGTTAGAACAGTTACCGAACGTTTCTTTATGATTTTTGATCAAATGGATGATCCTTATTTCAGTGCGCGTGCTGCAGACATAAAAGACGTTGGAAATCGTGTTTTACATAATATCTTAGGAGTCGTTCAAGCAGATTTATCTCAACTCGATACCGATGTAATTATTATTGCAGATGACTTGACACCTTCGGATACTGCTCAAATGGACAAAAAAAGAGTTAAGGCTTTTGCTACAAACATTGGAAGCAGAACCTCTCACACAGCTATTATGGCAAGGAGTTTAGAAATTCCAGCGGTCTTGGGATTAACAGATATTACAGAAACTGTTAAAACAGGAGATTTAATTGTCGTTGATGGACTTAAAGGGGTGGTTGCCATTGATCCTGATGAAGACCAACGAAAAGTTTATGAAGACAAAAGAATTGAGTATATTGACTATTTAAAAGAACTTGAAGAATTAAAAGATTTAGAAGCTATTACTTTGGATGGACATAAAGTCGAATTAGTGGGGAATGTTGGTGAGCCAAACGATGCTGCTGGTGTCTTGAAAAATGGTGGTGTTGGGGTTGGATTATATCGAACTGAGTTTTTATACATGAATAGTGATTCGATGCCAGGAGAAGATAAACAAATGGCGGCTTATCGCTCTGTGCTTGAATCCTTTCCAAATGGACCTGTGGTGATTCGAACCTTAGATATCGGTGGAGATAAAAAACTTCCTTATTTACCTTTGGACGAAGAACTAAATCCGTTTTTAGGATTAAGAGCGATTCGATTGTGCTTTAAAGAAGTTGAGCTTTTCAAAACCCAATTACGAGCTATTTTAAGAGCAAGTGTGGTTGGTCATGCTCACATTATGTTTCCAATGATTTCTTCTGTTGCTGAAGTTAGACAAGCAAAAGCCATCTTAAAAGAGTGTATGGCAGAATTAGATGAAGAGAATATTCCTTATGATAAAAATGTTAAAGTGGGGGTAATGATCGAAATTCCTTCAGCTGCAATTACTTCGGACATTATTGCGAAAGAGGTTGATTTCTTTAGTATTGGAACTAACGATTTGTGTCAATATACTTTGGCAGTAGATCGTATGAACCAAGATGTTTCGTATTTGTACGACACTTTTAATCCTGGGATATTAAGGTTGGTTAAACAAGTGATTGTTGCTTCAAATAACAACCCAGGTTTGTTTACTGGGATGTGTGGAGAAATGGCAGGAGATCCAATGGCAGCACTTATTTTACTTGGATTAGGATTACACGAATTCAGTATGAGTGCAATGTCGATTCCTCAAATTAAGAAGATCATTCGAAATGTGAATTTTGAGGATGCAAAAATGATTGCAGAGGAAGCCCTCAACTTGGAGACGGGAGAAGCAGTTCTTAAACACGTATCAGAGGCAATGAAACGTTTAGGGTTAATGTAAATAAAAATAAAAAAATGATGGAGGTAAATGTATGATAACAAAAGAAGTTACAATTTTAAATGCAACGGGTTTACATGCCCGTCCAGCATCAATGTTTGTTCAGGCAGCAGGTAAATTTAAGTCTAAAATTTTTGTGATAAAGGGCGACCAACGTATTAATGCGAAAAGCATTATGGGGATTATGGCTGGAGGAATTGCTCAAGGGACAACGGTTGCAATTGAGGCAAATGGTGAGGATGAAGAAGCAGCAGTAGAAACATTAATTGATCTAATAAATGGTAAATTTGGGGAATAAAGAAAGCGTTAAAGATTATTGTCATAGATAAAAAGCTGTTAATTTAGAACATAATAGGGTAGAATAGAGATAAGATTTTCGTTAGGAGGATATTGATATGAGTAACAAATTAAATTTTGTAGGTGGTCTTTTCGTTGGAACAATTATTGGTGGCGCTTTAGGGATTTTACTAGCACCTGCTTCTGGTGAAGAAACAAGAAAAAAACTAAGAGAAGGTACCGAAGAAGCTCTAGGAAACGCATATGATCAAGCGGTTGAATACGGCGAAAATTTAAAAGAACAGTTACAAGATATGCAGGAACAAGTAACTGACCGAGTCAACCAATATAAAAATCAAATTGAAAGCAAGATTCAAGAAATTCAAGACGAAGTCAATCAAGATATTGAAGAATTAAATAGAGAACTGGAAGAGCTGCAAAAAAACGAAGAAGCGAAAGCGGATGATGCCTCAGAAGAAAAAAAAGAAGAAGCGCCAGTTGATGATTCAACTGATGAAGCTTAATATCATTTGAGGCTAGCGAATGATAACCTTAAATTTTAGTCTTTGGGAAATTGCAGTTCTAATGGTTGGAATAGCCTTTGTTGTAGGTACTGTTTATTTGGTAAAACTCTTGAAGAGTCTAGCAGGGACTTTTGATGAAACGACAAAATTAATGGAAGACAATCGGTTGGCTTTAAAAAGTATTATGGAAAATGCAGATGAGATTACTAAGTCTTCCGCTAACATTGTTGACAAGGCAAGTCAAATGGTCGATGAAGTTGAAGATTCCATAAATACGGTTAAGGGACAAGTGATTATGCCTTTAGTTGATAGTCTTTCAACGGTTGCGAAAGTTTTTCAGACGGTAAAGAGTTTTTTAAATAAAGCAAAATAATAGACAAAGACATTCTTTAACCAAGAGTATCTTAGACCCAATGATGATTAATTTCATTGGGTCTTTTTTTTTAAAACGTTGGGGAGTAAAGTAGAATGAAAAACGAGAGTAATATTGTTATACTAAAAGGGGAGATTGATATTTTTTCAATTGATGAGTTTAAAAAAAATGTTGGGGAGAAGATTGACTTTGGATTTAGTGACATTCTTTTAGAGTGTACAGATCTTACTTATATTGATAGTACTGGGATTAGTGCTTTAATAGAGCTTAGAAAAAAAACAATTGGAAACAACCAGAACTTATGTTTGCTTAATCCTCAAAGGAATATTAAGAAATTATTAACACTTACTGGTGTGGATAAGATTCTAGAAATTGTAGAAACAAATGCATATGAAAGTTAGGAAAGGAGTAGGATGGATACAGTAAAATTAATTTTGCCTGAAAAGCCAGAATATGTTCGTATGATCAGGCTTTCAATCGCAGGAATTGCAAGCCAAATGGGATTTTCTATTGATGAGATTGAAGATTTAAAAGTGGCTGTTTCAGAGGCGTGTACGAATGCAATTTGTCATGGATCTCCATCAGATGAAGAAACTTATGAAGTCGTATTTGAAATCACTGAAGAGGAATTAAGAATCATCGTTTCGGATAGTGGCATCGGATTTGAACCAGACAGTATTAGCCAACCAAACCTTACTGGGGAACAAACAGAAGGAGGATTTGGTTTGTATATTATTAAATCTCTCATGGATTCTGTGGTCATTAACAGTGAAAAGGGAGTCGGAACCTCCATAATAATGATGAAAAAACTGGCAAAGACAAATGAAATATGAAAAAGGACTGACGAAAGAGGAACTCAGATCATTATTTGCTGAGTATGAAGAGACTAGAGATCAAGAAATAAGGGATCGTTTAATTGAGAATTATCTTTATATACCCAAAATTCTTTCCCGTAAGTATGGGCATAAAAATGGAGACAATGAGGATATTTTTCAAGTTGCCTGCCTTGGACTAATCTATGCAGTCGATCGATTTGAAACCAGTCGGGGATATGAATTTGATACGTTTGCCACCCCCACAATTATAGGGGAAATAAAAAAATACTATCGTGATCGAGAATGGATTATTCGGATTCCTCGTAAAATTCAGGAGACCAATCGTAGTGTAAATTTAGCACGAAATGATTTGGAACATAAATTAATGCGTAATCCTAAAATATCAGAAATTGCGGACTATCTTGAGATTTCCGAGGAAAAAATTATTGAAGCGATGGAAAGCAACAATGTTTATAGCCCAAGATCTTTATCCATGGAATATGAGAATAATAAAGATGGTCAAGAAGTAAGCTTGTTAGATTTAATTGGAAATATAGATAGTAATATCGAAAATGTTGAAAATATCGCTATTTTAAAAAGTAAAATTGATTGTTTGAATCCCATTGAAAGGGTGATTGTTGAGGAACGGTTTTACAACGAAAAAACACAAAAGGAAGTTGCACAATTGATTGGGAAGTCTCAAATGACAGTTTCCCGTATAGAAAAAAAAGTGATGGAAAAAATCAAAGGGGATTTATAGAAAAGAAATACTTATATAATCAAGTTTATACTGAAATTATTAACTTTTACTAGATTATTTGTATAAAATATTATAAAATATCATTACATTATAAACCAATACACTATGTCATTGGCAAAATTCGAGGGAGAAAATAGCATGAAAACGTATCCAACTAAAAACATTAGAAACATTCTTATTCTTGGTCATGGTGGAAGCGGGAAGACAACACTAACTGAAGCGTTAGCTTTTAATGCAGGTGCTGTTGATCGAATGGGGAGAATTGATGAAGGTAATACCTTATCTGATTTTGATCCTGAAGAAAAGAAAAGGAAATTTTCAATTTCTTCATCCATTATTCCATTGGAATTTGGTGGGCATAAGATAAATATCATTGATGTTCCTGGTTATTTTGATTTTATAGGGGATGCCCATGCCGCCCTTCGGGTTGCAGATGCAGTTGTGATTGTTGTGGACGCTATTTCTGGCGTGCAAGTAGGGACGGAAAAAGCCATTGAGTTATTAGAAAAAGCAAAGATACCCGCATTTATTGTAGTGAACAAAATGGACCGAGAGAATGCAACATTCTCAAAGGTAATGGATCAACTCAAAGAAACCTTTGGAAACAAGGTGGTTCCTTTTGAATTACCGATGGGTGAAGGGGAACTAATGCGTGGAGTTGTAAATATTGTTGACATGACAGGAAGCGAACGTAAAGACAACCGTTGTTTTGATGTTGTTGTTCCTGAAGATATGAAGGCAGAGCTAGAACCGTACCGAGATATGATCATGGAATCTGTTGCTCAAACAAGTGAAGGTTTGATGGAAAAATATTTTGAAGGGGAAGAACTCACCCATGAAGAAATTCATCAAGGGATTCGTCAAGGGGTAATGGACGGCGATCTGATTCCAGTTCTTTGTACCTCGGCTGTTCAAAATATTGGGGTTGAGACCCTCGAAAATATGTTGATTGAATACCTACCATCACCAGGGGAAGGAAAAACTGAAATAGGAAAAGACCCAAGGGATGAAAGTGCCATTGAAAGAGAATGCATTGATTCTGAACCATTTTCTGCTTTAGTCTTTAAAACCATTGCCGATCCTTATGTTGGAAAATTATCTATTTTCAAAGTAATGTCTGGGGTGTTAGATAATGCCATCGATTTATACAATGCAACAAGAGAAGTTAAGGAAAAAGCAAATCACATTTATGTTTTACGAGGTAATAAACAAATAGAAGTTGAAAAACTAGAAGCAGGGGATATTGGCGCTTTTTCAAAATTAAGTGAAACCGTGACGGGGGATACTTTATGTAGTGGAAAATCTCCAATAGTTTACCAAAAAATTGAACTTCCAAAACCAATTATTTCAATGGCGATTGAACCAAAAACAAAGGCAGACATTGATAAATTAGCAACAGGTCTACATCGTTTAGTCGAAGAAGATCCGACGATGAATGTTAGTAGAAATAAAGAAACAAAACAAACCCTTGTTTCAGGGTTAGGGGAAATGCATTTAGAGATTATTTCCCAAAAATTAAAACAAAAATTTGGTGTTGAAGTTAATTTAGTAAATATGAAAGTACCCTACCGAGAAACCATTAAGAAAAAATCGACAGCTGAAGGAAAACACAAAAAACAATCTGGTGGGAGTGGTCAATTTGGCCATGTATGGATAACATTTGAACCTGGAGATACTCCTAACGATGATTTCCTTTTTATTGATAAAGTTGTTGGAGGGTCTGTACCACGTAACTTTATTCCAGCGGTTGAAAAAGGCTTAGAAAGCTGTATGAATGAAGGGGTTTTAGCTGGATATCCAGTAACAGGAGTTAAAGCAACACTTTATGATGGCTCTTATCATGCAGTAGACTCTGATGAAATGTCTTTTAAAATGGCAGCAACATTAGCTTATAGAAAAGGGATGAAAGATGCGGCTCCAGTATTATTAGAACCAATTTATCATGTTGATATCATTGTCCCAGAAGAGTATATGGGGGACATTATGGGAGATCTAAATAAAAAGCGTGGTCGCATTATGGGAATGGAGCCAATGCTTGGAGGGAAACAACAAATTAAAGCGGAAGCACCTTTGGCTGAAATGTTTAAGTATGCAACGGAATTAAGATCAATGACCCAAGCTCGTGGGGAATTTGAAATGGAATTCGTTCGCTATGAAGAGGCACCTGCTGTCATTTCAGAAAAGGTGGTTGCGGCAGCGCAAAAGGAAAAAGAAGAGAAATAAGTCAATGTAAAAGGTGAGAAGAAATTCTCACCTTTTCTTTATGAAAAAACACTTGGATATGTTATAATATTTTTATTAGATATTAAGGAGACTGGAATGGAAATTTTAAAAGAAAAAATTAGACAAGATGGTCGTGTTAAAGGCCAGGGAATTTTAAAAGTAGACTCATTTCTTAATCACCAATTAGATGTTGCATTATTTGAAGAAATGGGAAAAGAGTTTGCAGAAAGATTTAAAGATCAAGGGGTTAATAAAATTTTAACAATTGAAACCTCAGGAATTGCCATTGCAGCAAGTGTCGCAAAATATTTTAATTATTGCCCAGTGGTTTTTGGAAAAAAATATGTTTCATTAAATCTAGACAATGATATTTATTCAAGTGATGTTTATTCCTACACAAAACAACAAGCTTATAAAATCATGGTTTCAAAAAAGTACATTTCTCAAGAGGATCGTATTTTAATTATTGATGATTTCTTGGCAAATGGAAAAGCAGTCGAAGCCTTAGTTGATGTGGTAAATCAATCAGGAGCAACCCTCATCGGTGTGGGAATTGCGATTGAAAAAGGATTTCAACCGGGGGGGGCTGGGATCAGGGAAAAAGGAATTCACCTCGAATCCTTGGCAATTATCGAAGCAATGGATGAAGCAATGGGAATTTCTTTTCGAGAGTAATGTTGAGATTGAATTTTAGTGAGAAAGAAGTGAATTTATGAATAAAAGTGGACCCATCGGGCTCATTGATTCGGGTATCGGTGGTTTCAGTGTTTTAAGGGAGCTTCAAGTTCGGTTAACCAATGAGAATTTTCTTTACTTTGGGGATTCAAAACGAATGCCCTATGGAGAACGTGAGAATGATGAGATTATTTTTCTTGGGAATGCCATCATAAAGCAACTTGAAAATTTAGGGGTTAAAGCGATTGTTCTTGCATGTAATACAATTTCTTCATTAATTACTGAACTTACCTCAGAAGTTCCTCTTTTTAGTGTTATAGAAGCAGGTGTTCGAGAAACACTCGATATTAGAGATTATGGAAACGTAGGGCTGATTGCTACAACGGCTACAGTTAAAAATAGAGGCTATGAAAAGGAATTGGCTTTATGGACAAGTGATGTAAAATATATTGCCCATGGCACCCAAACCTTAGCAAAAGTAATTAATGATGGACAAGGGGATTTAAAAGTATTACGCCACAATATTCAAAAAGCAGTTGAACCAATATTGCAAGAAGGGAAAAAAAGAGGCTTAATGATTGAGGAGCTTCTCTTAGGGTGTACCCATTTTCCAATTGTTTCTGTGACTTTTCGAGAAATGTATCCAGAAATAAACCTCATAGATCCAGCCATGGGTTTGGTTCAGCAACTTGAAAAGTATTTAATAAAAAATGATTGCGCAAATGAGAGTAATATGCCTGGAAAAACAAAAATACTAACCACAGGGGATTTAGATATTTTTGAAAAAATGATTCAGAATTTAGATCTCATTTGTGATTCTTTAGAATTAACGACCCTTGACCTCAATAATAACAAAGGAGCAGACAATGGAAATACCAGCAAAGAAAATTGTATATAGCGGAATACAACCATCAGGAACATTTACGATTGGTAATTATTTTGGAGCCATGAAGAATTGGGTAAAGCTACAAGAAGATTATAAAAGTATTTTCTGTATTGTAGATTTGCATGCGATAACAATGCCCCAGGATCCTAAAGATTTAAGAAAAAGAGTTTATGAATCGATGGCATTATTATTAGCATTAGGAATTGATCCAGAAAAATCAATTGTTTATGTGCAATCCATGGTTCCAGAACATGCTGAACTAACTTGGATTTTAAATTGTAACGCCTACATGGGTGAATTAAGTCGGATGACTCAATTTAAAGACAAGGCTCAAAAGCAAGGCGAAAACATCCGAGTGGGACTTTTTGATTATCCTGTTCTTATGGCAGCGGATATTTTATTATATCAAACCGATTTGGTTCCTGTTGGAAATGATCAAAGACAACACGTTGAATTAGCAAGGGATATTGCAGCACGATTTAATCAACAATACGGTGATATCTTTAAAGTTCCAGAAGCCTATTTTGGGGAATCGGGAGCTCGAATTATGAGTTTGCAAGATCCTAAGAAAAAGATGTCAAAGTCTGATGAAAACACGAATGGGTTTATCTCACTGTTAGACCCACCCAAAACCATCATTAAAAAGTTCAAACGTGGAGTGACAGATTCAGAAATGTTGGTTCGCCATGATCGAGAAAACAAACCAGGGGTTTCAAATCTTATGGAAATTTACGCATGTGCGACAGGGAAAAGTTTGAATGAGATCGCAAAAGAATTTGAAGGTAAAGGTTATGGTGATTTTAAACAAAGGGTTGGAGAAGCGGTAGCAGAAACCTTGCTTCCTGTACAAGAAGAGTATGAACGCATTTTAAGAGAAAAAGATTACCTTGAAAATATTATGCGAAACCATGCTGAAAAAGCATCCATGATGGCATGGAAAACCTTGGCAAAGGCTCGAAAAAAAGTTGGATTTATTACTTTTTAATGGGAAATATTCCAATTAAAAGGAAAATGAGTAGAGAAATAAAGGAACGGTTAATGATCTGCCCCCTGTCAAGTAGACAGGTCAAATATCTAAAACAAGTGCTGATGAACGGCCACACAAATGTGTGGTCGTTTTTCTATGCACACCATTTTTCTTTGTATTTCTCAATTCGTTTATTTTGAGGAATTGGATAGGAT
>JBOFGH010000062.1:0-21341 GCA_051649025.1 Eubacteriaceae bacterium
TTGTATTGGTCACATCATCTACAATCCCAATGGTAAATTTATCTTTAGGTGTTTCTGCCTTTAAGTTATCGTAAACAGCTTTAATTTGTTCTGGGGTTGTATCTTTTGAACTTAGTCCATAACGCCCCCCAACAATCAATGGTTGATTCTTTTGAGCATAGAAAACTGTGCAAATATCTTGGTATAATGGTTCTCCAATGGCTCCTGGTTCTTTTGTACGGTCTAGTACCGCAATTTTTTTAACGGTTTTAGGTAATACTTTCAAGAAGTATTCAGGCGCAAACGGTCTAAAAAGACGAACTTTAATTAAACCAATTTTTTCTCCTTGAGCCATTAGATAATCAAGGGTTTCTTCAATTGTATCGGTAACTGACCCCATTGCAACAATAATATTTTCTGCATCTGGAGCACCATAATAGTCAAATAAATGATATTCTCTTCCCGTAACTTCTGAAATTTTCGCCATATAATCTTCAACCACTGCTGGAATATTATCATAAAATGGGTTACACGCTTCTCTCGCTTGGAAAAAGATATCAGGATTCTGAGCTGTTCCTCTCGTCACTGGATGTTCAGGATTTAAAGCTCTATTTCTAAAAGCTTGAATTGCATCAAAATCAACCAAGTCTTTGAAAACATCATAATCAATTACTTCTATTTTTTGGATTTCGTGGGAGGTTCTAAAACCATCAAAGAAATGCATGAAAGGCACTCTGGTCTTAATAGCGGCTAAATGAGCAACACCAGCGAGATCCATAACTTCCTGTACACCACCAGCTGCTAATAAAGCAAAACCTGTTTGGCGACATGCCATAACATCACTATGATCTCCAAAAATTGACAAAGCTTGTGCTGCTAAAGTTCTTGCAGTCACGTGGAATACACCCGGTAGTAACTCCCCGGCTATTTTATACATGTTAGGAATCATTAATAATAGTCCCTGTGATGCAGTGAAGGTTGTGGTTAATGCTCCTGCTGCTAAAGACCCATGAACAGCTCCTGCAGCCCCACCTTCTGATTGCATTTCCGAAACTTTTACAACTTCATCAAAAATATTTTTTCTTCCTTGGGAAGCCCAAACGTCGGCATATTCCGCCATTGGTGATGAAGGGGTGATAGGAAAAATTGCTGCTACCTCAGTAAAGGCATAGGCTACATGAGCCGCAGCTGTGTTCCCGTCCATTGTCATCATTTTCTTTTGCATTATTTTCCTCCTTAATACTAAAACCGATTGTTTTTTATTATATGAATGGCAAGATTTTATCATTGAAATTATATCATAATAATTTTAGGGTGTATAGTTATATTCATAGGTAATTTTTAGCTTTTTGATAATTCCTTCCCCTCACCCTTTCGACTTTTATTTCTTATTTTTTTCGTTTTCGCATTTTTTTGCCTTTATTTTGCTTTCAATGGCACCTATCACTGTCTTAAGCACCTTAATTCTCGCATATTGTTTATTTTGAGATTCAATAATCACCCAAGGAGCATCCTCAGTTGACGTCTTCAATAGCATATCATCAACTGCTATTTTATAAGAATCCCACTTTTCTCGATTTCGCCAATCTTCCTCAGTAATTTTCCACTGCTTCTCAGGATTATTCTCCCTTTCGGTGAATCGTTTTAATTGTTCTTCATTATCGATCTGTAACCAAAACTTAATAACAATTGCTCCCCAGTCTGACAACTGCTTTTCGAACTCTTTGATTTCATCGTAACTTCTAGCAAATTCTCTTTCTGTACAAAAACCTTCAATTGGCTCTACCATAACACGACCATACCAAGAACGATCCCAAATTGCTAAATGTCCTTTTTTAGGAATATCTTTCCAAAATCGCCATAAATAATGATGCTTTTTCTCAATATCGCTAGGCTTAGCTGTTGGGTAGACAGTATACCCTCTTGGGTCGAGGTTTTCTGTAAGCCGTTTGATACAACCTCCTTTTCCAGCGGCATCCCATCCTTCAAAAGCAATGATTAGAGGAATCTTATAATAATAAAGTTCATGCTCTAAAAATCTTAATTTTTTCTGACATGCTTTTAATTCGTTTTTATAATCCAATGGGGTAATCTTTTGATTTAATTTAATTTGATCCAATATCTGGGAGTGATAGGTGGCTTCTCGTTGATGGATTAAAGGAATCATTTCTCTTTTAGGGGTTTTTTCTGCCGCTTCCACTACTTTTTCTAAACGTTTTACTAAAGTATTGAGTATTTTTAAGGTCCCAAATCTTTTGTGATGCCCTTCAACAATAGTCCAAGGGGCAGACTCTTTATTTGTTAATTCAAGCTCTCGATCAATTTTAACAAGAAGTTCATCATAATGCTGGTTTTCGTCTTTATCTCTGGGTGTTACACGCCAGGCGGTTGCCACATCTTTTCCCAGTTTTTCAAATCTTTTTTTCTGCTCCTCTTTGCTTATATGGATAAAAAATTTAAAAATAATGGTGCCATCTTTTGTTAGAGTTCGCTCAAATTCATTAATCTGTTTTATTCTATTTTGATAATCTTTTTGTTTTAAAAATTCTCCGTAGAGTAAATCGCTGTAGTAGCTCCGATTGAAAATAGTAATTTGCCCATACTCAGGTGTTTTCACCCAATATCGCCACAAAAAAGGTCGATTGTTTTCTTCATAACTCCCTTCTTTAAAGTTATGAACTCGGAAAGTTCTGGGATCTAAGAACATTAGAATTTCATTCATTAATGTCCCTTTTCCAGAAACATCCCATCCTTCAAAAACAAGTAAAACTGGAATGCCAAGAGCGTTGATTTTTCTTTGTAGTTCGCTTAATCTCTGGGACAATCTCTTTTTTTCTTCCTTGCTGGATTCTTTGTCTCGATTTTTGTTTAAATTGATTCTTTCGAGCATTGTTACCTCCCTCTATTTATTAACTGAATTCTAAAAAGCTGCTGCCATAGAGTTTTTCTATGACAGCAGCCTTCAATATTTATTGAAATTTTGCATATAATTCATCAAGATCAGGTTTTGATAATGTTTCCATTACATAATTTGCGTATTCAGCCCCTGTTGCGCCTGTATCGCGTCCAGTTAAAACTAACTTTTTCTCGTACAATCCACAAATATCTAAAGCTTTTTGTAATTGATCTGCTTCTTTTTGATATCCAATATGTTCTAAAAGCATTCCAGCCCCTCGAATAATACTACATGGATCAGCATACTGTCCACGACCTTCATCGACCATTCTTGGTGCCGAACCATGAATCGCTTCAAACATAGCATAACGTTTTCCTATATTTGCAGAGCCAGCCGTTCCAACACCGCCCTGAAACTCAGCGGCTTCATCCGTTAAAATATCGCCATAAAGGTTTGGTAATACCATGACTTTAAATTGGCTACGGCGTTTTGTATCTACCAATTTTGCAGTCATAATATCAATATACCAATCATCCATTTCAACGGTCGGATAGTCTTTTGCAATCACTTTTGCAGCATCTAAAAACTTTCCATCGGTTGTTTTTACGACATTTGCTTTCGTAACAACCGTCACTTTATTTTTTCCTGATTTTTCAGCATACTCAAATGCAGCCTTTATAATACGGTCTGAACCCTCTTGAGTTGTCACTGTAAAATCAACGGCTAAATCATCGTTAACATGAATCCCTTTGCTCCCTAAAGCGTAGGCACCTTCAGTATTTTCTCTATAAAACATCCAATCAATCTCTAACTCTGGAACTTTTACTGGACGAACGTTAGCAAATAAATCCAACTCTTTTCGCATTGCTACATTTGCGCTTTCAATGTTAGGCCAAGGATCGCCCTCTCGTGGCGTTGTTGTGGGCCCTTTTAAAATGACATCACAGGTTTTTAGTTCTGCTAAAACGTCATCTGGAATTGCTTTTCCACAATTCGCTCTATTTTCAATGGTTAAACCATCAATTACTTTTATTTTAATCCGACCGTTTTTTATGTCTTCAGCAAGTAAAAATTCCAACACACGTTGGGCTTCTGCTGTAATAAATGGACCAATGCCATCGCCACCAACAACCCCGATCACAATTTCTTTCTTCGTGCTGAAATCTGTAAAATCCTCTTGGATTTTCATCTTCTCAATTCGTTCTAGTTGTTCCTTAATCAGTTCACCAAAATGCTCTTTTGCTCTTTCAATTTGTTTCTCTAACAAGTTAGTCCTCCTCTAATTTATGTATTATGCGGCACGCCTTAAAACTAATTTCTTAAGGTGACGCATTGGACGATTACTTTCCACAATCATCTCCCGTGTAGCAACCACTTTATCAACAGCCGTTACTACCCAGCTCCCTAAATATTTAGGTGGCGATAATGTTAGTGGGAACATGTGCTTTACAATCATATCCGCTTGTTTTTCATCAATCTCAAAATGCTTTTTAGCATTTTCTAAAGCAGTTTTGGGGTGTGAAAATCCATGCATCTCTTTGATACGTCTCCAACCCTTTTCTTGCTTTTCTTTGCCTTTCCAAGGTTCTACAAAAAAATCGTGGAGTAAAGCACCTCTTGCAACAGCTTCATAATCCATACCAAGGGTTTTAGCTACCCGATAAGCGTTATATCCAACAGCCACTGAATGATCATACAAGCCATTCCCATGATGGTCTATTTCTTTTAATTTTTGAAATTCACTATTTTCTAAAATATCACTAACGATAATTTCAAATTCTCTAAAGTGTTTTGTATTTCTCATGTTGACCTTTCTTAATTTATTATTTTAAAATTTATTACATTATAACACATTTTTACTTAAACTCTGATTAATTTTTTATGTAATTGTATACAAAAAACAGGCATCCGTATCCCCATCGCCTCAACTTAAATAAAAGTAATTCTCTATGAAGAAGTTTCCATTTTTTTAGTAATTGATTTAATGTGTTTCTTATGGGCATTTCTCAACTGATTCACCACTGAGATTTTCTCAATAATCATTTTAATAATATGATCCAGCTCTTTTCCCTCGGAATAATCAGCTTTCACTAAAAAATCAACTCTTCCATCAGAAAGAAGGGTTTTAACTTCATCCTTTTTTTGATGCCGATAAACAGCAATGGATTGACCTCCATTTGTTCTAACTAACTGCATACAAGGAACATCTGTCAGCCCATCCCCTATATAAATCATATTTTTAAAAGGAATTCTTCGATCATCTTTGTGTCGGTATTCATTTAAACCCACATCATCGTCAACATCTAAAGTTCCTTTATTAATCCTAAATAAAAACTGTGTTTTTGTCGTGTAGTTAACAACTCTATTAGGCCAAGCAACATGACCATTTTTGTGGTAGAAATATTCGCATGCGTAAATTCTTTTGAATTCATGAGCAATGGGTGTCCCTTGAATCATCTCATCAATTCCAGACGAAATGACATAATGCTCGACTATAACATTATGTTCCTCTCCAAAATCATTAATTCGCTTAAACCAATCTTCAACCCCTCTAAAAAGCACAATTCCCTTTCCTAACTCAAAAAAATCCTCTCTTGTCATTTCCCGATTCATTTCTTTTGCTTTTTCAACCATCATGTAAAGGCTTGCTAAAATCCTTTCCATTCCTGATTTTGAAGCAAAATCATTGGTTTCTTTCCAATAATCAACAGGGTTCATTCCTAGTGATGGAATAAAATTAAAGTCTTGCATATCCTTTGTACATAAAGTTTTATCAAAATCATACATAATCCCTACGATTGCCTTTTTATTTTCCATAATATTTCTTCACTCCTCTTGAGGGAAACATTTTTCAATTCAATTTACACCTCTTTTATGGTTGCTTTAGTCCATTTATAAACCAAAAACCTCCAGCTATGAAAATAGTGGAGATTTTTGATCTTGTCTTTCTATTATAATCGCTCTTCTAATGCTTTCGTCAGCTCTTCATATCCTGGCTTATGGAGAAGTGCAAACATGTTTTTCTTATAGGCTTCAACCCCAGGTTGATCAAAAGGATTAACTCCAAGAAGATAACCATTAAGTCCGCAAGCTTTTTCAAAGAAATAAACAAGCTTTCCAATTGTAAATGCATCTAATTTTTCTAAATGAATAATTCCATTTGGTACTCCGCCATCCACATGAGCTAACAAGGTTCCCATAAACGCCTTTTCATTAACGGCATCTACTTTTCTTCCTGCCAGATAATTAAGTCCTTCTAAGTCCGCTGGGTCTTTTAAAACTTTTAAATCCGATTGGTCTTCGTCAACAATAATGATGGTCTCAAAATGATTTTTGGGGCCATCTTGAATAATTTGTCCTAACGAATGCAGATCGGTTGAAAAATGAACAGACGCTGGGAATAAACCTTTGCCATCCTTGCCATCACTTTCACCGTAAAGCTGTTTCCACCATTCTGAAATATATTCTAGACTTGGATCGTAGTCAACCAAAATTTCTGTATTTTTTCCCCGATTATACAAAACATTTCGATATAAGGCATATTGAAAACAAGGGTTTTCTTCAAAATTTGGGTTTTGATATTCTTCATACCCTGCTTTTCCTCCTGCCATAAGAGCGTCGATATCAATGCCAGCAGCTGCAATTGGCAATAAACCAACCGCTGTAAAAACAGAATAACGCCCACCAACATCATCTGGCACTACAAAGGTTTCATATCCTTCTTCATTGGACATAAACTTAAGAGCTCCCCTGGATTTGTCTGTTGTAACATAGATACGCTCTTTGGCCCCATTTTTTCCATATTTTTTTTCTAAAAAATCTTTAAAAAAGCGGAAGGCAATCGCTGATTCAGTCGTTGTTCCCGATTTAGAAATTACATTCACACACACTTCTTGATCTGAAAGTAACTCTAATAGCTTCTCTAAATATTTACCGCTAATATTTTGTCCAGCAAAATAGATTTTAGGGGCTTTTCTTTTTTCTCGAGATTCTTCATTAAAAAAAGGACTGGTCAATGCTGTAATAACGGCTTTCGATCCAAGATAAGAACCACCGATTCCAATGACTACAAGGGCATCACAGTTTTCTTGAATCTTTTTACCCGCTTCTTTTATTCGCTTGAATTCTTCTTTGTCATATGCAATTGGGTAGTCTACCCACCCCAAAAAATCATTTCCTGCGCCTGTCTTTTCCATAAGCTCTTCATTTGCCAACCCGAGCTGTCTAAATTTGTTTTCTAATTCACTGGGTTTAATGTTCGCATAAGAGTAATCAAAACTAATACTCATCTTGCCACCTAACCTTTCTTAAAAAAATTTAATAAAAATAACTATATAATATCCAGCCGTTGACGATGGATGTTAAGTACAATCCCAACAGCTGCCATATTGACGATTAATGAGCTCCCCCCATAACTTATAAATGGAAGGGTGATTCCTGTAATTGGAAGTAAACCAATGGTCATCCCAATATTTTGAATAATCTGGAAGAAAAACATAAAAAAGATACCAAAAACAATTAAAGTTCCGTACATTTCTCTCCCTGCTTTACCATCTTTTAATAATCTCAAGAGAAAATAAACAAACAAAAGAACAACGCCAACGGTTCCAATAAAACCCATGGTTTCCCCAATGACCGAAAAAATAAAATCAGTCCATTGAGCTGGAAGAAAGTCAAGCTTTACCATACTGTCTTCTGCCCCTAATCCTTTTCCCCAAAAACCACCAGAACCTATGGTAATTTTAGACTGAATTCCCTGATACCCAGAACCTAATGGATCAAGCTCTGGATTAAAAAAAGTTAATAATCGCTGTTTCTGATAGTCATAAGCCAAAAACCAAGCGGTTGGAATCAAAACAAGGCCACTTCCTAAAAGCCCATAAAAATATTTGATGTTAAAACCAGCAATAAAGAGCATCCCTAAAAAAATAACCACTAAAATAAAGGCTTGTCCTAAATCAGGCTGGAGAGCCACAAGAATTACTGGTGGAATCCCAAAAGCCAAAGGGACTAAAAGATCTTCAGCAAAATCTAGCCGATTATATCTCAATTCTAACACTTTAGCAAAGGAAAGAATAAACCCTAGTTTAGCGATCTCTGATGTTTGGACCTCAAAAAATCCAAAGCTAATCCATCCTGTTGTCCCCATGTTGGTGGTCCCTATCCCTGGGATAAACACAATCAGTAATAAGAAAATCGAAATCCCATAAATCCATTTCCAAATCCTAGAAAAAATATTGTAATCACTTTTAAGCATCATAACAATCATGACGCATCCAATAATGAAGGAGACGCCTTGCTTTATCAAATATATTTGGCTACCATCTTTAGCAACACCCTCGGCATTCGTCGCTACATAGATACAGACCATGCCTATCAGATAAAGAAGAGTCATTGAAACGATCAGCCCCAAATCTAATTTTTGATAGTTGTTTTTAATTCGCTTCATTTACTCCTCACTAAAGTTTTTATATATTATAGCACACACTACAAAAATTCTCCAAGATCTCTTTTTTATTAAATTTAGAATAGCTTTTCTTTATTATCCTCTTAATGACTTTCCCCATTGGCTATGATAGAATAAGATAAAATTTTGAAAACAGAGGTGGCTCATGGAAAAAAGAACTTTAGGGAGAACCAGCTTAGAAGTTTCTCTTATTGGATTTGGTGGGATTCCTATCCAACGTTGTGGGCAATGGGAAGTTGACGAGATTATTGAAACTCTAATTGATGAAGGGGTAAATTTTATCGACACAGCCCGAGCCTATACCACAAGCGAAAGCATGATAGGGGAAGCATTAAAAAACCTTGGCCGAGAAAATTTTTATATTGCAACCAAAACACCTCAGTTAAGTTATGAAGGTGTCCTTTCTGATGTTATGACAAGTCTTAAAGAACTCCAGGTTGAATTCATTGATCTTTACCAATTTCATAATCCAAAAACAATGACTGCTTATGATACAATCCTTGCTGAAAATGGTGGCTACCAAGCTTTATTAGACTGTCAACGCAAAGGATTAATCAAACACATTGGGATTACTTCCCATAGCTATGAAGTTCTTGATCGTGCTTTGGACGAAGGCTTTTTCGACACCATTCAATTCCCCTACAATTTTGTTGAAAACCGAGGTGCAACCCTCTTTAGTAAAGCTAAGGAAAAAAATATTGGAGTCATTTGCATGAAACCACTCGCAGGAGGCGCTTTTAAAAACCCTGATTACGCCTTGCGATGGGTTGGTAATAATCCACATATTTCTACAATAATCCCTGGAATGGATTCGGTCCAACAGGTTTTAGAAAATACATCAATCGGCAATGATTTTGAACCATTAAATGAAGCTGAAATAAAAACCTTTGAAGCCGACGCCAATGCCTTAGGGAAGTGTTTTTGTAGACGTTGTGGCTACTGTGGCCCCTGTCCTGAAGGAATTGACATTCCCATGCAGTTTATCGTTGAGGGTTATTACCTTCGATATGACTTAGAAGAATGGGCTCTCGAACGTTATAAAAGTTTCCCCTCCAATGCCTCTAACTGCATTGAATGTGGAAAATGCGAACCTAAATGTCCCTATAACCTCCCCATTCGAGAAATGCTTAAAAAAGTCAGAAACTTATTTGATCCACTTGTTAGTCAAAAATAGTATTAGACCTTGTAGGTTAAACCTACAAGGTCTTTTTTTAACAATACTTTTTTATAAATAGTTCGATATCTTTAAAATCATGAAGTCTTTCTTTTAAGCGATCATAATCCCAATCCCACCATTGGGATTTTTCAATTTTTTCGATAATCGTCTCAGAAAACCGCTTTTTAATTTCCTTCCCAGGAATTCCCACCATCACTGCGTAAGGCGCCACGTCTTTAGTTATGACTGCACCCGTTCCGATGACTGCCCCATTTCCAATGGTTACTCCTGGCATAATACTGGCGTTATGTCCTATCCAAACGTCATGACCAATGGTTACATTATCTTTTTTTCGCCAATTAAAGAAATCATAATCGTCTTCCCCCATTCCAAAAAGCTCACTTCGGTAGGTAAAATGATGCTGTGCAATTCGGGTATAGGTTGGATGATTTCCAGGGTTAATACGTACATTTGAGGCTATGGAACAAAACTTTCCTATGGTTGCATAATAGATTTGATTGTAACCTGCACAATACGAAAAATCACCAAGGGTCACCTCTTCTAAAAGACTATGTGCCTGAATTTGTGTATATCTACCAAGGATAACATCATTGAGAATCACATCTTTTTCGATGGTCGGTTCTATTCCTAGCATAGCGCTATCACCCCACAATTTTCAGAAAGACAATCGCCTATTTCTATTTTTTCAGAATCATTGGTTCCATGATAATCACTACCGCCTGTTAAAAACAAGTGATAATCTTCGGAATACTGTTTAATAATTTTTTGATGCTTTTCTGTGTTTTTAATATGATTGTACTCAATTCCCTGTAACCCTACTTCAACAAATTTTGGAATAAGATCAAAATTTTCCTGTTGTCCGGGATGGGCTAACACTGAAATTCCTCCAGCATTTTTGATAATCTCTACTGCTTCGCATGCTTCTACATATTGGATATCAATATCACATGGCCCACCATTTTTAAAGGTTTTATTATAAAACTCCCCATATTTAGTGGTGATTTGTTGGGTGTTAACGAGGTATTCAAGTAAATGCTGTTTATAGAAAAATTGTTGATCCGCTTTATTTATTTTGCTTTCGTCAAAAGAGTATCCCATTTCACTCAAAATATCCATTTGCTTTAAACAGTTTTCATGTCTTAACATTAACGTTTTTCTTGTAAAGCTTTCAACCTGTTCATGATTTTCGATACCATATCCTAAAATATGGGCTTTTCTTTGTGTTTGAGTATCAAATCCGGAAATCTCGATCCCAACAATGACTTGAATTCCTGGATTTTCTGGGATCTGATTTCGTTGTGAAAGGGTATCATGATCGGTAATTCCAATAACATCAAGGTTCTTCTTTTTTGCTTTTTCAATAATCACTTCAATGGAATCACTACCATCTGATACCGTTGAATGAAGATGTAAATCCGCTTTTAGCATTGAAAAACTCCTTCAGATATATTAAAAATTCGATCGCAAACACCATCCATAAACTCTAAATCATGAAAAATACCGATCATGCTAGTATTCTTTGATTTTAGTTTTTTTAATATTTCTTTTACCAAAATTTTAGTTTTGTTGTCAAGGGACGCCGTAGGTTCGTCTAACAACATAAGTCTCGGTCTTTTAACCATAGTATGGGCCAAATTTAAACGTAATCTTTCCCCACCCGAAAAAGTATTGGGATAAATATCCCAAAGATTTTCCTGTAATTTAAAATAACTTAGCATTTCCTTAGCTTGCTCTTCTGCTGGTTTTTCTTCAATTCCCATTTCAAGAAGGGGATTCATTACGTGTTCTTTGGCAGTTGTTCTGGGCATTACATTGAGAAACTGAGAAACATAACCTATCTCATGTTTTCTCAAATACAAAACTTCTCGCTCAGAAGCCGTTGCCATGTCAATCTCTCCAAAGGCTTCACTATCGTAAATAATGTTTCCTAAAACCGGTAGATAGGTTCGATTAATACATTTCATGATGGTGGATTTTCCAGCTCCTGATAATCCAACAATCCCAATAAATTCACCTTGTTCTAATGAAAAATTGATATTCTCACAGGACTTTATCTCTTTATTTAGATTATGTAAGTAAAAACTTTTTCCTAGATTTTCAATTTTTAAAATCGCCATGCTATCTCCTATACTCAATACGGGATGTTATTTTTCCATCAACAATGGAATGGGTAATTACTGGGTAACTATCTAACACATCAACAATTAGAACATCTGCCTTTTTACCAATTTCTATCGATCCATAGTCTTTATCAATTTTCATTGCAATCGCTGGGTTCAAGGTCACCTTTTTAACCATATCCCAAAGAGGTATTCCAAAATTTCTATGCATCTCAAAGATACTATGTAGCATTGCCGGAGGATAATAATCTGAACAAATAATGTCAACGCAATCTTCTAAAATAGCTTCTCCAACACTCATATTTCCTGAATGTGATCCTCCTAATAAAATATTTGGAGCTCCTGCAACTGTGTAAAAACCCATATCTTTAGCTTTTTTTGCGGTTTCAATGGTTATTGGAAACTCGCTAATATCGACCCCAATTTTTTGGTTGACTCTAAGCTTTTCTTGGGTATCATCGTCGTGAGACGCTACAGGAATCCCTTTACTGTGGGCTAAATTAGCGAGAATCATCAATTGTTCCAATGATAGGGTTTCTTTATTTTCATGATACTCTAGAACACCATTAAACCCTAATTTCTCAATATCTTTTCCACGATATCCCGAAATTGTTTTTTCGTAGATTTCCAGATTTCGATATTGTCCCTGACCAGGGGTATGATCCATAAAAGAAATTTGATGCACTTTGTTTTCTTCAATCATCGATTTGACAATATCGAAAGCCTCAAGATGATCAATCTCTATTCTTAAATGAAGACGATGATGTATCAAATGATTGCGTTGATGTATATTATTAATGAGATCTGCTAACTTTAAAACATTTTCTTTGGTTCGAATCGGCGATCCATTAAATAAATCAATATTGTATAAAGACAAGGAATGATACATCGTGGTGATCCCTTGTAACAAAAGTTCACGTTCACATTCTTTGAGTGCTAACTCAAAATCAAACATCGCCGTTGGTCTTGGCTGAATAAATTGTTCAATCTTATCTGAATGGGTGTCAATAAACCCAGGAATCACATAGCGGTCATGGGCATCAATGATTCTTTCCATTTCTTCTGGCCGAAGTTCGTCTTCGGGGATGATCTTAAAAATAATATCATCTTTAAAAACCAAGACTTTTTTCTCGATAATCTTCTCTGGTGTCACTATTTTTCCGTTAATAATTGCTTTCAATTTTGCCTCCTAAATAAGTGAATGGACAAGTTGTTGTGTATAGCCATGTTGGGGATCTTCTAAAATTTGATCTGTTAGTCCACTTTCGATAATTTTTCCGTCAAGCATTACAATGGTTCTATCTGCAAGCATTCGAATGACCGCTAAATCATGAGAAACTAATAAGATCGAAATTCCAAACTTAGCTTTTATTTTTCGAATTAAATCTAAAACCTTTGCTTGAACCGATAAATCAAGGCCTGTTGTCACTTCATCTAACAGCAAAATAGATGGATTATTCGCAAGTGCTTTGGAAATTTGAACCCGTTGTTGCATTCCCCCTGAAAAGTTTTTAGGGGCTTCTGACATTCTTGAGGTGAGTATTTCCACAGCCTCTAAGAGTTCTGTAACACGATGGGTCATTTGACCTGCATTTCTACATCCACTTGCAATAATTTTTTCTGCAATATTAGAAGCAGATGAATAGTTCATTCGTAATCCTAGAAGAGGGTTTTGATAAACCATGCCCATCAAGTTATTTTTGATTAACCGTTGCTGACTGCTACTTGATTCCCAAATGTTTTTTGTCCCATTCTTATATTGGCTTAAAAAAGCTCTCCCTTGGGTCACGGGATGATCAAAATAAAGGCTCTTCATTAGAGTGGATTTTCCTGAGCCAGATTCTCCAACAATCCCTAAAACTTCTCCTGGAAATAATTCCAATGAAACTTCTGAACATGCCCAAACGGTTTGACAAAGAGTACATCGGTTTTTTTCTAAATGCGTTTTACACTCAGGACATCCTTTTCCATAACTGATGGAAAGATTTTCTACCCTTAAAACGGGTTGATCTTTTAAATACATTGAGTAACCTCCTGACAATAAGCAGAATCTGAGCATTGATAAAAAATTTCCCCAGTCATATTGTCAAAAATTTCATCTAAATAAGTCGTTTCGGACCCACAAAGACGACATTTCTTTCCAACAAAACTTTCCTTTTGAAAGGGAACATCTTCAAACGCTAAAGAAATTACTTCGGTATATGGAGGAATAGCGTATATTTTTTTCTCTCTACCTGCTCCAAAAAGATAGAGACATTGGGATTGATGGAGTTTCTCGTTATCGAATTTAGGAATTGGACTTGGATTAATAATATATCGCCCTTCAACCATACAGGGGTATTCCGATGCAATGGTCACTTGTTTGTACTTAATAATACTTTCATATAATTGAAGCCAAATAGGGGCATAATCCATTTCTCCATGCATTTTTTTTGTTATTTCTTCTCGTGGTTCAACCATTCGCAATGGTTCTGGCATTGGTACCTGTAAAACTAATATTTGATCGTTTCGCAAAGGTTTTTCTGGAATTCGATGCCTGGTTTGTATCAAGGTTGCTTCCTGTGTTTTTGTGGTTGTTTTTACATCGGTACATAAACCCACAAATTTTTTAATATTAACAGCATTAACACTTTCATCGCTTCCTTGGTCAATTACTTTTAAGCAATCTTCCTGTCCAATCAACGATAAGGTTAATTGGATTCCCCCTGTTCCCCAACCTCTTCCAATCGGTAATTCACGGGATCCAAAAGGGACTTGATACCCAGGTATTGCCACCGCTTTTAAAATTGATCGACGAATTTCTTTTTTTGATCCTTCATCTAAAAAAGCAAAATTATAATTCTTATTCATTGTCCTTTCCTCTCGTCTTTCTTACTGCATCTAATTTAGATTGGAAAGTAACATAATGAGGTAATTTTAAATGGGAGATAAACCCGTTCATTTCCAGACTATCGCCATGCATTAAAACAAATTCCTCATTTTGAGTCGGATGATTTCCTGTATTTTCAAGCTCACGATCAATGACAGACATTGCAATAGCTTTGTTTTCATTTCTTCCAAAAACAACCCCATAACCAACCCCTAATTTTAATTGATCTCCATCATCTTCATCCGTAAAACATTCGACTTCTGTAATGAGTATTTCACCAATATAGATACACTGATTTTCTTCAAACATATAGGGAATTTCTAATTCTATGTACCCTGTTCGTAATTCTCCAACTGTTGGATGCACTTGACCAAATCCCCTTAATGAAGAATAAGCTAGACCCGAGACAAAACCAGTATCACCCCTTGACAGAGTTTGCAAACGAGCACTGCGACAGCATGGAAAAGTCACCATATTTTCGGTGACGTCAAAAGGTTTTGTATTATCTTCTGGATAGGTTTCGATGAGCCCCTCTTTTTTTAATTCATGGGAAACACGTTGACATGGGTTAATCTCTTCTGGAGCTTCTTCCTTTAATTTTTTCTGCATTTCATCAAAAAGATTTTCACTACTTTCGAGTTCTAAATCAAAATTAATTAAACGATGGGTATAATCATAAGTGGGGCCTAGGATTTGTCCCCCAATAACATCTTTAAAAGCAGCAGAAATACGTCTAATAACCCGAAGGCAATCGGTATCGACAACATTAGTATAATAATTTCGAGGTAAGGTTGATCGATAGGCTCTTAATAAAAAAACGGCTTCTTCAACACTCCCTTCACACTGTTTAAGAGCCAAAGCAGCATACTCTTTTGAATAAAGTCCTGCTTCTCCCATAACACGATCAACAAGTAATCCCATTTTATTTTGGATACCCAATAATTCAATATCTACTTTAGTACCACTTCGATAATATTTTAGGAGTTCAATACTTTCTTCTATTGCCTCCGATCCTCCTGAAACTGCTACGTAAGCCATTAAAGGACCTCCCTTTTCGTCAATCTTGGAACCCCAAAAAGATCCCCATTTTCTCTTGTAAATATAAAATCAATTCCTTGTGGATATTCAAAAAATTGATCATCTCTTATTTTAACTGCCTCTAAAACTGTTTTTTCAATAGCAATTTTCTTTTTTCCACAGATTCCTGGTCCTACAAAAGTTCCTACTATTTTCTCCTCCTCAGGAATTTTTACAATTAACGTTCCCGAAAGATGTGGATCAACCAAGGTTCCATATTTTACATTTTCAATTGCTTTTTCTAAGTTTTCTCTTTCCTCTATAAAAACATAATCCGCTTTTTCGATACTTTCTCTTTTGGACAATGTTAAGGTCATGATTTCATCTGAAAGCACAGGATTTTCACAGGTAGAAAAGGTGGTTTCATTATCTAAAAGAGTCATGGCAATCCCTAAAAGCTCTTTATTTTCTCCAAACAACTTATCTGTACACGCTTTAATATTTACGCATTCCAAAGGATTTGACAATGCTTTTAGGATTAAGCGAAATACTTTTTGACTATCATGAACATGATCAAATTGATGTAATTTTTTCACACAGTTTCTCCTAAATCCATGGTGTTAAAGTTAACCATTGTTTTTAAATGTAATGCATTTTCTTTTTCTTCTTTAAGTTTTTGAGACGCTTCAATCCCGAGTAATTCTTTTTCTATTGTTTCCATTTCCTTAAGCTTTTTATTAAATCCAGCATCAATGATCGCCATACTGAGGGATTTGTCCGAGTCATCCCCCATCGTAACTCCAATGCCTTTTGTTCCTTCAATTTCTACGATGGTCTCAGTGACCATCACTTCTCCCAAATAAAAGAGAGAGGATTTCACTGGTTCTCTCATTTTTATCATGGTTAAACTTTTTGTAGGCTCTTTAATGATGAGAACCTTATGATTTTCATGAATCTCTTTGGCTAGGCTTTGAATTTTTTTTCCTTCGCAGTTTGCCATAATCTTAAACAATTGTTTTTTTTCCATTAATGCTCCCTATTTAAAAATTAAATTGTTCTAAATTTTCTTTTCATTCCTATAGGTCTTAAAAGGAATTAATTCTTCAGAACTCTTATTGAATGTATTTTTTCTTAATGGTGGTAAAAAGTAATTCGATGAAGTAGGCATAAATAAAAACCAAAAGAATGGCAAGACCTGCAACACCGTAATCATACCCTTGTAGTGAAGTCGCAATGGCAAAACCAATACCACCTGCGCCAACCATTCCAAGAATTGCACTTTCAGAAAAATTAATTTCAAATCGCAGGCCTGTCCACGCAACCAGTTGGCTCAAAGAGCCAGGGAGAACCGCTCCAAAAAAGATTTGAAATTTGTTAGCTCCCGTCACTTCCAATGCCTCAATCACTTCTTTGGGAACATCTTCAAAATTTTGAGAAAAGGCTCTAGCAAAAAAAGCAATGGCATGAATAGACAATCCAACAATTCCAGCGGTAGGTCCAAGGCCAAGACAAACAAGTGCCAGCAATACCCAAATGGGGGTAGGAATTGCTCTTAAGAATGTAAAAAATGAGGTAAGCCCTGTTGTAATTAACCGATTTTTCACCAAATTTCTTGCTGAAAATGCCCCAAGTATTAAACCAATTATAAAACTATAAACCGTCGCTAAAATGGTTATCGCAATGGTTTCTAAAATTGCAATCAATGTAAAATCAAAGTTTTTAAAAGAAATGACTGCCATTTTCCCAAAAATAATCCCAACATCGGGAATTCTCGTTAATAATTTTCCCCAATCAATATCAAGTGGCATAAATGAAATAAGAGAAACAATCCCCAAAAGAATTAAAAATATTTGGATAACTCGATCTTGATCTTGATTTTTGATTCTAATTTTCCCTTTTTTACATACTTTAACCTTAGGAATAATTCCAATCGCTTGTACAGCAAATTCACTCATTTTAAACCTCCAAAATATTTTTTCTAAGTAAGCCTGTCAATAAGTCCACAGCAATCACCATCCCTGCAATGATTAGTATGATCCCACAAGCCGTTTGATAGTCAAAGGATTTAATATACGAAAATAAAACTAGACCAATTCCGCCGCCACCAACCATTCCAACAATGGTTGACGCACGAATATTGACTTCAATACAATATAAAAACCAAGAAATAAAATATTGCATACAGGAAGGAATAATTCCTTGAAACACCCGTTGAAAAAAGGAGGAGCCTACCACAAGTAAACCTTCGGTACTATCTGTTGACACCTCATCAATGCTTTCGATAAAAGCACGGGTCATAAATGCAAAGGTCGAAATTACAAGGGCTACAAAACCAACTCCGGTTCCAATCCCAAGGGATGAGAAAAGTATGAACGCCCAAACCAAAGATGGAATATTTCTTAAAAAAGTGGCCACCCCTCGAATAACCTTTGACAGCTTGGGAAACGGCGACACACAGGTACTCCCAAGTAG
The DNA here is from genome assembly GCA_051649025.1 of Eubacteriaceae bacterium. GTDB lineage: Bacteria > Bacillota > Clostridia > Eubacteriales > Eubacteriaceae > Acetobacterium. Next base: position 17,998 of record JBOFGH010000062.1, read on the forward strand.
CCCAAAAATCATCGCTAAAATCCCTGCCACAAAAGTTGAACTTATTGCTAAGCACAAAGTAATATAAATGGCATTAAAAATCGTTTGAGGTTTAGAAAGGGTTGGTGGCAAAAAGTCCTCAATGATAAATTTCCAGAATTCCTCTCCTGATAGCAAGACATCAACGGGGTTAAACTGGGTAAGAAATGTCGCTATAATAAAAAGTACGAGTGTTACTAAAGCAAAACAAGTATAAAGCTTTTTCTCTTTTTTATTAATGATTGGAATATTTTTCAATTTTTTAGTTCCTCACTTATCATTAATTTATCAATGGTGGTGCCATAAATATTCTCGATCGTCTTATTATCAAGTTTTTCAGGAACATCATCAAAAACAATTTTTCCTTTAGAAAGCCCTATGATTCGAGTTGCATATTTTAAAGCCACATCAATTTGATGGAGGTTTGTAATACAGGTGATGTTTCTCTTTTTAGCCATGTTAAAGATGATGTCCATAATAATTTTTGATGATGACGGATCCAGCGACGCAATTGGTTCGTCACATAAAATTATCTTTGGATCTTGAATAATCGCTCTGGCAATTCCAACCCGTTGTTTTTGCCCTCCCGATAAATCTGATGCACGATTATAGATGTAATCACCAAGTTCTATTTCGTCAAGTATCTCAATGGCTTTTAATTTATCTTCTTCGGTATATTGACCAAACGCTCCCTTAATATTTGACATATAACCAAGTCGCCCATGCAATACATTTTGTATCACCGATAATCGATAAACCAAGTTATAGTGTTGAAAAATCATTCCAATCTTTCTTCTTAACAATCGCAAACTTTTTCCACTTTTATCTAATAATTCTTCCCCATCGACTAAAATACTTCCGCTACTTAGTTCTACAAGCTTATTAAGTGATCTGAGCAATGTGGATTTACCCGATCCAGATGGACCAATAACTACAATAAACTCTCCTTCCTTTATTTCAAAGGAAACATCATCTAAGGCCTTGACCCCATTCGGATAGGTTTTAGAAATATTTTCTGCCTTTAGTACAATTTTATCCATTGTTCTCCTTATGCACTTTCCCTGCCAAATTAATCTTAAACTTAAATAAGATTTTTATGTCCAAGTAAAAATTATGTTGCAGACAATAAAATTGTCTGCAACCGTCCAACACTTTTTACTTATTTATTAAGTTCTTTATTAAGCTCCATTACACTTTTGTAATCTTCAACTGTTGTAGGAATCCAACGAGCTGTTGCATCTCCAACCACCTTTTCGAAATATTCTTCATTCGCATAACCAGTCATAAATGCTTTTACTTTATCTTTTACATCTTGAGAAATATCTCCACGAACGGCCATAGGTTCTGATGGAATTGGATCTGATGAATAAATAATCTTAACATCTCCTTCTTTAGCATTTCCATTTTTGATTTCAGCTGCTAGAATTGCATCAGAAATTGGTGCTACTTCGACATCCCCTTTAATAACAGCTTGTAATCCAGCTTGGTGTTTTCCTGAAAACATTACTGATTCGAAAAATTCCCCATTCGTATGTAAGCTATCCATCGTCAGTTTGTCTTCTGGAAATGCTTTCATAATTTCTGCTGAAGGAATCATATTTCCACTCGTTGAATTAGGATCGACGAATGCCATTGTTTTTCCTTTAATATCTTTAATCGAATTAATTGGGCTGTCCCCTTTAACAATCAAAACCGATTTGTAAGTTGCATTTGCTTTGTCTCCACCTTTTGCTTTCATAACCACTGGTTCAGCATTTGCTCTCTCATTCGCTAAACAAAAGGATAAAGGTCCAAAATATGCCATATCAACTTTACCTGTACGCATTCCTTCAATGGCTGCATTGTAATCACTTGCAATAAATTCTTCTACTTCCATGCCCAGTGCTTCTGATAGATCCTTTGCCATTCCATTTCGGGCATCTGCATTTTGTTCCGTGGATTCATTCGGCAAATAAGCCACTACAAATTTCTTACTTCCTTGACTACTTGTACAGCCAGTCAAAAAAACTGCAATCGCTAATCCGATACTTAAAACACCTAAACGTCCCAATATTTTCCCAAATCTCATTTCTTTCTCCTTAAAAATCTAATTTATGTTACTTGCCAATTCTAAGTGTTGAATGTAAATTCTAAGTACTTGTTTTTGTAATGAGATTGTTAAATAAAAAAATCAGCCAAAAAAAATTGGCTGATTTTTCTATTCTAAAATCTTTATTCTGTTTCTTCAAGAAGGCTATTTTTATATTGTTCCAAATTTTTTTGATTTTCTTTTGGCAACACAGGGTATTGGGGATTAAGCTCTTCCAAAACTCGAATTAACAACTGAGATACCACGAGTCGAGCATACCATTTTCGGTCTGCTGGAACTACAATCCATGGTGAATAGGGGGTTGCTGTTTCATTAATCGCTGTTTCAAAGGCTTTTTGATAATCTTTCCAATATTGACGTTCTTTTAAATCCGAATCTGAAAATTTCCAATTTTTTGTTTTATCTTCTATTCTCTCTAAAAAACGTCGCTTTTGTTCATCTTTGGAAATATTTAGGAACACTTTAACTACAATAATTCCATTCTCATAAAGATATTTTTCATAATTCTTTATGTGCTCGTATCTTTTCTCAAAAATATCTTTGCCTTTACAACGCTCTGGCAGATTTTGTGTTTTGTATAAAGAGTGAACCTTGGAGACTAAAACATCTTCGTAATAAGAACGATTAAAAATCGCCATTTTCCCCCGAGGTGGCGCAACTTTCATCGCCCTCCATAGATAATCATGGGAGGCCTCTTCTGCCGATGGTTGTTTAAAGCTGTAAACATCAATTCCTTGGGGATTAATCCCACTCATCACATGTTTGATTGCGCCATCTTTTCCACCAGCATCCATTGCCTGAAAAATCATGAGGACCCCTTGCTTTCCTTCGGCATAAAGCTTTGCCTGAAGCTCCTCAATCTTTTCTAAATTTTCAGCCATTTTTACCAAACCCTCTTCTTTGTTTTTGACAGAAACAAGATCTTTGGTATCAAACTTTTTAGCAGAAAATTTATTCTTTCCATCATAGTAGTATTTCATGAAGCTCATTCTTTTTCCTCCTTAATTGATCATGATCTTTTATAAATCTGATTTCATTCTATTTCATTTTAAGGGTGTTTACAATCCTTTTCTTTTTTTTGCAAAAAAAAGGCCATCAGCATTTGCTGAAAGCTGATCTGCCCCCTGTCAAGTAGACAGGTCAAATATCTAAAACAAGTGCTGATGAACGGCCACACAAATGTGTGGTCGTTTTTCTATGCACACCATTTTTCTTTGTATTTCTCAATTCGTTTATT
>JBOFGH010000063.1:0-1030 GCA_051649025.1 Eubacteriaceae bacterium
GAGAGTAAAAAGCCAGGGGCTTGCCATTTTGTGTAATGACTGATCCAAGTTGTAGATGACTGGCATCTGTATGTATGTCAAATTCCTGGTCAAATTGTGGGAATGCCAATAAAGTGTCTTTGATAATAGCATTTTTCACATCTTCAAAAGCTTTCTGGTGTTCTTCCCTCCACTCAAATTTCTGAGTTGCTGAGGTTAAAGCTGTTAAGGGGGCCAATAATTCTGACCTCTTTGGCCACATATCCCTATAATAATTAACCATACCAATGAAACTGCGCAACTGGCGACGGTTTTTTGGTGGTTGTATTCGGCCAATTGCTTCCACTTTCTTTGGAATTGGCGCAATGCCTTGGCGTGAAATTAAATATCCAAGATATTCAATAGTGTCCTGTGCCCAGGAACACTTCTTTGCATTCACTTTTAAACCTGCTTCTCTTAATCGAGAGAAGACTCTACTTAATTTTTCTAAATGATCTTTATACGTACCTTTGGTCAGACATAAAATGTCATCCAAATAAGTTCGAACATACTCCAAATCAATCAATAATTGCGACATTTTTTCTTGGAATAAATCCACACTTGTGTTGAGCCCCATGGGTAATCTTTGATATTCATATTTACCCCATGGTAAAACAATAGTACACAACTCCTTAGTCGCTAAATCCAACTCAATATGGTAATATCCCATGTTAAGATCAAGAGATGTTCCATATCGAAAACCTTGCAATTTTTGCAATAAATCTTGAATTTTTGGAATTGGGAAGGGATGTCTCAAAATCCTCTTATTTAACTCCCTGAAATCTGAGATAAACCTAACAGTTCCATCATGCTTTGGAATGATAAAAGTTGGTGCTCCCCAAGCAGATCTATTCACTTTTTTCAAAACTCCCAATTCGCAAAGTCTATCGACTTCCATTTTTAAAGTGTCCTCATATGCTTTGGGAATAGGAAATGCACGAGCATGATAGGGCTCTGATCCTGGTTTCAAATCCACATGATATGGTTCCATATTCCATTTCCCCAAAGTTCC
>JBOFGH010000064.1:0-23500 GCA_051649025.1 Eubacteriaceae bacterium
TTGGCTTATTAAAGTCCGCCTATTTTCTCTTGTTTTATGTCAATTCAGAAATAATTCTGAATACTGACCTGTTTTCTTTCCTTATATAACCGAAAGTTATTCTCTCAATCAGATAAAATCATTTATCAATTACCTAAAATTAAATGGACATTTTAAAAAAGCGCTATTGCTTCTTTTAAAATCATACCTTATTTAAAGAATATTTCAACCCTTATCCATCCAAATCATAAATTAATCGTGTCTGTAAAATAAAAAACAGTCATCAATTTATTATGATTGATGACTGTTTTTTAACCGATGTTCGTGTCGATTCCTTAACATTGAGAAACACAAATTTTTTGTTCGTCTCTTCTCTTAGGTGAATTCTTTGTTTTTTCCAATTTCAATGTTTCTTTTGAAAACGGTGAGTAGAACCTATAATTTTTAGACAAGTCTCTCATTTCCAATTTTTCCTTCATTTCAGGAACAGGTTGAAAATTAAAATATCCTTTGACCAATAAATCTGTCTCTTTATTTTTTCCCATTGCTGGCACTGGAGAGAAGTTAAAAAAACCTCTTTCGGAATTCAAGCCACTATTTTTTTCTATTGATACTGTTTGTTGATTTTTCATTTTATCTCCTTCGTTGTATAAATTTATTTTTTAACTAAGCACTCATTATAAACCTTGTCTAAAAAGTAATGCCTAACTAACTCTTGTTTTAATTATAACCATTCTTATTTAAAAGTCAATGCGTTTATTTTGCATTTTAGTATTTTTATTAAATGTAATCGATTTTTATTAAACTTTCATGGCTGTAACCGGTTTCTAATCGGCATTTATCTTTATTTTTTTAAGGTTTTCCTTTTAAAAAAATAAAAGCCTAAAACAAACTCAGTTCAAGTTAGTTTTAGGCAAGGCATTAACCCTTTATTTATTTTCAAAATTAATTAAAGGCAAAATTCATGATTGTTTTTATGGACATCTAATAAAATTACGAACCCATAAACAATCACCACAAGAAGGGGTATTAAAGTAGCAATCATATTTTGTATCTTCCACCAAACTGCACCCTTCTTTTAAATCGCAATCAACACATGAAGGATACTGATTATTATACACTGTTTTCCAAAAGCTTTGATAGGCATGTCCATTTAAGATATCTTTCAAAGGATGCTCTCTAAGATTTCCAAAAGAATGTTTAATCACTTTTTTCTTTTGCCCAAAAACATACTCATCATAGGTATTCGCTAATCGATAACAAGAAATAACCTCTCCATTAACATCAATATAAATATAGCCCTTGTCAATAAAGGGACATCGACGTTCTGTTTTTAATTCCATGTCGGGAATATTAATTTTTATATCCCGGTAACTGAAAACACGATTTAAGAATTTTTTTCCTTCCACATTTTCATAGCGGGTATAAAAAATTTCATCACAATCTGCTTCCTTCGTAGGCATAAGATGGCTAATTGAAAGACGATGAAACCCATACTGACGCATCATTTTCATCACTTCAAACAAAGATTCTTTATTGGTTTTAGTAAGAACGTAAGCGATTCCTGTTCTTGGTTTTCCTGTTTTCTTCTTCTTTTGATAATTCTTAAAATAATCAAACGTTTTTAAAAGCTGTGCTTTTGCCCCCTGGGAATGATCATGATATTGATCTGCTGAAAAAAACACTTCAAAGAAATTTTCACATAGAATTTTTGCTGTTTCTTCAGTTATAATCCCATTGCTTGTAAGTAACAATCGATAGTCTTTAAAAAGATCCACGCTTTCTTGGAAATTCGAATAGATTGTGGGTTCTCCAATCCCACCAAAAAAAACTTCTTCTAATTCTGGAAATTCATTTAGCTGATCTTTAATGGATTTAAGGAGATCAAAATCCATTTCTGCTTCTTCTGTATTCCAGGTATGTCTAAAGCACATTTCGCAATCAAGATTGCACCGATTAGTCAATTCAATATATACCCTTTTCAAGTGCTGCATCCCTTGTTTCATCTCCTTTACTTTTTTACTTGTTCAAGAAATTAATGGTCTGACAAGTCAGCTCGCTATTTTTATAGCTTAATAATCGATTGCGTTCATCACTTAAAAAATCATCCTTCTTAAATTCTTCCTCAAAAACCATTTTTAAAAAAGGATGTTCTTTCGTTAAGTCTTCATTCATCCGGTAAAAAACAAACTTATATTCTCTTCGATTTTTTAAAAAACCCATTTCAACCATTAATCTTAAATGTTTTGATAAATTTGATTGGGAGATTCCTAAAATATGCTCAAATTCACATACACAAAGCTCACCATTACACAAAAGATTAATAATTCGAACACGATTGTTGTCCGAAAGTATTTTGAAGACTTCAGTTATCTTCATTTTTCTTTTCTCCAATCTTTTTGTTTATTGTTTCACTGCCACTTGTAATTCATTTGCAATGACGTACGCAGTCTCATATGCAATTTCACCTGTAAAAGCTGCACATTGTCTGATGTGCTCCTCAGAGCCCTTTGTCATTCCTTTCGTCAATCCACGGCAACAAGTCGTTTTATGTGTTTTCTCAAACTCACTGTGAATTTTTCCACTCAATGACATCGCTTTATCCACAGCAGGATCCTTAGCATTTTTTCTTCCAAATAAAAGCCCGATCACCATTACTCCTCCAGAAATCGCACCACAAATACATCCCATCCCGCCAATACCAACTGGAAAACCCGATGCCATTTTAATAACATCATCGGTAATGTCAATCTCAAAAGCATCAATCAATGTTTTTACAATGGCTTCTGAGCAATAAAACTCACCTTCACAATAGTATCTCTCAGCAGTCATGCGTATCTGTTCTAAATCAATTTCTCTAACCATTCCAAACCTTCTTCCCTTTAAGTTGATTCCATATCTCGTTTTCTCAAACAAATATCCTTATCAATTATTTTACACTATTATTTATCTTTTTAAAAGAAAATCATCATATCATCAGAATTCTCTCCTTAACATTTCGAACCATCTTTAAACTTTTTTGGCAACAATTTCCTAAAACTTTTTCTCTTCTTTGCCCTTAATTAAAATTATATCACATGAATTTACATATAACTTATAATTCTTGTGATAACTTGTTCCTGTGAACTTCTCCATTGTTTTTTGATTAAAATGCAAAATTCTATCCTTAAATAACCTTGACGAAAAACAACTCTCCATTTATCCTATCAATAAGGAAACTATTATTTAATTATAAAGGAGCCTGCCATGGCAATTTATCTTGATAACGCCGCAACGACTTTTCCAAAACCTACCGAGGTTCCAAAAGCAATCTATGACTACCTTATTAACAATGGGTGTACTGCAGGAAGGGGTGCATATGAAAAAGCATTAGAGGCTGATGGCTTAGTTTATCAGACACGAAAAAAAATTGCTAAGCTTTTTAATCATAGAGACCCCAAAAAAGTTATCTTCACTTCTTCTGTAACAGAGTCCATCAATTTAACTTTGAATGGTCTATTAAATTCTGGTGATCATGTTGTCACAAGTAGCCTTGAACATAACGCTGTCTGGCGATGTCTCAAAACATTAGAAAGGGATTCTGGTATTCACATTTCAATGGTTCCTTCCAATTCAATAGGAAAAACCTATATTTCTGATGTAAAAAAAGCAATTCGTCCTGAAACAAAGCTTATTGTTTTTACCCACGCTTCCAATGTTCTAGGAACCATTCAACCCATTCAAGAAATTGGAAGACTCGCAAAAGAAAAAGGGATTTTATTTTTAGTAGACACTGCGCAAACAGCTGGAATTCTTCCCATTGATATTGGAGCTAGCGCTATTGATTTACTCGCCTTTACTGGGCATAAAGGGCTCTTAGGTCCCATGGGGACTGGAGGACTCATTGTGAATTGCAATGTTGACATTCGTCCACTTATTTCTGGAGGAACTGGTGGGGAATCTGCTTACGAATATCAACCCAGTTATTATCCAAACCATTTAGAAGCTGGCACTTTAAACGTCAGCGGTATTATTGGATTAGGTGCAGGCATCGACTTTCTTTTAAAAGAGGGGCTTGACAAAATTCATCAAAAAGAAGCTTCTGTGATGAATTACACCTTGGATAAACTTCTGAAAGTCAAAGAAGTGGAAGTCTATGGACCAAGGGACACATCAAAATCCGTTGGGGTTATTCCCTTCAACATTAAAAATGCTCTCCCCGAAGAAGTTGCTTTTTTTCTAGATCAAAATTTTCAAGTCATGATTCGTGCCGGCCTTCATTGTGCTCCAAGCGCCCATCGACTAATGGGAACTTTAGAACAGGGATGCTGTCGCATTGGGATTGGTTATTTTAATGATACGGAAGACATTGATATTCTGATTCAAGGCCTACAGGCTTACATAAAGGAGACCCGATGTATTTAGAAAATATACGTTTAGTTTATATAAAACCTTGTACAACAGGTGAAGGACGCATTAAATTCCGTGCGAAATTAGATCACCCAATTTTTGATCTTCTCCCTTATTTAAATGCAGAAATAAAAACCGCTTTATATATTCCACGCGCAAATACTTTTAGTTATAAAATAAACAACCACATCATCACCATAAACGGCGAAAGACTTACTGTTACCCAATTAACCAGTGAGTCCGAATGCTATGAAATGATTGACTTTCTTAAAGATTTAATTAATACCACCTGGGAAAAACGCCATGAAATCACACCGTTTTACGAAACCAGAGAACGTCCTAATGCCATGACCCTTTACAAGTTACTTCCAAAAACCAATTGTAAGGATTGTGGCCAGTCCACTTGCATGGCATTTGCAACTAAACTTATGATGGGTACTACTCGTCTTAACCAATGTTTAATTCTTAAAGAAGTCCAGTATCAAACCCAGTTTGAATCCCTAGAGGGTTATCTTCAATTACTCGGATATGAAACTGAATGAATAATTTAAAAGGATTGATAGACATTCTCTTTTTATTGAAATGTCATCAATCCTTTTTATAAGGTGCTATATATTGCTCTTGCCAACCATTTTAAAGGGTTGTTGCCATCTGTACTTTGTTTATTTTTTCCAAGGGATCACAGCATAGTTTCCTTTTGTATTTTCTTCTATTTTCTTAATCCATTTCTCTTCGTTATTTGCTCTTGACCTTAAAAAAGAGTCACTCGTATCTGTTGCCAACAAGCTTGCATTCATTACCCACCATCTATTCATGATCCCTGCTCGCTTCAAATCCGCTTCCAGACGAAGTGCCTCAAAGACAGGTGTCGCTTCTGGCAAAGCAACAATAACAACTTCTGTTTCATTTTGATTTTGAAGACGAGGTAATAAATTTAAAACCGAATCTGGTATATCCGCATTCGAACGAGACATCTCTTTATGATAACTTTCTGTCGAGTTAATTAACAATAATGTATGTCCTGTTGGTGCGGTATCAATTACAACAACCCCATCATTTGCCTTTTCTACCTGTTCTGCAAAAGCTCTAAAAACGGCGATTTCTTGAGTACAAGGGGATTCTAAATCCTCAATAATATAATCAATATCATCTTGGCTCATATTAGCGGCCTTTGCTTTTCCAATAACTTCATTACGATACTTTTCCAGTTCTTCCATTTCGTCAATGTTACTCACAATAATATTTTCTCCACCGCTAATTGACATATTCATATGCCCTGCTGGATCTGTAGTGGTTAAATAAACTTTTTTTCCCATTTTGGAAAGACCTAACGCAATTTCGATTGCGATTGTCGTTTTACCTACGCCACCTTTTCCCATAGTGAAAATCACTTTCTTCTCTGAATTATACAATTCTTTTATTAGTTTTTCTAAACCAGGCAAATGTTTTAACTCTTGCCGACCTTCCACTTTTACCTTATCATCTTCTGTAAACAATCGACGAATGTTACTTATACCCGCAACATTGTAAGAACGTAAGGGTAAGGTGTATATATCCAAGGTCTTTAAGCTATTCGGAATATTTTTTACTGCTTCTTTTTGCTTATTATAAAAAGCTGTCGCAATTTCATCCGTTTTGTCAAAGTTTTCAAGAACACCATTAATAATAAGTATCTGATTAGCGACCCCAATTTCTTTTAATTCTTTAGAAGCTCTGTTTGCTTCAATAAGTGGTGCCATCTCTGGTCGTGAAACGAGAATCAAGGTCGTCAGATCTCTATCCGAGAGGTTTTTAACTGCTTTTTCATACATGTTTTTTTGTTCTGTCAACCCAGATAATTGTCCTAAACAAGAAGCACCATGAGTGCTTTCATCTATAAAACTTTCCCAAGCGGATGGCAATTGTAGCATTCTAAGGGTATGCCCTGTTGGAGCAGTATCAAAAATAATATAGTCATACTCCTTATTCATTTTCTCATCCGTAATAAATCGTGAAAATTCATTAAATGCAGCAATTTCAACTGTACAAGAGCCTGCAAGTTGTTCTTCCATACTTGCAATTGCCACTTCTGGTAATTTTCCTCTGTACGGACCAACAACTGCTTCTTTATATTCTTCTGCTGCCTGAATCGGGTCGAGATTGGCCACTACTAAATTCGGAACATTTTTTATTGGAACCCCTTGCCCCGTCAGCTCTGTTTCAAAAACGTCTTGTAAATTTGATGCTGGATCTGTACTCACTAAAAATACTTTCTTTCCTTTATCTGCGAGGCTTACTGCTGTTGCACATGCCGTCGATGTTTTTCCAACGCCTCCTTTCCCAGTATAAAACAAATACTTTGTCAAACGAACGTTATTTGGCGTAAATTTTTTGTACATCCTATCCTCTTCTTTCTCACATGAACCGTTTTTCATATGTCTTTTTATTCATATGATACATCTTTGATCTTAACCTGTCAAGAAATAAAATTCCATTGCAATTCCACAACCCCTTGATTATAATTAAACTAATCAAAAATAGAAAGGAGTATTCATGAATTTACATGAATTTTCTGCTAAAATTTTTAAGGCGCTAGGCCATCCCATTCGCTTGCAAATTGTAAAATTCTTATTATCGGAACCTCATTGTGTCTGCGAACTTAACCAGAATTTTAGTTTTAGCCAAGCAAATCTATCTCAACATTTAAAAATTCTGAAAGAAGCTGGTATTTTAGAAAATGAAAAGATCGGTATCGAAATGCACTATTACGTAAAACTCAAAAATATAAAACCACTTTTAGAAACCATGGACTTGATTGTTCTTGAATATTTTGATAATCTAAATCTCAAAATTATACCTTGACCAACCCCTTGTGGTTTCTTCGCATATTTTTAAAAATAATTCAAGGAGAAATATTATGAAATCCGTCGCTTTTGTTTGTGTCCATAATTCATGCCGTTCTCAAATTGCGGAAGCACTTGGAAAAAAATTAGGGAAGGGTGTTTTTGAAAGCTATTCTGGTGGCACTGAAGTCAAAGACAGAATAAATTCAGATGCCCTACGATTAATGAAAAAGCTGTATCAAATTAATATGGAAGAAACCCAATTTTCTAAATTAATTTCAGATCTTCCAAGGGTTGATATTGTAATTACTATGGGCTGTAACGTTTCCTGTCCTACCCTTCCTTGTGAATTAAGAGAAGATTGGGGTCTTGAAGACCCTAGTGGGAAAAGTGATGCCGCATTTATTGAAGTGATTACTACTATCGAAAAAAAGATTCTTAATCTTAGAGAACGTATTATTGAGATGACAGATTAGATCATTGTTATTCAATTTATACCTCTGCACCTATCAAAAAGAACAAAAGACCATTGCTGAAATCCGCAATGGTCTTTTGTGTGTTTTAACAATCGAGCATGGTTTTCCCTTCACCCACCAAAGCGTAAAAATCCTCTGTAAAATCCTTAACCGCATTAGTCGTTGCAGGATGATAAATCAATCCAGAAAGAACATCAGGAGCCGCTGTGATTGCGCCAATCCCAAATTTGCTTAGTTCTAAAATTTGTTGTGTGTTTTTAAAGCTGGCTGCTAACACTTCCGTTTTCATCCCATGAATTTTGAATTGATTATGAATATCTTTGGCTACTTGAACACCATCTCCTCCCATGTTATCTAATCGATTAACATAAGGTGCAACATAGCTTGCCCCAGTTTTTCCAGCTATCAACCCTTGCATTGCTGTATATACAGCTGTTGCAGTAACTCGAATTCCTTTTTGGGTTAACATGATCATGGCTTTAATTCCCTGTTGAGTTACAGGGATTTTCACATAAAGGCCTTCACCTAATACTTTTACCATGGTTTCGGCTTCTTCAATCATTTTCTCAGAAGTCAGAGAAATAACCTGGGCGTGAAGCTGGGCATCTTTAGGTAAAAATTGACGTATTTTTTTCAAAAGCGTCATGGGATTTTCCCCAGTTGTTTTTAAAATTGAGGGATTTGTTGTTACCCCATCATATGTAAATTCGGAATATAACGCCCTAATCTTTTCATAATTTGCGTTATCAATGAGTATTTTCACAAAACTACCTCCTAAAATTTAAGTCCATAATCTTCGATGCAATTTTTCAAAGCTACTTGGCTCTCTAAAAAAAACAATCCAAGTTCTTTAGCTTTATCGGTATTTAAACGAACATCACGGGGTTTCTCCCTGTACTTGTCTAAATCCTTTACCAGTAATTCCGAAATTCTCTTTTCTAATCCCAACTGCATTAATATCTCCTCTACAATTTCATAACGACTTAAATGGTTTGTTGATCCCAAATGATAAGTTCCGTAAGGTAACTCAAGTAATTTTTTTAAATTTGGAATCATTTCATAAACATAAGTCATCCCACGAAACTCTCTTGGAGACGCTTTAATTTGCTCTCCTTTAATGGCTTGAGAAATCGTTTCCCAAAGAATATTTGGAGATAAGTTTAAAGCTCTTTCTGGAAAACCAAACATCCAGGTAAAACGAACAATCCAAAGCTCCTCAAGGATGTTTTTCAATTGCATTTCTGCTTCGAGTTTATTTTCTCCATAAACCGTATCTGGACAAGGTATATCTTCTTCTGAAAAAGGTCCCAATTCTTTATTCCCATTAAAAACCTGTTCCGTACTTAAAAAAACTAATTTCCCTTCCACTTCTTTTGTCGCTTCGCCTACATTTAGTGCCCCTTTAACGTTAATTTTATAGGCAATCTCTGGATGTTGATTACAAAAATCTGTGACTGCAATGGCACCACCATGAATAACATAGTCCGGCCGAAAATCCTTAAAGACTGTCATTACCTTTTTTTTATCTGTAATATCCAGGTCATCCTTATCTGTCACTAAAAATTCAAAATCATCCTTATAATACTGTGTGAATCGAGAACAAAAAAATCCACGTCCACCTGTAAGCAATATTTTTTTCATCTCCATGGCCCTTTCGTTATTGTCGACTTAGTTAAATTTATCTATTTAACGCCAACAAATTTTAGTCTATAGCAAATGCTTAATCCCACCTTCTATGGCAATTCTTTTGAACGCTGCCATTTCCTTTTCTGTGTAAGAAGGATAGTTATCATTATAACAGAAATCTTTTTTTACGTGGCTGTATTTTGCTTTTATTTGGCAACACTAGCATGTTACAATAATATAAAACAATAAAGGAGCTTTTTATGAAAACAATAAATTTTGGAATTGTAGGGTTTGGTGGTATTGCTAAAAATCACCTCATTGGAACTTATGATGCAAATCTCCGCCTTAATCTCGACTTTCAGCTTCATCCAAAATCTGTTTTAACCCGTCGCCCTACAGAAATCAAAATACCTGACTTGAATGCCTTTCAAGATTTTGAGAGTTTCAAGTCAGATTTAGATTTTGTCGACATCTGTTCCCCAAACAACACACACATGAGTTATGTTAAATTAGCCAGTGATTATAATCTACCAATTTATTGCGAAAAGCCTCTTTCCTCAAATGTTGAAGGCGCTTTAGAAATGACGAAGATTGTTGAATCTAAAGGATTACTCAATGGATGTGCCTTTAATTACCGACTTTTACCTTGCGTCAACTTGCTAAAAATCCTCCTCCAGAAAAACCTGATTGGAGATCTCATCACCTTTCGTTCCTCCCTCTTTCACAGTTCTTATCTCAATCCTAATAAAAGTGGCTGGAGAGTTGGAAATGCCTCTGGCGGCGGTGCCCTTCTGGATCTTGGAATTCATACAATAGATCTTATTCATTATATAATTGGGGCTATTCAATCCATAGATGCTAATACTAAAATACATTTTAAGGATCGGAGCGAAGTTGATGAGTATGCTTTTTGTAACATCACACTAAAGGATGGGACCCAAGGAACCATGGAAGTTTCAAGAATTTCAGCTGAAACAAATAATCGAGATACCTTTGAAATCTTTGGTGAAACTGGAAGTCTAATCATAAATATGAAATCTCCCTACATTGTTCAACATTTTAATGTTCAAAATAATACCACAACCTTACACTATGCCGATGAAAGTCTACTAAAACGCCTACATTTCCCTAACGAACGGGCTGCGCTTGGCTTTTTTCAATCCTCGCATACTGCTGCATTAGCAGAATTCGCCCAAAGTGTGTTTTCCAAAAGAAAATCAAATATCCTCGCCGACTTTAATGATGGATTAAAAGCGCAAAGAATCGTTGAAATGGCCTACACTCAATCGTGTATTTAAAAACTCAGTATCTTTAAATTGACCACTAATACTCCTTCATCATTTAAAAGGGATAAAAGCTCATATCAAGCTTTTATCCCTTTTTCAACCTCACGAAAAAATCTCCGTGAATTTATGGAAATACTACCCCATTAAATTATCTATCGAATTTTTTATTGATCTTTCCGTTTCTTCCCACTAAAAATGAATGGCGCCACCAAGAACGCTGTGAGCTGCTTCCATAATCACCTCTGAAACCGAGGGATGAGGATGCACCACCTGGGCGACTTCATCCACAGTAAACTCTAGATCGATATAGGCAGTGGGGGCGCTAATTAATTCGGTAACATGTGCTCCAACAAAATGGATCCCAAGGATTTCGTTGTATTTCTGATCCGCCACAATTTTTACAAAGCCGGTTGATTCGTTCATAGCAAGGGATTTCCCATTGGCGCTAAATGGGAATTTCTCTGTTCTTACATCGTATCCCTTTTCTTTTGCCTGGGCTTCCGTAAGTCCTACACTGGCCACTTCGGGGTAGGTGTAGGTGCATTTGGGAATGTTGGTGTAATTTAATTCTTTGGTCTTTTTTCCTAAGATTCCTTTCACAGCCTCAATGGCTTGGGCTGAGGCCACATGGGCAAGGGAAAGTTTTCCAGTGACATCGCCAATGGCGTAGATGTTTGGACAGGTGGTCTGAAAGCTTTCATTCACCTGAATGGTTTTTTGCGGGGTTAAGGCCACCCCTATTTTTTCGAGTCCCATTCCTTCGGTATTTGGTTTTATCCCTGCTGAGACGAGTAGCTTTGTGCAATGAAAATCTTCGGATGTCCCTTTGGCTTCGAGGGTTACTTTAAGGGTTTTTCCTTCATCTTCTACGGCCGTCACTTTGGTGTCGGTTTTAATCTCGATGCCCCGCTTTTTAAATGCTTTCTCAATTTCTTTGGAGACTTCAATGTCTTCGTTTGGGAGTGCATTAGAAAACATTTCAATCACAGTGACCTTTGCTCCGTAGCTTTCCCAAATACTACCAAACTCCATACCAATGGCTCCGGCTCCGATAATCCCAATCTTTTCGCCTGGTTCTATTTCCGTTAGCTCTAATGCTTCACGGGCGGTCATGATCTTTGGATTGTTATAATCAATTCCTGGAAGCTGGTTGGCATGGGATCCTGTGGCAAGAATAATGTTTCTTCCTTCCAGAATTTCTCCGTTTTTTTCAAGGGTCACTTGGTTGTTGGTAAACATTAATCCCTTCTCTTTATAAACTGTAATTTTGTTTTTCTTCATCAGCCCTTGGATCCCTTGGTTTAGTTTATTCGCCACTTCTCGGCTTCTCTTTTGAGCAACTTTGTAATCTCCCTTAATTTCTTTTTCTTCAAGAGCGATCCCATAGGCTTTTGCATTTTTTACTATCCGAAGGACTTCTGCATTATGGGCAAGGGCTTTGGTTGGGATGCATCCCCAATTTAAACAGGTTCCACCTAATTCTGCTTTTTCTATTAAAGCGGTTTTGAGTCCTTGTTGGGCTCCGTAGATAGCTGCCACATATCCTCCAGGTCCGCCTCCGATGACGATCAAATCATATTTTTTCATCTTTTAATACAGTTCCTTCCTTTCTCTTTTCTTATCAGGTTGTTGTAATCACCAGGTGATAAGCGTTTTTCGATAAACACCCATCACTCCCACCCTACTTTATAGGACAATCTCAATTGGATTTTCGAGTAATTTTTTTACTGCCAGTTGAAATTTCGCGGCCGAAACCCCATCTAACAATCGATGATCGTAAGTAAAGCTCGTTCGCATAACTTTTTTTACTACAACCACGCCATTTTCCAAAGCTAATTCTTCTTGAATTGCGTTAATTCCTAAAATTCCTGAGTCGGGTTGGTTAATAATTGGGGTGAACATCTCAACATCATACATTCCTAAATTACTAATGGTAAAAGTGTTCCCTTGATATTCATCAGGACGAAGTTGATTGTCTCTGGCTTTTCTTGCCAATGCTCTGGCTTCTTTAGAAATGTCGTACAGGCTTAGTTTATCGGCATTCTTAATCACAGGAACCAGAAGTCCATCTTCAACAGCTACAGCCATTCCTAAATTCACTTGATTTCGATAAACTATTTCACTTCCTTCTAAGTTTACTAAAATTTGAGGATTGTTACGCAGTGTTTTCGCTACCGCTTTCAAAATAAAATCATTCATGGAAATCCGTTGTTCAGAATTTTCATTTAATTTTTTACGCGCTTCCACTAATGCTGTGACATCGCACTTCACATGGTTGGTGACGCTTGGAATTTCAGTATGGGATTGTAGCATTCTTTTTCCTACAACTTTACGCATTCCAGAAAGGGGAACTCTTTTTTCTTCCCATACCTCTAGCTCTTCATAAGAAACAAATCCTCTGCCCTCATTAAAAAGATCTTTTTTCATTATTTTTCCGTTGTAACCACTTCCTTGAACATTCGTAATATTCAATTCATTTTCATCAACAATTCGCTTAGCCAAAGGAGACATTTTTGTATTTTTCGGAGCTGACAAAGTTCCCAAAGCATTTTCAACATCCCGAGCCTTTACTTCTCCATAGGGCCCTGTACCAAGAACTTCTGACAGATTGATATTATTTTCTTTTGCAATCAATTTTGCATAGGGAGATCCTGGGACATACGCCTCTTTATTATTTTCTTTTCTGTGAGGTTTTTCTTTTTCCTCTTTCTTTATTGTAGCTTTCTTTTCCTGTTTCTCTAAAACAGTTTCATTATTTTCTTCTGGAATAGATTCCCCATGTTCCCCGAGGTATCCAATAACTGTTACCACTGGCACTGTCTCTCCATCGCCATAATATTTACAAAGTAATTCTCCATCAATTTCTGCTTCCACTTCCATCGTGACTTTATCCGTTTCAATTTCGAGAAGGCCATCTCCTTCAGCCACAAGGTCTCCCACTTCAACAAGCCAACGGATAATTTTGCCTTCTTGCATATCCATCCCAGCTTTGGGCATATATATTTTAGTCGCCATTTAACCCCTCCTATTTAAGGACTTCTTTAACCGTTTTTATAATTTTATCTTCGTCAGGTAAAATACCCTTTTCTAAAATTGGAGAAAAAGGAACAGGAACATCTTCACTGGCTAATCGCTTTACTGGAGCATCTAAATAATTAAATATCTCAGTTTCTGCAACAGTCGCGACAATCTCCCCACCCAAGCCACAGGTTTTTACCGCTTCATGAACCACTACAAGATGTTTTGTTTTCTTTACAGAATTTAAAATGGCTTCTTTGTCCATTGGAAGCAGCGTTCTCAAATCAACAACTTCAACTTCAATCCCATCTTTCGATAATTTCTCACTTGCGCTTAAACACATTTGAACCATTCTTCCATAGGTGACAATGGTACAATCCTTTCCTTCACGCTTAATATCTGCAACCCCCAAAGGAATGCTATAGGATTCTTCCTCTACCATGCCTTTAGATCGATACAGTAATTTTTGCTCTAGAAAGATCACTGGGTTATTATCTCGTATCGCTGAAACCATTAATCCTTTTGCATCATAAGGAGTCGATGGAACAACAACTTTTAAGCCTGGCACATGGCAAAGCATTGCCTCAAGGGATTGGGAATGCTGAGCTGCCGCCCCAGTCCCACCACCCGAAGCCGTTCGCAGTACCATTGGCACACTAATTTTACCACCAAACATAAACCGCATTTTAGGGGCTTGGTTAATGATCATATCCCAACACACTGCCATAAAATCGGAAAACATTATTTCAACAATAGGGCGCATTCCTTCAACGGCTGACCCAATGGCACAGCCAACAAAAGCAGTTTCAGAAATTGGCGTGTCAATGACTCGGTCCCCAAATTCTTCCCACATGTTTCCTGTAACCCCAAAAGCCCCTCTATAGATTCCAATGTCTTCTCCCATAAGATAAACATTTTCATCAAGTCTCATTTCCTGACTCATTGCTTCCTTAATTGCATTTGCATAAGTCATTTCTATCATACTCATTTTACTTCACCTTTTTCTTAATCTGCATAAACATCTACGTAAATATCTTCTAGTTTTGGATCTGGAGAATTTAATGCAAACTCAACAGAATCATTGATTATTTTTGTAGTTTCTTTGTCAACAATCTCAAGCTCTTCTTGGGTGCAAATTCCCTCCTCCAGTAAAACCTTAGACCATCTTGGAATGGGGGCTTTTTTCTTCCAAGCATTAATTTCTTCTTTGCTCCGATACATATTTCCATCACTTTTTGAATGTCCTGAAGTTCGGTAGGTGTTTTCAACCACCAAAATTGGCCCATTCCCTGCAACCACATATTCCCTAGCTTCAGAAATTGTTTGGTACACTGCTAAAACGTCATTACCATCGACTTCAACTGCTCGCATTCCAAATGGATACGCTCTTTTTGTAAGGTCAATATCTTTTGATGCTTTCGAAATATGGGTACTCATCCCATAGGTATTATTGACCAAAATAAACATCACTGGTAAATTCCAAACAGCGGCTAAATTCATGGCTTCATGAACGGCACCTTCATTTGCTGCACCATCTCCAAAAAAAGCAAGGGTGACAACATCTTTTTCGCCACGACGTACATTTGCAAAGGCTGATCCGCAAGCTAAAGGTAACGCAGGTCCAAGAATTCCATTAGCTCCCATTACCCCTTTATCTCGATCTGCGATGTGCATGGAGCCGCCACGACCCTTGCACACCCCAGTTTCTTTTGCAAAAATTTCTGCCATCATTTCGTTAATATCAATACCCTTACACACAGCTTGGCAGTGACCTCGATGGGTTGCATACATATGATCCTGTGGTTTTAAAGCCAAACACGTTCCTGCGGCAACCCCCTCTTCTCCAATCCCCAAATGGGTGGTTCCATGGATCATTCCTAATGAAAAATAGTGTTGAACCTTTTCTTCAAATTTTCTTGCTAAATGCATATATTTTAAAAGATTTAAATATAAATCTTTATCTGTCTTCTTAATCTTTTTCATTTTTTCTCCTGTATCGTTTATTAATGAATCTAGGGCACACTTCTGTGTGCCCTAATCTCATTTTATAAAAATAATGTGTCCTGAATTTTTCTCAATTGAACCATCAAACTCGAATGATCCAATTCGACGTCATCGTATTTAATAACCTCACCATTTTTAACTGCTTTAATCATCTTTGTGTTTTTATTAACAAGTCCCATTGGCAATGCATCGGTTTCTTTTGCTTCTTGTGCAGACATAAAAGTTCCACGAATCGTAAATCCTCCAATGCCATCAAGATTATCTCCAGGTTCTAAGTCTTTTTTTGCCACTGCAATAGTTTCTGCCACAAGGCCTTCTCTAGGAACAATGGTTGGTTCTAAATCGATACAAGCCTTAGCAACAGATAGGGGCGTTTCTAAACTACATAAATGGTAAGGACGATATAAAACAAAATTTGGTCCTGATCCCATACTTAAATACTCTAACTCATGTAAAATATCGGGTTGATCCGTTGAAATAATCACAAAAACCCCAGGGGCTACACCGTTGATATATTCAACCACACCATAGTTGTTTAAAACACCGCCTCGTCCTTCACTTTTGAGACTTAAAACATCTGGCAACTCCTGAACTTGTCCCTTTGCGCCGTGTGCACCAACAACATCAGGAACAAATCCAGTTGCATTAGCCATTGCTGTCATCTCAACCATGGTTTTTGTCCCGTCCTTAAATGCAGTTATCATTTTAGGACTAGCACCACGTTCTTTAGCAAATTCCGCAACTGTGTCAGGGTTACATTCAAGGTCTAATACATTGTTTTTCCCTTTTCCAACAACTCTTACATCAAACCCAAGTGCCTTAGCAAAATCATATAGTTCAATGACAGCCCCTGGCTCGTCTCCTGCTGAACCTGTGTAAACAACACCAGCGTTTGTTGCCATTTTGTATAAAATATGACCGATACAAACATCTGTTTCAACATTTAACATACAAATATGTTTTCCAGAATTAATAGCATCAATTGCTACCTTCGCTCCAACTTCAGGAACCCCAGTCGCATCAACCGCACAATCAATTAGCTCACATTTTGTTGCTATTTCATTATTCGTTGTAACAATGAATTTTCCACTTTCTAGAATTTTGTTACCCTCTTCAATGGATTCAGCTACTTCGTAATCTTTTCCTTCAGTTAGTCCCGCATTATTATAGGCAGCTTTTGCATTATCGATGATTACATCAACTACAACCGCTGGTCGCATTCCTTTCATCGACATCATTTGACCAACCATTCCCCGCCCCATTTGTCCTGCCCCAACGATACTTGCCAAAATAGGTTTTCCTGCTTTTTCTAACTTTTCCAATTTGTATGTCATGTTAATCATCGTTTTTCACTCTTCACTTTCTTAATTTTCTTAGTTTTCTTAATTCTCTTAATTTTTTTCTTAGCTAAGCTTTCCTACATAAAATGGATTTCAAAAACATCACCAATTTTTACTTCTGGATACCCTTCCCCTTTTAGCTCAATTTGGCCAGGAAGATCTGGAACCTCCTTTCCTGAAAATTTAAAAGTACAATGTCCCATTGATTTTAATGTTGCATTCGCTTCTTCTCCAACCCCTGTCACTGTGTACTTTTTCTTTCCTAAAACAATTATGTCCTTTGGTCTGACTTCGGAGAACATTTCAGTAATTGTGTGTAATACCGAAATTTCGGCTAGTACCTCTGGTGCATCCTCATTAAAAACAATCAATATTCCTTCGTCAATTAACTCTGTAGCCATTTCTCCTATGTTGACAACAACACTCTTATAATCCATCCATCCTCCTTATTTATTAATATAAACCAATACTAAAGGCATATGCGATTAATACTGCAATTGGTCCAGTGATAAGACGTTCAAACAATACAGCTGGAACCCCTGCATCAATTGTTTCTGGCTCCGCTTCTCCTAAAGATAATCCTACTGGTATGAAGTCACACCCCACTTGGGCATCAATAGCAAACAATGCTGGTAATGCTAAAGAAGGATTGATTGCACCTTGACCAATTTGTTGACCAACCAACACCCCAACAACTTGTGCAATAACTGCACCAGGGCCAATAATAGGGGAAATAATTGGGATTGCACACACTAATGAAATAATCAAGAGTCCAGGTAAACTGTTTGCAAATGGAGAAATTGTATTTGCTATCCAATCCCCTAAACCACTTCCTTGGATCACACCAATAAGCATTGCAACAAACGCCATAAAGGGTAAAATATTTTTGATGACCATCTCAATGGTGTCACGTCCTGCTTGGAAGAACTTCCCTACAACTCCACCAACCCCTTTTCCTAAACGAACAATAAAGCTTTCTTTTTTGCCATTGTTATTGGCTGATGCTTTTTGATTCACTTTGGGTGGTTCAAGGGGGGTTGTTTCTGTCTGAATCCCTTCTTCATCCGTTAAAACAATGGTATTTAATCGCACATCAGAAACATAAATATCTTCAGTGATAAATTTTGCTAAAGGGCCACTTTGTCCCACAGCCGTTAAATTAATGGTTGGAATTCTTTTCTTTGGATAAACCCCACATCTCGCTGTTCCACCACAATCAATAATGACACAGGCAAATTCGTCATCAGGGACTCCTTTTTTAAATCCATCGATCGCTTCAGCTCCTGTTAACTCTGCAATGCGTCTGGTAAGGGGATCAATTCCTCCACCTGTAACAGAAACAATTTTATTTCTTTTTTCAGTCGGCTGAATTACAAGTGGTCCACCGAATCCTTGAGGGCCTCTAGAAATTTTTACTGCTTTATACATTTTGTTTTGCCCCTTTCTTCATAAACATTATTGTCAAACGTTCGCAAATAATTCCTCGAATTAAGATCACAATGACCCCAACAATAAAGTACCGAATCGCCAATGGCGCTAAGTCTAAACCTAATGTTGTTATTCCAGCTGCAATCCCTCCATATACAAAATACTCACCTGCATTCGCATGGGGAAATAACCCTGTAATTGGATGACAGAAAGAGACCGCTGCATCATAAAATGCAGGTTTGTGTTTTTCTTCCAAAAATCTTCCCATGGTGTACGCCATAGGATTACACAAGAAAAACATAGATAGTACTGGTAAAATCGTATAGCGTAAAATAATGTTTTTCCCACAGACGACCCCTAACTTATCAACCTTATCTTGACCAATAATTGCGATCAGTGCATTAACAGCCGTAATTAAACAAACAAGTGTCGGAATAATCCCTGTTACGAATCCTATAAAAGTTTCTCCGCCTAGGTTAAATAAATTAATAAAACCTGATGCTACATTTGATAAAAAATCCATTTTATACCCTCCATAAAATTTATTTCGTTAACAATTTACCTTCCCCAAAGCCCCCTTCACCCCTTTGCCATAGATTAGTTCTGGTAAATCAATTAATCCAAACCGTATTTAAACAAGCATTTCTTGTGTATTCCTTTTCACTATTGTTTTTTCATTTGCCTTTAATTGTTCTCTTTGGATTTGAGTTTTAATGGCCTCAACCGCTTGAATCAAAGCCCCTTTCTTTTTTGTAAGTTCCTTTGGATCATAAGGATGTTTTTTACGTCTTCTTTTAAATTCCTTTTGATCTAGTTCAATTCCAATTTTTCTAACCGCCTCTAAAGATTGACCTTTATAAACCTCAACTTCTTTAAAGGTTGCAAAAATTGTAATTCCCTTCATCTGTTTGCAAGACACTACTTCATCTTTTCTTGGATCATAAGATAAGATGAGTATCTGTCCCTCTTTAATGTTTCCCTTAGTATGACCAATTCCCAATATCCCTGACCCTCTCATCCCATTTAAAGCTTTTTTGTATTGCTTCACTTGTAGTAGACTTAGGAGCATTTGGATTGCCATTAGTAAAAAAACAAACAAAAATAAATAATTTCTAGACATTTTAAATTCCTCCATATTTTGAATTTTCAAAGTCCTTACGATTGATGTTATCGACATTATAGTTGGAACATTTGTAAAAGTCAATAGAAATTTTATAAAAATTTATTTTTTTACAATTGTTAAAATTAAAACAAACTTTTCGACAAAATACCTTTATTTACCCGATAATAGCCGATATTAATTGACTTAATCTATTTTACTAAGTTTTATTTAATCCAGTTAAAGTAATTAATATTTTACAATTGTAAAATATAGCAGTAAAATGTTTGTTAATTTTTTGACTATGTTTTTTCTACTCCTTCTTTTCATCTTGTATTTGTTTTTTTTATTTGATAAAATTAGGACATTCACATAGTTCCACAGATTAAGTCCAAGTATTTTATAGAATCGAGTTGCGAAATGCGTACAACAAAAAATGATGAGCGAACCATGTTACGAGTCAGTGACATGTATTACAACCAAAATTTAAGCCAAGAAATTATTGCCAAAAAACTAGGTTTATCACGACCTACAATCTCAAAACTTCTGGCCTCAGCTCGAGATAAGGGAATTGTAAGGATTATTGTTTCAGATATCTCTGGACGTAAATATTTCCAGCTTGAACATGAATTAGAAGACAAATTTGGTCTAAAAGAAGTCGCAATTGTCGAAACGAAATCTTCTTCTTGGGATACAAAATTAGAAATGGGAAAAGCCGCAAGTGCTTTTTTAGAAAGAATTATTAAAGATCGAGATATTGTAGGGGTCTCCATGGGAACAACCGTGGCTCAAATTCCTGCATTTGTTTCTAGCATGCAGTATACAAACACATTGTTTTTACCACTTTTAGGTGGTTTAGGAGAAGTAGAAACTGAGCTCCACGGCAACTTTATCGCTGAATCAATGTCTAAAGCTTTTGGCGGAAACTTTCTCCCCATACATGCTCCTGCTATGGTTTCACGACTCAAAACAAAAACTGAGCTACTAAAAGAAAAAAGCATTGATCGAGTTTTCAAAAAAGTAAAGAAAATGGATATCGCTATTTTAGGAATCGGGCTTCCCGATGAAGATTCTACGATAATAAAGACAGGCTACTTTTCGAGTGAAATGATTGCAGAGACACGGGAAAAAGAGATCTGTGGTGATATTTGCATGAAGTTTTTTGACCAATCAGGGAATACAAATTTATATGCTTATAATGAAAATGTCATCGCCATCGATTTGGAGGATTTAAGACGTGTCCCCTATTCCATTGGAGTGGCAGGAGGTGCCCATAAAGCCTCTGCTATCTTTGGATCTATTAATGGGAAATATATCAATGTCCTAATCACTGATTACGACTGTGCAAAAGCTTTAAAGGAAATGATTCTTTGAAAATAAACACTTACCAGAACTTGCCTGCCCTCGCGTTTGTCCCTTCACTTACAAAATTACCTTAATAAGAGACATGATCAGCAAAAATTTAATATTTAGAGTGATTTGTAATCACAAGGAGGAAGATAGACCATGCTAGCAGATTATCATGTGCATACAGAATTTAGTGATGACTCAACAGAAAAAATGGAAGTTATTATAAAAAAAGCAATTGCATTAGGTTTCGAAGAGATATGCTTTACCGACCATGTGGATTATGGGGTAAAGACAGACCATGATGAAGAACAAAAGATTGGGAAATTTTTAAATGTAGATTATCCTAACTATTTCAGAAAAATCTCAGAATTAAAGAGAAAATATAAGAATCAATTAACCATTAAGCAAGGATTGGAATTTGGTATCCAAACCCATACCATTGGAAAATACCAAAAGCTATTCAACGCTTACAATTTGGATTTTGTCATCCTTTCCTGCCATCAAGTAAAGGACAATGAATTTTGGACCTATGATTTTCAAAAAGGGAAGTCCCCTGATACATACAACACTGAATACTATAGCGAAATCTACAAATGCATCACTCAATATAAAGATTATAGTGTTTTAGGTCACTTAGATGTGATCCAGCGATACAATGATGTGCCCTACCCATTTGAGAAATCCAAAGAAATCATTACTAAAATACTAAAAATGGTCATAAAAGACCATAAAGGAATCGAGGTAAATACCTCCTCCTTTCGATATGGACTAAAGGGCTTAATGCCAGCAAGGGATATATTAGAATTATATTATCAATTAGGAGGAAAAATCATTACTATTGGATCAGATTGCCACAAAGCGAAGGATCTTGGAGAGGACTTTCTAAAAACTAAAATGAAACTAAAAAAAATAGGATTTACTCATTTTTGTACTTTTGACAAAATGAAACCTATTTATCATAAATTTTAAATTTTTTTAAGACATCTCCTTTAATTTGTCTGTCTTTTAAATTTCAACAAATTACGCAACTCAGAAGATGTCATGTCTCCCTCTAAAACAATCGTGCACAAATTTGTATTTATAACTTTTCCCCATTTGAAGCAATCACTTCTTTATACCAATTAAAGGAGTCTTTTTTTGTACGCTTCATGGTTCCATTTCCTTCATTGTCACGATCGACATAAATCATACCATATCGTTTTTTCATTTCCCCTGTTGTAAAAGAGACCAAATCAATAATCCCCCAGGGCGTGTAACCCATTAAAGGCACCCCGTCTTCATTCACTGCTTTTTCAATTTGCAAAATATGTTCTTTTAGATATTCTATTCGCTCATTATCCAGTATTCTACCCTCTTCATTAATTGTGTCAATGGCACCAAAACCATTTTCTACGACAAATAAAGGGATCTGATAACGATCATAAAAACGATTTAAAGTATATCGCAATCCAACTGGATCAATTTGCCATCCCCAATCGCTAGCCTTAACGTAAGGATTTTTAATGCTATTCGCCATCCCACCGTTAACATTGTTTTCAGTACTTTGGTTAACCACATCTGCTTTCACCGCCGTTGACATATAGTAGCTAAATCCGAGATAATCCACTTTACCTGCCATGAGTATTTCTGCATCTCCTGGCTTTATGAAACTCGTGTCATAGCCTTCACGTTCAAATTCTTTTAAAGCGTAACGTGGATACGCTCCCCGTACATGCACATCCCCAAAAAAGAATAAATTTCTATTTGCAATTTCAGCCGCCATAATATCTTCAGGATTGCAAGAAAAAGGATAAACGGGTACATGGGCAACCATACAACCAATTTCAAAATTAGGATTAATTTTTCGACCTGCTGCTACTGCCAATGCACTTGCCAACAATTCATGATGCCCTACTTTGTACATAACTTCCTTTGGATTTTCATTTTCTTCTACCGTAACCCCAGAGTTCGTCCATAAGAATAAAGGATTATCAACATTCATCTGATTATTAATTTCATTAAAAGTCATCCAATATTTCACTTTGTCTTTATAACGATTAAAACAAACTTCAGCAAAACGAAGAAAGAAGTCGACTACTCTACGGTCTCTAAAACCACCATATTTTTTCGCTAAATGTAGAGGAAGTTCAAAATGCGATAATGTAATCACTGGCTCAATCTTATAGTAAAGCAAGGTATCAAATAAATCATCGTAAAACTTTAATCCCGCTTCGTTCGGTTCTGTTTCATCACCCTTTGGAAAAATACGGCTCCAAGCAATGGAAGTTCGAAAACATTTTAGTCCCATTTCAGCAAAAAGAGCAATGTCTTCTTTGTAATGATGATAAAAATCAACTGCTTCATGATTGGGATAAAATTCTTGGGGATCAACCACTTCCGTTATACGCCTTGGAATCCCATGAGCACCGGCCGTAAGAACATCAACAACACTCAGTCCCTTTCCGCCTTCTTTATATCCCCCTTCTAATTGGTGGGCGGCAACAGCTCCTCCCCATAAAAAGTCTTTAGGTAACGCACTCATCTCATTCTCCTTCTCTCTTTTATTTTTAGGCATTTGATAAATGCCGCAAGCCCTTGATTTTACTGGGCTTTGTTACTCATTTTATATAAATTTTCTCTCCACAAGTGGTATAATATAGGTACCAACAATACATTTTACAACCTATGGAGGAGAAAATTTATG
>JBOFGH010000065.1:0-28538 GCA_051649025.1 Eubacteriaceae bacterium
TACCATCATTTTTGTTTCAAAGCTATGCATAATACGTGTTCCCATAAGAAAAGCACCTCCTATTTGTTTATCATATTACTATGATACCAAATATAAGATGCTTTTTTCTTTGAGTCTCACTTCCCTAGGTCAGTTCCTAACATTAATTAGTTCTTTTTTTTATTATTCTAACATACTTTGTTTGCACTTTCTATCTTTTTTATCGAAAATAATGCAAGACAAAAGTAAAATTATAGTTGTTTTATTATTAATAACGTGTATAATGAAAGTGAACATATGTTCAATAAGGAGGTTTTATGAACCACAATGAAATAACGGCCCTGGTAAGAGGGGCTAAAGAAAAAAGAGAAGATTGCCAGCTTCAATTGATTGAAGGGTTTCGCCCTCTCATCCTCGCCATGATAAAGCGCTATGTTTATGACTATCATTCCCATGAAGATTACTTAAATCAAGGAGCCCTAATTCTATTAAAATCGGTGAATAGTTTTCAAGAAGATTTTGGTGTTCCCTTTCCGGGCTATCTCAAAAAAGAATTATTCTATTATTTTGTAAATTTTGCCAAGAAAAATAAAAATTTAGAATCCTTAGATGCCCCTTTGTGTGATGGAGAAAGCACCTTACTTGATGCCATTAAGGATGCCAACGCAAATACTGAAGAGAATTATCTTCATTTTGAAGAGATGAATGCCTTGTTCCGCTATCTTCCTCGATTAAGAGAACGTCAACAATGGATTATTGAAGAGCATTATTTTAAAGGGAGAAAAATAAAAGATATTTCCCAAAGTATTGGCGTAAGTGCCAATAGTCTAGTTAAACTCCACCGTCGAGCCATCAGCGATCTTCGGAATTATTTTGGTTTGAACTTACCCAATTAGTTTTTTTATCAATGCAGTAGATGACTAAAATTCCCATACAAGCCCCTATAAAATCGAGACAGACATCTCGGATTTCTCCACTTCTCCCTGGAACAAAAACTTGATGTCCTTCATCACTTATGGCATACAGTAAGGTGATGGTCATAGCAATTCCAGCTTGGCCAAAGCCTTTTTTTATGTGATCTGTTTTTAATGTCGCCCCCATAGTTAATGCTCCAAGAATGGTATAGACTAAAAAATGGGCAGTTTTCCTAACAATAAACTGCCATTCTAAACTAATTTTCCCTTGTTCTTCAAGTGAAAGGGTATGAAAATAAGGGATCACACGCCGAACCAATACCTCCACAATTCCGCCACTAAGCTCTGAGGATTGTGTGGCTGGCTGAGCCGAAAAGTAAAAGATGATCATCATCCAAAAGATAACAACCATCCATAAAAGCATCGATTTTTTTTTATTTATTTTCTCCATGGGTTTTTAAATCCTTTTTTTCTATTTCTAAGCTTAACCTTTTCTGGTTGATTAATGGAAATGGGGAGGTCAACTAACACACGTTTTGGATTTTCGTCGATAAGCTTATCAAAGATTTCTTCTCCTACTAACGCAATAGCTATTTCTTTCGCCCTATGAAATTTTTCATAGGCCTTAACCTGATGGGCATCGGTTGATAAAAAATGAACCATCCCATGGGTAAGAAGGACTTCAGCCGTAGCTTTTGCGGTTTCTCCATAAGCCCCAACCAGGCTTAAAATGTTCATTTGCACGAGGGAACCATGTTTAATGAGCTCTCTTAAAACATTGGGGTTTTCTTGTACAAAATCGTACCGCTCGGGGTGGGCAATAATAGGGGTATACCCTTTTCCTTGTAATTGAAAAAGAAAGGTTTCCCAATGAATGGGATTCGAATTTTTTCGCATGGTTTCTACTAAATAATAATGACTCTTGTTAATGGTCGTAAATTTCTTTTCTCCAATTTGAGAAATAATTTCTGGGTCATAATAAACTTCATTCCCTAAAAAAAGGTAAAGGTCAATTTTTTCCGCTTTGGCTCTTTCTTTTAAAATTTTTAATTGGTTCTCATTGGTTTCCCAATCCGACTGATAATCGGTATATAGCATATAATGTGGCGTTAAAACAAGGGCCTCAAACCCCTGGACCTTTGCCTCTCGCATCATCGCTATGCTTTCCTCAATTGAGGTGGAACCATCATCGATTTTAGGTAGAATATGGGTGTGCAAATCGATCATTTCATTTGTCTCTTTTCCTTGAATTTTTACGAACGTTCCTATTTTTTAAACAGCACGAACACGTCCATCTTCCATTGTTTTAATCCTTTATCGGTTAGGGTAATAGTCTGGCACCATTTTATGAAGCGCCTCAATAACATCCTCATTTGTCCCATTTTCTGCTGTTTCTTTAAGGATGCCCAGGGTTTCATTCATCCATTCATTCTCAAAATGCTGTATTTTTTCTACAAAAATCCCGGAGTGCATTGTGGTATCAAAACTATCCAAATCATAGGAGAGTTCTTCGTATAGTTTTTCTCCTGGTCTTAAGCCTGTAAATACAATATTAATATCCGTATAGGGTTCTAATCCTGAAAGGAGAACCATTTTTTCTGCAAGGTCTAATATTTTAACTGGTTTTCCCATATCTAATACAAAAATTTCTCCTCCAGAAGCGATGCTTCCTGCTTGCAAAACAAGCTGTGTTGCTTCTGGAATGGTCATAAAAAAACGTTCTATATTTTTATGGGTTACCATTACAGGCCCTCCATTTTGGATTTGTTCTTTAAAAATAGGAATGACACTGCCATTACTCCCTAAGACATTTCCAAAGCGAACTGCAACAAAATCCGTTCCTTCTCTTCGATTATAGGCTTGAATCATAATTTCGCAAATACGCTTGGTCGTTCCCATGACATTGGTCGGCTTAACGGCTTTATCTGTAGAAATTTGTACAAACTTTTCTACGCCATAGGTAACACTGGCATCTAAAAGATTTTTTGTTCCAAAAACATTGTTTTTGACTGCTTCTTTTGGTGTTTTCTCCATCAGAGGCACGTGTTTATGGGCAGCTGCGTGAAAAACAATCTGTGGCTGATAGGCTTTAAAAATTTCATCTACCCGTTCTTCATCTCGTATGGAACCTATTTCAAAATGAAGGGGAATGTCACTTCCTTTTGTCTTTAAGTAACGTTGTAGTTCTAATTCGAGATAGTAAAGGGTATTTTCATAGATGTCGACCACAATCATTTCTTTAGGTGAAAAACGAATGATTTGGCGACAAAGCTCTGAACCAATTGAGCCACTTCCGCCAGTTACCAAAATAGTTTTACCTTTAATAAAATTACTAATTTCATCTTTATTGAGCACCACTTCATCTCGATTCAAAAGATCTTCAATTTGCAAATCTCTTAATTTTGTTAATGTAACATCAAAATTTAGAATTTCATCAAAATGTGGCAATATCTTAACGGGTATCCCCGTTTCGTGGGCAATACTGGCAATTTTTTTGGTTTCGAACTGTGGTGTTGAAGGAATGGCAATAATGATTAAGGTTGGATGTTTTAATTTGACGGCTGTTTCAAAGACTTCTCTCCCACCTAAAACAGGAACATTGTTGAGGTGGCGGTTCTTTTTTAATGGATCATCATCAATAAACCCCACGACTTCATACCGTTCTTTGCTGGTGTATAGTTCCTTTAAAATTTTAACCCCTGCTTCTCCTGCACCAAAAATTAAAACACGTTCAACCTTTTCAGACTTTCTGCACTCCTCTAAAATTTTTGCCCGTCTGACCAATCGATAAGAAATTCGTATTCCTCCGATAAAAAGAAAATCGAGTAAGACTCCAATAACGAGCATCTGAAAAGGGAGTATAAATCCAACAAAAACAAACATCAAATCTGTAAAGAGATTTCCAACCGCAACGGCAATCATAATTTTTGCAAGCTCTTCAATACTTGCAAATCGCCAAAGGGTATTGTACATCCCTAGGCAACCAAGAATTAAAATTTTGAGGTAAACCCCTGCAAAAACGTAAACCTTTGAGGTTGTTAATAAATGATTCGCAATGAAAATATTGCCAATCAATAGTGAAGACAAATAGTAGGATCCGAATAGAGCAATGATATCCAGTCCAATTAAAAAAAAGATTCTTAGTAATTTTTGTTGCTTTTCTCGTCGCATTGTTTACCTCTTCTTTTGCGCTTATGTTTCGATTTGCTTTATTATAGCAAGAAACAATCACGCCGTCAAATGAGGCAACCTTATTTACTTCTTAATTCATCCGCCATTTCTCCCAATTTTTTAAGCCGATGATACACCCCTGATTTTCCAACAGGGGGATCTAAGCGTTCACCTAATTCTTTAATGCTATCATCTGGATAATTTAGGCGAATTTCAGCAATATCATATAAGTTTTTAGGAAGTGCTGACAGTCCAAGCTTTTCTTTTAGATATAAAATATCCGCGGTTTGTCCAAAGGATGCATTCACGGTTTTATTCATATTTGCAGTTTCACAATTAACCTGCCGATTAACGTCGTTTCGCATTTCTTTTACAATACGAATATTCTCCATTTGAAGCAACCCTCTATGACCTTCGATCACATTTAAAAAATTTGAAACACTCTCCCCTTCTTTTAAATAAAGAACCCAATGGGATTTTCGATAAATAAGGTTTGGCTTAATTTGAAACTCTTCTAAAAGGTTTTTAATGCTTTCAAGGGTTTGGTTGCGTTTGGTTTGGGGACCTCTTTTTCCCACAAGCTCTAAATGATAGGTTTTTTCAGGATTAGAAATTGAGCCACAGCCTAAAAAAGTCCCACGAAGGTAAGACTTTTTTAAGGGGAGGGTTTTGGTAAATCCTTCGGGAATCTTTTGTGTAAAAAAGGCTTGTCCTTGGGAATTATAGGTGAGAATTTTTGTTTTCGTCAAGATTTTTTTTACTAATTTCGAATCCTCTAATATAATTAAATAAGCCCGATGTTCTTTAAATTTTTTTGTCTTTTCAATTTTTATTTGTGGTTTACTCTTGAGTATTTCTTTTATCAGTAAGTAGCTACGCCTTGCAACGGAAGGGTTTTCTGTTTTAATGCTTAAGCTCATCTTTTCATTTTTGTCAACAATGATGGTTCCTGCCCCATTAATAATCCCTGACAGCTCGCTACATAAATTTTCCTTTGTGCCAAAGGAGAGTTTTCCTAAATCTTTTTTTAGTAACGCTGAAAAAGTCGTCATTATTTCTCCTTTATTCCATGTAGGTTTGAAAAATCCGTTTTGCAAGTAAATCTGCGTCATGGCGAACTAAACCATTTTCGATCACCGCAAAGTCTCCAAGAATATAGGTGTAGTCCGATGATTTTTCTCCTAACTCCACCTGGGTTGAACAGGTTTTTTCGTATTTCTCCCCAATGGATTCAGGAATTTCTTTTGTATTCGCAACCACATAATCAAAAAGACGACCTGTTTTTAATTGGGCATGCTTTTCAATCGCTTTGATATGATCACTCTGAGTAAATCCACAACTTTCTCCTGGTTGTGTCATCACATTTCCGATATAAAAGCGTTTTCCTCGGCTCTCTGAAATGGCTTGTGCAACTTGATCAACCAAAAGATTAGAAATAATGCTGGTATAAATGCTTCCTGGCCCAATAATAATTAAATCGGCATTAGAAATGGCTTCAATCGTTTCTGGCAATGGCTCAACATTTTTGGAGCCTAAGAAAATTTCTTTGATACGGGTCTTTTTTCGAAGGGTCTCTTTTGGAATATTTGATTCGCCTTTAACAATCTCTCCATTGTTTAGAACCGCCATCAAGGTCATTTCTGAAAGGGTCACTGGTAAAACATTTCCCTTGATTTGAAGCACATCTGAGGTACGCCTTACCGCATCGTAAAAATCATGACTGATGCCATTCATCGCCGCTAAAAAAATATTTCCAAAACTCTGACCTTCCATTTGCCCAACTTTAAAACGGTAGTTAAACAATTCTTGCATCACATTTTCGTCATCCGCAAGTGCCAAAATGCAGTTTCTTATATCCCCTGGTGGAAGAATGCCAAGGTCTTCTCGGAGTTTCCCAGAACCTCCCCCATCATCACCAACGGTAACAATGGCGGTAAGGTTATCGGTGTATTTTTTTAGCCCTCTTAGAATAACTGAAAGCCCTGTTCCACCACCAATAGCAACCACTCTTGGGTTTCTAACCTTAACAATATCTTTGAGGGTGAACTCTCTTATATATTCCTTCATATCCATCTTTCCACCTCCTATCAGTGATCGAGTCTGTTTTTATTAATGTCTCGATGTCTCAGCTTTGTTTCGTATCCTTTTTCTTTGAGTGCCTCATTAAGTAGCCATGCAAAGGTAACCGAACGATGTTGTCCACCGGTGCAACCAATGGCAATTTCAACAATATTTTTGGATACCTTTGTAAATTCTGGAATAACAAAGGTTAATAAATCAAGTATTTTTTTATAAAATTCTTGGGCTTCTGGAAAAGACATCACATAATCTCTCACTTCTTGGTCTTTGCCTGTTAGCTCTCGTAACTCTCTCTTGTAAAATGGATTTGGGAGGAATCGCACATCAAAAACATAATCTGCCCCTAGGGGGCTTGCGTATTTAAATCCAAAGGAGTAGATGTCAACCTCTGGTTTTCTATTTTCTTCTTCGTGTTTTAGAATGGCTTGAAGCCGTCTTTTAAGTGTTCCAACTTTTATATTAGACGTATTGATCACTTCATCAGCAATGTCTTTTATAGGTTCTAAACTTTCTCTTTCTGCTTTGATTGCCTCTAAAAGATTTCCCGCTGTTCCTGAAAGGGGATGATCTCTTCTTGATTCTTGATATCTCGCAACTAGGGTTTCGTCATTGGCATCAAGAAAAAATAATTCGACTTCTGGATGATTCTTTTTAAATTCGATAAGTGTCGAATCTTTTGCGTCTAAAAAAATCTCTCCTCGAATATCGGTAACTAAGGCAATCTTTTGGATATCCCCATAAGACTGCTGACACAAATTTAAAAAGGTTTCTATAAAACGTGATGGTAAATTGTCGATACAAAAAAAGCCACCATCTTCTAAAATTTCAATGGCCTGGGATTTCCCAGCGCCTGACATCCCTGTTATAATGATCGCTTTCATCTTTTTTTCCTTTCCTTTCTTTAACTTCAAAGTGTAACATTGACTATGCGGCTTATCTCTAGCCCTGTTTTTTTTATGATTTCTTCTGCATTTCCCATTGATCCTACCGCCTTAATTGAATGGGCATCGCTATTAATGGCAAAATTAACCGGGTATTTCATTGCAATTTTAATTTCTTCTATACTTAAATGTCCATGCCTTGGGTTAATTTCGAGTAACACCTTGTTTTTTCCAGCTGCTTTTGCAACCGCCTCCATATCAATGGGCATTTTATCTCCAGGATGGGTGATCATTTTGACTTTATTTTTTTCCATCATTTTAACATAGGCTTGAGTATTCATTTGAATCACATGCTTTTTTAAAAACGGGAAAACTCTGGCGAGATAATTTGGAATTGAAAATACAAAAACATCCTTCAGGGTTTTGGGAATATACCCATAATGATACCCTGCCAAAATGTAATCGCAATAATTCTCTTCTTCCTCACCGACATCAATGTCTCCGTTGGCACCAATAAGATTCGATTCCACTGAGAGATAGATTTTAATATCATCATATTTTTTGTTCAATCGATCAATTTCTTCTCTCATTTTCTTGAAGTTTTTTTTTCGAACTCCAAAAACAGGATGACTCCGCCCGTGATCTGAAATGGTGATTGCTTCTAATTTAATTTTTCTTCCCTGATCCACCATTTCTTCGATGGTATTTTTACCGTGGCTCCAGGTAGTGTGGGTATGCATATCATGCTTAATTTTCATAAACTTCCTTTGTTTCTGTCAAAGATCGACTAAAAATTTTTCCACTAAGATTCCCCAATGACAATCACTTCTCGGTGGAGGTCGACTCCAAACTGGTCTTTAACTTCTTTTTGAATGGTTTCAATCAGATTTAAAATATCTTGGGCTGTAGCATTGTTTTTATTAATAACAAAACCACTATGCTTTTCTGAAACTTGAGCCCCACCAATGGAAAACCCTTTAAATCCTGCATCTTCCACCAGCTTTCCTGCAAAATAACCTTCTGGCCGCCGGAAGGTACTTCCAGCACTGGGATATTCTAAGGGTTGTTTATCCCTTCTTCGTTGGTTAAAATCTTCCATTTTTTCTTTAATTTCATTATAGTTACCCTTGCTTAAGGACAGGTTAATCCCCACTAAAACATTCTCTGACCCTTGCAAAATGCTTTTTCGATACCCAAATCCACACGCTTCTTTTGGGATCGTTTTTATTTCCCCGCTAGGGGTTAAGACTTCAATGGAGGAAATGACATTTTTCATTTCACCATCATAAGCTCCTGCATTCATATAAACGGCTCCTCCCAAGCTCCCTGGGATTCCTGATGCAAATTCTAACCCGGTTAAATGATGTTCTAATGCCTTATCGGCTAAATCTTTTAGTGAAATTCCTGGCTCCGCATGCATTGTGGTTTCACTTATTTTTAGCTTTTGTAATGCCAAGGTTTTTATCATAATCCCATGAACACCATTGTCTTTGACTAAGAGATTCGAACCGTTTCCAAGGATATAAACAGGGAATTCACTTTCTCTGGAAATCTTCAAACACCCCTGGAAGCCTTCAAGGGTTTGGGGCATAAGAAGTAAGTTAACAGGCCCCCCCACTTTAAAGGAGGTATGGTTTTTCAAGGGTTCGTTTTCTAAAATATATTTTGAATCCAAAATGGATACGAGTTGATTAATGATTTCTTTCATTTTATTCCTTTCTCACTTTTATGATAATTTTAACTTTTTCATAGTCACATCATATCATTTATTGTTTTGAATCGCCACAAAAAAAAGACCTCTTAAGGGTCTCTTTAGCCTGGGACTGCACAGATTGTTGCAATAAATACCTTCGCTGCCTGAGCCCCCAGTAAAACGTCTCTTCCTTCTCCCAATGTTGCCCCTGTCGTGAGAACGTCATCCACCAGCAGAATGTTTTTTCCCTTAATGCTATGGGGATCAACCACACGAAAGGCATCTTTTAAATTTGTTAATCGCTCTTCTCTTTCTTGTCCCACTTGATGTGGGGTGTTTCGGGTTCGAATGAGTGACTGTGTGTCTAATTTAATTCCCTTCTCTCCTCCTATTGAAACAAGGGATTCTAAAAGCCCTTGGGCAATTTTTTCACTCTGATTGTAGCCACGTTCTTTTAATCTTTTAGTGTGAAGGGGAATGGGAATAATCAAATCAATGGTTTTAAACCATTGAAATTCCTTCAAGTGTTCTCCCATGTTTTTACCTGCCCAAATCCCTAAATGGGGGCGTTCTCTAAATTTAATGGCCGCAACCAGTGGTTTTCCAGATTCTTTGTATTCAAGCCAACTAAAGCCACCGCTAAATCTAAGATGATCCTTTCTACACCCTTTACATTCGTCATTTTTATGATCAATTTTAGGTCGTCCACAGCTTTTACATCTTGTCATGGTGGTTACTGGAAGATAGCTCCAACATTCCTCACATAAAAAATTTGGGGTGATAAAAAGAACCTTCCCACAAATGGGACAGGTTCCATTTTTTATAAACAAGCTGCTTTCAAGAAGCTTCATTATTTCTGTTTTTAATGTCATACTCCCTCGGTTCTTTGGCTTTCTACCCTTCCTGCGATTAGTGCATTGGGTTTTTAATGTAATTTTCGATTCGATCTTTTAATGCTGTTTGTCTGATTTGTGAATCGTCTGAACGAATCATTTGTTGAAAAATATAATTGCTACCCATAAGAATTAAAAGTTTTTTTGCTCGGGTTACTGCGGTATACAAAAGCTTACGATTTAAAAACAATGGGGGACCTCCAACAATGGGCATGACAACCACTGGAAATTCGCTTCCTTGGCTTTTATGAACGGTCATGGCATAGGCATGGGTAATCTCATCCATTTGGTCAATGGCATAGACCACTTTTTTTCCATCATTAAAGAGAACAGTAAATGTTTTTTGTTGTTCATTAATGGTTTCTAGAATGCCAATGTCCCCATTATAGATCCCTTCGCCTTCTTCATAACCATGAACCTCTGTCCATTTTAATTGGTAGTTGTTTTTTATTTGCATCACTTTGTCCCCTTCTCTGAAGGTGACCATCCCAAACTCACGCTGTTTGAGATCATCCCTTGGGGGATTTAGTGCTGTTTGTAGTTCTTTATTAAGGTTTGTCACCCCCACTCTTCCTTTTTTCATTGGGGAAATGACTTGTATTTCGTGAATGTTGTCGTATCCTTTTGCATTCGGTATTCGTGTGGTGACTAATTCCAAAATATCTTGAAGTAATTTTTCTGGATTATTTTTGTTCAGAAAAAGGAAATCTGAGTCGTTATTGATATCGGGAATACACCCTTGGTTTATTTCGTGGGCGTTCACTGAAATCATACTTTCTTCTGATTGCCGATAAATCCGTTCGAGTTTTAAAACTTTGACTGCATTACTCTCAATGATATCTTTTAAAACATTTCCTGGTCCCACTGAGGGAAGCTGATCTGCATCCCCAACCAAAATAAGACGGGTTCCTGGCTGTATTGCACCTAATAAGCTATCCATTAATAGAATATCGATCATCGAAGATTCATCTAAAATAATGGCATCCACTTCCAATGGGTTCGACTCATCCTTTGAAAAGCTTGGAAAATCGTCGTTTTGTGTAAATTCGTATTCCAGTAAACGGTGAATTGTTTTCGCTTCGTATCCCGTTGTTTCTGTAATACGTTTTGCGGCTCTTCCTGTTGGTGCTGCTAAAACGGTTTTTAAACCAAGGCTCTCAAAAATACCTACAATCCCGTTAATAATGGTGGTTTTTCCTGTTCCAGGGCCTCCTGTAATAATAATTACCCCATGATCCATGGCAGCGGCAATTGCTTCGGTTTGGCGCTCGTCTAAGGTAATATTCTTATTCTTTTCATAGGCGTTGATCTTTTGGGAAATATCCGCATTTGGAATTTCGTAGGTTCCCTGGCTAATTCTAGCCATGGCCAATGCTGTATTATCTTCTGCTTCGTAAAGGTTTCTCGGATAATAAACTTTCTGATCCTTTATTTCTTCTTGCACAATTCGTCCTGTTAAGATTAACTCTCCCAACTGATCACTCACTTCTTCTGATCCCACACCTAGTAACCGAGATGCCACATCCACTAATTCGGTTTCTTTCATGAAGGTATTGCCACGATTGTAACAGTCGTTTAAAGCAAATTGGATTCCTGATAAAACCCGATTGGGATTATTGATGTCAAAGCCTAATTGAGCTGCTATTTGATCTGCTATTTTAAACCCAATACCACGAATATCCTCAATCATTTGGTAGGGATTATTGAGTAACACTGAAATAGTATTTGACTGATAGGTTTTATAAAGCTTCATCGCCCACGTTGCCGAAATACCATATTCTTGGATTTGAATCATAATCTGACGGATTTCTCGTTGTTCTGAGTAAACTTCCTTTATCGCCCCTAGGGTTTTTTTCCCTATCCCTTTTATTTCACTTAACCGATCGGGATGGTTATCCAGTATTTCAAGGGTCTCTTCTCCAAAACGGTCAACAATGGCTTTGGCGGTTTTATCGCCAATACCTGGCAATATTCCTGATGCTAAATAACGGGTAATTCCTTCTGTTGAGGTTGGAATTTCCATGGCGTAGGTTTCCATGGTAAATTGGTCGCCATAGTTTTTATGCTCTGTC
Source organism: Eubacteriaceae bacterium (assembly GCA_051649025.1). GTDB lineage: Bacteria > Bacillota > Clostridia > Eubacteriales > Eubacteriaceae > Acetobacterium. The sequence continues at coordinate 11,683 of JBOFGH010000065.1, forward strand.
CAGTGCCCTTTAAGCTTTAGGTATTCCCCCTGATTGAGGTCATCAAAATTACCAACCACAGTGACCATATTGCCGTCGATGTCAAAATGGGCCACGGTATAGCCATTACTTGTATTTCTAAAGACGATGTGCTCCACCGTTCCCTTAATGGTTTCCATTAATCTCTCCTGATTTTTTCAATATTTTTTTATTATAACACAAAAAAACCATCGCTTCCATAAAACAAAAAAATATGAAAAAATTAAACGGAATGTCCCCTGAAATTTCAGGTTACATTCCGCTCAATATAAATTTATTGTCTGTGTTTAAGGAGGCACTTCATTTCGAGTCTTTCTCTTGATTTCAAATTCTTCTTATTGTCTTTGCTAATCTTCGTAATGTCCTCGACAAGCAACAATCCAAAGATTGTCATTTTCGTCAATTCTATAAATCAGCCGATTTTCCTTATCAATTCGACGACTCCATGCATTTCGGTATCTCAATTGTTCTGGTTTTCCAATTCCTTCGGAATATCCACTTCTCTCAATATCTTTTAACAGTTCATTTATTTTTTTGAGTGTACGTTTATCTTGTGTCTGCCAGTATAGGTAGTCATCCCATGCTCTGTCAGACCAGAGCTTATTCATCTATCTCAATGAGTTCATGCTGTTGACCATTCCCAGAAGCAAGTTGTTCCAGACCCCGATCAATCATGGCAAGGTATTCCGCATTACGTGCCGCTTTCATCAGTTGATTATATTTTTCGAGGCTTAGAAGCACCACATTCTTTTCTTCTTTTCTTGTGATAATCACAACTTCATCTTCATCCGTTGTCTTATCACAATAATTTTTTAAATTGTTTCTAATGGTTGAGTAATTAACTGCTAACATTAAATCATATCCCTTCATTTTAGTACAGTTAATTGTACAATATATTGTTCTTTTTGTCAAACATTTTGCTCTTTGCATGATCTATTTTTTCAGTCAACTTGTTTATTCTAAAAAAAGAACCGTTGCTTCACAACAGTTCTTTTTTTTACACATCACTCTATTTTGTTTTAATATAGTCGTCAATGGCTTCCGCTGCGGTTTTTCCGGCTCCCATGGCCAAGATAACTGTGGCGGCTCCTGTGACTGCATCCCCTCCAGCATAAACCCCTGTTTTAGTGGTTTTACCTTTTTCATCTGCCACAATGCATCCCCATTTATTGGCTTCTAACCCACTTGTGGTTGAAATAATCAAAGGATTTGGACTCGTTCCAATCGACATAATCACCGTGTCCACCTCAAGAACAAAATTGCTTCCTTCTTTTGGAATAGGTCGTCGTCGTCCAGAACTATCTGGCTCCCCTAACACCATTTCAATACATTCAATCCCAACAACTTTTCCTTCATCATTTCCTAAGATTCTTACAGGATTATTTAAGAGTTTAAATTCAATCCCTTCTTCTTTTGCATGATGCACTTCTTCAGCCCTTGCTGGGAGTTCTTCCATGGATCTACGATATACAATATAGACATTTTCTGCCCCTAATCGTTTTGCACAACGGGCAGCATCCATGGCAACATTTCCCCCACCAACCACTGCCACAGAATGGCTATTTGCAATTGGGGTATCATACCCTTCTTTATAAGCTTTCATCAAGTTGATTCTTGTAAGATATTCGTTAGCGGAATAAACCCCTAGTAGGTCTTCCCCTTCAATGTTCATAAAGCTTGGCAAACCAGCTCCCGATCCAATAAAAACAGCTTCAAAACCATTTTCGAATAATTCATCAACAGAATCCACTTTTCCAATGACCCTATTGGTTTTGATTGCCACTCCAAGCTCACAAAGCTTTCCAACTTCTTCTGCTACAATGGCTTTAGGTAAACGGAATTCTGGAATGCCATAAATTAAAACCCCACCGGCAACATGGAAGGCTTCGTAAACTGTGACTTCGTATCCAAGCTTTGCTAAATCTCCTGCACAGGTTAAACCAGCAGGGCCTGCACCAACGATGGCTACTTTGTGTCCATTGGAAATTGGTTTGCTAATTTTTTGACTCCCATTTTCCATTTGCCAATCAGCTATAAATCGTTCAAGACGTCCTATGGCAACCGGTTCTCCTTTTTTCCCCCGAACGCAAACGCCTTCGCATTGGCTTTCTTGGGGACAAACACGTCCACAAACTGCTGGTAAGGAATTGGTCATTGCTATTTCTTCATAGGCCCCTTGAAAATCACCTTCTGCCACTTTTCCAATAAACTCTGGAATTCTAACATTTACTGGGCATCCATCAACACAGGGTCTTTTTTTACAGTTTAGGCAACGTGTGGCCTCTTCTTTGGCCATTTCTGGAGTATAGCCTTCAGCAACTTCTTTAAAATTTTTATTCCTAATATTAGGGAGTTGTTCCGGCATTGGAATTTTATTTAGGGACATATTAGCCATTGCATTTTCCTCCTGTTAATCGACAAGGTTCTTCTTTATCTGCTGCTTCCCGTTCTTTGTAGAAGCTATTTCTAACCATGAGTTCGTCAAAATCGACTTCGTGTCCATTAAAATCTGGGCCTTCAACACAGGCAAACTTGGTTTCTCCACCCACTTTAACACGACAACATCCACACATACCCGTGCCATCAACCATAATGGGATTTAATGAAACCATGGTAGGGATTTCAAAAGGTCGGGTTGTTTCTGCAACATATTTCATCATGATTACTGGGCCAATAGCGATCACTTCGTCATATTTGACCCCGCTTTCAATTAAGTCTTTAAGTTTATTTGTAACTAACCCTTTTTCTCCATAAGAGCCGTCGTCTGTCATAATATAAAGATTATCAGAAACTTCTGACATTTCTTTTTCTAAAATAACAATGTCTTTATTTCTAAAACCTGCAATCATATCCACTGCAATTCCTCCATTATGAAGGGCTTTAGACTGTGGAAAAGCAATTGCATTTCCCACACCTCCCCCAATAACGCACACACGTTTTGCTTCTGGGTTAATATGGGTGGGAACGCCTAATGGCCCGACAAAATCTAAAATACAATCCCCTACTTCAAGTGTGTTTAAAAGCTCAGTCGAAGCTCCTACTAATTGGAAAATAATGGTTACTGTCCCTTTTTCTCTATCATAATCTGCAATGGTTAATGGGACTCTTTCCCCTTGTTCGTCAACTCTAAAAATGATGAACTGTCCAGCTTGGGCTTTCCTCGCAATATGAGGGGCGTCAATTTCCATTAATGTCACTGAATCATTTAATAATCTTTTTGAGATAATTTTGTACATTTTCCTACTCCTACTCTAATAAATTACTTGGATCGTTTCTTACAATGGTTTTAATAATAAATTATTATTAAAACCATTGTAACCTAAATTTACTTAAAAATAAAGTCTATTTTAAAATAACTCTGTTAATTCGATAACAATCAAATCCTTGGTTATTACGGCCGGCTTTACAAGGGAATAACCGTTGAGTGATCAACGGTTATTTTTCCTAAACTGATAAGATTTTATTTCCCCGTTGCAAACCTGTTTCTCCTGAACGAATAAACTCAAGGATCCCATAAGGTTCGATCATATTAAAAAATGCTTCAATTTTATCTCGGGTACCAGTAATCTCTAAAATAAGACTTTCCCGTCCTACATCAACAATATTTGCCCGGAATAAGTTTGCAATCTCCACAATATGAGAACGGGTTGTATCATCGGCTTTTACTTTAATGAAAACGAGTTCTCTTGTAATCGCTTCCTCTTTATTTAATTCAATGACTTTAATAACATCAATGAGCTTATTTAACTGTTTCTTTATTTGAATCAAAATTTGCTCATCACCTGTCACCGTAATCGTAATTCTTGAAAATTTTAAGTCTTGGGTCGTTCCAACAGTTAAACTATCTATATTATAACCACGTCTTGCAAACAGACCTGAGATACGACTTAAGACTCCAAAATTATTTTCCACGAGTAATGATAAACATGTTTTTTCCATCTTCATTTTCTCCTCTATCCTATATTTTAATAAAGTCTGGATGCACTCTACATTGAATCAGTGTTGGCCCATTGTGAGCAATGGCTTCTGGCAATACATTTTCGAACTCTTCGTTACTACTCACATCAAATCCCTTGATTCCATAGGCTTCAACAAGCTTCATAAAATCAATTTCGAAATTAAGATCCGTTCCTGAATAGTGACCTTTTCCATAGGTATCGTACTGGAGCTGGCGAACCATTCCTAATTTTGTATTGGTAATAAGAATGATATTCACATTCAGTTGATGTTCTGCAATAACCCCAAGTTCTCCCATTCCCATTTGGAAACTTCCATCACCACAAACAATAAAGACTTCTTTCTTGTTTTCAAGGGTCGCAAAGCAAACCCCACTTCCTGCTGGAATACTATAACCCATGGTTCCAAGGCCACCAGAGGTAAAGTATTTTCGCTCTTTTTCTATGCGATAATATAGGGCTGACCAAATTTGATTGAGTCCAACGTCGGCAACAAGGGTTGCATCCTCTGAAGAGATTTCGGACAAGGTTCTAAAAAGAATTTTAGGATTAACCATAGTGCTACATGGAGGAGCCGCTTCGTAAACAATGGGATACTCTTTTTTAATACGTTCTATTTCAGACAACCACGCGTTTCGATCTCTGGTGGTGTCTTTCTCGATAATTTCTGCAAGGATGGTTTTTGCATCCCCTACAATGGGGACATTGGTTTCCATATTTTTCCCAATTTCTGCTGGGTCGATATCGATATGTACAAATTCTAAACCTGAATTAAAATTTTGTAATTTTGAAGTGGCTCGGTTTGACATACGAGCCCCAATATTAATAATTAAGTCGGATTCATCCATTACATGATTGGAATATTCAAACCCATGGCTTCCTACAATTCCTGAATATAAGGGATGATCTTCTGGAAAAGCCCCAATTCCCATTAATGAGGTGATAACAGGGATTTGGTTTTTTTCAGCAAAGGCTAAGACTTCTTTTTGAGCATGTCCTAAATTCACCCCGCCGCCTGCATAAATAACAGGACGTTCTGAATTCTTAATTTTACGAATAGCTCTCTTAATTTGCCCTGAATGCCCTGTAAGGGTTGGTTTATAACCCATAATATCAATCTTGTCGCAAACAGTCCCTGTTTTTACGTTTTCCAATTGCACATCTCTTGGAATATCAATGAGCACAGGACCAGGACGTCCTGTTGAAGCTATATGAAATGCTTCCTTAATAATTTTAGGGATTTCAGCTGCATCCTTCACCAAATAGCTATGTTTTGTGAAAGGGGCAGTGGCCCCTGTAATATCTGCTTCTTGGAATGCGTCTGTTCCAATCAATTCTCGATCGACTTGTCCCGTAATGGCTACAATGGGAATGGAATCGAGATATGCTGTTGCAATACCCGTGACAAGATTTGTCGCTCCTGGACCAGAAGTCGCTAAACAAACCCCAACTTTTCTAGATTCTCTTGCGTAACCACTTGCATAATGAGGACCCGCTTGTTCGTTTCTCACTAGGACATGCTTGACTGGGGATGTTCTAAAGGCTTCATAAAGTGGTAGCAACGCTCCACCAGGATAACCAAATACATACTCAACATTTTCTCTTTCGAGACATTTTAAAATTAATTTTGATGCTAACAACGGAATCACTCCCTTTTAAATATTTCATATTATCATATAAAATGAACTTACTTCTGTCAATGCCAAAATGGCTAAAATCCCCTATGTTTTTATTTAGTACTTTAGTCTAAAACAAATGTCCTTTTTAAAAAAACTCTGGAGAATAAAATTCCCCAAAGTTTTATTTAACAATGATTGCTTTTTCCCCTTGGGCTTTCATCTGTCCAACCACTTTTCCCCAGGGTGTATATTCTTCTAAAACATTTAATAAGGTCATGGCTTCGCTTTCCTTCACTGCAATTAATAACCCACCAGATGTTTGAGGGTCAAAAAGAACATCTTCCAATGCCTGAGGGATATTGTTTTTAAAGCAAACGCTTTGCTTAAAGTAGTCACGATTTCGATAAGCGCCTTCTGGGATCATTCCGTCTTTTGCCAATGCAAGAGCCTTTTTAAAAACCGGACATTCATTTCCGTAGATTTCCATGGTTAAGGCACTTCCACTTGCCATTTCATAGGCATGACCTAAAAATCCAAACCCCGTAATATCAGTGCAGGCATGTGGGTTTACAAAACTCATGGCTTTTTTCCCAAAAGCATTTAGGGTTTTCATCATTTCCACCATCCCCTGATACTCAGTTGCTGTAAGCATGTCTCCTGCGGCCCCAGTTGTCAAAATCCCAATCCCTAAAGGCTTTGTTAATATCAACAAATCCCCTTCTTTTGCAGTCGCGTTGGCTAATACTTTGTTGGGATGGATAAAACCTGTGACACTTAAACCATACTTTATTTCTTCATCTTCAATGGTGTGTCCTCCTGATAGGGTCGCACCAGCTTCTTTTACTTTTTGGCATCCCCCTTGGAGTATTTCTTCTAAAACATCTTTGGGTAAGCAATCTGGAAAGCAAATCAAATTCATCGCTAACCTCGGATCTCCTCCCATTGCATAAATATCACTGAGTGCATTGGCGGCTGCAATTTGTCCAAAATCATAGGGATCATCAACAATTGGAGGAAAAAAATCAACGGTTTGTATTAATGCAAGGTCTTCATTAATTTTATAGACAGCAGCATCATCATTTTTATCAAACCCAATCAGTAAGTTTTCATCTTCAAATTTAGGAAGATTTTCTAGTATTTTTTCAAGAGCCCCCGGCCCTGTTTTAGCCCCTCAGCCCCCTGAGTTTGCATAATGTGTTAGCTTAATTTTTTTTGCCATCCTTCACACCTCCTCACAACAATTCATGGATTATTCATTTTTATTTATAAACAAGTAGCTTTCCTATCATTGGTGTTTTTACCGAAATAGCTCCTGTAGGACACATTTCTTGACAGCAATAGCAGCGTATACAACGGTGATAATAATACAAAGGGTAGGTTCTCCGTTTTCGCACTACCATTTTAATGGCTTTTTTCTCCAAGGGACAGCTTTTTTCACAGATCCCACAACCGACACACTTGTTTTTTTCTACAACAGGTTTTCTTACTAGCAACCCTCGAATATTTGCCAATGCACCCAATCGGGAAATGTCGAGTAGATCCACAGGCTCTCGAACAACATCAAATTCTGGATTTTTGAAGGCATCGATGGTGCCTCCTATGAGTTCGATCTTCTCTTCTTCCCATTCCCCTAATCCCATTTCTTTTCCATTCACATTTGTAGGCATAAATTCTGGATTAAGGTCGACCATCCGTGCAAAGGTCGCATCCAATGCGACTGGATCTTCTGACACAATAAGCACCTTCATTAATACAGGAGTCCCAGATGCGGGTCCATTTCCTTCCATGGCGATCACCCCATCCATAACATGTAATCGTGCTTTAGGGAGTAGGTATCGATTTAAATCAATGAGCATTTTTGAAAATCCTAATACCTCTGGGTAACGTGCGTGTGAAGCCCCTTTATTAAAGCCGTAGACGCAACCAAATAGATTTTTTACGGCGCCTGTTAATCGTGTTAATCCGTGGGTTTTCATTTTAGGCAGATTTATAATTGCCTCCGAATCAAGAACCCCTTTGGCAATTTCAAATCGCTTGGTTACTTCTCCAGCATAATAATCGACGGTTTCTCCATGACTAAAATCTAAAAGGGGGACATCGTAAGCTTCTCCAATTTTTTTAAGACCGCACTCTTTTGCCACGTTGGAAAGGCTTCCAAACCCTGGGGAATCCCCATAGGCAATTTCTTGAATGCCTTCTTCTCTTAACAGTTTTATCATCGCTTCAAAAACAACGGGATGGGTCGTAACCCCTGCTTCTGGCGATTTTCCCCTTAAAAGGTTTGGTTTTAATAAAACTCTTTCCCTAGGATCAACAAATTTTTTAATACCACCTAAAAGATCGATTGCTTTTTTTAGTTGTTGGTAAACTAAATTAAAGTCATAGGATTCACAGGGCATTAAAACAACTTGAGACTTTTTATCGGCCATTTTTTTCAATGCCTCTTTCTGTAATGCGAATTTTCTTTTCCTTTAGTAGTTTTCCAACCGCTCGTTTAAAAGAGCTTTTGCTCATGTTTAATTCTTTTTTAATAATAAATGGACTTGTTTTATCATTGTAGGGTAAGAGACCTTGATTTTCGTTTAGTTTTGTTAAAATCATGATGGCATCTTTAGGAATTTCTTTATAGGCTTTTCTGTTTGGACTTAAGATCAGTTTTCCATCGTTTCTTATTTCTGAAACTCTTGCTTTTATTTTATCTCCACAATGAATCTCATCATTCATATCTCGGGTGAGTATTAGCCCATGATACTTTTTATCCACAGCCACAAGTGCTCCTAAGTCTGAATTAATCTGATACACATACCCTTCGATCCAATCCCCTGATTTATACAAATCTGTATTTTTAAGTAGGGGATATACTTTCATGGTTGCACAAAGTCGTTCGCTTTTGTCTAAATACAGATTAACGAGATATTCCCGATTCTTTTGTACTTTTAGAATTTGCTCGCTATATGGCAAAAGCAAGTCTTTTTCTAATCCCCAATCTAGAAATGCCCCTATTTTTGTAATATCAACAACACGAAGAACCCCAAATTCCCCTAAAGTGATTTTAGGAATTTTTGTGGTTGCAATCAAACGATCTTTGGAATCTTTATAAATAAAGACTTCTATTTCGTCCCCTTCCTTTAATTTTTCTGGACAGGCATTATTAGGAAGTAATACATCTTCTTTGGGATTAAACCCGTCGTATAAATAAGCTCCAACCCCTGTTATTCGGGCAACTTCTAATTTTTGAATTTTTCCAATTTCTATCATTTTATAACCTCTTTTTCTATTTTGCGTAAAAAAAGCCGTGTTTTCACACAGCCTCTGAAATTACTATTTTATGTTTTTTAATTCTTTTCTATTTTGCTCAATTTTGTCATTCATTTCTTTTAGCTGTAATTGAAGACTGTAGAGTAATTTATCTGAATAGTTTTGGGTACCGCTTTTTAAGGCTTTGGCACTTGCGTTTGCATTGTGCATAATTTCATTTGCATTTGCAACCGCTGTTTTCGTAATTTCATTGGTATCAATCAGTTCTTTTAGTCTTTTCTCAGCTTCAGCCTTAATTTGGTCTGCTTCTTTTTGAGCATCGAAGATAATGCGTTTTCGATCTGCAATCAAATTTCTTGCTTCGTTAAGCTCCGGGGGCATTGCCTCTCTAATTTCTTCAATAATTTCAATGACTTCTTCTGGGTTAACCAACGCCTTTGATGAAAACGGGAGTGTATTCCCCTTTTCTACCACTTCTTCTAATTCTGCTAATAGTTCTAAAACCTTCATCTCATATATCCTTCCTCATACTTTTTTTTGATTGCTTTTTCTACATTTTCAGGAATAAAATCAGATACATTGCCTTGAAATTTGGTAATTTCTTTGACTAGGCTTGAGCTTAGATATGAATACTTATTACTTGTCATCATAAAAAAAGTTTCAATCTCATTATCTAGGTGCTTATTGGTTAGAGCCATTTGGAATTCGTATTCAAAATCCAAAATTGCTCGAAGCCCTTTAACAATAATTTTAGCATCCATTTTTTTTGCATAATCAACAAGTAGCCCATCGTAAATATCAACTTCAACATTGTTGAGTTTTTTAATATTTTCAGTAATTAATTGTGCTCTTTCTTCACTGCTAAAAAGATATTTTTTATCGTGATTAACCATAACACAAACAATGAGTTTATCAAAAACTTTTGATGCCCGTTGTATAATATCTAAATGTCCAAAGGTTACTGGATCAAAACTCCCTGGATAAACTGCTACTCTCAATCCTATTTATCTCCCTATCATAATAACAAATCATTGTATTTCCATACTTTTTACTTTTAATGCAACGAAAATTATTTTTTTCTAATGGCATTATAACAGATTTTTCACATTCTATCACTATTTTTCCAAAATCTCTTAAAATTTCTTTTTTTGAAATTAACTCGATTAATTCAACACATTCCTCAGCCATTTTGTAAGGGGGATCCATAAAAATAATATCACACTGAATATTATTTGTTCCTAAAAAGTCGATCCCTCGTTTTGCTGACATTAAATTAACACTGCCTTGATTCTCAAAATCTGTTAACTTAAGATTTTTATTAATCAGTTGAATGCTTTCCTTGGCACTATCAAAAAAATAAGCTTTTTTGCTTCCCCGACTTAAGGCCTCAATTCCCATGGCGCCTGTGCCACCAAATAAGTCGACAAAGACTTGACAGGTTTTTATTTCATTTTGGAGACTACTAAAAATTGCGCCTTTTACTTTATCGGAGGTAGGACGAATGCTTTCACCTTTAAACTCTGCTAGTTTCTTTCCTCTTTTACTTCCAGCAATAACCCGCATAAAACCTCCTATTAATTCAATGATATTTCTTCAACTTCTTTATAAAATGCTTTGACTGTTTTTTCTCGATAAAGAATATCTTCTTTTTTTCCTGATCGAAACATTTTTTTTCCTAGTTCTTTTGTCACTTGGATTAGTTCTAGGTCTTCCAATGGGTTAAGTAAATCAAACTCTGGAAAGCCATGTTGTCTTAGTCCAAAATAATCCCCTGGTCCTCTCATTTTGTAATCTTCATCTGCAATCTTTTTTCCACTGCTATTCTTAACAATGACTTCCATTCTCCCTAGGGTTTCTGGGGCTTTGGAATTGGTGACTAAAAAACAATAGGATTGATGTTTTCCTCTTCCAACCCGACCTCGTAACTGATGTAGCTGGGACAAACCAAAACGTTCTGCACTTAAAATGGTTATCACTGAAACATTTGGAACATCAATCCCTACCTCAATAATACTGGTTGCTACTAAAAGATCAATGTTCCCAGCGTTAAAGGTTTGAATAATCTTTTCTTTTTCGTCATTGCTAAGACGACTATGTAAAAAACGAATGGCATATTTGTCTTTAAAAAAATCTTTGACTTCTTTAAAAACAGTTTCAATATCCCTAACATTATCCATTTCCTCTGAGGCTTCTATAAAAGGACAAATAATAAACCCTTGTCGCCCTTTTTGAACTTCCCCTTCCATAAAATGATATATTTTATTTAAAGAGGCTTCATCGTAACAATAGGTTTTAATCAATTTTCTCCCCTGAGGTAGCTCATCAATATAGGACACCGAAAGATCGCCGTATAAAATAAGGGCAAGCGTTCTTGGAATTGGGGTTGCACTCATCACCATGGTGTGTGGTTGCTGCCCCTTTAGGGAAAGCTTCCCCCGTTGTTTTACCCCAAAACGATGTTGTTCATCTGTAATTACCAATCCCAGATTATAGTAGTCAACAGACTCTTGGATTAACGCATGTGTTCCAATGATGATTTGAGTTTCCCCTTCTGCGATCCGTTTTAGGATTTCTCTTTTTTCTTTTGCTTTAATACTTCCTGTGATGATTTCAATTTTAATGGCTGTGTTTTTTAAAATCTCAGAAAAATTCCGCCCGTGTTGTTGTGCTAAAATTTCTGTGGGAGCCATGTAAGCGGTTTGATAACCGTTCTGAGCCATTAACGCTGCACTCATTATAGCAATCACTGTTTTACCTGATCCCACATCGCCTTGAACAAGACGGTTCATCACTTTTCTGCTTTTTAGATCCTGTTGGATATCCTCAAGAACCGCCTTTTGACTTTTTGTTAGCTCGTAAGGAAGATGATTGATAATGGGCTGAATCCCTGTGGTATATGAAATTTCGATGTTCGAAACCTTTGTTTGATCATTATTAGAAAGAATTCCTAAATTTATTTTCAGCGCTTCTTCAAATTTCAAGCGTCGTTTTCCTGATAAAATCTCTTCCATCTTTTCTGGAAAATGAATACTTTTTAGTGCTTCTTCTTTCCTTTTTAAGCCGTATGCCTCCAAAATTTCTAAAGGAAGATCCTCCTCAATGCTAAGGCCGCTTTCAAAAACCTGGTGAAGCATCTTTCTTATGCCTTCGTTGGGAACTCCTTGAATTTTTCGGTAAACTGACGTTAATGCAAAAAACTCACCTGGGTTATTTTCAAGAACAAATTGGGGATTAAGGAGTTTAAACCCCTTCCCTTGTCCTTGAATTTTCCCATAAAAAAAGTAGGTTTGATTTTCTCTAAAATTTCCTTTGAGGTAAGGTTGATTAAAGAAAACCCCTGTGACTTTTTTTTCGTTCCAAAGGAGTGGCAAGGTAAATAATGAAAGCCCACCTGGACGTCTTAGAATATTCCCTTGGCCGCTGACCATGGCTTTTATGGTATTTGGTTCTTCATAAATGATTTCATCTTCATGATTAATTAATTGACGGTTTAAATATTTTTTAGGGTAAAATTTAAGAAGATCCTCTATCGTAAAAATTTGTTGTGTCGCCAGAATCTCTTTTCTCTTAGGACCAACGCCTTTTAAAACGGATATAGAATCTTCTAATTTCATGTTTTCTCCCAATTTATGTGTAAATATGATCTTTTAAACCACTGTAATACAACCACTCTTACTATTCTACTGAAAGGATATAGTAATAAAGAGGTTGTCCGCCATAATGAATTTCGATGTCACAGGCATCAAACTCTTCTTCGAGTCCTTCACCCAAAGCAAAAGCCTCTTCTTCTTTAACGTCTTTTCCGTAGTAGACAGAAATTAACTCGCTGTCATCATTCACCATCGTTTCTAATAACTCTTGGGTTATTTTATCAATGGCTTTTCCTGCAAATTTAATTTCTCCCTTAGAAATTCCGATGACATTTCCTTTTTTAATTTTTAGCCCATTAATCTTTGTATCTCGAACCGCATAAGTGACTTCTCCGGTTTCAACGTTCCCTATGGCTTCTATCATGCGTTCTTCGTTTTCTTCTTTGCTCATTTCATGTGAAAATGCAAGCATTCCAGAAATGCATTGTGGAATGTTTTTCGAAGGTATAACCACCACTTCTTTTTCTGACATTTCCCTTGCTTGTTTAGCTGCCATAATAATATTGCTATTATTGGGGAACAAGAAAATAACTTCTGCATTAATCTTATCTATTTCGTTTAAGAAATCATGGGTGCTTGGATTCATGGTTTGTCCCCCTGAAATAACCCGTGTTACTCCAAGATCTTTAAAAAGCTGGGTGAGTCCTTCTCCTGGTGAAACCGCAACAAATCCAAATGGAACCATGGGTTCTTTTTCAGAAGTCCCTTTGTCCGCAAATTGTTCCCGCATATTATCAATTTTAATTCGGGTTAGGTTCCCCATGCTTCCTCCTTTTTCAAGAGCAAGCCCTGGATTATCTGTGTGAAGATGAACCTTAATAACGGCATCATCTTTAATCACCAAAACACAGTCCCCAAGAGTATTTAAGTATTCTCTTAGTTCGTCATCATTGGCTTCTTCGGCATCCTTAACAATAAATTCTGTACAATACCCAAAGGTAATATCTTCGGGGCGCATTGCAGAATCATCTACAAACTTATCTAAATCACTTGTTTTTAATTCGACTTCTTTGTCGAGTTCTTCATTTTTTAAAGCCTTTAAGGCCCCTTCAACAATACAGATTAAGCCTTGGCCACCGGCATCTACTACCCCTGCATCTTTTAACACTGGCAACATCTCTGGGGTTTTTTCTAAAGTTTTTTTACCATGATTCACAATGCCTTCAAGGTATAAATCTAGGGAAGAGAACTCAGACATATGCTCAATTGCATATTCTCCCATTTCCCTTGCCACTGTTAAAATAGTCCCCTCTGTGGGCTTCATGACTGCTTTGTATGCAACATCTGCAGCGGACTTAACGGCATTTCCAAAGCCTTCGATATCTAAAACTTCTTTATTTTTACAGCCTTCTGCAAAGCCTCTTAACAGCTGAGAGAGAATAACCCCTGAGTTCCCACGTGCTCCTATGAGTGCTCCAGAAGAAGCACTTTTGGCTACACTATAAACATTAACCTTTTCAATTCGGTCAAATTCTGAAACCGAATGGGTAAAGGTTAATGACATATTAGTTCCAGTATCCCCATCGGGTACTGGAAAAACATTTAATTCATCAACAATTTTTCTGTTTAATTCTAAATTTTTGGCACCATACTCAAGCATCTTTCTTAGTTGCTGGCCATTTATTTCCTGAATTTTCATGCTGTCTCCCATTTACACACGCACACTTACAACATTTACGTTAATTCTTTTAACTCTTAAAGACGTTTGCTTTTCTACGCTATATTTCACATTCGAAATAATATTTTCGGCAACCACCGAAATTTTTACTGCATACTCAACAATCACGTATAAATCAATAATTAAGCGATCGTCTTCGATTTTCACTCCCACGCCTTTGTTGGCTTGCTCCCCAGAAAGCAATTCAATCAGTCCGTCTTTTCCACGTTTATGGGCCATTCCTACCAAACCATAACATTCCATTGCTGCATTCCCTGCAATATCTGCTACTGCTTTTTTGGTAATGTCAATATATCCTAAATCGGAATTTATTTTCATTTTAAAATCTCCTTATTTTATACTTCTCATTCAATCCAAACAAAAGTGCTTGAAGGAATTGTATGATTCTATTTTACATAATATTTTATTAGAAGTCAAAAATTCTATTGCAATATTTTAAATTTATATGATATAATACACTTTGTTTTATAAAAGGTAATTGTAAGGGAGGTTATGGCATGGCTAAAGAATGTTTTGTATGTAAAAAAACCGTTGTTTCTGGCAACCAGGTTAGTCATTCAAATAAACACAATAAACGAGTTTGGAAACCCAATTTGCAAAAAGTTAAAGTGGTTATTGAAGGCACACCACAGCGTATCAGTGTTTGTACACGCTGTTTAAGATCAGGAAAAGTTGAAAGAGCTTAATATTCTCTTTCCCTTTTTTAGGAACATTAAATGAGTCTTTCTCTTTTGATAGACTCTTTTTTTATTTCTTCTTTTAGAAGCCCTAGTTTTCCTGAACCACGATCCCAAGGAGTCGCCCTGTATCAAATTTAATCCTTTGTGGTTTACTTTTTACAATATTACTGATCCCATAGGGATTATCCTCAACCCCCATTTTCCCTTCTAAAATTGGGTATTTAAAGCCTTTAATCGTTATCCCTGTAACCACTTCCCCTAAAGGCAATAAAGAAACCGTCGTTCCTACTTCAAGATTCAATGTTTCTTCTTTATCTAACAAAAAAATTTGATTGCTCTCATTCACCATTTCGCAACGTATCTTCTCTTTTAGAAACTGTGTTAATAAATAAATATTTCCTAGGGTATGATCTATTCGTGTTCCAATGCCTCCAAAAATAATTACTTTTTCAATGGTTTTTTCTTTTGCCATCTCAAGAACATAGCGAATGCCAAGGGCTGTATCGGTTTCATCTTTTTCCTTTTGAAATTCCAAACGCTTAATGTTTTTAAAAAAATCAAAGGTTTCTACACTAATTGAATCCATATCTCCAATGAGAATGTCTGGAACAATCTCTAGGGTTCTTACAATCTCACCTCCACCATCAATGGAAATGCAAAAGAAGTCTTCGAGTTTGCTTAAATAGTTACGGTAAAAATCAAGATCGTCATAACTTCCATTTGTAAAAATTAAAACAATCATTTTATCAATGCTCCTTTTTAATGGCATCGAGAATTTGTATATAGTGCTGGTAACGCACTTTACTAATGATATTCTCTTCTACCTCTTTTTTTACCTGACATCCTGGTTCATTTTGATGTAGACAACTTTTGAAACGGCATTTCTTACCTTCAAATTCAGGAAAGTAGTCTTTAATATCTTCTGGGGAAACATCGTCTGGAATCTGAAAGGATGAAAATCCTGGAGTGTCCAATAAAAACCCGCCATTCTTCATTTTTAAAAGTTCCACATGACGGGTCGTATGCTTCCCTCCTTTAAGTTTTAAACTAATTTCCCCTGTTTCCATAAACTGACCTTCACAAAAATTATTGGCTAGAGTTGATTTCCCAACCCCAGAAGGGCCTGCCATAAAAGCAGTTTTAGAACCAATCACTTTGGCTATTTCATTGATTGTGTCCCTGTCTTCATTCGAAAAATAAAATTGTTTATAGGGTGTTTTTGAGTAAATCTCTCTCATTTCCTCTTCTTTTTCAAGGGAGACTAAATCTCGTTTTAAAAAACAAATCACAGGTTCAACATTTTCGATTTCCGAACTGACCAAGAGCTTATCCAATAAAAATAAATTAGGATTAGGGTTCGTTAACGCAAATACAATAAGACCAATATCCACATTGGCCACCGTTGGTCTTATAAAAATATTTTTTCGGGTTTGTATTGAATCAATCATCCATTCCCCAGGATTTTCCGAGATAATGATCACCTCGTCCCCTACCGTTGGCTTAATATTTTGATGCCTCAAAAGACCACGGGCCTTACATTCGATGACGCTATCAGAATTTGGAGGCTTCACATAATAGAAGCCTCCAATGCCCTTCACTATCTTACCAATCTTTTTTTCAGTTAGGAACAAATTTTACCTCCAGTATTTTAAAAATCAATGTAATTTGACCCAACACTTACGCCATCAATAAAGATTTCATAAATTTCTCTTCCATAACCTTCGACATTGACGGTAAATGAGTCGTTTGACATATTCGTTCCTTCATAGACATTTTTTTCTTCACCCTCTTGACTATAAAGATAAACTTTTACTTTCACTGATTTAGCTGGCGTCGACTTGTCGTAATCCCCTAAATTAATGGTTAGTTTTTGAGTTGTTACTTTCCCTGTACTCACCACAATGCTTACAGAGCTTCCCTTTGTTGATTCGCCACCAGCTCCAGGACTTTGTCTAATCACTATACCTTTTGAGTAACTTGCGCTAGTCTCGTAGGAT
>JBOFGH010000066.1:0-14689 GCA_051649025.1 Eubacteriaceae bacterium
ACTTTGGCTTATTAAAGTCCGCCTATTTTCTCTTGTTTTATGTCAATTCAGAAATAATTCTGAATACGGACCTGTTTTCTTTCCTTATATAACCGAAAGTTATTCTCTCAATCAGATAAAATCATTTATCAATTACCTATATATTAAAAATTCTTAAAATGGTTTTAAGTTTAACACATTTTTCACGAAGATTCAATTATGTTTTAATTTTATGGGGTGTTAATCTAAGGTTAAATTGAATTTATACTATACAATTAATAATGAATCGGGTAAGATATACGAGTTAAAAACAATTAATATATGATTGGAAATGAGGAATAATAATGAAAATTGATATAGATATGGAACTATTGCCTTTTGTTTCAAAACCAATAACCTACTGTGGGAATGAAATAAATGCGGAATACAAAGATTTAAAGGCGGTTGAAATTAGATTTGCCTTTGCATTTCCAGACATTTACGAAGTTGGAATGTCTCACTTGGGAACTAGAATTCTTTATGGATTGTTAAACTCTCAGGAAGACATTTATTGCGAACGTGTTTTTTCACCCTGGGTTGATATGGAGGAAAAACTAAGAGAGTGTGGGTTGCCACTTTTTTCATTAGAGACAAGATCTCCATTAAATGCATTTGATTTTATTGGATTTACATTGCAATATGAAATGAGTTATACCAATATTTTAAACATACTTGAATTAGGTCATATTCCACTAAAGTCAATTGATAGAGGTGAGAGCGCTCCTTTTATCATTGCAGGTGGTCCTTGTGCATATAATCCAGAGCCCCTTTCTGATTTCATTGATTTTTTTGTAATCGGTGAAGGAGAGGAAGTTGTTTTAGAAATTATGTCTCTTTATCGTGAGTGGAAGCAACGAAAAGAAGGAAGAATTGAATTTTTGAAAAAAGTAGCAGGAATCGAAGGGGTTTATGTTCCTAATTTTTACGAGGTCACCTATGAACCAAATTCAGGGATCATCAAAAATTTTGAGGTAATAAATGAAAATGCACCTTTGAGAATAAAGAAAAGATTTGTTGAGGATTTAGAAACCGCTTATTTTCCAGAAAAGATGATTGTCCCATATACAGAAATAGTCCACGACCGCGTTAATCTTGAAATTTTTAGAGGCTGTGGAAGGGGATGTCGTTTTTGTCAGGCAGGAATGATTTATCGACCCACAAGAGAAAAAACGCCGACTAACATTATAGAAAAAATTGATAAGTTATTAAAAACAACTGGATATGATGAAGTCTCGTTAACATCATTAAGCTCTGGGGATTACAGTAAAATTGAAGAATTAATTTACTCGCTCATGGATAAAAACAGCCAAGAATATATTTCAATTTCATTACCATCTCTTAGAATCGATTCCTTAAGCATTGAAATTTTAGATGAAATTCAAAAGGTTCGCAAAACTGGATTAACCTTTGCACCAGAAGCTGGCACACAAAAGATGCGAGATGTCATTAATAAAGGGGTCACCGAAAAGAACCTAATTGATACTGTTCAGTTTGCCTTTGAGAAAGGTTGGGGACATATCAAGTTATACTTTATGATCGGTCTTCCAGGGGAATCCCTTGAAGATATTAAAGGAATTGCAGATTTAGGACAAAAGACGGTGGATGCCTATTTTCGAACGAGTCGAGAATTGAGAAATAAAAGTTTAAAAGTTGTTTTAAGCACCTCTTCTTTTGTTCCTAAACCTTTTACTCCATTCCAGTGGATGGGACAAAATACAAAAGACGATTTTCTAGCAAAACAGAAATACTTAAAATCGCAGATAAAAGATAAAAAGATTTCTTATAGTTGGCATGATTCAGGGGTTAGCTTTTTAGAAGCTGTATTTGCTAGAGGGGATCGTCGTTTAGGTAAAGTTCTCGAAATAGCCCATAAAAAGGGGTGTCGTTTTGATGGGTGGAACGAGCATTTTTCATATGAAAAATGGATGGAATCTTTTGAAGAGGCAGAAATAAATCCAGATTTTTACGCAACAAGAGAAAGAGACTATTCTGAAATATTGCCATGGGATTTTATTGATCCAGGGGTTAAAAAGTCTTTTTTAATTAATGAAAATGAAAAATCAAAAGAAGAAATCTTAACGCCATATTGTAAGGAAAAGTGTTCAAATTGCGGTATTTTAGAGTTTAGCGAAGGGTGGCAATGTCATGAAAAAAATTAGATATGTTTTTAAACGAAGTAATGAACTTAGATTTTTATCACATTTAGATCAACAACGCTTGTTTCAAAGAGCCTTTAGACGAGGTAATATTAAATTAGAATATTCCCAGGGGTTTAATCCTCATCCTAAAATGTCGTTTGCACTTGCAATGTCTGTTGGGCTAACAAGTGATTGCGAGTTTGGAGAAGTGGTTATCTCAGAAAATATTGCACCAAATGATTTCGTTAAAATTATGAATGCTGTCTTACCGAGAGGGCTAGAGATTTTGGAGGCCTTTTATCCCAAAGAAGAGGCCCCTTCTTTATCTTCGGATATTATTGAAAGTCAATATTTTATACAAATAATGCAAGAGGGAAAAATTTCTTTTGATGACATGAGGACGCGACTTAATAATTTTATAAAGTCTAGAGAAATTAAAATTGAAAAAAGAAATAAAAAAGGAAAAATGGTAGAAAAGAACATCCGTCCCTTTATTAAAAATATTGAATGTCTTTCGGTTGAAGATGGTTATTCGATAAGACTTAACTTAGCCTATGTTGAGCAACAATGTGTAAAACCAGAATTAGTTTTGCAGAGCATAAATAACTACGAAGATACAGATTTTTTTATTGATCAAGGAATTAAAATACATCGAGAAAAATTGATATTATCGAATGGAAACTAATTTTACAAAAATGTTACAATCGTTTACAATAAAGTACTTTACTTATTTATAAATGGTGCTATAATGTAGTTAATCAAAAGCATTGCAGTAGTTTCTATACTGTTTGGTCTTTGAAAAGTAAACCATGTTTCTAAAGCTTAGCAAATTTGATTCTTAACTTCTGTTCCTAAAGAAAAACGGAATGGAGATGAAATAGATGAGCTCCAAGAAGCTGTCCAAGTTAAATTTATTCGGAATAGGCATTGATATTATAGAGAATGTGTATCCACTCGTATAGGGATGCATCTATGAGTAAATGATGTATTTAGGATAGAGAATTTTCTTGAATTTAACAGTTTGTATTGGAACTGAAGCTTATGAAATAAAGGATGTTTCATTATTAGGCAAATTGGAATGAGTTATCGGTTTGTATTACTATTTTATTTATTATATAGTAAACAGCGGTATGAATGAAAAAGTTTCCTAAACGAGTTAATGAGAAACGAAAACATGGTTACTTTTGATGTTAGAAATTATTAATAGGTGCTTTTAGAGATAGAAAGGGGTGAGTCCCAAAGAAATGCAAAGTGAATACGAATGCTAAAGCTGGTTTTACTCGATATGTTAGTAAAACCAGCTTTAGCTTTTTTGTTTTGGGATTTATCAACAAGATTTAAATAAGAATTATGACTTGTATTTTTATACATTTTACTGTATGCTAGTCTCATTAATGATTAGGAGGAAAACAATGAAAAGAAAAAGTTCGATCGTGTTAGTTATGATTCTAATGGGAATTATATTTTTAGTTGGCTGCGCATCCTCAGAAAAGCAATCAGAAGACCCTCTTGCCGATGGTGTTCTAAAAGCAGGAACTAATGATATGTATATTCCTTTGGAGTATCGAGATGAAAATAATAATCTAGTTGGATTTGATATTGATTTAGGAGCAGCATTGGCAGAAGAACTTGGCGTCACCATGGAATGGGTGCCCACAGCTTGGGACGGTATTTTTAATGGTCTTAATGCAAATCAGTATGATATCGTATTGTCAGGGACAAGTATTACTGAGGATCGACTTTCTGGATACAACATGAGCGATCCCTATATATCTAATGGTATTGTCATTGTTTCTCGTAAAGACGCAGCTCCTGCTGTTACAGTTAAAGATTTAGCAGGAAAAAATGTGGGTGTTCAAATAGAAACAACAGCTGATTATGCTGCAGAAGCTTATAAAACGGCAGAAGGGATAGACTATAAAATCAATAAGTATGATGGGATGTTGGATGCGTTTGCGGCGTTGGAAGGTAAACAGATTGACAACATAGTAACAGATATTAGTGTTGCACAGTTTTACACAACATTAAAACCAGAAGTATATGCCGTTACCTCTGAAGTTCTTTCAAATGAACCTATTGGCATTACTATGAAAAAAAGCGATACAGAGTTTGCAGGAGAAATTAACAAAGCTCTTAATACTTTGCGAGAAAATGGAAAGCTTTCAGAGATCTCTATGAAATGGTTTGGTACAGACATGACAAAAGATATCAATACAAAATTAGATACCGTTAAATAGCACATAAAAAGATACATTTTTATTAATGTATCTTTTTTAATGGTGTGTCGGCCTCGTTTCATAGTAGCATAATTTAAAGAAGTGGTGATTGTATGAACAGTAAGATGTTTTGGCATTGGTTTGCTGGATTAGAAAAAATAACTACTCAGCAAAAGACGGCTCTCTTGAAAATCAAAAATTCTCCTAAAGAAATCTTTGATATGGGCGAAAAAGAACTATCATCATGTGGTTATTTTAAAAAAGAAACCATTGAGTATATTGAGACGCATAAGAATTTGGATGAGGCAAAAAAGTCAGTGGAGTTTTGTAATAAAGAAGGGATTGTTCTGATTACAATTCTTGATCATGAGTATCCCAATGATTTAAAAGATTTATATCTGCCCCCTGTCTATCTTTTCGCCAAAGGAGATATTGGACTTTTAGGTAACCCTCTAAAATTTGGGGTGGTCGGATCTCGGAACCCAACATTGCAGGGTGAAAAGAATAGTTTTAATTTTAGCAAAGGTTTATCACAGCTTGGGTTTACAATGATTAGTGGTCTAGCAACAGGAATTGATGCAGCATGCCACTGTGGAAGTATTTCTGAAAATGGCAGTACTATTGGAGTCCTTGGAACAGGAATTGATATTCGTTATCCTAGAACAAATGAAAAGCTATATGATCAAATGGAAGAAAAGGGATTGCTTATTACTGAGTTTAATTTAGGTGAAAAACCGTTGCCTTATCATTTTCCTTTAAGAAATCGAATCATTAGTGGATTGTCCCAAGGGGTTTTAATTATTGAGGCGAAGAAAAAAAGTGGTTCATTGATAACTGCAAACTGTGCTTTAGATCAAGGAAAAAATGTTTATGTCATTCCCGGAGAAATAAATAAAAGCCATTCTTTTGGTGGAAACCAATTGCTAAAAGATGGTGCAAAACTTGTGACTGAGATTAATGATATTTTAGAAGATTTTGTTATTCCAGGGGAAGAATTGACCCCAAAAAACAATCGATCTGAAAGCACGAGAGACAAGCTTGAGTTTACTGATTCAGAGGAAAAAGAAATTTATGATATGATAGAAAAAGGATATTCAAATATTGATGAAATTGCTTTGATTTCAGGAAGAGAAATTAAAAAAGTCAATTGTATTTTAACCTTACTTGAGATAAAAGAGTATGTTACGGTTAAATACGGAAATGTGACAATTACTTAAACAGCTTAAGCATGAACGGACTAATCATTGTTTTACACAAAATTCTTTGTTATAATATCGCTGTTTATAAAGATACTTTATCTGTGTAAATTTAGAATATATTTAATATTAGGAGGAGGTACGTAGTGGCTAAAGCTTTAGTAATTGTTGAATCGCCAGCAAAAGCAAAGACAATAAAAAAATATTTGCCAAAAGGCTATGAAGTCGAAGCGACCATGGGTCATGTGATCGATCTCCCTAAAAGTCGAATTGGGATTGACATTGAAAATAATTTTGCTCCAGAGTATATAAAAATCAGAGGGAAAGCAACCCTATTAAACAAATTGAAATCTGCTGCTAAAAAGGCAGATACCGTTTATTTAGCAACGGACCCTGATCGTGAAGGGGAAGCCATTTCATGGCATATGGCTAATTTTTTGGAAATAGATCTCGAAAAAAAATGTCGAATTGAATTCCATGAGATTACAAAAAAAGCTGTGAATGATGCGATTGATAACAAACGTAGCATCGATATTGATTTGGTAAATTCCCAGCAGTCCCGGCGAATACTGGATCGACTTGTAGGCTACTCACTTAGTCCTTTTTTATGGAAAAAAGTTAAAAAAGGTTTGAGTGGTGGGAGAGTGCAATCCGTTGTAACCCGGATTATTGTGGATAGGGAAGAAGAGATAAATGCATTTATTCCAGAAGAATACTGGGGTTTAGATCTAAAACTTAAAAAGATGGATCAGTCGGATGAGGACTTTTTTATTAGTAAATTCTACTCGGAAGATGGAAAAAAGAAAACAATAAAGAATAAAGAGGACGCTGATAGAATTGAGAAAAAAGTTTTTGAAGGTGCGATATTTGTTGATAAAGTAAAAAAACGTATCCGTAATCAGAAACCACCATTACCTTTTACAACAAGTACACTTCAACAAGAAGCATACAAAGCCCTAGGTTTCACAACCCAGAGAACAATGCGAATTGCCCAACAGCTTTATGAAGGGGTTGACATTTCTGGTTATGGACTTACAGGTCTTATTACATATTTGAGAACTGACTCGACTCGAATTGCGGATGAAGCAGTTTTGGCAAGCAAAGACTATATCAAAAAAAACTTTGGGGAAAAATATATTGGACTTGAAAAAAAAGTAGTGAAAAAAAAGAATGTCCAAGATGCCCACGAAGCAATCAGACCTTCGGTTGTCGAAATAACACCTGACATCGCTAAAGGTTCCTTGGAAAAAGATCAATTCCGTTTGTACAATCTTATTTGGCAACGCCTGATGGCAAGCCAAATGTCTGATGCTCAATTCTATGTAACGGATATTGATGTTGGATGCTCTGACCTTATTTTTAAAACAAAGGGTGAAATACTCAAGTTTGATGGTTTTTTAAAAGTAGGTAAAGGGTTAGGATCAATAAATTCAGACAATATTTTACCTGAGCTTAATGAAAAGGATGAGCTAAGCTTAATAAAGACAATTAAAGAACAAAAATTTACGAAACCACCAGCACGCTATACTGAAGCTTCTTTGGTCAAGATTCTTGAAGAGAAAGGAATTGGAAGACCAAGCACTTATGCCCCAACAATTGCTACCATAAAAAACAGAGACTATGTAGAGATGGTAGAAAAACATTTTATGCCGACAGATCTAGGAATAACGGTAACAGCATTGATGAAAGAATTCTTTAGCGATATTGTTAATGTCTCATTTACAGCTGAAATGGAAAGTAAACTGGATAATGTTGCGGATGGGGAGATTGATTGGAAAGATGTTCTTCGAAATTTTTATTTGGGATTTGAAAAAGAACTAAAAATTGCACAAGAAAATGCTGAAGAAGTTTCAATTCCTGATCCTGAATCAGATGAGATTTGCGATCTTTGTGGGAAGCGAATGGTCATTAAAAAAGGGAAATTTGGCCGTTTTTTAGCCTGCCCTGGATTTCCAGAGTGTAAAAATACAAAACCGTTTTTAGAAAAAACCGGGGGGATCTGTCCGAGGTGTGGTGGCGATATTGTCAAAAGGACTTCAAAAACAGGTCGGACTTTTTATTCCTGTGTTAATTATCCAGAGTGTGATTATATGAATTGGGATTTACCTCTTCCTGAAAAATGTCCTTCATGTGGAGCCACACTCTTTCAAAAGGGGTTAGGAAAAAGAAAAACAAAATATTGCGATCAAAAGGGTTGCGGTTATAAAGAAAACTAAATAAATTATAGAAATAGAGGAAGAAAAATGTTTCATGCAACAACAATTTGTGGGATCCGTCATAATGGTGAAGTAGCAATTGCCGGTGATGGACAAGTAACGATGGGTGAACAAGTGATTATGAAAAATAATGCAACGAAGATTAGAAAAATCTATCATGATCAAATCCTTGTTGGGTTTGCTGGTTCGGTTGCTGATGCCTTTACGCTTTGTGAGAAATTTGAGCATAAGATTGAACAATACAATGGTAATTTAAAAAGAGCTGCTGTAGAATTAGCAAAAGAATGGCGTTCTGATAAGATTTTAAGAAAATTGGAAGCATTGTTAATTGTTATGGATAAAAAAGAGACGCTTGTTCTTTCGGGAAATGGTGAAGTCATCGAACCAGATGATGATATTGCGGCAATAGGATCTGGGGGATCTTATGCCCTTTCAGCGGCAAGAGCTTTAAAGAATTTTTCAAATTTAAGTGCAAAAGAAATGGCTTACGAGTCCTTGAAAATTGCATCAGAAATTTGTGTATTTACAAATAATAATATTAAGGTTGAAACACTTTAGGAAAGGATAGTCTTTATGAAAGAATTAACCCCAAAAAAAATTGTATCCGAGTTAAATCGATATATTATTGGCCAAGAACAAGCAAAAAAGGCCGTTGCCGTGGCGCTTAGAAATCGTTATAGAAGATCCTTGCTGACTGAAGAGTTAAGGGAAGAATTTACCCCTAAAAATATTATTTTAATCGGTCCAACAGGTGTAGGTAAAACTGAAATAGCACGCCGAATGGCTAAACTCGTGCGTGCACCGTTTATAAAAGTAGAAGCCACTAAATTTACAGAGGTTGGTTATGTAGGAAGAGATGTTGAATCAATGATTCGGGATTTAGTGACGACTTCCATACGTAATGTACAACAAGAAAAGATGAAAGAAGTTTATGTGGATGCGGAAGAAAATGCTAACCGCATCATTTTAGATATTTTGGTACCGATAAAAAAGAAAAAAGAGGCAGTTATATCTCCCTTTGATTTATTTATGAAGCCCACTCAAACAGTGCCTAAAACTGAGGTTGAAATCGAAAACGATAATGAAAAAGAACAAACTAAAAAGCAAAAAAGAGAAGCTTTAGAAAAAGAATTAAAATCTGGCTTGTTGGAAAAAGAAATGATTGAAATTGAAGTTGATGATGACGGTTCAAAGTCAATTGGTGTCATGCAAGGAATGAACAACGATAGCATGATGATTAACATGAATGAAATTCTTGGGGATTTTCTTCCACAGAAAAAAAAGAAAAAAAATGTAACCATTGAAGAAGCTAGAAAAATATTAATTAATCAAGAGGCTCAAAAACTCATAGATATGGATGCTGTACAAGAAATCGGAATTAAAGAGGCCGAACAAAATGGCATTATTTTTATCGATGAAATTGATAAAATTATAGGGAACAATGGTAATCATGGCCCCGATGTCTCTAGAGAAGGGGTTCAAAGAGATATTTTACCAATTGTGGAAGGGAGTACAGTTAACACTAAATATGGACCGGTTAAAACTGACTTTATTTTGTTTATTGGTGCAGGTGCTTTCCATGTTTCCAAAATATCTGACATGATTCCTGAACTACAGGGGCGTTTTCCAATCAGTGTACACTTAGATTCCTTAACAGAGGAAAATTTCAATGAAATTTTAACGAAAACGGAAAATTCAGTCATTAAGCAATATCAAGAGCTTTTAAAAACTGAAAATGTCGATTTGGTTTTTGAGGACGAGGCAATAGCATACCTTGCAAAAATTGCATTCATACAAAATGAAGATGAAGAAAACATTGGGGCCAGAAGGTTACATACTGTTTTGGAAAAATTATTGGAAGAAATATCTTTTTACGCATCTGATTATGAACAAGAAAAGTTTATAATCAATCAAATGTACATCGAAAGTATTTTTAAAATTTCGAGTAAAAAGGATAACTATAAAAAATATTTATTATAATACAAATAAAATACTTGCAAGTAGATAACTGCTGTGGTAAGATTTTTGGGTATGTATTACACACATCCTCCGACGAAGTGCGGGTGCCTTACAAAGGTCGTACTCAGGATTGACGAGGATGGAGGAAAAACCAAGGAGGAAAAATTTATGGCATGTGTTTCAATGAAACAATTATTAGAAGCTGGGGTCCACTTTGGACATCAGACAAGACGGTGGAATCCAAAGATGGCTCCCTATATTTTTACAGAGAGAAATGGAATCTATATCATCGATTTACAACAAACGGTAAAACGTATTGAAAAAGCTTATGAATTTGTAAAGAATATTGTTGAGGATGGCGGAGAAGTTCTTTTTGTAGGTACAAAAAAACAAGCTCAAACAAGCATTGAACGTGAAGCAAAACGAAGTGGTAGTTTTTGCGTTAACCATCGATGGTTAGGTGGAACTTTAACAAACTTCGGAACGATCAGCAAAAGAATCGACCGACTTCGTGAACTCGAGCAAATGGAAGAAGAAGGTACTTTTGCATTACTTCCTAAGAAAGAAGTTATCAAGTTAAAAAGAGAACGAGAAAAATTACAAAAATTCTTAGGTGGAATTAAAGATATGAAAGCAATTCCTAGTGCTATTTTTGTTATTGATACAAAAAAAGAAAGAATTGCAATTGCCGAAGCAAAAAAATTAGGAATTCCAATTATTGGAATCGTAGATACAAACTGTGATCCTGATGAAATTGATTATATTATTCCAGGAAATGATGATGCAATTAGAGCAGTTGCTTTAATACTATCAGTTGTTTCTGATGCGATTATTGAAGGACGTCAGGGAGAACAGTATGAAGAAGAAGTGCCTGAAGTTGTTGCAGAAACAGTGACTGAAGAAGCAGTTGTTGCTGACGTTGTGGAATAATAAAGAATCGGAGGAATAATTGTGGATGCAAAATTAGTAAAAGAATTAAGAACTAAAAGTGGCGCAGGGATGATGGACTGCAAAAAAGCTTTAGTTGAAACTGACGGTAATATTGAAAAGGCAATGGAATTATTGCGTGAAAAAGGACTAGCGGCTACAAATAAAAAGGCTGGAAGAATTGCGGCAGAAGGCCTTGTGGAATCTTATATTCACATGGGTGGAAAAATTGGTGTTCTTGTTGAAGTTAATTGTGAAACAGACTTTGTAGCAAAGAACGAACAATTTAAAACTTTTGTTAAGGACATTGCAATGCATATTGCGGCTGTGAATCCATTATACATTTCAAAAGAAGAGGTTCCAGCAGAAGAAATTGAAAAAGAAAAAGAAATTTTGAAAGCACAAGCATTAAACGAAGGCAAACCAGAGAAAATTGTTGATAAAATGGTTGAAGGTAGAATTAGCAAGTTCTATAAAGAAATTTGTTTATTAGAACAACCCTTTGTTAAAAATCCTGACGTTACAATCGAAGATTTAGTCAAAGAACAAATTATGACGATTGGTGAGAATGTTAAGATTCGTCGTTTCGTTCGCTACCAAATGGGCGAAGGCTTAGAGAAAAAAGAAGAAAACTTTGCCGAAGAAGTAGCAAAACAAATTAACGCATAAACAACATTAAAAGAGCACATCTGTGTTCTTTTTTTACAGTTATCTTCATTGTAAAATGAAAAAAAATGAGCTATAATAAAATACAAGAGAGGGGGGAAGCAATGGAAAACTTAAAATATAAACGTGTCATAATTAAACTCAGTGGAGAAGCTCTTGCTGGTCCTTTAAAACAAGGAATTGATAATTCCACGATTACCTCAATATGCAAGGAAATTAAAGAAGTTTTTGATTTGGGTGTAGAAATTGCCATCGTTGTTGGCGGTGGAAATTTTTGGCGAGGACGTAGTGGAGAAGGCATGGATAAATCAACAGCTGACTATATGGGAATGCTTGCAACCGTTATGAATGCTTTAGGATTACAAGACGTCTTAGAAGATATGGGCGTTCCTGTAAGGGTGCAAACGGCTATAGAAATGAAACAAATAGCGGAACCTTATATTAAAAGAAAAGCAGTTAGACATCTCGAGAAAAGAAGAATTGTTATCTTTGCTTCGGGTACAGGAAATCCCTTTTTTACAACGGATACTACTGCGGCATTAAGAGCAGCAGAAATTGAAGCAGAAATTATTCTTTTAGCTAAAAATGTTGATGCTGTGTACGATTCGGATCCTGAGTTAAATCCAAAAGCGAAACGTTATGATGAATTAAGCTATATTGAAGTACTCAATCAGGGGTTAAAAGTTATGGATTCTACAGCGACGTCACTCTGTATGGATAACCACATCCCTATTCTTGTTTTTGGTTTGAACGATCCCAAAAATATAAGACGTGCTGTGACTGGTGAAAAGATAGGTACAATTATTCAGGAGGGTTAGATAATGTTAAATGAAATAAAAGAAAAAGCAAATGTAAAAATGGACAAAGCCTTGAATAACTTAAACGAAAGTCTTGCTGGATTAAGAGCTGGGAGAGCTAATCCTAAGATTTTAGATCGTGTATTAGTTGACTATTATGGGGTGCCAACGGCATTAAACCAGCTGGCAAATATTAGCACACCTGAGCCACGAATGATTATTGTTTCTCCATATGATGCAACTGCCATTCCGGCCATTGAAAAAGGAATTTTGAAGTCGGATCTTGGCTTTAACCCTTCGAATGATGGTAAGATGATCCGATTGGTTATTCCACAGCTCACTGAAGAACGTAGAAAAGAGCTCGTTAAGCTTGTGAAAAAATATGGCGAAGAATGTAAAGTAGCGATTAGAAATATTCGAAGACACGCAATACAAGAGCTTAAGGATAGCCAAAAAGAAGGCTTAATTACGGAAGATGATCTTAAACAAGGCGAGAAAGAAATCCAAAAAGTGACGGATGATGAGGTTAAGAATATTGACCTTACCTTGAAGGAAAAAGAAGAAGAGATTCTAGAAGTTTAGTGGTTTTAAGTAAGTGAATTTTTTAATTGCATTGATGCAATTAAATAAAATACTTAAGAGTGGGGTGACCCACTCTTAAGTATTTTATAGAATAATAATTTATGCAAGAAGGTGTTTATGTGAAAAGAAAATCAAAAGAAGAATTATTAGAAGAAATTCTTTGTGAGAATGTCGAAAATCTAAGTTATGAACTTTTTGATTTAACCTTTGAAAAAAGGGGAAAAGATTGGTTTCTTACTTTATTTATTGACAAAGATGGCGGGATCACACTTGACGATTGCGAAATTGTAAGTCGAAGCGTGAGTGATCTTTTGGATGAAAAAGATCCAATAGAGCAAAGTTATTTTTTAGAAGTTTCTTCTCCTGGTTTAAATCGGCCAATAAAGAAAGAAAAAAACTTGGAAAAAAACATTAATAAAAAAATTGAAGTTCATTTATTTGCTCCATTAAATGGATCAAAAGACTTTGAAGGCATTTTAAAATCTTTTACAAATCATTTGATTGTTTTAGAATTAGAAGATAACGAGATGATAGAGTTTGAGAGATCTAAAATTGCTAAGTTAAACCAACTTGATGAATTGAATTTTAAACATCAAGCATAAGAAGAATAAAATGGAAGGCGGAAAAAAAAGCTATGAATGCGGAGTTTATTCGAGCTCTAGACAATATTCAAGAAGAGAAATCTATTGATAAAGAAGAATTGATCAATGCAATTGAAGCTGCAATTGCAACGGCTTATAAAAGGCACTATGGAAATGCCCAAAATGTAGAAATTAACGTTAATCGTGAAACAGGAGATATACAAGTTTTTTCAATGAAAGAAATTGTTGAAGTTCCTGAAAATGATTTGTACCAAATTTCTTTGGAAAAAGCAAGGGAAATCGATCCTAAATACCAATTGGGAGATTTTTATAGAAAAGAAGTCAGACCAAAAGATTTTGGAAGAATTGCGGCTCAAAATGCAAAACAGTTAATTATCCAAAGAATTAAAGAAGCTGAGAGAGATAGTATCTATAACAACTATTTAGAAAGACAAGATGAAGTTTTAACAGGGATTATTAAGCGGATTGAAAAAGGTATTATTTATGTTGAAATTGGAAAACTTGAAGCTGTTATGTTACCGTCTGAACAAACACCTGGGGAAAATTATGAAATTAATCAAAGATTAAAAGTTTATCTTTTAATGGTTAAGAAAAATCCTAAAGGACCTCAAGTTACTGTCTCTAGAACTCATCCTGGATTGGTTAAGCGATTATTCGAATCGGAAGTTCCAGAAATTTTTGATGGTATCGTGGATATTATTTCTATTTCAAGAGAAGCAGGATCAAGAACAAAAATTTCTGTAAAAGCTAATGATGAAGCGATTGATCCAGTAGGTGCTTGTGTAGGACAAAAAGGGGTTCGAGTACAAAATATTATTAATGAACTTAATGGTGAAAAAATCGATATCATTAAGTGGAGTGAAAATATTGAGGAGTATCTTTCAAATGCTTTAAGTCCAGCCAAGGTGGTTGATGTCATTCCTAATAAAGATGAAAAGACAGCGATCGCTATTGTTGATGATTATCAACTTTCGTTGGCAATAGGAAAAGAGGGTCAAAATGTTCGTTTAGCGGCGAAATTAACAGGATGGAAAATTGATATTAAAAGTAAAAGTGACTATTTTGAAGTGAAAAAAAATAATCCGACACATACTCAAGCAGAGGATATCCTTTTAGAGTTAAAAGAAGAGCTTGAATTAGAATAGGTTTTGGATTGCTCAACATTTTATTTATCGATGATATTATGTTATAATGTATTACAATCAAAGGCTACGGAGGTGAATGATGAAAAAAATACCCCAAAGAACCTGTATCATTTGTCATTCAAAATTTGATAAAAAAGATTTATTAAGAATTGTACTCAATAAAGAAGGGGAGATTTTTTACGACCCAACAGGTAAAGCAAATGGGAGAGGAACCTATCTATGTAAGT
>JBOFGH010000067.1:0-18116 GCA_051649025.1 Eubacteriaceae bacterium
ACTTTGGCTTATTAAAGTCCGCCTATTTTCTCTTGTTTTATGTCAATTCAGAAATAATTCTGAATACGGACCTGTTTTCTTTCCTTATATAACCGAAAGTTATTCTCTCAATCAGATAAAATCATTTATCAATTACCTAATTAAAGTATAGAGGATAGAAGGCAAAAAAAGCTCCCTCTTACAAAGCAAGAAGGAACTCCAAATTCCAATTATATTTTATTTGATTGTCTTTTATCCTATACAACGGGGTTAATCACTTCATGTAATTATTGCATCCTTCAGGATGCTCACCCATAGGTTAACATATTTTTTGTGAAATAACAAGAATTTATTTCCCTTACTTTTTAAACATTCTTTTCTTAATAATCACACTGCTTTCAATGCATCAAATTAATCCTTAAACACAAATAGGTAAATAGACTTAAAAATGTGCTAAAAACTTGTTTCATTTAAAAGCTGTTTCATAAAAAATCCCTCTTTGGGGTAGTTCCATTTCCTTAATCATCCTATTTCCTTTAACAATCAGCGGAATCGACAAAATTATTGTAACCACATAGGCGATGGTATATAACGTGTTAGAGCCATCTGCTCCAGTATATCCTATAGAAAGTCCAGTCCCCATAAGAAAAGAAGGTGCGACTGAAAAAAAGTCAAAAAGCCCATGAACTAAAGCTACACCCCAAATGGATTTTGTCCTTAGATAAAGCGCCGCAAGAAAAAAACCAAACATTCCACTTTCCACTGTTTTTAAAAACACTAACATAACAAAACTGCCTGTAATAGGGTTTCCCTTAAAAAAATCAAGGTACACGTGGGAAAACCCGAAAATAAAAGAGGTCACAATTGCCGCCTGCATGATTCCTTTCCGCGTCTTTCCAAAGTCAAACAGAAAAGATTCAAATATAATTCCTCGAAAAAGAGCCTCTTCAAAAATGCCGACAAACAAAGTCATCACTAAACTTCCTAAGATTAATAAAAAACCATTGGCATGAAATTCGCCTTTTAAGTACATACCCAAAAAGCCGATAAGTCCTATTAAAAATCCCAAAATCAAAATATAACGTGATTTTCGTATGGAAACTCCGATAACGCCTTTTTTCCATTTGATAGCAGATTTTCCTGCAAAATAACCTATAAAGAAAAGCATTATTAAAGCCAAAAGCATTCTTCCCACTAAAACTAACCCTAGCGCCATTCCCTTATGGAATACACTCACACCAACTTCTCCAATAATAAAAGCAATCAACCCCAAAATCAGAGGGTGCTTTGTCATAAATTCTTTCATGTACCATCTTCTCCTTCAAAATCTTATAACCCATTAAATGGTATCTTTAAAACTTGTAACACACTGGAGTAAAACCCCTTAAAAAAAGACCTATTATAGAATATTTACTAATATTTTATTTGTATTATCTATTATATAATTATTATTACTAATAATCTATCTTTTTTCTAATTTTTTGATAATTTTGTGCTATACTCTCCCCATGTACATTTTTTAAACATCATATCAAAGAATTTTAAAGGCGGTGACGATCATTTTAGGAATTTATTTTAGCGGCACAGGAAATACAAAGCATTGTGTTGAAACATTTGTCAAGGACTATGCCCTATGAAGAACATTTCACCTAAAAATGATAAAGCTGTTTCTTCAGACCGATGCACCATGTGTTACCGTTGCTTTAGCCACTGTCAAGGAAAAGAACTCGCAATTTTAGGAAAACAGGTATATGAACAATGCCTATTCGAAAACTATCAGTAAAAAAACTATGATTGGGTTATAAAATGTCTTCCTTCATAACCCAATCAAACGATACAAAATATTAAGAATTTCTTTCCCTTACTTTTTAAACATTTTTTTCTTAATAATCACACTGCTTCCAATACATAAAACTAATAAACCAATGCAAACAGCAAGGGCAAGATTGAAGTCCTGGAGAACCCCTGTTTTAACGGTCGGTGTTTTTACTCCCCCTGCTTTTTCAATTGTTGGCTCTGGTGTTGGCTGGGGTTTTGGTTGCGGAGGTTGTGGAGTTGGATTTTCCCCTTTACCTTTAGGGTCTTCTGTTGGCCCTGTGTAGCTGACAGGAATTGAACGCAGAACAAGGGGTTTGCCTTCTTTTCCAGTATATGCTAAGGCATAGTATCTACCATTACAACTCGTTCCCATATTTTTCGTCGTTTTCTCCTGACAATATAGTACTGTTTCATCGGCCGTCCATTCACTCCCATTTAAATTAAAACGCCAAGTGTCAATCATTTCAGATGTTCCAAGATTCTGAACGGGTCCAGTTAGAATAAGCCCGTCATCTACAGCACCAAACCCATAATTTAGAGTCTGTTCAGGGTCAAAACTCGGATTTGTCTTTGCAATAAAATCATCGGAATTTAAAGTCCAGTTTTCTCCATCAAACGTCATCGAATTCGTGTATTCTATCACTTCTTCTCCAATAATTTTTCGCAAATAACTGCTTGTTCCCCCAAGAACAACAAGGGTCTTCCCAGAAGCAAAAACAAGCGGTTTACTTCGAGTATCAGGTAAATCTGGTAGCATTCCCATAACTTTACCTGTTTCCGGATCAATGATTTCAACGTTTTTACTTGTCGTTGTATCAAAATTTTCACGGGATTCCCAAGTAATGGTTTCACCACCAATTGAAAGGAGTTGATTCTGATAAACAACTAAGGTTGCATAAGTTTTACTCTCTGTTACAACTTCTGTCCAAACATTATTTATGGTGTCATAAACCCCCAGCATAGGTTGACTCGTGTCCCCAAAAGTTTTGGAATAATTAAGATATAGTTTCGTCTTTCCACCCGCCATCGAAATCGATTCAGTGCTTTTATCCATCCCTTCCGGTAATGGAATTTGGCACCATTCATCTGTGACTGTATCATATTTTTCCAAAATGATTTTCGATGTTTCTACAATCAATCGGAGATTAAAAATAGCCGTTCCCACAGAGGCCGAAGAGAGATTGATGGCATTGGCCGAAGTTAAAGGATAGCCATAGAAATCTTCTTCATAAACTATATTGGGAACACTATGTTCCTGATACCCTATGGTATTTGGTGTGATACTAAAAAAATTTCTTCCATAGAGCCCAGCGTCTGATGTTACACCAATCTCATTAAGACCGCTCACCCCATCAGGTAGGTCAAAAGTAATTGATTGATCATTCCAGGACGTCACATTAACTGACATTCCATCAATGGTAACAGTTCCCATCTCTCTAAAGAAATAGCCTGTTAATACACCCGTATTCCCCTCAGTTTTTAGTGTGTCAAGAACAGGAACCAACTTACTATCATCAAAAACGGCATCCGCATCCACAAAACCCTGTGATATGGATTTATCCGAAAGATTAACGGCATCAACCCGATTAACCCCTCCTTTAATCCGGGCACAAATTTCCTTTATATCATAAGCACGCCCTCCTTCATCATTTGCTTTTGATGCAAGAAGTGCTGCAATTCCCGTAACCATGGGTGTTGCCATTGAGGTCCCATCCGAATAACAATAAGGAATGGTTGATTTACCAAAACCAACATCATCTAAACGAAAAACTGCCCCAGATGTCTTCCCTGCCATTTTTTGAGCTGTAGGTTTTAGCCTAATAACAACAAACTCCCCTTCGTTTTCTAAAAGATTCGTTCCCTCCTTTATTTTATAACTCACTTGATTCCATTTAAAATCCGTCAGTTTAAAATACACGGGAAGATTCCTCTCCCCTAATTTTGAAGTGCTATCTAGGGTTGTCCAATTTCCTTGAGCATCTTGATAATAAGCAAAAAAAACTTCTCCCTGCATCGCGTTATCAAACCCAAGAGTCATTGCAATATTTAAAGGATCACCAGAAAGAAAATTTAGATCTTCTTTTTTAAAGGACATTTCTATAAAAAAATCATCTCCATTTTCAATGCTATCTAAAGAGATTTGTGTTCCCGTTTCACTGGTGTCCCCTGGTTTTAAAACCTTTTGAGACCCTTCCTCACCCAAAACTTCTTCTCCGTTCTTATCAAAAAGTTTTAAGCTAACCTTTGGTTCACCCATTTCAAAATTCTCATAAAAATAAGATTCCGTTTCTGGCATAAGTGAAGGTAAATATTTAGCCGGCATTGAATGTTCATCATTTGGTTTTGTCGTATCCGTTGTGGTGGTAGAAAGAATTTGGCTGCCAGGAGCAAAAACATCCACTCTTTTTTCCCCATAATTAGAAAATGGACTTCGATTTCCTTCACTCTCCATTGCCCCTACCTGAATTGAATAAGCACTGGATATTTCTCCACCTGTATTCAAATCATTGTTTGTATTTGAATTTCCTGCAGCAAAAATGGAGACAACCCCTTGCTCTCCCACTGCTGTTACAGCTGTTGAAATAGCATGTAGCCTTATCCCATCGTAATTTACTGGCCCCCATGAATTGTTAATCGCCACAACATTGGCTCCTGCGGCTTTTGCAGCTTGAATATAAGAATAGCCTCGAATTGCACCATCCATGGCACTCGCCTTTGGATTGTTCGATAAAAATTTAACGGCCATAATTTCAACATTCGGACTGACACCAGCCACCCCAACAGTATTCCATTGAGCCCCAATAATTCCAGCACAGTGGGTGCCATGTCCAATATCAGTATCCATTGGATCACTCGGGTTCTCTCCTGTATCCCTTGTGTTTAGAGCATTATAACCGTATTTACCACTTCCAAATTTCTCGACTAATCCCGGAAGCCTCTCGCCATCATCCCACATAATAGGAGATAAATCCTCATGATTATAATCAACCCCACTATCAAGTACCACAACCACTGGTGTTTCCGATACGGTGTTTCCAACCTGCTCCCAGGCCCCTAATACTTTCATATCAACACCCGGGGTGCTAGAAACCCCGCCTCCGAAGGAACTTCGCTTATTATCAAGTCCCCACTGATAATTATAAAAAGGATCTGTAGGTTCCGTTATTGCATAAGGCTCTATTATGTAGTTTGGCTCAGCATACTCCACATAGGGATTGCTTTGAAGTTCAGAAATAAGTGTTTGGGTATCCTGACTACTTTTAACCAAAACTAATTCCTTATTCATTTGACTACGACGCATCGATTCATTGGTATTCTGATTCGAACCGACTGACATCAAATCTTCAATTTCAAAATTGGCACGACGACTTTTTCCAAGAAGTTGACTGCTGCCACCATTGACGCAAACAATGGCTTCACCTTCAACATAATCAACCCCTGGCGTTCCAAGGGCCTCATCACTTTCAACTTGAGCCATGATACTTATTGGCATTGTAAAAAATAACATCAAACAACATAATACAACCGCTAAAATTCTTTTTTTCAAAATATTTCCCCTTTCTTTTTAAAAATCATCGACCTTAACACTCATACTTATATTCTAACATAGTTTCTTATTTTTCGACATCAAAACTTTTTTGTCACCTTTTTATAAAAGTTTCCATTTAACCCATAACTAAGAAAGGAGGACAATCAATGACATGACCCATTATTCAGAAAAACTTTTATTGATCACTGGGTTCATCGGTTCAATTTCAGGGATCATCTTCGGTGGCTTTGACGGTTTTCTTTATACCCTGTGTGGTTTTATGATCATCGACTATCTCACCGGTGTTCTTACTGCTATTCATCTGAGAAGGCTCTCAAGCGCCACTGGTTTTCATGGGTTGCTAAAAAAAATGATCATTCTGATGCTTGTTGCCATGGGACACCTCTTGGATCAAAACCTACTTGTTACCGGCGAACCCCTAAGAACTGCCATCATTTTTTTCTACATTACCAATGAAGGCATTAGCATCTTAGAAAACATTGGAAACCTTGGTATTCCCATTCCACAAAAAATTAAAAAAGTTCTCACACAATTGTCAGAACACGAAAGGAAATAAAAATGTATCTATTAGAAATTCAAACTGCACTTAACCAAAAGGGGTACTCCCCTGGACCACTC
Source organism: Eubacteriaceae bacterium (assembly GCA_051649025.1). Taxonomy (GTDB): domain Bacteria; phylum Bacillota; class Clostridia; order Eubacteriales; family Eubacteriaceae; genus Acetobacterium. The sequence goes on from JBOFGH010000067.1 coordinate 5,966, forward strand.
GATGGCATCGACGGTCCATTAACCAGAGCTGCCATTCGATTATTTCAAAAAGACAATGGGCTAGCAGTCGATGGCATTGTTGGGAATCAAACCCATCAAACGCTTTTTACAGATATCCCTGAATCCCCACCATTAATTGGGGATCAACTTACCCCACATTTTAATCGTGATGAATTTAAATGTTGCTGTAACCAACGTTATTGTGATGGATTTCCCAGAGAAATGAATCCTGATCTTCTTAACAAACTCGAGGCTCTAAGAATAAACCTCAATGATCCATTGATTATTACATCAGGCGTCCGCTGCCCAACCCGAAATAGTGAGGTTGGCGGAGTCTCCTTTTCCAAACACCTTAAAGGAGATGCTGTAGACTGCTATTCCCCTAATATTCCCGTTCAAATGCTTGCACAAGCAGCACTTAGACAAGGCTTTGGTGTCATTGTTTATGAGGTCGAAGAATTTTGTCACTTGGAGGTATAAAAAAAAGGCTTATGCCTTTTTTTTTGTTGGAAAAGAATCTAAATCTGATTATTATTAATCTTTGCTTTATAACTCATGGGATTTTTAAATATCACAAAAGTACCTCCATGTAATTCCTTAGCTTAGTTTCTACATCAAATATTTTTGCATAATTAAATAACCTATTAATATCTTTATCCTTGCTTTGCGCATACCTTTTTAACGCAGGTATTAATTGTTCTCTATCCGCATCATATCTGGCTCTCAATAAATCTACAAGACACCTTTCAATATTATAAACATTTAAGACTGTTCTATTCTCATGATCTATTTTAATAATACCAAGATCATAATGGTTAGATACCATAATTGGGCGAATATTTTCTTTTTTTATACGTGTTACTGATATTCCATGTTTAAATGTCATCGTAATCTCTAAAGGTGCCCGATCTGAATACCCTAATAAATATAATGCCGTTTCATGGGAATATATCCCATTTGGAAATCGAAGTTGCAATAAAAAAAAATCATCTATATAAGTATCTTGGGTTACATAAACGCCTCTTTGAACATGGATAAGTTGACCTTCATCAACTAATGACTGAAGCGGCCATCGAGGTAGTTTCGCATTAAGAAGCTGTTTCGTTAACAACACACCATGATTTTTCTCTGCTAATCTTAGAATTTTATCCCTATTTGACATGAAACACCTACTTTCGTGCTACATTATTCTATGCATTGTAGCACAAAAGTAGGTGTTTGTATAGATATTGATTTTATCCCCCTTATTTTCGCCAAACCATCTTATTAACTACCCCAGTATAACTCTGAATAATTTTCACAACTTTTGTGGAAACATTTTCGTCGATGTAATTAGGAACGGGTATTCCTTCATCCCCATTACGATGCATTTCTACTGCTGCTTCAATCCCTTGTAACACCTGCTCTTTTGTAATTCCAGCTAATATAAAATTACCTTTGTCCAAAGCCTCTGGCCGTTCGGTACTCGTTCGTATACACACCGCTGGAAAGGGCTTTCCTTGAGATAAAAAGAAACTACTTTCCTCTGGCAGTGTGCCACTATCAGTAACTACAGCTTTTAATACTCTTTTAAACTTTTAACATTGATTTTAAATTGAAAATCGCAATATTTATTTTTTTTCTTTTAACAAAAAGATATATAATATATGCTATTCCATAAATTAATAGTGAAGTCCATGAATTTATATACCAACCAGAAAAAATGAAAATTATAGTCAAAATTAATTCTAAAATAATGTCCTTTTTTATATCTATTTTCAACTCTTTTGACAAATAAACTTCAGCCATAAGAGATCTTAAAGCCAAAAGAAAAACAATGCTTATAATTGTTAGATCGAAATTGTGTAAGACTTGTGTACAAATATAGGTTGTTATGAAACTCAAAGACATTATAACCACATTAATCTTAAGCATTGGCTTTTCTTTTCTTAAGGCTTTTAGATAGGTATTAACCAATAAAGCCATTTTCCCCTCATATATAAAAATCGGGAAGACTAGTGCCATATACAGTAAACTTTCAGCATACTGCGGCAGCCATAATTGCATTACTGTTTTTAAGGGATAACAAAATATTAAGCTTCCTAAAAGAAATGCCATGAGAAAATCTCTCATTATTGTATAAATATTGCTTAAATTCTCTTGGTTAGTTCTCCGTAATATTGGGAACATAATTATTCCAACTGCATTAATAAAAATCATCATCATATTAGAAATGCTCAAAGTTAATGAAATTTTCCCAAAAGTTTCGATATCCCAAGTTCTCTCAATTCCAAATCTCACTATACCAATAATTAATAAACTTGCTATATTGGCAAACATTAATTTTATACCAATACTGATATTCAAAATTGCTTCTTGTATTGTTAGATGAAAATTACTAATTTTATTAAATACAATCTCTCTACACAAAAAAGCTGCAAAAACTAAGCCAATAAATTTTCCAAATAGATCTGAAAGAATCATTATTTTGTAATTTCTAATGCCTAGCAATAAAAAAACTACCACTAAACCTACGTACACAATTCTATCTAGCATTGTATTTTTTGCATATTCTTTAATTCTGTTTGTTGCCTGAAGTATGAATAAAAGCATTAGTCTTGAATTAGAGAGAATCATGGCAATTCCAGCCATCTTGATTAGGAGTTTTTGATTAATATCTGAAATGAAAAAAATAGCAACTCCCCAAATTATTATTCCTATGATTACTTGAAACAGAAATAGTTCAATAAACTGTGAAAAAAAAAGATTTTTATTTAAATTTTCATATTTTTCTCCCCCAAATCTTAAATATATCCCATCATTCCAGCCAAAATGTAAAAAACCGATATATGAAGTATAAAAAAGATATAGTTGCCAGTATCCGTATTCTTCTATACCTATAAGCTTTGGAATTACCAATATTACTAATGTTGAAACCATTAAAGTAATTAAATTCGAACTAATAGTATACGACATATTTTTAATAAAATTTCTTGCTCTTACATTCAATGTATTCACCAGCTTTTAGATTTTAGAATTTTTACCTCAAGTCAAAAATTATTCACTCTAAAATAATTTACTCGCCTTATTTTTTTTTATAAGCCAATATAGTACAAACGAAAAGAGTAATGTCATAATTTGAGTGATAGAAAACAAAGTGACAAAAAATTGTTCTTCAATTCCCTGATAAACTAACGGTAATCCCATATAAGAATAAAGAATTAGTGAAAACCCAACCTTATTATATTTTTTTATCCAAAGATAGAAATATGTATATAGAAATCCTAGTATACTCTGCATCAACATCATTCCTAAAAAACCATAGTCATGGTGATACCTTCGTAGTGAGGTGTATACATTTGTGCTTATACTTTTCCCTAAATATGTAAATTCTAAGAATTTCACTGACTTTTCTGTTTCTACTCCAAATTTATTTAACAAGTCTCTAATTCCAATAATTGTTTCTTCACCAAAAACATTAGAAAAGCCACTCCCATCTTCAATCAAATAATTATCTAATGCTGGAATTGAGCTACCTATATATACCGATAACACCTCTGTGGCATCTTCAAACGATGATTTCCCAGTATAGGTACCAAGTTGAATAAACACTACAAAAAAAATAAACAGCATTCCCATTCCAAGCATTATCAATTTAAATGTTTTACCCAGACTTAATGTTTTCCATGAATTTTTATAATTACTTAAAATGACTATTATAAATATTAAGTATGCAACATATTGAATGAAACCTGATCGCGATGTCGATAAAGCAGATAAAAACCAATATGCAACAGATGGAATTAATAAATACCAATTTTTAAATATGCTTTTTTTATTTATAATTTTATTATAAATCAATACATATAAAAAAACGAATGCTAAACCAAAAATCAAAAAATTTATCAAAGTTAAGATAATCCCTAAGCTAGCTTCTCCTGTCATCTGTGCTCTTCTATAATAAGCTAGAGCATATTGACCTTTTTCTAACCCTCCCAAAGACTTAATAATCGCCATGGTTTTTATATATATTAAATAGCTACCCATTATAGAAATAACTGAACTTAAGAAAACAAGTTTTCTTGAAATCTTAAGTTCTTCTTTTTTTATATAGTAATTATTTATTGCAATACTCGGTTTTTCCACTCCTTTTTTCATAATTGAAATCGCCACTAAATTACCAATTCCAAACATAATTAAGCCAACAGAAATCAAAAATAAAGTTTCAGCATGTATTTTCATTTCCCATTTATTTGCATTTGCAGTCGCCACTAAAACACTTATCAAAAACATCATACTGCTGAGAACCCAAGGAGCAATAATATCACAGTTATTTATTAGTAATGAAACAAAAATCAATATAATCAATATTAAAATCAAGCAATATATCATAATCCTTTGTCCTTCACAATTTCATTAATTATTCATAAACCTTAAAACCCATTGATCAAAATCAAAATAGTTTTTTTTGTCTTCATCCACTTCCTGAAATGGCGTGTTAACAAACTTAATAATTTCGTCTGTTTTACCGTCTTCAAGTATATGAATATTATTTTTATTATAAAATTTCTCATCTGCTATGCTAATATTGTTAGTAATAAGCTTTTTTTTGAAAAAAAGCGCCTCTAGTGATCGTAAAGTTAATCCCATTTGGTTTTCTTGAACAATCTCAAATAAAGCTTTGCTCTCATCCACCATCTTTAAATATCTGGCATATGGTATAAATTTATTCTGTGATCCTTTCACAAGGCTATACTTTTTATCGGATATAATTTCAAATAATACTTTTAAGTTTTTTTCTTTGAAAATATTTTCGTACTTCTTTAAAATTTCCATTCTCCCTTTGTTTCTTCCCAAAAAAAGAATATCATTTTTTATTTTATTATTTTCTTCTTTTAAGTTGTTAAAATAAAATTGTGTGTTTTCTTTTAAATTAAAGTTTTTACAATCCTTTTTATCAAACGACCATTGTTCACAAACCCTATCATTAAATTCACTTGGTTTTATATGAACCTTACTAATTGGATCCCAATGCCATATTATAATTCTAGGTTTTTCAAATTTGTCATAAATATAATTCACAATTTCTTTATCAAGTAATATATTAAATATTATTATGGTATTAATTTTTCCATCTTCCTTTTTCCAATTCCCATACCATATCATTTTTCCTGAAAAATCCAATTTCATCCAAACTTTTCTCACAATTCTCAAAAAAAGATTGTGCTCTTTATATATCTGATATGTTTTAATATTTCTTTTTTCCATCTCTTCCATCCAAAAACCATCTTTATCTGGAAAAAGTATAATTGTTGAATTTTTCATTTTTTCATTTCCTCATGCAATTTTATTATTTAAATTCCATATTATAGATCTGTTTCAAGCTATTACTTTCTAGTTTTTTTCAGCTATTAAATAAATTTCTGTCAATAGATTTGCAAGAAAATTAATGTCGTAACCTTCTTTTTTTATTTCGTTTCGCTTATCTACTCTTCTTGTTTTTATTTTCATAACTTCCATACTCCACTCTTTTTCGCTATTCTTAATTGATAGAAATTTAACTAAATTTGTGATTTTTACCTCTTTTGAAATTTGATCAGATATGACACAATACAACCCAGCGGCTTGTGCTTCAATAATAGTAACTGGTAACCCCTCATATAGCGATGGAAAAACAAACGCATCCATTACCATCATTAATTCATTTACATCTGGGGAAACACCAGTAAATATTACACTTTCAGCTAATCCCAATTTATTTACTTTTGTCTTAATTTTTTCTCTTAATGCTCCGTCTCCAACTAATAAAAGCCGTGCATTACCATTTTCTTTGTATATTTCACTAAAAACATCAATCAAAAAAGCATGATTTTTGGGAGGATCAAATCTTCCAACATGCCCAATGACAAACTTTTCTTCTAATCCTAATTTTTTTCTATTTATATTTCTTAATTCTTCATTAAAGGCAAATTTCTCTAAATCAATGGCGTTACATATCACTTGAAAGTTTTCTTTTTTAGTCCGTTCACTACCAAAAAGCCATTCTCCTGCTTTTTTTGAACAAGCAAAATAATAATCTGCTTCAATTTTTTTTTGCAACTGATTTTTTATTTTTGCTGTGAATCCGCCACCATTGGAAGTGCTATGGCTGTGTATAATCGTTATTAGTCCATATTCTTTTGCTATTTTCAAATAAATAGAGGCTGTACTTCTAATATGTCCATGGATAATTTTATACTCCAAATGTTCTTTGAAAAATTTTTTCCATACTTTTTTATATTGAAAATGATTTCTTCCTCGATATCTAGGGACTCTAAAAATTTTTCCACCTAAAGCAATTATTTCATCATCATAGGCGCATTTTTCTTCTGTATGGACAATAAAGTCAAATTGAACTTTAGACCGATCAATATTGCGATACAGATTCATAATCATGGTTTCTGCACCACCACGATTCATTTGTCCAAAAACTTGCAAGATTCTTATAGGTTCCATCAAAGATTCTCCCCATACCACTCTATCGCCAATCCGATCCCTTTTTCAAAATCATACTCAGGATCATATCCAAAAGCCTCTCTTGCCTTCCCAATATCCGCATTACTGTGCTTAATATCCCCTTGTCTCTCAGGTCCAAAAATAGGCTTTATCTCTTTTTCCAAAGCATTTGTTAAGTGTTCATAAATATCAATAAGCCGTTCTCTGCCACCATAAGCGATATTAAAAGCTTCTCCTGCAACTGCTTTAGGTGCTAAACATGCCTTCAAATTCGCTTCAATCACGTTTTCAATATAGGTAAAGTCCCTTGACTGTGTGCCATCCCCATTGATAATTGGTTGTTCGTTATTAAGCAACTGTTTTATAAATTTAGGAATTACCGCTGCATAAGCACCATTCGGGTCTTGACGTTTTCCAAAGACATTGAAATATCGGAGTCCATAAGTTTCCAAACCATAAAGTTTAAAATATAATTGTCCATATTCTTCATTGGTTCTTTTTGTTAATGCATATGGCGAAAGTAATTTTCCTTCACGACCTTCCTTTTTAGGAAGATTTGGTTCATCCCCATACACAGAAGAGCTGGAGGCATACACAAATTTTTTAACACTGTTTTTTCTCGCAGCTTCCATCATATTAAGAGTCCCTTTAATGTTGTTTTCTTCATAAAATAACGGCATTTCAATGCTTCTTGGAACACTTCCCCAAGCTGCTTGATGTAGGACATAATCCACATTTTCGCACGCTCTTAGGCAAGTATCAAAGTCTTTAATATCCCCTTCTATTAATTCAAAGTTATGATGATCTAAAAAAGGTTCAATATTTTCTTTTTTCCCTGTTGAATAATTATCCAGGCAAGCAACTTTATACCCTAAATTAAGGATTGCTTCAATAAGATTGGATCCAATAAAACCTGCCCCTCCTGTGACCAAAAACCTTGAATTTTTAGGAAATTTTAACTTTTTATAACTCATAACTATAGTCTCCAATAGTGATAATTTTTATCTACATATACATCCTTGTCTAATAAACCTTTGACATCCATCAATACTTTTTTATGGTTTTCTTTTTTATTGAAAAAAAACTTTAAATCTTCTTCTTTATAGTTTTTAAAAACTTCATGTGCTACCCCTAAAATAATGACATCTAAATCTACTAAATCATCACAACTTGACAAGGTTAGTCCATATTCATTTTTGGCTTCTTCGTGATCCGCAATTGGATCATAAATGATAGGATTAATATTATATTCTTTTAATTCATTTACAATATCAATAACACGGGTATTCCGTGTGTCTGGACAGTCTTCCTTAAAAGTAAAACCAAAAATACCAACCCGGGCATTTTTTACCGAAACATCAGCTTTTATTAGAAGTTTTATTAGGTTTTTTACAATATACTTGCCCATATCATCATTGATCTGTCGACCTGCTAAAATAATTTGAGATCGATACCCTAGGGCATTGGCTTTGTAGGTCAGATAGTAGGGATCGACACCGATACAATGTCCACCAACTAAACCTGGGGTAAAGTTTAAAAAATTCCATTTTGTTCCTGCTGCTTCTAAAACCGCCTTGGTGTCAATATTCATTTTATTAAAAATAATGGAAAGTTCATTCATAAAAGCGATGTTAATATCCCGTTGGCTATTCTCAATTACCTTTGCTGCTTCCGCCACTTTAATGGATTCGGCTTTATAGACCCCTGCCTCTACAACAAGTTCGTATACCTTTGCTATAGTGTCTAATGATTCCTGATCCATCCCAGAAACAATTTTTATAATAGTTTCAAGGCGGTGAATCTTATCTCCTGGGTTGATACGTTCTGGTGAATACCCCACTTTAAAATCTAACCCACAAGTTAACCCAGATTCTTTTTCTAAAATGGGAACGCAAATGTCTTCTGTAACCCCTGGATAAACAGTACTTTCATAAACAACCATTGAACCTTTTGTAAGATTTCTTCCTAAAATTTTGCTGGCACCTTTTATTGGTGAAAGGTCTGGGGTTTTATCACTATTAATTGGCGTTGGAACAGCTACAATATGAAATTTTGCTTCTTTAAGCTTTTTTTCATCGGAAGTAAAATCCACTGTGCAAGATTTAATTCCTTCATCCCCTACCTCTTTTGTCGGATCAATTCCCTTTCGATACATATTTACTTTATCTTTGTTCAAATCAAAACCAATGACCAAAGCTTTTCTCGAAAAAGCTACTGCAATAGGCATACCCACGTATCCAAGTCCTATTAGGGAAATTTTTTCTTTTCTTTCTTTTATATTTTGGTATAAATTCAAGCTTATTACCTCATCTTTTTAATTTTTCGATTTCTTTTATATAAGCATCAACAACAATTTGACGATCAAAATTTTCTTCGACGTATTTTCTTCCAGCTAATCCCATTTTTTTTTTTTCTTCATAAGGAAGTTTAATAAATTTTTCTATAGCTTCAGTAAGGCTCACTACGTTTTTTCTCTCAAATCCAAATCCTGAAACACCTTCGGCAAAGGTTTCTTTACAGCCTGGTATATTAGAAGCTAACACTGGTCGTCCACAAGCTGCGGATTCCAATAAAACATTAGCCATACCTTCATGATATGAAGGTAAAATAGTGCAGTGTGTTATTTTAAAAATTTCCCGAATATCATCAACATTTCCATGATAAATTACAGCGCTTATTTCATTTGCCTTTTCGATAATAGATGTATAGCTTTCTTCGCAAAACCCACAAATGTGAAAAGCAACTTTAGAGTATTTCTTTTTTATCTCTTTAGCAACTTCTAGATATTCATTAATACCTTTAGCTTCCATGATTCTAGCAATAAAAACAAAGTTTAAAGTTTCCCTACCTGAGGGGTAGGTGAGTATTTTAAAATGATTAAGATTTACGCCTGATCCTGGTAGTAAACGATAATTTTTTATTGCTATTCTTTCCTCTTTGAAATAATCTTCATTCGCCTCATTTTGAAAAAAAAGACAGTTTACTTTTCTAAGAGATACTTTATAAAGTTTTAGTAAAACTTTTTTAATCATTCCTTCTTTTTCAATAGCCGTTCCTAATCCAGTGATATTAGCAATATAAGGAATGTTCATAAAGCTACAAACAAGGCCACCATAAATATTAGGTTTAATTGTATAGGTTAATACCATCTCGGGTTTTATCTTTCTTAAAAGTTTAAAATATGATAAGACCAGTTTTAAATCTACCAAAGGGTTTATTCCCCGCCGATTAATCGAAGTATTGATAAACTCACTTCCAATTTCAATCAACTTGTCAATTTTTTTCCCATAGGGACAAGAAATGCAAACAACATACCCTTCTTTTAAAAGCCTTTCAACTAATTCTTTTCGGAAGTTATAAATCACAACATCATGATTAACAAGTATCAGAATTGTATTTTGATTATCCATTTTTATCCTCAGTGAGTAGAATTGATTTTCCCAAACAATTTATCTGATAATTTTCTTTGTAAAAAGAAAGTTCTTCCATATAAACTAAGTTTCCAAAAGCTTTATTAATAAAACTTACATAATTCCCTAACTCTTTAATCATGGGATTAAATACTTTTATCAGTCTTATTTTCTTACCATGTACTTCTGCAATCACTTTGACCATTTCAGATGTTTTAACATAATCCTTATTTTGCGGAAAAAATATGCCTTCTTCTTTATTAGCAATCATTAGCCGAACAAACTCGCAGAGGTTATCAATATATAACATACTTCTCTGATTTTCAATATCCGGAAAAATCGGAAGCTTCTTTGCGAATTTTGCTAGCATTGAATAGTTCCCTTTTGAACCCTTTCCATAAATCATGGGTGGTCGCAATATGACCACTTTGAAATTTTTTTCTGATAATGAAAGAATTCCTTTTTCACCTTGCAGTTTACTTTCGCCATAAAAATTGGCTGGTTTTGGGAGGGTATCGTTGGAAATCACTTTCTCTTCTCCAATTTTTCCACTCTCTCCATAAACAATGATACTGCTCATATAAATGAATTGCTTAACCTTTTCTTCTTTTGCTTTTTCCGCTACTTCAATGGTAAGATCGCGATTGATTTTAAAGTAATTTTTCTTTTCTTCTTCATTTACTTTTCCAGCATCTGCATGGGCAATCCCTGCAACATGAAAAACAGTATCATAGGAGTTGAAATCATTTTTTCTCCATTGCTCATCTTTCATATCCAAAGTATGTACCTCATACTCTTTTGGCCACCGACTTATCCATTTTTCAAAGGAGGTTCCAACATAACTATTTGCTCCGGTGATAAGGATTTTTTTCATTTTTTAAGGGACTCCTTTGTTCTTGCTTGTATTATTTCCTGATCATTCTTTTTCATTTCTCCGGTACCACCTTCGACCACACCATCCTTCTTAAACACACTTATAATCGTCCCAACAAAACACTTTACATCAAACCTAAAGCTCATTCTTTCCACATACTCTCCATCAAGCTTAGCCTTTACAGGGATTTCAAGCTCATCTCGACCATTAATCTGAGCCCACCCCGTGAGCCCTGGAAGAATGTCATTCGCTCCATATTTATCACGTTCTGCTATCAGATCATACTGATTCCAAAGTGCGGGTCGTGGACCGATCAAAGACATATCGCCTTTAAATATATTAAAGATTTGTGGCAACTCATCTAAAGATGTTTTTCTAAGAAACTTTCCTACCGACGTAATGTATTGTTCTGGATTTTTTAGAAGATGGGTCGGAATATCTTTCGGAGTATCAATTTTCATCGTTCTAAATTTTAGAATATTAAAATGAGTTTTATAAATTCCTACTCTTTTTTGCCTAAAAAGTATCGGACCTCTTGAGTCAAGCTTAATGGCAATCACAAGTCCAAAATAAACAGGTGAGAGGATAATGATCCCAAAGGTTGATAATGTAATGTCTAAAATTCTTTTTATTTCTTGGTAGGACATTGTTTCCCTTTCTTATCTTACAAATAAAATTTATCAAGTCGCTCTTTTAATAAACCCATGGCACCTTTTTCTTATTCTTGCTATTTATTAAACATACCAAATGAAAGGAGGTGTACCACATGGCAGTAACAACTGAAACTTTAAGCAACAAAATGCAGATTCGTTCCAACTATGGCATGGTAGATGGCAAAGAGAAAATTAAGGGTAAAACCTATTCAAATCTTAAAGCCTCTGCCGTCAACGACGATATCTATGCTGTTGCCCTTGCACTTGCAAGCTTGCAAGAACCAACCATGGAAGAGGTCATCAAAATTGAAAGCACCTTGTTAATTCCCTAGTTAAAACACAAATTTTAGAAAGGAGGTACCCCAATGCCAACCACAACCGCTGTAAAAGCAACCATGTCATTTCGAAGAGATGACGACAAATGTACGACACTTAGTGTAACAGATGCCAACGCTGCCACAGATGCAGTTGCCATGAATTCAGCCATGGATATTATTCTTGAAAAGAATGTATTTGCACCACAAGGCTCCAACTTTAAATCTAAGGTAGGAGGAAAACTTGTGAGCACAACAACGGACGTTTTCGAAATGACAACAATTTAAAATTAAAAAAGAACTAATTAACGGAACTGACCTAGTCAGATGAGACTTTAAGAAAAAAGCGTAAGTTAGGAAACTGTATTCTCACGATACTCTATTGGAGATACATATCCTAACTTTTCTTGTATTCGATTTTCATTG
>JBOFGH010000068.1:0-35026 GCA_051649025.1 Eubacteriaceae bacterium
GCTGCCAATGAAAAATCTCCGTTGAGATATCCTTCCACAATATCCAATTTTTCATCATATGAATATTTCCTTGACATAAAAAATCCCCCTTAAGTAGATTTTGGTTATTTACCTTGTCTACTTAAGGGGAATCATATCACGGTACTCTAAGGGGCTTAATCCTTTTAATTTTTTTGATGCAGTTTTTAAAATTATATTTAAAGAGAAGTTTACAATGAAAAGAAGAGCCGTGTAAAAGATGATAATAACGGAGGTATTTTGAGGGTAGTAAAATAAAAAAATAAATAGATGCGCTATTGTATATTGGAGTTATATAAGCTATAATTATATTCGGAGAGGAAATTAGCAATATAAATGAAAACGTTTTCTAACCAAAAGAGTGTTTCATATCTGATATGAGTCATAGAAAATAGCTGATTTAGTAAAAAGTTTGAAAGGAGGAAAAAAATATTTCATTGAAAATATAAAAATTCGAGTTGGGAGAATCATTTTGGCTGAATGGAAAAATAAAAGAGGAGAAAGAGATGAAAAGAAAATTTTTAAAAATGTTATTAATCAGTGTAGGGATATTTTTGTTATTACCGGTGATGGCTCAAGGAGAGGAATTAAGTTTTGATGGTGGAGGCAATTATAAAATTTCAGGGGAAGTATTCGTGAATAATATCCGATATACGGGTGTAGAATTGGAGCTTTGGAAAGAAGAAGGTCTAAATATATATTGTAAAGAGATGGCATTAACCGGTGAGGAGGGATCTTTTTCTTTTACAGGATTGTCAAATGGACGATACAGACTGAAGGTGCCTGAAAGAATGTATGGGGATGTTTGCTCTTTAGAAAAAGAAATGCTTGTGTCAATAGAAAACGAGAATGTGGACTCTATTCAAGTATTTTTAGGACAGCCAGGGTTAAATGGAGCCAAAGTTGCATTTGGGGCTGTGGAATATTCTAATCAGGACAGTAGAAATCCCATGGGGATAAAACTATTCGAAGTTCCAATAAGAATAATGAAAGGGGCAGTAGAAGTAGAGCGAGTGACCACCAATGAGTATGGACAGTTTTCAACAAATGGAACCTCTGAAGGTGATTATGAATTTGTTGTTGACAAAGGATATTACGGTGGCAGATATTTTGAAGAATGGCGGCAAACAATTTCAATCACTGAAAATTTTCAGTGGATTGATATTGAACTACAACAGTGTAATGCTCCTGGAACGAGCAAAGTATTTGGTGTTGTTAAAGGAAAAAGTTATGGATTTAAACGAGAGCCATTAAAATACGTTCCGGTAAAGATTTTTAGTGGGAGAACAGAGATTTTTTCAACCAAGACAGATTTCAATGGGAATTATTCAATTTACTCAATACCACCAGGCAACTATACGATTTCAGTTGAATATAGTGAATACGGAGCATACTATAAATCAACGAGTGATCTCTATTTAAATGGCGAGGATAGCGTTAATAAGCATTTGAATTTGGATAGAGTAAATACGCCAATGCCTCCTAATCTCATAGAAACGAAAATGAAGGGAGATCAAGTGGAATTGCTTTGGACAACAGATTCCAAAACGGATAGCTATGATGTTTACCAAAATGGAGAGAAAATAAATAGTGAGCCAATTTATGAAGGGGCTTATAAAGTGGGTGGGTTAAGTCCACAAGAAATTTATTCATTTTCGGTTAAGGGAAAAAATTTAGCCGGAGAGAGTCGTATGTCAAACATTATTGAGGTGGAAACAGGAAGTGATATAAATAATATCCTTCTTTCCCAAGAATCGGAACATTATTTTACAGAGATAATGGGGAAATTTGAACCCCTTGAGGTGACAATTAAGAACAACGGAACTAGGGAAATAAGGGATATACATATTCGTTTGTCAAATGGTGATGGAGAAGCATTTGCTATTGAAGATTTTCAGACAGAAAGAAACCTTTTACCAATGGAGACAACAAGTTTTATGATTGAACCCAAACCTTGGCTTAAAGCTGGAGAGCATCTTGCAGAAATAACAGTCGAAGAAGGTGGTGGTTTTTCCAAGAGTTTTGTAGTTCGGGTTACAGGCAAGGAATCTATTTTAGAGTTGGAAGATTTTGGGGAAGAAAGGATTCTTTTAGGAGAGGACTATGTTAAATCATTGAGAGTGACCTATACTGGAAATGATCAAGTCTTTTTTTCGAGTTCTAATTTACCAGAAGGTTTAAAGCTTGACGAGTTGACTGGGATCGTTAGTGGAAGCCCAAGGGTAGATCCGGGCATCTATAGAATTGAATTTAAAGCAACCGATAATCGAATGATGGATATGAAAACACTTTGGTTAAGAATCGAAGAGCCCGAAGAGCCGCCATTTTTTATTACACCTAATTTTGCGTATGTTTTATGTGGCGTAAACAATCGATTATTGACAACGGCAATAAGCAAGTATCCCGTGTGTTATCAGATAGAAAACAGCCCTGAAGGAGTGGACATTGATCCCTTAACGGGAGAAATAAATGTTACAGAAGGAGTGGAACCAGGGACATACCATCTTTTGATAACAGCGAAAAATGAAGGTGGAAATTATCTTGTGACGACCCAAGAATTTTTATTGATGTTGTTTTAGGGAATTCGTATTCTATTTAGATATTGAGATAAAGCAAAGGTTTTCTAGCACCCAAACCTTATTGCCACTCAAGACTCATAAACACGGAATAATCACACCTAATGACAAATAAAAAAACAGCCCACAATGGCTGTAACAAGTGATAAGACATGGTGCTCCCTCAGGGACTCGAACCCTGGACACCCTGATTAAGAGTCAGGTGCTCTAGCCAACTGAGCTAAGGGAGCGAAAAAATGGTGCCGAAGGCGGGACTCGAACCCGCACGTGATCGCTCACAACGGATTTTGAGTCCGTCACGTCTGCCAATTCCATCACTTCGGCAATGATTTTTATGACACTAGAAAAAATGATACCATAGATCTTAAAAAAGTTCAAATCTTTTTTTTGTGATTTTAGCCATTAGAATTTTTGTTTTTATTGATGGTTTGAATTTCAATTTAATTTAGATAAAGACATTGTAATTGAATAATTCAATAAAAAAGTCATAATTTCCTAAAATTTCCCTTGTCTTTTTTAAAATATCGGTTACTATAATACTAATAAACTTTATTCTTAAATTTAATGAACCCAGTAAGAAGAGACGAGGTAAAAATCATGAGTTTGTTTGAAAACCATAAAACCTTAGCCTATAAAGAATTTAGAGAATTCGTTAATGAATCAGTTTTAGAGCTTATTCGAAAAACCGAAGATAAAAAATGTAATGGTTGTATCGATTTTGTGTATAATGAAGATTCTGCGACCGCCTATTGTGAAGCATTAGAGACTTCGTGGCCTGTAAAAAAACCGAATGCTGTTCAGCGGTTAACCGATTGCTACATCTGTGATTTAAAAGCTTCGAAAGCAAAATTCTAATACGTGATATTAAAACAGACCTCCTATTAATTAACGGAGGTCTGTTTTTTTGTAGACTTCTATAATTGTGTTACAGCACTTATTTGCGCTCCCACGATCGGTTGAAATTTTGTAATCGCAGATATCGTAGAACTGAGATCTTTCGGACATCATTTTTTCGATGCTCTTAAAAAGATTTTTGTCTTTATTTAGTAAAGGTCTGTTTTGATTATTTTTTACTCTAAAATAAACGGTTCTTGGACTACATTCAAGGGTGACAACAAAAGCTTTTGATTGAAGCAGCGTTCTATTTATTGGTGAAAGAATGATTCCACCCCCTGTTGAAACAACAATTTTTTCCATAGCCATTGCTTCTTTTAAAGCTGAAAATTCTAATTCTCTGAATTTTTTTTCTCCAAATCTTTCGAAAATTTCAGATATTTTCAGACCCGTTTTTTGTTCAATCATCTCATCCGTGTCGATAAAGTCAAAGTTTAATTCTTTTGCTAGCCGTGGCCCAATAGTTGTTTTTCCAGTGGCCATAAATCCAATTAACGCGATGCGGTCCTTTTTATCACTCATCTTTTTTTAATCCTTTTTTTAAATAAGCACGTCCTATTTCAGGATTTGGAAAAACACCTGTCCAAAGTTCAAAAGCTAAAAGTCCCTGATACAAGAGCATTTCCAGACCATTTTCGACGGATGCTCCCTTTTCTAGGGCATCACATAAGAGTTGTGTCTTTTCGGGGTTATAGATCATATCATATACCAATAGGTTTTTATGGAGCAATTCTTTATTTATGGGTGTTTGGTGTGGGGCATTTGCCATGCCAATGCTTGTTCCGTTTACAAGAACATCTGCTTCATGAATATTTTTTTCTAAGAAATCAGGTTCAATGGGAATGGCTTTTGATTTTCCTGGCCAAATTCTATTAATTTGTTCTACTAAAATCTCTGCTTTTTCCAGCGTGCGATTAGCAATTACAATTTCTTTTACTCCCCATTCAGCTAAAGAAATTGCTACGGCTTTTACAGCACCACCACAACCTAAGATTAAAACTTTTAAATCACTTCTTTTTTTTTCGCGTAATTTGGGTTCAATTGATTTGATAAACCCAAAACCGTCAGTGTTATAGCCTTTTAATTTACCACAATTACAAACAACTGTATTTACAGCCCCAATCTTTTTTGCAGTTAAGTCAATTTCGTCTAAATAAGGTAGTATTTCTAGCTTATGAGGTTTTGTGATGTTAAAGCCTTTGAAATCCATTAACCTAATACCTGTAACCAAGTCTCCCAAGTTTTCAGAGCTAATTTCGATTGGTAGATACAACCCATTAATGTGATATGTTTCGAAAAGTCCATTATGCAGGTCGGGGGATAGGCTTTGAGCAATGGGGTCACCAAGAACTCCAAATAAGTTAGTTTTTGTCGAAATTTTCATTATATTCCTCTATTTTTATTTTTTACTGTTATTGTAACAGTAAAATTGAAATATTTCTACCATTCCGTTATAAAGTTTGGTGAAGGGAGAAAAAGATAACCACAAACTATTTTCGAGGATCTCATTAGAATTATTAATTATGGAGAAATGCCTTTGTGGCTTAGGAAACATACAAAAAGATCATCCTTTCTTTTGAAAGAATGATCTTAAACGGGTTTGTTACATAGTGTCTATTGGTGTCATGTCTGTTTCTAGAAGCAGACATGACACCACCACTAGTGACTAACATTAAAGCAAGAGTTGCGACTAAAATCATTTTCGTTTTCATTAGGTATTCCTCCAATTTTCACCATTTGTTTAATTGCGGTTATTATAGAAAAAGACCATGACATTTCGGTGTCAATTTATAATTTTTAAAAGAAAATGATGCTTTGAGTAATCTTGTTTTTAGGGCTACAACCTTTATAAATGGCTTAGGATGATTTGATTTTTGAAACAAGTACATGTGTAAAGCCGTTAGGGGTAAATCCTTTAAAAGAAACAGGAATCCACCCTTTTTCATAATAGTCATCTAATTCTGAAATGGGAATCTTTAGTTCGTCTTCTTTTTCTTCTAGAAGGCGAGAATCGTTGTCGTTCACCTTTAGAACCTCCTGATAAAATTGATGATATGTATTCTACCACAAATAAATAACTAATCAATGTTTTTCTTTGTAAAATTTTACTTAAATTATAAATTAAAATACTATTTGTGGGATTCACCCCTTTTCTTTAGCTAAGGAAATGTAATGTAAGGAAAGGGTTTAACAAGAATTGAAATGGTAATTTAATAAAAAAGTAAAGATTATTATTGGCATTAATGTTATAATTACAAAAAAGACGGGAGCGGATGACTTTTTATTCTGATATTGAGAGAAATGGAGGAGAAGAAAGATGATTTGTAGGAAGTGTGGAAAGGTTTTAGATGAGAGTAAAAACTTTTGCACTCGCTGTGGCACCCCACTAGTGCGAAAGGATTCCGATGCTGGGATAAAGAGTGATCTGGAAAACAGGGATTCGGAAAAAGAGAACTCAACGGATGAGACAAACCAAATCCTTGAAGAGACCAATCTGGAAAACAAGGAAAAAACCTCTCTAAAGGATGAAAAAATCGATCAAAATGGGGAGGATGAAGGGAACCAAAGAGAAGATAAAGAGAGGGCCAATGAAAAGAATCTTCAAAAAAAAGAGGCACTCATTACAAAAGAATCAGGTGAGCTAAGTGGATTTCAAAAACTGAGAAGGAAAAAGAGCTTTTTGCCTTTAGCAATTAGTTTTGGTGTGATTGTTTTGGTAGTATTGTTATTTTTTGTAGTCACTCCTTTGATTCAAGATCAAATACGAAATGTACGATATCAAGACGCGATTTCAAAAATGGATGATGGTTCTTATGAAGAGGCTGAAAAGTTGTTTATTGAGCTTGAAGATTACAAAGACTCACAAGACTTAGCATTGGATTGTAGAAATTCAGTGGATTACGATATTGGAATTGAGTTGAAAAATTCTGGAAACTATTTAGAAGCTAAAAAAATTTTTAAAGAATTAGGAACCTTTAAAGATGCTAGGGAATTGACAAAAGAATGTAACGACAATATTAATTATGACAAAGGCAAGGCGGCGTATGATGCCGGTGAGTTTTATACGGCCTATTCTTATCTTACTTCAGCAAGTGATTTTAAGGATGCCAATCAATTGGCAGAAACCTGTCGACAACCCTATCCAGGGATTAATGAAATTTATAGAAATCCAAGCTTTGGAGGTGGGGTAGGGCTTATAATACAAACAAATCCTTCGAATCCACAACCTTCTTACATAAAAGTGTACACAGAAGATAATACATTGGTTTCTTGCGTGTTCATTAATAGTGGAGGGAGAGCTGGGATTTCTTTACCAGGAGGTAATTATCGAATTAAGGTTGCTACTGGAGAAGACTGGTATGGGGAAAAAGAGATGTTTGGGGACGAGGGTTCTTACAGTGTTCTTTTATTTGATAATGGCAATGAGATTGCGTCATTGAATTCAGCGGGTGATTACGAACTTGTTTTGGGGGGAGTCCAAGGGGGCAATGTTGGATCGCAGCATGAAGATATGGATCATTTTTAGATTAGAATTATAAAAACCTTAAAGGATTTATTGGAATAGAAAAGTCATCAATGGGGGCTTTTCTATTTTTATTTAACAATAAAGCTATTTATTTAAACAATTTTCTATGCATATGGAACTAAATTATATATAATTAAATAAAAAGTTTAGGAGCGAAAAATGGAAGACATTAAAATTTATATTGAAAAGTATAATCAGTTTGGAAAAGAAAAGCCGCCCGAGGAACAACCCTTAAACCATATGAATTGTGCAGAAGTTTTATTAAGGGCCGCTGATGAAACCTATGCCCTTAATTTAGATGAGGATAGTTTTAAAATGCTCCAAGGATTTGGAGGGGGATTTTACTCTGAAAGAACTTGTGGTGCTTTTTCAGGAGCTCTTGCCGCCTTGGGAATGCGATATACTGAGGAACGACCTTCGAAACAAGAAAAAATAATTAAAGCAGCAAAATGTTTAGTAAAAGAATTTGAAAAAGAGTTTGGAAGTATTGACTGCGATGAAATAAAAACTCGGTATAGAGATCCGGTAGAGGCTTGTAATCCAGTAAAAATTAGGGCTGGTGAAGCGTTAGCGAGAGTCATTAAGACAATGGATAATAAAAAGGAGGGAGTGGAATAAATGGATTATAGAGAAACAGAAGAATTGAAAGTTGACTTGTTAGAACAGTCTTTTGGCAAATGGTGGATTATGCTTTTGGAAGGTTTTTGTTTACTCATCCTTACAGGGATAATGCTTATCAACAAAAGTACGACCTTTGAATTACTAATTTTGCTGATTGGGATTTATCGGGGAATCATGGGTGTCATTTATATTGCAAGTGAAATTATATCTAAAGCAAAATATGGTGAAAATTATGGAATAAGCCTTTTAAGAGGGATTGTTGACCTCGTTATTGCAGGGATTTGTCTTTTTTTACCGAATTTAATTATTAACTTTTTTGTAATTATTATTGGGATTTGGGCAATCGTTGCTGGAATTTTCTTTCTTTTTACTGGCTTGAGATCAGAAGGAAGTGGTAAATTTTTAAAAATGCTTCTTGGTTTAGTTCTAATGGCATTTGGATTGTTTGCGTTCTTTCAACCAAAAGAAATTGCTGACTTTTTAACATTTCTTATTGGTTTAGTACTTGGAGTTTTTGGGATTTTCCTTATTTATCAATCATTTTCAATGAAAAAGCATTTTGAAGCGATCAAAGAAGCAAAAAAAGGGTACAAAGATTATGAAATAAAATAAACATTTCCAAATAAAAGATATTTTTTCTTTCAATTTAGTAAAAATCATGTTAACCTTAACTAAAGAAAGAAAAGAGGTAACGTGTGAATTATGTAATTGCAAAATGGAAAAGAGCTAGGAATAATCATGGATTTACTTTAATGGAGGTTATTGTGGTTATTGCGATTTTAGGCGCACTAACTGCTTTAGCTTTGCCACAATTTACTGGGGTTTTGAATAATGCCCAAGTAAATACAGATAATGCGAATGTTCGAATTTTAGAGAGCGCAGTGGAACTTTGTCATGCTGAGACAGGTGCTTTTCCAGTGGCAACGACCTTCGATGGTTTAGTAACGGAGTTGGCATCAAAAGGCTATCTAAAAGATACAACCATGAAATCAGCTTCTGGGGGAACTTTTGATTATGATGGTAAGGGTATAGTTACGTTTACTCCAAACAAATAGAGAAGTAAGACTGACTGAATATGAGAAGCAGAAATGAAATTGGATTAAATAAGACAGAGAAAACAATCAAAGCTCAACAAGGGTACACTCTTGTTGAGTTGATTGTTACTCTGTCTATTTTTTTGGTTATAATTTTTTTCTTGGGGAGCGTCAGTTCCAATGGGATGGGAGGGAACGAAAGTGAATTTAATCGGGAGTGCGAATCCTTTTTAAACATTATTTTACAAGCCCAAAATGATGCGATGATGGATGGGGCTCAACGGAGTATTCGTTTTTTTCCAACCCGAATCCTTGTGAGTTACACAAAAGACAAAATTAATTATCAGGTTTCACATTTTCCAAAAACATTCACAATAACAGGAACATATTTAGGGAGTACATCAGGATTAGGCCTTACTTCAAATGGAACGGTTTCTATGGGGGGAACAATGAATTTTCAAGGGAGTTTTAAAAACGGACGGCAATTGATTGTTCAAGTTGGACATGGGAGGATATATTTAAGTGATCCGAAATAATAAATCTTTGATCGAAAAAGAAAAAATTGGTAAAAGCCTAAAGAATAAAATGGGTTATACACTAATTGAGACGATTGTAGCGATTGGAATTTGTGGGTTTGGATTGGTGGCGGTTTTGGGTTTCTATACGATTGGAATGACAATGGAAAGAGGGTCGAAAGACCTTTTGAATCAATCCCTAACCATTAACACCATTCAAAGTGAGATCCAAAATGTTTTACTGGATGATAAAGAAGGGGTGTTAAAGTCTAAAGTTGAAATCATTTTAGAAAAATATCCAGAGTATACTGCCGAAAAAATGATGGTTGACCCCCAGTCGAAAATTGGAAGGATAGAAATTGTATATCAGGGTTTTTCTAAAAATCGAAAATCCTTTTTTATGGTATTTTATTTAGAGGAAAAGCAATCGTGAGATTATTGGGAAAGAGAGGGTTTACCTTGTTAGAAGTGATGATCTCTTTAAGCATTGTGTCTCTTATTTTTTTGGTATTACTTTCGGGATTGTTTTTTGTTAACAAAACAGAAGAAAAAATGAGGAAGAATCAAATGAATGTTTATGATGAACGTTATTTAGTGACCTTTTTCCAAAAACAAATCCTTAATTCTGAACAAATTATCATTTATAACCAGCGAGTCTATCTTCAAGATTTGGAATCCCCAGAGGCATATTATAATTATTATGAATCAACGAGTCAGATGCTCAGACGTTATAAGGTCTTGAATAATGAAAAAATGACCTCCATTGGTCCAGGGGGGAACAGTCAGTTTTCTGAAAAGATTAAAGGATTTTCGATGACAAAAGGAAGTGAAACCAGTCTTGTTATTCGTTATCAGGTTGAGAGAAATCAAGAAATGATTACCAGAGAAGTAAAAATTCAACACGGAAGGCCAATCATAGAGAAATGAAGAGAATAAATGAAAAAGAAGGGGGTTTTGTATTGCCCATTGTGATTGTGATCCTTGCTTTGCTACTAGGAAGTGGGGGATATTTTTTAGGAAAAGTGGGAGAAGAGTTTAGAATTAACAAGGAAAACAGAGACTACCAATTATGCATTCTCACGGGATATAACGCCATTTCTTTAGCACAAAGCGCACTTTGGATAAACCAAGAGTACAAAGGAGAAGAGGGATTTGAGAGTGATTCCAATGGAGGGGTTTACAGCATTAGAGTTTTTATAATCTCTAAAGAAAAAAGAAGCTTTGAAATCATCACCCAATTGGGAAGATTCAAAAAAAGATTTCATGGTTATTTTGAAATGGTCTATCAAGAGGATGCCCTTGAGGAAATTAAAATTGACGAATGGAAAATGGGGGACCTTCTATGAAAAGGAAGCGACAATGGTCCATGGACATTGGAAAGACAACAACAAAAATTGCGGTGGGAAGATCGACAGGAGAAGGGGGATTTTGTGTCGAAAATTATTGGATAATCAAAACACCCTGGGATATTTTTGAGCGTGATGTTCCAGTTCCAACCCTTGATTTTTTGATTTTTATAAAAGAGTGTTTTAAATTTCGAAAGAGAAAGGAACCTCTAACCTTAGTGATTGATCATCCGAGGATGATTTTTAAATCCTTTGTTTTTCCAATGATGTCAATTGAAGAAGTTGAGAAAGGGGTCTATTGGAAAATCCAGACTTATTTATCAGGGGAGGCAAAAGATTGGCGTTATGATTTTATCGCAAAAGAGCGTGCCGTGGTTTTCGAGTACCTTGGAGTGGAAGAGAAGGAATTGGATGTTTTGGGCATTGCAATTCCTAAAATAATATTAAAAAAAACAATCAACGCTTTCAATAAAGGAAAACAAAAGATTAATCGAATTATTCCCCAGGGGATGTTTTTAAATGAATTATTTTTAAATAAAAATGAGGATAATAAATTATTGATCGATTTAGGAGGAAGTAACGGAGGTCTTTTTTTTATGAGTCAGGGTTTCTTGATTCAAGTTGAAAGGCTATCATTTAAGCCAATTAAAGAAGCGGAGACTCTTGATGAGGCATTAGTGGAAAAAATGGCGACAGAAATAAACTTGCTACTTAATACACCACTGCTTAAAGCAAAAGGATTTAAAGAAATCGAAATTATTTGTTTGGGAGGCGGAAGTCTTCATCAGAAAAGGGTTGAAATGCTCCAAAACAAACTGGGTAAAAATGTAAAAAGCGTCAGTATAATGGATGTTGATACAGAGGTTATTGAATTACCAAAAAAAATGACCGAGGAAGAATTTCCGCTGCTTATTCCGTGTTTAAGTGGGTTGATTTCGTCATCTTGGGAGAGTGAATAGCCATGAAAAAAGGAATTAATTTATTACCTATTGAGCCTAAAATAAAATTAAAAAAAAGCCTTTCTTTTAAAAAAATCGGGGTTTACTCTTCTATAATGAGTATTCTTTTGGGCGTTTTTTTTTATGGGTGCCTTTATTATATGAATGCGGAACGTTTGGAAAAAATAAAGTATTTGGAAGAAGTGATAGCTTTAGAAAACAATCGTCAAATTCCTTTGGAAAGTCTTGAAATACAAAGCCGTGACTTAATGATGAGAGAAAAGCTTATTAAAAAAATAGGAAGAGGGCATTTAATCCCAGGGGAAATCTTTATTGGATTCCAAAAAAGTCGAGTCCCTGAAATAAAGCTCTTAAACTATGCTTATGATCAATCGAAAAATCAATTGGATTTGTGGTGCCAAACAGAAGAAAAAACTGAGATTAGCAGATTTAGAAACCGTTTGTTAGAAACAAATTTGTTTTCAGAGGGACACATTCAGAAAAGCCAGGAAATAAAAGACAGGACATTCTTTGTAGATCAAGAAGAAAATCTGGAATCGGAATCAGAATCAGAAATAGAAACGCATTGGGAGTTTTTAATTCAGCTAAATATGTTAGAGGATGTAAATGATGAAGAATAGTGAAGATGCAAATAAAAAAAGCACACTTAAAAAACTTTATGAGTGTTTTGTAATAGGGATATGTGTGGCAATTATCTTTGTGCTCCTTTTTCTAAAGCCCTTATATTTAGACTACGAAAAAAATGGCGAATTATTGAATCTGAAACATAGTTTAACAATTCTTGATAGGGAAAATTTAACAGAAGAAGAATATTTGGGGAAAATTGAGGTGCTGGGTGAAAAAAATAGAGAAGCTCAGAAAATTGTTCCTGATGTGATTGAAGCGAATTCGATTTATGAAAAAGTACTGGCATTAGCTGAAAATGCAGAAGTTGATATTGTGATGATTGAATTCGAAAAAATTGAAGAAACCAAGGACGAAAAATTTTTAAAAATGTTGGAGCTTTCAGGAGAAGCGTGGGAAAACCAATGGGTACTAAGCCAGATGGGAGTACATTTAAAGTTAATTGGAGACACGGAAAAGCAAGGGCGTTTTTTGGAGAACTTTGTAAAACTAGAACCATTGGTAGTGATAAAAAAAATGACGGTTGGCAATGGATTGAGGTCTGATGTTGAAACGACTATTTTTTTCGAAACCTATGCCCTAAAGGAAAGCGGGGTAAGCCTAATAAATATGGATAATTAAACATTGCATCGTAGAAGAAGAGGGGGTAGAATAAAAAAGTAGAAAGTTAATGTTAGAAAGATGAAAAGGTAGGAAAATGTGATGAACAAAAAAATAGGGCAAAGAATCATCGGTATATCCGCTGGATTAGGGGTTGTATTAATAGGGGTTTATGTAATTCTTCAAAGACAAACATCAATTCAAAAGATGGTTGCCTTTTTTTCGGGAGCTTTGATTATTTTTGCTATTGCAAACCTGATGTCATTAATTCTAAAAAACAGAGGAAAAAGTAAGAAAATTAAGGTTTTAGGTGCGGTGATTAACATGGTTTTTGCCTTTGTTCTTTTCTTTTTTCGGTTCTCAATCGCAGAATGGATCCCCCTAATCTTTAGCAGCTATCTTTTTATTATCAGCATTGTAAAATTTATAACAGGTTTTACCTATTGGCGAGATGGGGTACCTAATTTTGGTGTTTATATCATCGAAGGAATGGCATCCTTTGCTTTTTCAATTTATTTATTTTTTAATAGCTATTTCAATATGGTGAGTTTTGCAGTGTTGGCAGGGGGATATTTTATTTGGTATGGAATTACTCTAATCTTTGATGCGCTAAATGAAGAAGAAACACAAGAAACCATGTCGAAAACGGCAAAGAAATTTCAACGAAAAGCCCGAATTGCCATTCCATCTGTAGTAGGAGCATTGCTTCCAATGCGGCTATTAAAAAACTATGATAATAAAATTGCATCAGAAGATGCGAATGATTTTATTAAATCCCAGCAAGTCATGGTATTGGAAAAAGCAGGGATTAAGCCTTTTAATGTTGAAATATTGGTGCATTTGTCAAACAAACTCATGGAGTCTTTTGGACATGTTGATCTTATTTTGGGAGATACAGTGGTTTCTTATGGGAATTTTGACCATCATTCTTATCGATTGGGTGGGGTTTTAAGTGATGGGGTGATTTTTACATGTGAGAGAGAGGCTTATCTAAGACAGTCCATTGTCCATGACGGTAAAGTTTTAATTTCGTTTAAAGTTAATTTTACCTCTGAAGAATTAAAAGTGATTCGATTAAACTATGATCAATTTCAAGAGAATATGTATGAATGGTTTACAGATACTCAGTTAGCAGAACGTGGTTTAATTCCAATAGAAGATTATACTGGCGTTGAAGATACCATTTATAAAGGAACCCATGCGCAATTTTTTAAGTTTAAAAAAGGGCCACTTAAGACCTATTTTGCTTTTAATACGAATTGTGTTAAGGTTGCGGATTCATTATTTGAGAATACGGGATTTGATAAACCAGCGACAGGAAATATTGTGACACCAGGAGCGTATTACCAATTTTTAATGGGAGAGCTTGAAAGATCAGGGACGAAGGTTTATGAAAAAAATATTTATTCGAAGGAAACATTTGAATGTAGAGAAGAGAGACCCTGATAAGAACAATAAACAATAACAAAAAGACTTCGTGATAGCTAGTATTGCTACCCACGAAGTCTTTTTGTTAAAATTTATTTTTGGATTTTTCTAAATTTCCAAGTAGGGTAGTAAATAGAGAAGTCAATAACATTGTTTCTTCAGAGGTTAAAGATTGGAGGCTGTCATTAAGAGGCTTTAAGTAAGCATCTTGATATGAAGATCGTTGGGAATAGATCAGTTGGCCGTTTTCGGAAAGCATAAAAATGACTTCCCGGACATTCGTAAGGGATCTTTCTTTTGTAATCATTCTTTTCTCTAAAAGTTTAGAAGTACATTTTGAAACAGCGCTTTTAGAAATATTCAGTTTTTTGGCTAGCTGAGTTAAATTAATTTCTGGAGTAGTCCCTATCACTTCAAGTGCTTTCATCTCTGATGGATAAAGGAGGAGTTCTCCATTAAAATTGATGGGAAGCATTAATATATTTTGATACAGGGTAGAGCAATGAATCATTAATTCCTTTAGCTCTCCTAAGTGATCCCCTTCGGGAAGACTTTTTTTAATTCTTTTGGAAGGTGTTGGGGATACTTGTTTATTCTCGCTTAATTTCTTTTTCCCGTCTTTTTTAGACTCTTTATTGTCCTTAGAGTTGTTTTTTTTAGTTTTTTTATCTTTTTTCAAAATTCCACTCCTCTCAAAACAGAAAGCAACCTTCTTAAAATAAGGAAACTTCCAACCGATTAATGATAACTTTATCATAACGAATTACCTAAATAATTGCAAGACAAAACATTTATTTGTTGGCTTTATGGATTGCTTTTTAAGGGGTTATTGGGTAAAATAATGACAAGTAAAATTTTCTGTAGGAGGAAAAGAATGAAAAAGAGATTAGGTGTTGTGATTTTGGCATTAGTGATGATCGTTGCCAGCGTTGCAGGGTGTAGTACAGGTGGTAAAACGTCAACTCCCGATAGTAGCGATGTAACAAAAGTTGGATTTATTTACATTGGTCCTGTTGACGATGGTGGATGGACCCAAGCCCACGACCTTGGAAGAGCTGAAATGGTTCAGAACATGGAAGGTAAAGTAGAAACAATCATAAAAGAAAATGTTCCAGAAGAGAAAAGCGCAGTGGTTGCAACCGTTCGAGACATGGTTGACCAAGGTGTAACCTTAGTCTTTGCAACAAGCTTTGGTTATATGGAGGGGATTGCAGAAGCAGCAAAAGAATTTCCAAATGTAACCTTTGAACATTGTTCTGGCTATACGGTTGCTGATAACCTAGGAACTTATTTTGGACGTATGTACGAGCCAAGATATCTTTCAGGAATCGTAGCTGGTTTAGCAACCAAATCAAACCAAATTGGTTATGTGGCCGCAATGCCAATTCCAGAAGTAATTCGTGGGATTAATGCATTTGCACTTGGGGTAAAATCGGTTAATCCAGATGCAAAGGTAAATGTTTCGTGGACAAACACTTGGTATGACCCTACCGTAGAAAAAGCAGCAGCAGAAGCATTAATTCAACAAGGGTGTGATGTAACAGCCCAACATCAAGATTCAACAGCAACGATGGAAGCGGCAAAAGAAGCAGGAAAACTGTCGATTGGTTATGATTTTAGTGCAGCAGAAGCTGTGCCAGAAGCTTATATGACAGCGCCTCTTTGGGACTTTGGAGGCTATTATACAGATACAGTTAAGGCTGTTATGGATGGAACTTGGAAGTCGGAACAATATTGGGGTGGCATGAAAGACGGCATCGTTTTACTTGATGCTCTAACAGCAAAGGCTCCAACAGATGCAGCAGCAAAGGTTGAAGAAGCAAAAAAAGCCATTGAAGCAGGTGAGCTTTTTGTTTTCACAGGAGAGCTTAAAGATCAAACAGGTGCAGTCAAGGTTCCCGCAGGAACTCAAATGACAGATGCAGAAATGTTAAGCTTTGATTGGTTTGTTGACAATGTCATCGGATCTTTAAAATAAATAATACCAGCGGACAGGGCTTTTGCTCTGTCCGCTCTTTATAGAAAAGGTGATAAAATGCAAAATGAATGTGTTGTAAAAATGGAAAAAATCACCAAAAGCTTTAAGAATGTAAAGGCCCTGGATGGCGTTGATTTTTCTTTAGTCAAAGGAGAAATTCATTCCTTGCTCGGTGAAAATGGGGCTGGAAAAAGTTCGTTGATGAATGTCCTAAATGGAATTTATTTACAAGATGTTGGTGAGATTGAAGTTAAAGGAAAACCAGTCATTGTTAGTTCGCCGAGTGATGCATTAGAACTAGGTATAGGAATGCTACCCCAACACTTTAAACTTGTGGATGTTTTTACAGCATGGGAAAATATTTCGGCTGGAAACTTAAAAACAGACTTTTTTTTAAGTAAAAAGAAAATTATAAAAGAGATTGAATCCCTTAATGATGCTTTAGGTTTAGAGATTGATCCTATGAAAAAAGTTTATGATATGTCCATTGCTGAAAAACAAAGCTTAGAAATTTTTAAAGTGCTTTATCGTGGTGCTGATATTTTGATTTTGGATGAACCCACAGCGGTTTTAACCCCTCAAGAAATAAAAAGATTATTTGAAATTGTAAAAAAAATGACAGAGCGTGGATGCTCAGTGATTATTATTACCCATAAATTAGAAGAAGTAATGGAAATTAGCGATCGCATTACCATTATGAGAAAAGGGAAGGCGATTAACACTGTTAACAAAAATGCGACCAATCCTCAAGAACTTGCAGGAATGATGGTGGGGGATGCCATGATTTTAAATGTTCCCTGGGTTTCAGTGCCACAGGGGAAAAAAGCCTTAGAAGTCAAGAATCTGTCAGCAGTTAATAGTGAAAAAGTGCCAGTTTTAAAAGAGGTAAGCTTTGATCTTTATCAGGGAGAGATACTGGGGGTTGCTGGGATTGCGGGTAGTGGGCAGAAAGAGCTTTGCGAAGGAATTGCAGGGTTGTTTCCAATGGCTTCAGGCGAAATAACTTTTGAAGGAGAAAACCTTATTGGAAAAACCCCTGAAAAAATTAGCCAATTGGGTGTTCGTTTAAGCTTTGTGCCTGAAGATCGCCTAGGAATGGGATTAGTCCCGTCAATGGACATTGTTGATAATGTTTTGCTTAAGGATTACAGAAATAAAAAAGGGATTGGCATGAATCGTCAACTATCAAAGGAAAAGGCAAAGGATTTGGTTTCGAAATTAGGGATTGTAACGCCCTCAATCGAAAACCACCCTATAAGTCATTTGTCAGGTGGAAATATTCAAAAGGTGTTATTAGGAAGAGAGATTGAATTAGCTCCAAAGTTAATTATTACTGCTTACGCAACACGTGGACTGGATGTTGGCTCTTCCCAGCTTGTGT
Organism: Eubacteriaceae bacterium; assembly: GCA_051649025.1. GTDB lineage: Bacteria > Bacillota > Clostridia > Eubacteriales > Eubacteriaceae > Acetobacterium. Next base: position 17,501 of record JBOFGH010000068.1, read on the forward strand.
ACGATTTGCTAAATCTTGAGAAAAAGAAAATGGTACCCATCCTCTATATTGGAGAAGATTTAGATGTACTTCTTAATTTATGCGATCGAATTTTAGTGCTATTTGAAGGAAAAGTAACTGGAATTGTAAATGCCAAAGAAATAACAAAAGAAGAAGTTGGACTACTAATGTCTGGCGTAACAAAGAAAGGGGATGGAATATGATTCATATCGTCAAAAAAAACGAGCCTAAGCCAAGAGATAAGTTTTTAATTAGACTTGTTGCTTTTGTAGCTGCCCTTTGTGTAGCTTCGATTTTTGTTGTTTTTGCTAATGAAAGTCCCCTCGATTTATATGTTGGGATTGTTCAGGGCTGCTTTGGAACAATGCATCGTTTTGCGGCAACTATTGAAAAAATGGTTCCACTTTTGGTGTTGTCTCTTGGGGTGATGGTGGCTTTTAAAATGCGTTTCTGGAATATTGGGGCAGAGGGTCAATTTTTGATGGGGGCTGTTGGAGCCACTTTGGTTGTTCGACTACTTCCCAATTTACCCTTTCCAGGGATGCTTTTTTTCATGAGTATAGTTTCTTTTATTTTCGGGGCGATTTGGTTGGTCATTCCCGCTTTCTTTAAAGCTCGATTTGGAACCAACGAAACACTATTTACGTTGATGATGAATTATATTGCCCTTAATTTTGTAATGGCATTGCAGTACCAGTTTTGGAAAGATCCCCTAGCTAATGGAATGCCTAAAATTGCTAATTTTCCACCCAATGCTTTATTGCCTAAAGTGGGAGGGTTTAACTTAGGGATTTTAATAGCCGTTGTCATTGTTTGTGTGATGTATTATTTTATAAATTATTCAAAAATAGGTTTTGAAATAACGGTTCTTGGAGAAAGCAAGAAAACGGCAAAGTACGCAGGAATTAATGTAACAAAAACAATTCTTATTGCTGCAGCCATTAGTGGTGGCCTTTGTGGGTTAGTAGGGATGATTCAGGGGGCAGGAACGAGTGGAACCTTATCTGTTGATATTACAGCAGGGTTAGGCTTTACTGCAATCATTGTGGCTTGGCTTTCAGGATTAAAGGTGCCCTACATTATTATAAACTCTTTTTTAATGGCAGTTTTAATTCAAGGAGGATCCTATATACAAACAGCATTTCAAATTCAAGGGTCTGTGTCTCAAATCATTCAGGCGGTAATTTTATTCTTTATCTTAGGGAGTGAATTTGCTTTACAATATCGTTTAGTTCCAGATCACAAGAAAAAGGGGGTTGCATAATGGAATTTGTGTTTTTCTTAGCAGCGGCTGTGAAGGCTGGAACCTGTTTGCTTTATGCGACCTTGGGAGAAATTATTTCTGAAAAGGTTGGGCATCTTAACCTTGGCGTTGAAGGGATGATGCAGATGGGGGCGGTCATTGGTTTTATAACAGGGTTCATGTTTGGAAATCCTTATTTAGCAGTTCTTTGCGCAGGTTTAGCCGGTGCCGCTGGTGGAATGATTTATGCATTATTAACCGTAAGTTTTAAGGCAAATCAAGTGGTGACGGGATTAGCCTTAACTATTTTCGGAATTGGTTTTGCAGATTTTTTTGGAAAATCCTTTGTTGGGAAGAAAGTGCCAGAAGGGATTACGACTTTTTTTCAGCCCTTTAAAATTCCAGTATTAGGAGAAATTCCTGGCATTGGTCAGATTTTTTTTAATCAAAGTGTTTATGTTTATTTTTCTTACTTTTTAGTTTTGGCAGTTTATATCTATTTGTTTAAAACAAAATGGGGATTAAATACTCGTATGATTGGGGAAAACCCAAGTGCAGCTGATGCTAGTGGGATAGCGGTAAATCGCTATAAATATATTAATATTGCCATTGGTGGTGCTTTGTGTGGTATTGGCGGGGCATTTTTGTCACTCGTTTATATCAGTGTTTTTCCGGTTAATGTTGTTAATGGGAGAGGTTGGATTGCAGCGGCGTTGGTAATTTTTGCAATGTGGAATCCAGGAAAAGCAATGCTAGGAGCCTATTTCTTTGGGGCAATGGATATTGCAAGCTTTTGGCTTCAAAAATACAATCTTCCAATTTCAATTTACTTGTTTAACGCGTTACCTTATCTTGCTACAGTGTTTGTGCTTGTTTTTACTTCAATGAGTAAAAAACAGGGGAGTAAAGAACCCGCTTTTTTAGGAAAAAATTATTTTAGAGAAGATCGATAGAAAGAATAAGAGCTTGTCTTTTTACTAGACAGCTCTTTTTTTAATACAAAATTATGATATAATTGTGTAGAAAATAATGAAGGAGCAAAAACGAATGAAGGAACTCATCTGTAAAACAGAAAATAGTCATAAATATCCAATCCTAATTGAAAACGGAATTAGAGAGCGCATCTCAAAAATGAGAGCTTTGTTTGCCCCCTATCATAAAGTAGTTATTATTACAGATAAAAACGTAGCCAAAGAATATTTGGTTGATATAGAACGTCAGGTGAGAATGGCAGGGGCGAAGGTTTATCCCATTGTTATTCAGCCCGGAGAAAGCAGCAAATCCTTATTAGAAGTTAGCACGATCTACGAAGAACTTGTACGATGTAATATTACTAGAAGTGACGCGATTTTAACCTTAGGAGGTGGAGTTGTTGGTGACCTTGGTGGATTTTGTGCAGCAACCTATCTTCGGGGGATTGACTTAATCCAAGTGCCAACCTCGTTACTTGCTCAGGTGGACAGCAGTATCGGAGGGAAAGTTGGGGTTGATTTAGATTATGGGAAAAACTTAGTAGGAGCTTTTCATCAACCACGGGCGGTGATTATCGATCCAATTTTTTTAGAAACCTTGAGTGATCGCTATATGATGGATGGGATGGCGGAGGTCATTAAATATGGATGCATTAGCTCTTCAGCATTGTTTGTAAAGCTGATGGGATATACATACCATGAAGATTTATTAGAAGATATGGAAGATATTATTGCAAAATGTTGTAAGATTAAACGGGATGTGGTTGAAGCCGACGAGCATGAACATGGGTTACGACGTATTCTTAATTTTGGACATACCATTGGACATGTGGTAGAAACCTATTACAAGTTTAAAAAATATACCCATGGCGAAGCGGTGGCGATTGGGATGGCTCAGATTACAAAAAAGACCGTTGAAGAGGGACTTTCAAGAGAAGATACCTATAAAAACATTGTCAGTATTTTAGAAGCCTACGGTTTGCCAACAAAGCTCCCTAAAATGCCTTTAGAAAAAGTCCAAGAAATCTTATTTACAGATAAAAAATTCGAAAATGATGCATTACATATTTGTGCATTAGAGAAAATAGGAAAAGCTGAAATTGTCAAAATCCAAAAGAATCAAGCCATTGAGCTTTTTAAAGCATAGAAAATAAAGACACGAGGAGAAAAATGAAAACAGTTGAAATAAATCCCCAAAAACTCCAAGGAACCTTGGACATTCCACCATCAAAAAGTGTTAGTCATCGAGTAATCATAGCAGCTTGTTTAGGGAATGGTAAGAGTATCGTTTCAAATGTTCTTTTATCACAGGACATCGAAGCAACGTGTAATGCGATGGAAAATCTAGGAGCCAAGATTAACTATTCCAAAGAAAACGATCATCGGTACACCCTAGAGATTCAAGGAATAGATAAAATTCAGCTTTCAAATCAGGAAGTAGAGTGTAATGAATCAGGATCAACCTTACGATTTATGATCCCAATTTTATTGTTGCAAAATCAGAAGGTGATCGTTAAAGGAAAAGGACGATTGGTTACCCGACCAATGAAGCCCTATTATGAAATTTTTAAAGAGAAGAAGATTAAATTCGAACACTTAATTGAATTCCAAGACTTACCTTTGGCTTTAGAGGGGAAGTTAACCCCTGGAAGTTATAAACTTGATGGCTCTGTAAGTTCTCAATTTATAACCGGACTTCTTTTTGCTCTCCCACTTTTAGGAGGGGATTCAGAAATTGAGATATTGTCAACTCTAGAATCGAAACCCTATGTGGACATTACGTTAAAAGTCATGAAAGATTTTGGAATCGACATTATCAACGAAGAGGATCGTCGATTTATTATAAAGGGAAATCAGAGTTACCAGCCATGCAATTATAGAGTAGAAGGAGATTTTTCCCAAGGGGCTTTTTGGCTTGTTGCAGGAACTCTGGGCGAATCTCTCTTATGTAAAGATCTTGATTTAAGGTCGAAGCAAGGAGACAAAGTAATTTTTGACCTTATTAATGAAATGGGAGGGCAGTTAACGATACAAGATAGTGGAATTTTGACTAAACCCATTCAAACCAAAGGGATAACCATTGATGTTTCACAGTGCCCAGATTTAGTGCCGATTTTAGGCGTGCTTGGGAGCTTGAGCAGTGGAAGAACTGAAATTGTTAATGGAGAGCGGTTACGATTTAAGGAATCCGACCGATTAATGGCAACAGCAGAGGTATTAAACGCTTTAGGTGGAAAAGTGGAAGAAACAAAAGACGGATTAATCATTGAAGGGGTTACAGGATTTACTGGAGGACGAGTAAAAAGCCACAATGACCATCGGATTGCCATGGCGGTGGCGATTGCTTCTCTTGCTGCAAATGGAAAGATTACCCTTGACGGTGCCGAAGCGGTGAATAAATCATATCCTCATTTTTGGGAAGATTTCAAAAAAATGGGAGGTGATGTTCATGGGATCGACTTGGGGGAATAAATTTAAAATTTCTATCTTTGGAGAGTCCCATGGCGTTGGAATCGGTGCAGTCATTGATGGACTGCCGTCTGGCATCGAAATTGATTTAGGCTTTGTACAAAAAGAAATGGATCGAAGAGCTGCAAAAGGAAATCCCTTAGCGACTCCTCGAAAAGAAAAAGATCAAATTGAGATTTTAAGTGGAGTTTTTAATGGAAAAACAACAGGGGCACCTCTTGCAGGGATGGTCTATAATGAGAATACTCGTTCTGGAGATTATTCTAAAACAAAGGATATTATCCGACCTGGACATGCAGACTATACAGGGAATCAACGGTATTCTGGATTTCAAGATTATCGGGGAGGCGGACATTTTTCAGGACGTTTAACAGCGCCCTTAGTGTTTGCTGGAGCGATTGCGAAAACCGTAATTAAAAGTATAGCCCCTGAGATAAAGATAGGCAGTCGAATTTTGTCCATTGGAGAAGTTCGGGATGTTGAAATAGAAAAATGGGAAGATTATTTGGGGTTAGAGGAAAGATTTCTCAATCCAAGCTTTCCACTACTCACGAGTCAGTTAGAAGAAAAAATGAAGAACGAAATCATAAGTGCGATGAAGGATGAGGACTCTGTTGGAGGAAGCATCGAGGGATTTATTACCCAGTTGGAACCAGGCATTGGGAATCCTTTTTTTGAATCCATTGAAAGTCGTTTAGGGTCTTTGCTATTTTCAATTCCAGGGATTAAAGGGATTGCTTTTGGGAAAGGGTTTGAGTTATCAAAACGACGGGGATCAGCGGCTAATGATAGTTTTAGAGTTAATCAAGGAAGGGTTGAGACAATAACCAACTTTAATGGTGGAATTAATGGTGGAATTTCTAATGGAATGCCCATTGTATTTAGTGTTTCTGTTAAACCAACCCCATCAATTAGCCAGAAACAACAAACAGTTGATCTCAAAAGAATGGAGAATACAACCCTTGAAATTGAAGGGCGTCATGACCCTTGTATTGTTGTCCGTGCGTTTCCAGTGGTTGAGGCAGTAACGGCTATTTGTTTAGCGGATTTTTTAATATAGGAAGTTAAAATGAAAGATTTAAATGAAATTCGAAATGAGATTGATACCATTGACCAAAAAATGAGAGCTCTCTTTGAAGAGAGAATGGACTGTGTAATGTCTGTTGCTGAATATAAATACAAAAACAACGAAAAAATATTCGACTCTACAAGGGAAGAAAACGTGATTATAAAAAATTTAGAACACCTTGAAAATCAAGATTATAGGGAAAGTTATGAAAAGTTTTTACACGCATTAATGGATGAAAGTAAAGCGTTTCAGAAACATTGGATTGATGCTCAGAAAAAAGAGGAAAAGTAAGGAGAAAAAATGGATGCCTATATGTTGCTTATTTTCTTGATTGTCCTTATACCAGGTTTTTTTATAGTTAAGAGATTGTCAAAAACCCTCTATGCGAATAATAAAAAATTAGAAGATGAAACAGAACGAAGGTATGGATTTAGCCGTTTTCAAGAAGAGGAAATAGAGAAAGATCCTTCCCAAGAAAAAAGCGTTGAAGCATTTATAGAGGAAGAGAAAAATAGTAGAGAATTATAAAAAAGAGCTTTAATAATGATGAAAATTTTTATATAATATCTGAAATAGAAAAAATGAATATTTATAAGGGGTCTTGGATCCTAGAAAGTAGTAGGTAATATGAAAAAATTTAATAAAGTTTTAATTGCAAATCGTGGCGAAATTGCGATTCGTATTATTAGAGCCTGTCAAGAGTTAGGAATTCATACCGTGGCGATTTATGCACAAGAAGATAAGCTGTCATTATTTAGAACCAAGGCAGACGAATCTTATTTGATTACTGGAACCACGGGGCCCGTAGAAGCTTACTTAGATATGGATAAAATCCTTACTTTGGCTAAGAAGAAAGAAGTGGATGCAATTCATCCTGGGTATGGTTTCTTGTCCGAAAATCCTATTTTTGCCAAACGATGCGAGGAAGAAGGGATTGTTTTTATTGGTCCAACCCATGAAATGATGGAAAAAATGGGGGATAAAATTCAGTCAAAAATTGTTGCAAAAAATGTTGATGTTCCAACCATTCCTGGGGTTGAAAAGCCGATTACATCCGATGTAGAGGCAATTAAATTTGCGGAGGAAGCTGGCTACCCTATTATCTTAAAAGCAGCGGCAGGTGGTGGTGGACGAGGGATGCGAATTGTTCGTCATGAAAAAGACTTGCTTAAAGAGTTTCACTCTGCAACGAGTGAGGCAACAAAGGCTTTTGGTGATGGCACTATTTTCGTCGAAAAGTATTTAGAAGAGCCAAAGCACATAGAAGTTCAAATTCTAGGGGATAATTACGGAAATGTTGTTCATCTCTACGAAAGAGACTGTTCTATTCAACGGCGTCATCAAAAGATTATTGAGTTTACGCCTTCGTTAAGCATTAATGAAGAACAGCGACAAAACATTTGTAGAGATGCTTTAAAGTTAGCAAAGTCAGTAAATTATCGAAATGCTGGAACCATTGAATTTCTTGTTGATAAAAATGGGGATCATTATTTTATTGAGATGAACCCAAGAATACAGGTGGAGCATACCGTAACCGAACTGGTCACAGGAATTGATCTTGTTCAATCTCAAATTTTAATTGCCCAAGGATTACCCCTTAATTCAAAAGAGATTGGAATACCTAGTCAAGATGCCATCGAAACACGAGGGGCATCCATTCAATGCCGTATTACAACAGAAGATCCTAAAAATCATTTTATGCCTGATACTGGGAAACTGGATGTTTATCGAACGGGAAGTGGCTTTGGGATTCGTCTTGATGGTGGGAATGGGTTTACCGGGGCAGAAATATCCCCTTATTATGACAGCCTTCTTGTAAAAAGCACTTCATTCTCAAGAAATTTTGAAGACGCGAGACGAAAAGCCGTTCGGGGATTAAAAGAAATGAAAATTGAAGGAATTCAAACGAATAAAGATTTCCTAATCAATGTTCTACAACATCCCACTTTTATTAACGGAAATTGTGATACAAAATTTATTGATGACCACCCTGAGCTTTTTAATATTGAGGATCAAAAGACAGAAGCCTTTAATGTGCTACGATATTTTGGAAATATTATTGTAAACGAAACTTTTGGGGCAAAACCAGATTTTGACGAACCCTATATCCCAGAAATTAAGCGTGGACTAAATTTAAGAGGAACAAAACAAATCTTAGACGAAGAAGGTCCGAGTGGACTTGTGGATTGGATTAAAAAGCAAGACAAGCTTTTAATTACAGATACAACGTTTAGAGATGCACATCAATCCTTATGTGCAACCCGTGTAAGAAGCCGAGATATGATTAAAATTGCAAAAGAGACAGCGACTTTAGCACCGGATCTATTTTCCCTTGAAATGTGGGGAGGGGCAACCTTTGATGTTTCTTATCGCTTTTTAAAAGAATCGCCATGGAGACGTTTAGATGAACTCCGAAAACGAGTGCCAAATTTGTTATTTCAGATGTTACTTCGAGGTGCCAATGCTGTTGGATACAAAAACTATCCAGATAATGTGATACGGGCTTTTGTTCAAGAAGCTGCTCGTAGTGGAATTGACATTTTCAGAATCTTTGACTCTCTAAACTGGATGGAAGGGATGAAAATATCGATTGAAGAGGTACTTAAAACTGGGAAAATTGCAGAAGTAAGCATGTGTTACACTGGGGATATTCTTGATGAATCCAGAACCAAATACAATTTGGATTACTATTTGAGAATGGCAAAAGAAATTGAAAAAACAGGGGCTCATATTCTTGCAATTAAAGATATGTCAGGGCTATTAAAACCTGGCGCGGCTCATAAATTAATTAAGGCATTAAAAGAAGAAGTTGATATGCCAATTCACCTTCACACACATGATACAACTGGAAATGGTGTTGCTACCGTTTTATTTGGAGCAATGGCAGGGGCTGACATTGCGGATGCAGCACTCAATGGAATGAGTGGATTAACCTCTCAACCAGCTTTAAATTCCATTGTTGCCGCTCTTAAAAATACATCAAGAGAAACAGGGTTAAATGAAGATGAACTACAAGTGTTATCAGATTATTGGGGAACCACCCGCCAGGTTTACAGCAAATTTGAATCAGAATTAAAATCGGGATCAACTGAAATTTACAAATATGAAATTCCTGGAGGTCAATATTCAAATCTGCGAGCCCAGGTTGAAAGCTTTGGATTAGGACATAAATTTAAAGAAGTCAAAGATAAATATATGGAAGCAAATTTAATGCTTGGAGACATTGTTAAGGTGACACCATCATCAAAAACCGTTGGAGATCTTGCAATTTTTATGGTTCAAAACGATTTAAACGCTGAGAATATCTATTCAAAAGGAAAAGATTTAGCTTACCCTGACTCAGTGGTCGATTTTTACCGAGGAATGATTGGTCAGCCAGAAGGTGGATTTGATAAAGAATTACAAAAGATTGTTTTAAAAGGGGTTGAACCTATTACGGTGAGGCCAGGGACTTTACTGGCCGATGAAGACTTTGAAGTTCTCCAAAAGGAATTTGAAGAAAACTATGGTGAAATTTTAGATCAACGCGAAATTTTAAGTGTCGCTCTTTATCCAAAAGTAATGAAAGAATTTGCAGAATTCTTTAAAGAATATGGTGATTTCATGCGAATGGAAAGCCACGCTTTCTTCTACGGACTTAAAAAAGGGGAAACAGTGGAAGTCGAAATGTCTAAAGGGAGAAGGTTTATCATTCAACTTATCGATATTGGTGTTCCAAATGATGATGGGATGTGTCCAATCATGTTTGAAGTGGATGGATTTAGAAGAGAAATATACATTGAAGATAAACGAAGCCTTTCTGCAAAACAAAAGGTTACGATGCTCAAAGCAGATGCTTCCAATAAAAAACAAATTGGATCAGGAATTCCTGGGACTGTTTTGAAAGTGTTAATCAATGAAGGGGATGCCGTTGAAGCAAACCAAGCATTGGTTATTGTTGAAGCCATGAAGATGGAAACGGAAATGGTTGCTAGTGAAGCAGGGATTATTAAGCGGATTTTTGTGTCAGAAGGACAACGGGTTCAATCAGGAGAATTAATTGTAGAATTAGTATAATTGTATTAAAAGAAAAAATGGATGCCTTATAAGGCATCCATTTTTTATCTATCGTATTATTTAACAGTTGCTGAAACAAGCTTGCTAGCAGTTGGGAGAGACTGAACACCAGAAACGGTATTTATAACTTCAACATAGTAATAAAATATTCCGTTTTCAGAGGAGTTGCTTGGTAACTCATAAGTCGATTTTGTAGCATCCTTAATTGGCTCGCCACCTGCATTAAGCTCTAAATCAGATTTAAACCATTGGTAAGATAGGCTGCCACCATTTTCACTTGTGGCAGTGACAGAAAGTTCATAGGTTGATTTTAGCTTAGAATTTTCAGGTTTCGCTGGCTGAGAAGTAATTACTGGAGATTTTACAGGAACTAAAGGTTGTTCCGTTGAAGCTGTGACGACAGCACCAACTAAGACTTCCAAAGGATCAGCGCTTTCTGCCTCCAGTTTGCAGGAATAAAAGACCGTTCCAGGGGTGTTAGAAACACCAGGAGCATATGTATCAGTGGTTGCTCCCTCGATGGGTAAAATTATTTCATTCCCAAGAGGATCGATGGTTTTAGAGAACCATTGATACGCAATTGTTTTTTCTTCAGTCACCGAGGCAGTTACCTTTAAGGACTCAGGGGTATTATTTAAATAAAGTCTCTGAGAAAGAGGGGTTGTTTCAGAATAAATAAAAGTTTGTGGTTCAACCGTTAAGCGAATGATTGGTTTTATATTATCTTTATTAACATATCCCGAAAGTGGATTTAGTGTACCCGTATATTCTTTTGTTCCAGAAACACTGGTATCAATCGTCGAAGGGCTCCAAGTCACTGAGGATTCGATTTCAGAACCATCAGAGCCTTTGACTATTGCAACGACGGGGAAAGTCACGTTCGAAGCAAATGGAATAGATTTTGTAAGGACGTTGTTTGAGACAGGTGTTCCCTCAAGCATTGTTACTGCCACAATATTTGTTTGAACAGTTATTTTACAAATGGCAGTTTTATTGCCATCAACACTTCGGGCAATCACTTCAGTTTCACCATTCTTTAATGCGGTTACAAGACCATCTGTAACCTTAGCGATGCTAGGGTTTGCCGATTCCCAAAGAATGCCTTTATTTGACGCATTTGTTGGGAGAACATTGGCATGGAGTTGAAGGGTTTCGCCGATTAAAAGTGTGGCATTTCCAGGGTTAATTTGTACTCCTGAAACTAAAATAATGGGTGGTTCTGGAACAGGCGTAGGAAGATTAACAGATGGTTCAGAGTTAATTTCAGCTTTTGTATTTGTAACAGAAGCGGTTTCCCATGTGGTACTACCACCAGATGTCCACCCCTGAGAGGATTGACTTTCTGTGGTTCGTGTAACATTTTTAGCAATAGCAAAAACAGAATCACTTCCTTTAATAATTGGTTCGGTTGTGAGGTAAGTTGTTAAAGGAACGACTGTCCCAGAGATATTTTCAGATTTATTTGTTGTAGCACTAGTGACCTTCCCTTCGCCATTAATTACGACAGGAACATCAGTACCAAGATTTGCAATAATGGCATTGTTGCTGAGTGTAATAATAGAGTCTTTTCCATTACCTGTAAAGATCACAGTTTCAGCATTTGCACTAAGGGCTAATAAAATTTTCGATTCGGATTGTATTTTATCAATGGGTGCGTTAACAGTTGCATTTGAGTTTTGAGCTCCTGTACCAAAGGCAAGAAGTTTAGTCGGGTTATTTAGAATCACATTTGTAGTATCATTGATTTTCAGAGAATCAATTTTCGAACTACCTTTTGTGGTAATCGTTGAAGGGTTACCAGACTTTTCGATTGCTAAGCTAGCAATAACACTGTTTCCATCAGTGGTAAGGATCACAGATTCAAGTCCTGTGAAAGCATCGGATTTAGCATTGCCAAGGAAGAAAATTTTAACATCTTTTTTCTTAGCAATAATTTTTCCATAAGTGCCACCATCAAAATAAATGGCGTCTTCGCCTCCTTCAATGAGAACGTCTCCCTTAACAGTAACATTTTTAAAATAAACATTACCATTACCGACACTAGCGTCAATGGACACATTTCCTGTGAAAATCGCATTTTCGATCGTAACATCCGTTGATGTGATCTTTCCGTCTTTATAGGTGGCAGTTTCAGTATATTTTCCGGGAGATTGATATTTTTTTGTTCCTTCGGAGCTTGAAGTTGCTGCGGTTTCAACACCATTGGAAGTAAAAAAGAATATTGCAGTTGCAACAGCCAATAGCCCGATAATTAAGCCAAAAATAGTTTTCTTATTCATGGGATCCATTCCTTTATCTCTTTAATTTTATGATTCAAAGTTAAGTAACATGATGATATCATAAAACAAATCATTTGTAAATAGAATGTAACAATTTGTAAAGGATAAAAGTATAATATTTACAAAATACATCAATTGTAAACGACGATGTTTTGTTTGGATTAAAATAAGTAAAAAAAACTTGCAAATTTAAGATGATTCAATTATACTGTAGAGTGTAAAATTTGATTAGGGGGTGTGGCGCAGCTGGGAGCGCGTCTGACTGGCAGTCAGAAGGCCAGGGGTTCGAGTCCCCTCATCTCCACCAATAGGAATGTGATAAAACAGCCGTTTGTTGGCTGTTTTTTTATTTGGGAATTACATAGAGAGGCCCAAAAACCCCTACCTTGGTGTTTATTTGGGGACAGTTTCTAAAAAATAAAGCCCCATAACCAAAAGTTATAGAGCTTTACGAGAGGAAGTAACAAGAATATGATCCAGTGCGTCACTGGCTTTGGCATCTGCAGAGTTAATGACATGGGCGTATATATTTCCGGTGGTAGATAAATTAGAATGCCCTAGTCTTGAGGAAACGGTTTTGAGATCCACACCGCTAGCAATAAGTATTGACGCATTGGTGTGCCGAATGCAGTATAAACACTAAAACCATCATATCGCACTATTTTGGCTTTTTGTGAAATAAAGTCAAAATGGTGCTTTATTTATTATCATAGACATGTTATAATATAAATGAAAATTTTGGCATTACATTGGTGGTATTTCTTGATGTTTAAAAAAACTGGCGAATATTCGCAACATAAAACTAACAATCGATCACAGACACAATATTATACATTCACTCCCTGCCCCTTGTTTGATAACACCTTTATTGCTTTAGACCCTGAGCTAATCGTCTTATTGACATCGGCACACAAGGCACTCGGTATATTAGAAGGATTATCTATCTATCTCCCAGACAGCGAGATAATTAAGGAGCTAATGCTCCTTAAAGAAAGCTGCTTTTCACTACAAATTGATGGCAAAGGTCAACCATTTGAACAAGGTATCAATGGTGCGGCACCTATAACAGAAGAAAGAAGAACAGTTAATAATACTGTTTTAGCGATAAAAAGAGCACTGGAGAAATCCGTGAAACCCGATGAGTTATCCGAGGTGTATAGCATTATTGCAAATACGATGGTTGAGCTACCAGGCAATTTGTTTCGTGAGAAACAGTTGTTTTTATATAAGGCTATTACCAACTTAAAAATATATAGCCCAACCGCACCGGAGGACATCCTGCCTGCTGTCCAAGACATTGCAAGGTATCTATCCTCCGATGATTTGACAGATATATTGATTAAAGCAGCGCTGGTACACTATCAGTTTGAAATGATCCATCCGTTTGAAAAGTACAATGGCATTGTAGGGCGTATAGTTGTTCAGATGATTCTATCGTTGCAATACAAAGCAGTACCGTTCCTATGCTTTTCCGAATACTTGCTCAAGAACAAAGCAGAATATTTTCGCTTGCTGACAAATACGCAAATAAGTGGGGACTACCTATCTTGGGTGAAGTTTATTATCAGAGGGATCATAACAGCTGCTGACCAAGCGACTTCGCAGATTACTAGATATGTAGAGATCGTAAAACAAGATGAAAACACAATAGCATCTTCCGGCTTATCAACCAAAAGTTTGCAGCAGGTGTTTAATTACTTTAAGAAACAGCTTGTATCAGGTGCTGTACCGGCTTCCAAAGAGTTAGGATTATCGTTTAATGCAGTGTCCAAAGCGATAAATACATTGGTTGAGCTTGGTGTATTACAGATGGCCAATCAGCAGGCGCGGCATAGGGTGTTTGGGTACAATAAAGCTGTAAACAATATAATAGGAGAATAGTCATAGAAAGAAATCCTTTGATTGATACTGGGACATCCAAACATAATGCGATTGAAGAAAGAATACTCAGATTAGAGTTTTCTCTTGATAGATCACCTCCAATTTCTATTTAAGGGCGCAGCAACATATTGATAAATAAAGTCTCTACGACACACATTAGACGATAGTTTAAGAGAAACATTATATATTGTATCATGTGAAAAGGAAATGAGGGACTAGTAATGCCATACACAGTTAAGTCATCTGAAAAATTGCGAAAACCAGGTGCAGAATCGGAAACCAAAGCTTTGCTATACCTTATGAATTTTCGCACTGACAGCGATGATATTCATTATTTTATAGTGGACTTTTTCAACGACTTAACGGGTATGGATCAAATGTCCACAAAATTATGGGACTTGCAATCAAAAGGAGCCCACAATGTAAGTCCCAAAGCTATTGGAAAAGAACTTGTAACACTTTTCAAGAATTATATGAGCGCTTTAGATTTTGAAGCATATATTTTGTTTATTGGCAGTGTGACAGGAGCACTTCGAATAGATTCTTCTTTATCAACATTTAATATTAAAAATGTAAAAGATGATGCCGTAACTTATATTATTGAAGGTCTTATTGAAGAGGGTACAGAAAAAGGATATATTGATAACGCAGACCTAACTGACACCAATATAACATCATTTTTGCAAAAGGTTGTTTTTGTAATTGATGATGATAAAGAACCCAGTGAGTATGTGAAGGCGATTATTAAACAACATCCAAATATTGTGCCAGAAGAAAAAGTGTTGAATGCAATATTTAATGAAATTCGTGACACACAGGCAAGTAAGAAAAATATTTCAGTTGTAGAAGGTGTTGTCATCGAAACATCTGATGAGGCTTTAAATTACTGTCGTCATCTAACAAATAATGAAATACGTCTTTTAACATTGCAACGCATTATTAATAGAGATCCTCTAAGCCAAGGCATTTCGCGTTCTTTTGTCAAAATATATAGTACATGGCCTCCAGAACGGCAAAATGATATGCTTGAAGACTGCCAAAGTTCTTTGTGTAGAGCCTTATTTAATAAAAATGCGGCTAGTGGTTTTTGGAACCTATTTGAGAATACATATAATTTAATTATTGCCAACCCAGCTGATACTGTCCAAAATATATTTGTCAAACTACAATCAATACCAAACTGTATAAATCGTTGCCCTGATTTTGATGTACTATCACTTAAGTATTTTATCTCAATAGTAAAGGATGGTATACAGAAATGAAAATAATTAAAGTTGCCGTTGGAAATGCGGTAGAGGCATTTATAGAGGAGCATTTATCTTCTGGTTTAAATATCATTTCTAGTGATGATAACAATAAGGGGAAAACTATTGTAATTCAATCCATGATGTATGCACTTGGAAACGAACCCACATTCCCTACCTCTTTTGAGTATCGAGAATTTTATTACTATGTTGAATTTGAAGTTTCCGATACACATTATAAACTCTGTAGGTACAGGGATAATTTTGTCTTGAAACATTCTTCTGCTCTTATGCTTTTTGATAATGTTTCTGAATTGAAAAGATATTGGAGCAAAAACATTTTTTTGCTACCCACAATTACAAAAAATGCAATATCTAGAATTGTCGACCCTGTTTTATTTTTACAGATGTTTTTTGTAGGACAGGATAAAAAAGATACATCAAACATTGCACATCGAAACTTTTATAATAAACAAGATTTTATTGAAATGTTATATTCTTATATGGGGCTTGGTAGCGTCCAACTAACGCAAGACGAGTGTGAACAACTAAAAAGCAAAATACCTGTGTTAAACGATAAAAAGAAATTGCTTTTGAAACAACATAAAATTTTAAAATCAAAAAAAGCCCAAGTTTCTTATTTAAGTGCCACTAGTGATAGATTAGCGTTTGGAGAAAAAGTATCAAGTCTTGAAAAAATTCAAGACCAAATCACAGAACTTCGTAAATTAAGGAATGTTGCTTCAACAAGGAAAAGTAAATGGGAAACAACTATAAAGGAACTACGTTCTTTAAACAGAACGATTGTCTGTGGGGAATTGCGTTGCATGGACTGTAATTCTTCAAATATTGCTTTTAGTACAAGCAGCAATCGGAAATCATCGTATTCTTTTGATATTTCAACGATTGAAATGCGCAGTGAAATCATTGAATCTATTGATGATCGAATATCTTCGTACTCAGAAGAAATTGAAAAATTATCTGCTGATATTAATGTGAAACAAAAAAAGCTACAGTTACTGATGGAAGATGAATCTATATCGCTTGAATCCATCGTAGCATACAAACAGCAGGTGTTTTCAGCTTCTAATGCTGAAAGGCGTATTGAGAAAATTGAAACTAACATATCTGAATTAAAAACGCAGCTTGCATCTAGTGAAAATGCATCATTGGAAACACAGAAACAGCGAACATCATTACTTACAGCAATTATCGATACGATGAACAGATTGTATCATGAGATAGACCCAGAGGGAAATACAGTTTATAGCAGTTTGTTCACAAACAAAAATGAAGTTTATTCAGGGAGCGAAGCAACCGTATTTCATTTGGTTAAATTATTGGCTTTGCAGGCAATAACAAAACATAACCTTCCTATTATTATTGACTCATTTCGTGCAGAAGATTTATCCACCATGAAAGAATATGTTGTAATTGAATTAGCAAAGAAAATTGCTAACCAAGTTATTTTTACAACAACTCTCAAGGAGGAGGAATACGGAAAGTACCATTCCATAGATGATGTTAACCATATAGACTATTGCAATCACTCTCCAAGCAAAATTTTAACTGGAGACTTTGTTGTAGATTTCAGAGAACTGTTACATAATTTCGCGATAAAATTTTGAAACATAATCCAATGCAACAATGGGACTTTATTTGTAAGGTGTAGTTTAAAATCATGTAAATTTTGAAGATATCTCTTTGGACGAAGTTGCTAAGGTTATACTAATCATCTTAACAAGGTTGGGCGATTTTCCGTCCGAAATGAAGTTTAAAAATGATTATAAATTGCCTAGCCAGATCGAAATTCCAAAACCTTTGTGGTACGAAGAAGAATTTCACCGGTTAATCAATTCAGTGAAATTGCGCCAACCAAAGCTATGATACTAACAAAATTTCAAAATAAATTCTGGCATTCTATGAAAACAACAGAATAGTAATAATAACTGCTCCTACCTCAGTTGGAAAAATATTTGTGCTACAAAATTATTTAGCTTCGTTATTTTTTACCTAAAGAATAACGAATGCATTATAAAAGTTCATGATAACCGTAGTCCCTTATTATTGGGGCAGAGATTATCTTTGACATCGGTTAAACCCGAGAAAAAAATATCTTTTGTACCTTTGTCATATCTAATGGAATATAATGTAAGTGGATAATGCTCCCCATGCCTGTTCTGCTACAATGAAATTGTAACACCTGGAGCGAGTTTGATGATATAATTCAAACTTGAAAAGGAGATATAAAACATGTCAAATAGTAAATATGATCGTGTCCTACAGGAAAAAATCATACGCCTTCATCTAGAGG
>JBOFGH010000069.1:0-14744 GCA_051649025.1 Eubacteriaceae bacterium
TGTACCCATATGATGGGAAAAAAGTTTTAAGTAGCGATGAAGTCCTAGAACTTGAAACCCCGCCAGAGTCAATGATTATTGTGGGCGGTGGTATTATCGGGTGCGAGATTGGGCAACTTCTGAACCGAATGGGTACTAAGGTGACCATGGTAGAAAAGGCAGATCAAATTTTACCCTTAGAAGATGCTGAAGCTGTAAAACTTCTGGTACGTCAGTTTAAAAAAGATAAAATAAAAATAATAACCAATCAAAGTATTGAAAAAATTGAGGTTACAGAAACTGGGGTTCTAGGAACCTTAGAAAATGGAGAACACTTAGAAGCGTCAATGATGCTTGTGACAATTGGTCGTCGTAGTGCCATCGATAATTTAAACCTTGATAATCTTGGGGTTGTGGTTGATGGGTTCGGTCGAATTGTTGTAAATGAAAAAATGGAGACCAATATTAAGACTGTTTTTGCTATTGGTGACATCGTTCCAACCCCCTTATTAGCTCATGTCGCATCAAAAGAAGGGATTGTTGCTGCTTGCAATGCGGTTAATAACGCACAAAAAAAAGTGAATTATCAAGCAGTGCCCCGATGTATTTATACAGAACCAGAAATCGCAAGTGTTGGAATGTCTGAAAGGGAATGTGATGCAAACAACGTTAAATACAAGGTTGGACGTTTTGATTTTAGAGCCTCTGGAAAGGCTCAAGCAATTGGAAAAACCCAGGGTTTTGTAAAGGTGATTGTGGATGATAAAGATGTTGTGATTGGTGGCGTGATTGTGGGAGCGCATGCCACAGAGTTGTTGCCAGAAATTTCTTTGGCGGTACATGCAAGGTTAACAGCAGAAACCTTGGGAGAAGTTATTCATGCCCATCCAACACTATCAGAAGCGATTATGGAAGCAGCTCATGACGTCCATGGCGTTTCTATTAACAAAGGGTGAGTTTATTGGGGATGATTGATTGTCACATTCACTGTGGGTTAGGCCATGAAAAGAATCGGTGGGATGGCAAAGGTTTTGATAAAGCCTTTGAAAAATCTATAAAAAAAACCATTGAAATCTATTTAGAAAAAGGGATTACGGGGTTAAGAGATGGGGGAAATTTGTTAGGGACAGGGGGTTTGATTCGTGAGATTTCTAGAGAGACTGAGCTAATTTATCGTACCCCTATTCGAGCACTGTACAAAAAAGGTGGTTACGGGGATTTTTTAGGGGAATCAATTTCTGGGGATAAAGAAAGAATCATAAAAATGAAAAAGATAAAGAAAGAATCCCCTGATTTCTTTAAAATCATTCTTACGGGCATCATGAGTTTTACAGAATTTGGGGTTTCGGGATCCATTGGATTTAATAAAATTGAATTAACTGAAATGATAAATTACGCACATGATTGTGGAAAAAAAGTGATGGTACATGTCAATTCTCCAGAGGGGATTATGATTGCTATAGAATCAGGTGCAGATACTATAGAACATGGTTACGGTATTGATGATGAATGTTTAGAAGCGCTAAGAGAAACAGGGACGATATGGATTCCAACCATTGCTCCTTTTGGAAACATTGCAAAATGTGGAGAGGATAATCCAATGAAAAAATATCGAGATATTTCGAAAAAGTATTATTTAGAACACAGCCAACAAGTTGAAAAAGGGAATAAACAGGGTGTTAATATTGGACTGGGAAGCGATTCCGGTGCAACCTTAGTTCCCCATGGACAAGGAACTTTGGATGAACTTAAATATTTATTGGCATGTGGATTAACAGAAGAAAAACTTGGAACGATCGGTAAAAAAGTGATGGAAATTAATGAATAACAGGAACGGGGTTTTAGTAAAAATGATTTTTGCTAAAACCTCTTTTATTTTATTACGGAATGACATCCCCTAGATTTGGCACAATGGGTTGATGACAAACTTACTGATGTTTCCTTTGATAAAGCCATTGACTTGGATATATAATGACCCTATAAAAAGTCGAACTAGAAATTGAGAGGTGGAATTTTATGAAAGAAAAAGTACAAGTCTTTGGTCGGTTTTTAAGCGGAATGGTGATGCCAAACATTGGGGCATTTATTGCATGGGGATTAATTACAGCCCTCTTTATTCCAACGGGTTGGATTCCAAACGAGATGTTTGCTGAACTTGTAGGTCCGATGATTTCCTATTTAATTGTATTATTAATTGCCTTTACCGGAGGGAATATGGTTTATGGTCAACGGGGTGGGGTAATTGGAGCGATTGCCACAATGGGTGTTATTGTTGGTGCTGAAGTTCCGATGATGCTAGGCGCAATGATTATGGGACCTCTTAGTGCTTGGATCATGAAAAAATTTGATGCTTTAATCGATGGAAAAATAAAAGCTGGATTTGAAATGTTGATCAACAATTTTTCATTAGGAATTCTTGGGGCACTATTAGCCATTATCGCCTTAATAGGGATAACACCATTGGTGTTGGCATTTAACAACATGATGGCAGCAGGCGTTGGATTTTTAGTACAATATGGTCTTTTGCCTTTAACAAGTATCTTTATTGAACCAGCAAAAATTTTATTTTTAAACAATGCAATTAACCATGGAATTTTGTCTCCTCTAGGAATTGAACAGGCAAAAGAAATTGGGAGTTCAGTTTTCTTCCTATTGGAATCAAACCCTGGCCCTGGTCTTGGAATTCTGTTAGCATACACCTTCTTTGGTAGAGGCAATGCAAAAGCATCAGCACCTGGTGCCATTATCATCCATTTCTTTGGAGGGATTCACGAGATTTATTTTCCATATGTTCTTATGAATCCAGCATTAGTGTTAGCAGCAATTGCTGGTGGTGCAAGCGGTATTTTTACCTTTAATTTATTTGGGGCTGGACTTGTAGCTCCCGCATCTCCTGGAAGTATCTTTGCACTATTGGCAATGACACCTAAAGATGGTTATCTTGGAGTGATTGCTGGGGTATTAGTGGCGACGATTGTGTCTTTTGTGGTGGCGGTTCCATTACTTAAGATTTTTGATAAAGGTGAAGACGATTTAGAAAAAGCAAAAGAAAAAATGACGGAAATGAAATCAGGTAAAACAGCAAAAGAGTCAGATGATAATATGGAAGTTGCCCCCTTAGGGAATGATATTAAAAGAATAGTTTTTGCTTGTGATGCAGGAATGGGCTCAAGTGCTATGGGTGCCTCAATCTTGAGAAAGAAAATAAAGGAAGCAGGGCTTTCCATTGAAGTAATCAATACAGCCGTTGGGGAAATACCAGAGAATGCAGACATTGTTATTACCCACGAAGAATTAAAGGAAAGAGCGGAAAAGAGCAACGGCAATGCTCGATTAATAACCATTACCAATTTTATGGGAGCCCCGGAATATGACCGATTAGTTGAGGAATTAAAAAAATAAATAGATCACATTAAAACGAAGTTTAGAAAAGATCAATAACAAGAGATGACTGTACTTAATTCTTTTCTAAGTTTAAAGAAATAAGGAGAATATCATGATAATCACTCCACGTTTAGCTCAATTATTAAAAATATTAATACAGTCAAATAAACCAATTCCAGTGGATGATTTAGCGAGTAGGATTAATACGAGTCGAAGAACCATTTTTAGAGAACTTGAAGGGGTTCATGACTTTTTAGGAAAGTACGGCGTTGTCCTTGAGAAAAAAACTGGGATTGGTATGTGGATTGATGGAACTCAAGAAAACAAAGATAAATTATTGAGTTCCTTAGAACCCAGCATGGAGATTTTAGATCGAAAAGAACGACAAGAACGATTGATTCTCGAAATTCTTAAAGAGAAAAAACCACAAAAGATCTTTTATTTTGCAAACATGTTCTGTGTAAGTGAATCGACAATCAGCAATGACTTAGATGCAGTTGAACCTTGGTTTAGAGAATCACAGTTGGTTCTTACAAAGAAGCCAGGCTATGGTGTTAATCTTTCTGGAACAGAAGAAAATTATCGAAGGGCAATGGTAAAGCTGATTTATCGTAATATTAACCATTGGTCCCCGGAAGTCTTTTCTCGGGTAAGTCCCCTTGAAGTGATTATGGATGAATTTGTTGTAAATCAAGGGAGTGATACAATCTATCAACTGCTTAATCGTGATACGCTTCGTGAAGTTAATCGTATTCTAGAAAGTTTAGGAGAAGAACGACTAACCCAGATAGCAGAAAGCTCTTATTTAGGGTTTGTAATTAACCTAACGTTGTTGGTTGAACGCATTCGAAAAAAAGAGAAATTAAGTATTGATAGGGTATTAATCAACGAAATTTCAAAAAGTGCCAATTATGATCTTGCAGTAAAAATAGGAAAATATTTAGAAACTCAGTTTGAAATTATTGTCCCAATCGAAGAAGTTGTTTATATTTGCATTTATTTTGATGGCGCAAAACCCAAATATGTTGATCAAGATCATTTTGAAGAAAATAACAAAGAAAAACTGACTTCTCTCGTTCATGGGATGATGGATTGTTACCAAGCATCAGTTGCATACGAATTGAAACTTGATGAAGAACTCATCGAAGGGCTTATTGCCCACTTAATTCCAACACTCACACGTTTAAAACATCGAATCGAGATTGATAATCCTCTGTTGGATTCTGTTAAGGAAAACTATCCAGAGATTTATCAGAACTCAAAAAAATCCGCAGAAATGATTGAAAAAACATTTGGTTATCCAGTGCCAGAAGATGAAATTGGATTTTTAGCCCTCCATTTTGGAGCGGCAATGGTTCGGTTGGAAAACAGACGAAAAAATAATAAAAAATTAAGAATTGGGGTTGTTTGTGATAGTGGAATTGGGATTTCCAGGCTCATGGGATCTAGAATTAAAAATATATTTGCAGAAAAAGCAAATATATTTATCCTTGGGAAAAAAGAACTGACCCTTGAAAAATTAGATAAATTAGATTTTATCGTATCAACATTTGAGATTGAAGGAACTACAAAGCCAATCCTGATTGTTAATCCTATTTTACTGGATGAAGATATTGACAAAATTAACGCTATGATTAAAGAAATAAAAAAATTAAGCCATGATGCTTCGGTTCAATGTATGGCGGTGGAAAAAGATTTTAAAGAAGAATTTAACCTTCTCCAAGAGATGATGACTCAGATGGAAAATATTTTAGAAAGTTTTACAATTACCTTTGTTGATGACCATAAAAGTGTCGGAGAAATGATCAAAATTACAGGGGGAATTATTGGAGAGAATGAAGAACAGCGAACGCAAATCATTGCGGACATTGAAAAAAGAGAAAGAATTGCATCCCAGATTATTCCAGAATTTGGATTTGCTCTTTTCCATACACGAACAAAAGGTGTAAAAGCTGCCTCTTTTTCATTGATTCTTCCCAGAGGAGAAAGATTTACCCATAAGGATTTCAAAAATATTTTTGCGATTATTGTGATGCTAATTCCTTGGGGAGAAGAAATGACGACACAAAGCAAAGTCATGGGAGGGATTAGTACAGCTCTCATTGAAGATGAAATTTTTTTAGAAAATATAAAAAATGGAGAGTTTGAAAAAATAAAAGCGAAGCTTCAAATTATCCTAAAAACTTCATTTAAGCAAGACATTCAGAAGACTTTTGATTTATAGAGCTTGAAGCGTATTATTTTTAGTTAAGCAAATTTAAGGAGAGAATCATGTTTTTTAAAAAAGATAAGAAAAAAAATGAATTACTAAAAAAAGAAAATATTATTTTAAATGCCAAGGAAGTCAATAAAGCGGATGTCATTAAAAAAGCGGGTGAATTGTTAGTGGGTTCAGGATACGTTGAACAGGAGTATATTGAAGGCATGCTTCTTCGAGAAGAGTCCTTTCCAACTTATATAGGAAATGGGATTGCAATTCCCCATGGCGTTAATGAAGTTAAAAAGTATATTCTAAAATCAGGGCTTGTGGTAATGACCTATCCCCAAGGGATCCTTTGGGGAAATGAAAAGGTACGTTTGGTTATTGGCATTGCAGGATTTGAAGGAGAACATCTAAAAATTCTTGGACATATCGCAGAAAGCTTAATGACCCAAGAGGCAGTGGATGTCCTTGTTGATAATTATAGTGTAGATGAAATTTATGAAATGTTTACTAATATTTAATTAGAAAAAATGTAATTAAAAGAAAAGGTGAAAAAATGAAAACAAAAGCAGTAAGACTTTATGGAGCCGATGATTTAAGGTTGGAAGAATTTGAATTGCCAGAAATTAAAGAAGATGAAATTCTTGTTCGTGTTGTAAGTGATAGTATTTGTATGTCAACGTATAAGACTGTAAAACAAGGAAAAAAACATAAACGGGTCCCACAGAATGTCGACACTCATCCTGTTATTATTGGGCATGAGTTTGCAGGGGATATTGTTAAAGTGGGGAAAAAGTGGGCACACCGTTATAAAGCAGGAGATAAATTTGCACAGCAACCTGCCCTTAATTATAAAGGAAGCTTGGCATCGCCAGGGTATTCTTACGAGTATTTTGGTGGAGCTTGCACCTATTGTATTTTGCCACCAGAAGTAATGGAATTAGGCTGTCTTTTAGATTATGATGGCGAAAGTTATTTTGAAGCTTCTTTAGGAGAACCCATGTCCTGTATCATTGGGGGATACCATTCTAATTATCATACCAGTAAAACAAGCTATGACCATCTTATGGGAACACGGGATCAGGGATGCATCATGATTATGGGTGGCGCTGGACCGATGGGATTAGGGGCTATAAATTATGCGTTTTGTCTTGAGAAAAAGCCGAAATTACTCATTGTTACAGATATATCCGATGAGCGAATTGAAAGAGCAAAAGAAGTGATTCCAGAAGAAGAAGCTTTGGAGCATGGGATTACACTTAAATATGTTAATACGGCTAACATGACCAATGAATATCAGGAATTAATGGATTTAACGGATGGTAAGGGCTTTGATGATGTTTTTGTTTATGTTCCCGTAAAAAGTTTAGTTGAAATGGCAGATAAGTTATTAGCCTATGATGGGTGCTTAAACTTTTTTGCAGGGCCAATTGATAAAGCATTTAGCTCAGAAATTAATATGTATAACACCCATTATATGAGCACCCATATTATGGGGTCAACAGGGGGGACAACCGGTGACATGATTGAGGCAATTCAGTTATCGGCAGCAGAAAAACTAAGACCTTCTGTGATGGTAACCCATATTGGTGGTATGGATAGTATTATTGATGCAACCATGAATTTGCCAGACCTTCCAGGAGGTAAAAAACTGACCTATACTCAGTTTGATATGCCGCTAACAGCCATTGAGGACTTTAGAAAACTTGGGGAAACAGAAGCATTGTTTAAAAAATTGGCAGATTCTTGCGATGCCCATAGAGGACTTTGGAATACCCAAGCGGAAAAAATCCTATTTGAGCATTTTGGGGTTGCGTAAAATAGAAAAAATAGTTTTCAAGGCAAAAAGTCTAAAATAAAAGGCTTTTTGCCTTTTTATTTCATTTTTTCATGTTGGAAATTTTTTGATCATTCTAATTGTCTATAAATACGTTTATTTTTAAAATTTCGATTGGGACTCAAGGAACTTTTAATAGCATTGGCCCAGAGAGAAAATAACTTTAGGAAATATGATAAATTTCTAGCATTCGATCAAGGGATCGTTTAAAATATGAATGAGAAAGAAAAACATTGAATTAGAGGAAAACATCAATGAAAAGAATTAGACTGGATCGACCTAAGAACTTTATCAATTTAGCAGAAGCAATTCCTGGAATTACGGTGGATGTCCGATATTATACGGGAGAAAACTTTGTAGGGGAGCGAATTGATGGTTATGAAGCTCCAATTATTTTGTTAACCGAAAAAGCTGGAGAAGCATTAGAAAAAGTAGAAAAACAATTGAATAAAATGGGGTTTGGTCTTAAAGTGTTTGATGGTTACCGACCCAAACGTGCCGTAGAACATTTTTTTCGTTGGGGAGAAAAAAAAGAGGACGGAAAAACAAAGGAAGTCTATTATCCTGATTTGTCTAAAAAAGAAATCTTTGAAAAAGGTTTTATTTCTTTAAAATCTTCCCATACCAGAGGCAGCACCGTGGATTTAACAGTGATTCACTATGAAAGCAAAGAAGCGTTGGATATGGGAGGGTATTTTGATTTTTTTTCTGAGATATCTTACAGCGATTATGATCATTTAAGTATTGAACAAATTAAGAATCGGGTGCAATTGAAGTATCTTATGCGTTCCGAAGGTTTTGAACCCCTTCAACAAGAATGGTGGCATTTTACATTAATTGAAGAGCCATATCCTAAAACGTATTTTGATTTTCCGATTATTCTTTAAGGAAATTTAAAATAGTAGTGTCATAAAGTGCAAATATCGTGTTATAATTATAAGATTAATTTAAATATTAAGCTTGTGAAAGGGTTAGAAAATGACAAAAGGAAGAAAAACGTTTTTTGTTTTTTTAGGAATGATTGTTGTAATTGGAGTTTTATTGCTTTCTTTAAACCAGTTTTATATTGACTATTTGTGGTTTTCGGAAATGGGATACACAGAAGTTTTTTTTAAAGAAATTGTGACAAAATTGCAAATTGGTATTCCATCCTTTGGAATCCTTTTTTTAGTGTTGTTTTTCTATTTGAAATTCTTAAACAAAATTTCTAAAAAGCAACTAAATAAGAATGAAGATTCCTCCCAAAAAAAACGAGAAAATGCCTTAACTCTTGTGATTAGTGGTGTTTTGGCACTGCTTCTAGGGGTTTTCATTACGAATAATCTTTGGTATCAGGTTCTGGAATTTGTAAATCAAACGACATTTGGTTTAACAGATCCTATTTTTAATCAGGATCTTGGGGTTTATTTTTTTCAATTACCATTGTATGAAGAACTTTTTAAAATAGTAATGATTGTTTTTGTAGTCATTGCGGTTCTTACTTTAGGATACACAGCTTATATAATGCTTAAAGAAGAAGGCCTTCAATTTGGAACACCAAATGATGTTAACGAACTTAAAGATAATGCAAAAAGTGTCTTGGCATCATTTTTAGAGATTGCCTCAAAACAACTCGGGATTTTTATGGGGATTTTCTTCTTAATTCTTAGTTTAGGAACAGTTTTAGAAATGTTCCAATTATTGTATTCATCCTCTGGAATGGTTTTTGGAGCAGGGGCAGCAGATATTGATGTTGGACTTAAAGTGATTATCGCAAAAGGCGTTTTATGCATTGTATGTGCTGGAGTTTCCGTCTTTGGAGGATTTAGAAAAAAATATTTATGGATGGCAGCTTGTCCAGCTTTAATTATTGGAGTTACGATTCTTGGTGGACTTGGCCAAGGAATTTACGAATCCCTTGTGGTAGTGCCAAATCAATTTACCAAAGAAGAAACCTATATATCAAAAAATATTGGAATGACACAAAAGGCCTATGGCTTAGATAATGTAGAAAACAAAGAATTTTCACCGACCCAGGAAATTACTTCAGTGGACATCGAAAATAATGGAACCACCATTGAAAATATTCCTATTAATGATCAAACCCCAACAAAAGACATGTACAACTCCCTTCAAGGGATAAGAAATTACTATAAGTTTTATGATGTGGATGTCGATCGTTATCTTGTTGATGGAACTTACACACAGGTTTTTTTAGGGGCGAGAGAAATGAATAATGACTTGCTTCCACAAGAAGCAAAAACTTGGGTAAATCAACACCTAAAGTATACCCATGGATTTGGAGCAGCGGTGTCACCTGTTAATAAAACAAATTATGTGGGGCAACCCGATCTTATTGTTAAAGATATTCCACCAATGACCGATGTTTCAGAACTTCTGATAAATGAGCCAAGGATATACTTTGGAGAAGAAGGTTATGGATATGCAGTAACAAACTGTACAACCCCAGAATTTGATTACCCCCAAGGAGATAATAATCAAGAAGTTGTTTATACAGGAACAGCAGGGATTAATCTATCGTTTATTAACAAGTTGGCATTTTCCTTTTATCATGGCTCTCCAGAATTAATTTTAGCAAATGAGGTTACAGGGGAGAGTAAAATGATTATTCGTCGAAATGTTTTAGAAAGAATTTCGACAATTGCTCCCTTTTTATCCTATGATCAAGATCCGTATCTTGTAATTTCAGAAGGCCGATTATATTGGCTGATTGATGCATTCACAACAAGCGACCGTTATCCTTATTCCCAACCTTATAATAAACAAGGGGATAACTATTTAAGAAATTCGGTAAAAGTGGTTGTGGATGCTTATAACGGAGATGTTTCATATTATTCGGTTCAAAAAGAACCTATTTTGGAAACATACTCAAAAATCTTTCCAGGGTTATTTAAAGAGCTATCAGAAATGCCAGAGGGCTTAAAAGAACACATTCGTTATTCTAAAACTTTATTTGATACACAATCGGAGATTTATAAAACCTATCATATGTCCAATCCGAGAGTTTTTTATAATAAAGAAGATCAATGGGCAACCGCTAAACAATTCTACGATTCTGAAAAGAAAGAAGTGTTGGTCGAATCCTCCTATATTATTATGAAACTTCCAGAGAGAGAAGCGGAATTTATGTTAACAATTCCTTTTACGCCAAACGACAAGGACAACTTAATTGCTTGGCTTGCTGGAGTTTCCGATGGTGAAGATTATGGAAAATTGATTCTTTATCAATTTCCAAAACAGCAATTGGTTTACGGACCAATGCAAATTGAGCAGAGAATTGATCAAGATACCACCATATCACCCCAATTGACTTTACTTGGACAGCAGGGATCCAGAGTGTTAAGAGGAAACCTAATGACCATTCCAATTGAAAATGCTATTTTGTATGTAGAACCCATTTATATACAAGCGAGTGGTGGGGAAAACAATTTGCCAGAAGTAAAAAAAGTGGTTGTTTGTTATCAGAATGAAATTGTGATGGCAGATTCATTAGAACTGGGGTTAGCTCAAATTTTTGACTTAAAAGTTACGAATACTGCCACGCCACAAACACAGGAAGAAGGGGCCACTGTTCCTACATTAACAACAAGAGCCAATAATCTATTTAATGAGGCTCAAACAGCATTAAAGTCTGGAGACTGGGCTGGGTATGGACAAAAACTCTCAGAGTTAGAACAGGTGCTGAGGCAATTGCAACAGCTCACCAATACAGGAACAACAAACCTACAATAAGATTTAAAGAATAAATGGAGGGAAATAATGCTAGATATAAAAAAGATAAGAGAAAATACAGAGGCCGTTCAGGCGGGTCTTGATAAAAGAGGGAACTACGATTTATCAGAAGTATTAAAACTTGACGAAAAGAGACGCCAAATTTTAAATGAAGTTGAACGAATGAAGAGTAGACAAAATGTTGTGTCTAAAGAAATTCCTCAATTGAAGAAAGAAAACAAAGATGTAGAACCAATTTTTGCTGAAATGAAAGAATTGTCAGGGAAGATAAAAGAACTAGATGCTGAAGTGAAAGTGGTTGAAGAGGCCGTTAAGTATCAATTACTTACCTTACCAAACCTCCCAAATGAAGAGGTGAAGGTAGGCAAAGACGATGCCGATAATAAAGAAATACGTAAATGGGGGGAGCCAAGAAATTTTGATTTTGAAATTAAGGCTCATTGGGATATTGGAACTGATTTAGATATTTTAGATTTTGAGCGAGCAGTGAAAATATCAGGAGCTCGATTTAGTATGTACAAAGGAGAAGGGGCGCGGCTTGAAAGAGCATTGATTGATTTTATGCTTCGTGTTCATTGTCAAAATCACGACTATACTGAGATATCACCTCCATTTTTAGTGAATCGAGAAAGTATGACGGGAACCGGTCAGCTTCCTAAATTTGAAGAAGATGCATTTCACATACCAAGCAAAGATCTTTTTTTAGTGCCAACGGCTGAGGTTCCGGTGACGAATATTTATCGAGATGAAATTTTGTCAGAAGAAGAATTACCACAGTACTTTACAGCATATACCCCTTGCTTTAGACAAGAAGCAGGATCAGCAGGAAGGGATACAAGAGGTTTGATTAGAAATCATCAGTTCGATAAAGTAGAGATGGTAAAATTTGTACATCCTGAAAAATCATATGAAGAACTGGAACGCCTTACAAAGGATGCAGAAGAGATTTTACAATTGTTAGAGATTCCTTATCGAGTGGTTGAGCTTTGTACAGGAGATCTTGGGTTTAGCTCAGCAAAAACCTATGATATTGAAGTGTGGATGCCAAGTTATGGGCGTTATGTTGAAATTAGCTCGTGTTCAAATTTTGAGGACTATCAAGCACGACGGGCCAATATACGCTATCGAGATTATGAAACTAAAAAAACCCGATATGTTCATACATTGAATGGTTCAGGGTTAGCTGTTGGACGGACGTTTGCTGCTATTTTAGAGAATTACCAACAAGAAGATGGGAGTGTTCTAGTCCCAGAAAAACTCATTCATTATATGTGGGGAAAAACAACCATCGGAAAATAAGAAAATGGATGTAAAGAGCCGAAACTTGACAGATGTAATCAAAAAAAATATAATAACAAGCATAATTTTCGGAAAATAAAAAAACGAGGAGAAAAAATGGGAACACAAGGAAAAGAATTAATTATAACAGAAGAAGGTCTTCGAAACATAAAAAAAGAGCTAGAATATTTAAAAACCGTTAAGCGTCATGAAGTTGCAGATCGTATAAAAACAGCTCGAGAGTTTGGAGATTTAAGTGAAAATGCTGAATATGATGAAGCCAAAAATGAACAGGGATTTGTCGAAGGAAAAATTTCTGAATTAGAGCATAAACTTAAAATCGCTGTGGTTATTGTCGACAAAGATATTCATACAGAAGATGTTGGTGTCGGGAGTATTGTCAAAATAAGAAATGAAGATGATGGTTTTGAAATTGAATATAAAATTGTTGGCTCTGCTGAGTCAGATCCAATAAATAAACGTATTTCAAATGAATCTCCAGTGGGTTCCGCACTTTTAGGAGCAAAAGTTGGTGAAGTAGTTAAAGCACAAATCCCAGATGGGGAAGCGTCATATAGAATTCTAGAAATACGGAGATAGGTGATAAGTGTGGGAGAAGAAAATTTAAGTGAAATTTTAGAAATTAGACGGGAAAAACTAAAAAAATTACAATCAGAAGGAAAGAATCCTTTTGAAGAAACAAGTTATGGTGTGACTGCTTATGCAAAAACAGTCGAAGAAAACTTTGAGGACTACGAAGAAAGAACAGTTGCGATGGCAGGACGTATCATGTCAAAACGTGGGCAGGGTAAAGTATCTTTTTATGATCTTCAAGATTCAACAGGTAGAATCCAAATGTTTTTGAAAAAGGATGCATTACCAGAGAAATATGATGAAATAAAAACATATGATATTGGAGACATCGTTGGGGTTGAGGGAGAAATATTCAAAACAAAAATGGGACAAATCTCAGTAAGAGTGAAAGAGATGACCCTATTAAGCAAATCGTTGCAGATTCTTCCAGAAAAATATCATGGTTTAAAGGATATGGATTTACGTTATCGACAACGCTATGTCGATTTAATAGTGAACCCAGAAGTAAGAGAAGTCTTCCAAAAACGTTCATTGATTATGAAAAAAATAAGAAACTTTTTTGATAATCGTAATTTTATCGAAGTAGAAACTCCAGTATTGTCAAACCTTGCTGGAGGAGCCAATGCCCGTCCTTTTATTACCCATCATAATGCATTAGATATTCCCTTATATCTTCGGATTGCCCTAGAGTTACCTCTAAAGCGATTGATTGTAGGGGGGTTTGATAAAGTTTATGAAATTAGTCGCGTCTTTAGAAATGAAGGCATGGATGCTACCCATAACCCAGAATTTACCCTATTAGAATCTTATGAGGCTTATGTGGATTATAACGACGTTATGAAGATGGTAGAAGAATTGTATGGTTACTTAGCTAAAGAAGTTAATCAATCAGAAATAGTGACCTATGGTGAAAATGAAATTTCATTAGCGACACCCTTCCGACGTGAAAGAATGGTCGATTTAGTTACAGAGTATGCAAAGGTAAATTTTGATGTAATGACAGACATTGAAGAAGCAAAGGCAGCGGCAAAAGCGCTTCATGTGGATGTAGAAGATAAAAATAGTATTGGTGAAATCATGGCAGAGGTCTTTGATGAGTATGTTGAAGATAAGCTAATACAACCAACTTTTGTAACTATGCATCCCGTTGAAATTTCGCCATTAGCGAAAAAAGATCCTAAAGATCCACGCTATACAGAGCGATTTGAACTCTTTATCAATGGGGCGGAATGTGCGAATGCCTTTTCTGAATTAAATGATCCTATTGATCAAAAAGAACGATTTACGTCACAGGTTCAGAAAAAAACAGAAGGGGATGATGAAGCCCATCCTTTTGATGCAGATTTTATTAATGCTCTTGAAGTTGGATTGCCACCAACCGGTGGTTTAGGAATTGGTATCGATCGCTTGATGATGCTTTTTACAAATCAGCATAGCATTCGAGACGTTATTCTATTTCCGACAATGAAGCCAATTGAATAAATAAAGTCCTATAAATGTGTGTGGAGTCATTATTGTCGCAACTTACACCCGATTTACACCCAGTTAAAGAGAACACGTTTTAAGCACCCTTCTTTTGTAGAAAGGTGCTTTTCTATGTGCGACGGGCATGGATTACAACTAGGCGATGAAAGTTCGCTGTAGGCGTAGAAGTGAACGAACTACTAGCAGAGGACAAGGGTGTCTTTCGTGAGGAAGAATCTGAAGGAAGTCTAAAGCAAAATCTTGGCTCGACGA
>JBOFGH010000070.1:0-72243 GCA_051649025.1 Eubacteriaceae bacterium
CGGACCTGAAAGGACAGCTTTCCCATGTAATCAACGACTACCCCCCCATAAATATCGGTGCTACCTCCAGAGCTGGATTGACCCATGGCAGTACCTGTAAAAAGAACTAAAAAACAAATGCCAATGAAAAACGTCTTTATTCCTTTATTTTTCAATTTTCTACCTCAATTCTTAATAATAACAACGATCTTTTGTGCCATCTCCCCAAGCAAGTCTTCCTCCGGGGTATAAAAAGTCCACACCCCTGTACAGGGATAGGCACCTTTTTCTAACACTTTATTTAAGGAAATATTTTCGATATAAAACCCAGGTTCAATTATTTTTGTGGCGTATAAAACCTCCCCATTAGCATCATGATAAATGGTTAGGGTAACCAGCAATCGGTTTTCAATGCCATTGGCAATCCGCGCTTCTCCCAGGGCATCGCCCTTAGCAAAAACAATTTCCTTTTCCAGAGAAAGCGCTTTTTTCTCTATTTCTAGGATGCCATTGCCATTGAGCTTTCTTTCCAATTCACGATTTTTAGCATTAATATCAAGGCTTACCGCCGTATC
Organism: Eubacteriaceae bacterium; assembly: GCA_051649025.1. Taxonomy (GTDB): domain Bacteria; phylum Bacillota; class Clostridia; order Eubacteriales; family Eubacteriaceae; genus Acetobacterium. The sequence continues at coordinate 555 of JBOFGH010000070.1, forward strand.
CTTTACAGCAATTCCTGTGGCTCCTATCCCTATTAGAATCCCTGCCAAAACCAAGAGAAGTCCAAAACTGCTTATCAAGAAAACTTCATTTTTCTTTTTTTTCATTTAATTTAATAATGCTTTCCCTCTAAAACATTGAGGGATACTTCAACCTTTGCCTTTGCAATTTCATCCCCTGAGCCATCTAAAGGATAAGTAGTAAAAACAGCCACTGCCTTGTGTTTTCCAAGGCTAAGGGTTCGGTTTAATCCAATATATTCTATATAATAGCCCGGTTCAATAAGCCCTGAACTATAAAGAGTTTCTCCTGTTTCGGTTAAGACCAAATCCACCTGAAAAGCATAATTGTTTCCTGGTATATTTTCAATCCCGATACGTCCTTTTTTCCCTTTTTCTTCAAACACTGGCTCTCCTGCAATACCAATATCCACCATCCCTTCTTTCACCTTTTGGTTTAACAAATCGGTAATTTCCGAAGGGGTTTTCCCTGGGAGTAATCCCCCTAGGGCATGTTCATCCCGGGCTAAACGTCCTTTATTTAAAAATTGCATGTAATAAAATGCCCCAATCCCAATACCAATGAGCACAAGAACAATTAATAAAAAAAGGATGCTCTTCTTTTTTTTCTGCTTATTTTGGGTCTTCTCTTCCATCTGTCATTTCTCCTTACTCAATTAATTCTCTAACTCGACAGTCCAAACAATTTTTCCTGCTTTAACCGACTCTTCCACCTGGGAGTATTGCCCCCGAACTCCTCCAATTTCTACATCTAAAGGAAGACTTAAAACCGAAGGAATTCTTGCATCCCCACTGGGAGTGTAGCCACCGGCTTCCACAGGCTTTTCGAGGGGAATGCTATTGTTAAGCCATGTACGATTTGTTATAGATCCCTCGTAGTCAACAAACTGGTGTAAGGTTCCAGGGTTACCAAACCCTAATCGATAATTTTTAAAATTAGCACTATCAGTGGTTACCTCCCTATTATCGGCGACAACATTCCAATTGCCACGGCTTAAAGGGGTATCCCCTGTATTTTCGATGTAGGCGTTAAGTAATACCGGCAACCCTTCTCTAATACTGAGGTCCAAATTTGGGTTACCCTCCCCATCCACTACTGCCATGGTGGTGGAGTAATTTTTAAACTCAAGTGCTGCATTTCCTACAAAAGCCAACTGATAACCACTGGTTGGATCGTCAGGATCAAGAAGGTTAATGATCACATTGGGGAGTAGTAAGGTGCCATTACTCACTGAAATTGCAGTGGTACTACTTGTTTCTCTGGTCCCATTCACTGCAAAAGCAAATAACGTTGGCACCGTTACTGATACCTTTGAATAGGTGTCGTATTTAATCACTGTTAGATACACATCAGCCTCGGGTTTACTAATTTCTGCTAATACGCTGGTGTTACCAAAAAAGGCAACCCCCAAAAGTATAAGAAAAATTCCTGCCTTAAATTTATTTTTCATTTTTTTTCCTTTCATTTAAAAAATACTCTTCCTAAAAAAGATAAACTGCAAAGGTAAACTTTCTTTGACACTCTTTTTTTGGAACAACCTTTTTTAGTGGTCGAACCCTTTTTGAAGGGTTCGACACTGGTGCCATTTTTTATGAATCATTTACATTAAATTTAAATTGTTATGGAGTTACCCTAAATTATTTATGGTGCTGGTGTATAACCTACTGTCCATTCAATTGCCCCTACTTTAGCAGAGTCTTCAATAGTGGTGTAATCCCCTCGGGTTCCACCAACGTTAAGCGCAAAGGCTTTACTCTCTTGTGCCGGGGTATTTGCTAAATTACCTGCATCAACTGATCCTGCTGCAGAAGCATTTGGTGCTGCCAATGTTAATGGGGCAGCCATTCCTAAACCAGTTCCTTGAGGTGTATCAAATGCTTCTCCACCAATAGCTAAAGTATATTCTTTAATCGTAGGTGTCGCAGCGACATTTGTCCAAGCAGAACCTGCTTGATTTGTAAGAACCCCTGAAATTTCCACTGGAATTCCAGTACGACCTGATGCGGTTGGAGCATTTATGGTTGAAGCATTTGAAAAATCAAGGGTGCTTGATCCAGTGTATGAAATGGTGTAGCCAGCTGGGCTAGCATCAGCAACTACAGTTGCATTTGGCATTAATAGAGCAGTATTTGCTGGGTCTAACCCTACCCCTCCTAAATCATTTGAACCATTAACAACAAAAGCAAATAATGTTGGTACGGTAACACGAAGTTGTGGATCTGCATCTAACGCATCTACAGCAACCCCTGCATAAACATCAGTATTTGATGCTGCCAATGCTGGCATGGTCATTGACACACATAGTGCCGCTGCCGCAATGGCAGTAATTAATTTCTTTTTCATTTTTTTCTCCTTTTAATTCTGTTTTTTATTTTGTATTTTTATATTAAAGGGAAAATGGCTTAACCCTAAAAATATCCATTTAATTTTGTACTGTCACTTTTAACTTCACATTAATACGCCCTAATTCATCCAATGTTTCTGGATTGGTGGCTATAAAGGTTGCAGTACAGGGGTATTCTCCCCTTGGTAAATCTTTACTTAAAGTAATTTCATCTATGTATTGCCCTGGTTTTAATCCGGCACTTTCATAAAGCACGGTGCCATCATCATCTTTGGTTAAAACCACCCGACAAAAATAGCGGTTCTCTTTAACATTTTCTATTCCCAGGGTGCCTTTTGCTTTTCCGTTCAAGAAAACAGGGGCCACATTAATGGAAACATTAAACATGCCTTCTGCCACAATCTTATCTAACATTTCTTGGAGCTCCGAAGGGGATTTCCCTTGGAGGGTGCCATCCTTCGCCATTTTGTCAAACCAGTACTTACTGGTGTCATCCATACGGCTTAGGTTCCATAGATAGAGCCCTAGGAGGGCGGCACCCACTAAAAGCAGTGCCACCAATAGGATTCTCTTTTTTTTCTTAGGAGGTGGGTGAACCGTCTCCACCTCTTTTTTTTCTTCTAATTCTTCCATCAAATCCTTCTCCTTTTTTCTCTACCGCACCAGCTGTAATTTATAAACCATTTTAAATTTTGCTCTAGCGTTGTTTTTAATATACTCGTTAACGTTAGGAATGGTAGCGCTGTAATTAAGGTCCGCGTCCTCGTATTTTTCAAAGAAACTTGGGGCAGCAATTCCGATAAAGTAAAAGTTTCCCTCTTCTCCTAATCCTAAAGTTTCCATTTCTTGGTTAGTATCCCCTAGTAAAAAGATACCACCTTCAAAAGTAATAATCGCTAAGCCTATCCTTTGATTGAGATCTGGTTGTGACTCATCGAAGAAATCGCCTATAGTGTCACTATTCGCTATGATCATCGGATCCCATTGACTTCCTGGTGGATTGTTAAGACTAAAGCTCTCCATGACAACCTGAACGGAATAATCCCCATGATTTGCAATGGTATATACTGGATCCATCATGGTGCTGTTTCTAAGCTGATAAGGATTCCACCCCGAATTTGGTGGATATTCCACCGCTAGCAAAAATATTTCACTTGGAATGGAAACATCCAAGACCCCATAAGTTTCTAACACTAGGGTGTTTGTTAGGGTGCTTGATCCCACTAAAAAGAGTGCTTGGCTTGCAGTGGTTATGGTGTCCCCTAAAATAAAGCGATCATACATACTATCCAGTGGTGGTGTAAACGCAGATGGATCATCATAAACCACCATTTTTCTTCCTTCCACAGGATGATCGACATTAACTGTTAGTTTTACCGTTGCATCCACCCATTCTTGGGTATTGATTACAAAATCACGACCCCAACTTGGATTTTCAAGGGTCCCTGAATTCTCGGTGCCTAAATAGATTTCTTGATCCATTAGCCCTTGGGTGCCACTGTTAATGGTCATCAATCCAAACTGATAAACCCCTGCCCCTTTTAGGGCCGTATTTCCTGTAAGCTTACCGCCATTAATTAGTAGGGTGCCCTCATTTTTAATGGCTCCACCATTTATACTACTGCCACCATTGTTATTATCTTTAAGAACACTTTCTGTTTTTAAATTAAGAACGCTTCCTAGGTTAACCTGGATGAGTGGGGCATTTGCTTCGGTAGTTCTGTTCACATCTTGAAAAGGATCTCCAAGGAGAAGTCCATCTTTAAGCCCTGAAATCTCTATGTTTTCTAAGGTGAGTGAGCTTCCTTGTTTCACTGTAAAGAGACTCCCTAAATAAGTTTGTCTCTGGGTGAAAGCGAGGTTTATGCTCTGGGCATCGGGAAGAACATACCTTCGAATATCGACCATTCCCACATCAATCACAATGGGGTTTGCTAATCCATCATTATCGTATTTATTTCCTGAAAGATATACCTGTTCATCAATAGAAACTTCATTAACGACTACTAAATGCCCACCACCCATTGCTCTTAAAATCTCGTAGGCTTTTTTCAATGTTTTAACCGAATCCACTGGGGTATTCCCAGTATTCCCATCATTCCCATCAACGCCATCAACATACACAGCAGAATAGTTTTGCAATTCTAAAAGCGCTGGATTTCCTGGATTACTCACAAGGGTGTACGCATTGGTTACTGCCTCTTGGAAATGGTAAATGTTATTATCACTTCTTTGTGGGATAAAGCCATTTGCATATTTAATAACAGGCCGCCCTAGATAAATATCCTCCAAAATAATACTAAGACTTGGGGGATTTGGAGAAAATCCATTTCCTAGGATTTCAATGATTCCGCTACTACTGGTGTTCCCTGGGGAACCATTTCCTCTTAAATAAATATCCCCTTGAATTTCGATACTGCCACTCAGGTAACAGTTTGCGTTTTCGTTTGTAGTGATTGCACTTCCCTGAGCATACGGTAATTCCATATTACTAATGCTGAAGTTATCCCCTTTAAAGGCTCCCCCTTGAAGAATTAAAACCCCTGCGGACCCTTCGGTAGATAAACTTTTATTCCATTGAATACTGGTTCCATGGGTAGCATTGACTCTTCCGGAATCAACATTTAAAATCGGTTTATTTGCCTCAATCCCTTGGGATGCCAGTTTTGGATTTCCATAAACTGGTCGGCTATGTCCATCGACTATCATCCCCTCAAGGTTTAAAGTACCCAAAACTGTAAACAATTCCCCTTCATAGCTTTCCACGTTGTATTTTAATTGGTCTAATTGTGAAAAGCTTTCCCATGCCGTGGGTTTTGCATAACGTTGGAAGGAAACCAGTCCCCCAGTTGTTATTTGAGACCCCTCATTGATATACTGGCTACTGGATACAGTGCCACTATTACTATTCTTTAAGGTTATCTCTTCACCTACGTTAATCGTTACGGCGTCAACAACAAGAATATGTCCCCCTTCAGCACTTAGTAGGTTATATGCTTTTTCAAGGGTTTTAATTGCCTCGGCTGGACTATTTCCATTGTTACCATCCACTCCGTTGACACCGTCAATATAAACCACTGCTTTTTCTTTAAGCTCTAAAATACGTGTATCAACAGTACGTTTTCCCAATCCATAAACGGAAGAAATTTCTGGGGATAGTTGATAGTATTCTTGTTGTGCCGCTGTTGCCACCTGACCTAATGGGTATTCCACTACATTTCTAGTCCCAAAGGGATTTTCAATGTTAATACTTAAGTTTCTTCCTGATGCTGGAACATAAGAAGTATCTGAGGTAATGTGACGGCTTGTGGCATCATCTCCACCTGTTCCAGTTAAATATATTTCCCCTACCACAGTGGATCGATTTTTAACATCCAAACCACCATTTTGATAAATAGCGGTTCCTATTCCCCCGGATAATTGATTTAGGGTTCCACCATAAAGGTTAAATTGACCACCGTCAATATGCACCCCAGGGCTTGGACTTGTCATGGCAGCACTGTTTAGTGATAAACTGGCATTCCCATTCATGGTAACCGTTGACCCTGTTCCCACTTTTACAAGGGCTTCCCCGTCCATTGGGCTTTCTGTTTGTCGTCGTCCTAAAATCTTCATATTTCCAATATTAAGGTTATCCCCATTATCGGTGACCACAATAGGCCCTGTATACACTGGATAAATATCAGTGGCATGAGCCACTGGAAAACCAGTATACCGACAAAGATTGGCACTCTCTGGGAGATCCCAGTTTTCTGTGCCTGTCACAGCCACTGGACCACTGGCATAAATAACATAATTTCCAGAGCCACCTAAAAACTTAGCCTGCTCAAAGGACATTACTGAATCCCTTGGGCTTGTTCCAAGGTTGCCATCATCCCCATTGATACTATCAATGAAAATATGTTTACTTAAAATAAGGTTTGGCTCTTGGCTTTGTAAAGAGTAACCCGGATATGTCACTCCAAAATATCTGAGATATCCTCCAGCGTTTGTAACGGCAAGATTATCGGGTTTTACCACAATATCTCCTTGCCCGAAACTTGGGCTTAATTCGAGGCGGTATAAAAGATTACTCTGGTAGAGAGCCCCTCCTAGGGTGACATTGTTTTCTGGTGAGGTAAGATAAATACGATCATCAACCACGCATCCCCCACCTTTTAGAATAAAGTTTGGTGCCCCAACATAAACCCCTGAATGCACCCCTTTTGGTTCTAGTGCTTCAAAAATTGGGGCATTTCCACTGATATTTCCTCCAGTAAGCTCGGCCTGTTTTCCTGTGTAATAAATCCCTCCCCCTTGGTTTGCTTTGTTATTTTTAATACTACCATTTCGGAATTGGAGGGTTCCTCCCTCCATATAAATGCCACCACCTTTGCCTCCTGTTTCAAAGCGCTGGGCGTCTGCATCGATACAGATATTCTCCTCAATGGTAGTGCCATCAATGGTGAGGGTCCCCCTTGACATTGGTCGTTGACCCTCGAAGTAAATCCCACCACCAAAGGCACTACTTTCCTCGTAATCTCCAATTACGCCAGAATTAACAACTTGGTTCCCTTTAATCTCTCCACCAACGAGATTGAAACTATCAGCATCACGAACAAAGATGGTGCCTTTGGTTTTATGTTCAAGTAAGGTACTTCTATAAAACGACTCATTAATGTTATTAAGTATGGATGCACCTATTAAGGTTGCATTCCCATGATCTAAATAAATTGCCGATCCTCTGGCATCCGTTCCATAAACTTTGTTATACCCAATGCTTGTACCAACAGGCCCTGGAGTGATAAAGATATCTTCTTCAATAAAAGCACCACCACCATAGGCAGCAACATTATCGCCCCCTGTTTCGCTATAAATTATATTATTTTCAATTTTTCCCCCTAGGGTTTCTAAGGACTTAGCGTATACTCCTCCACCTTTTAACTCCGCATTAGAAGCTTCATACTCAAGTCGAAGTCCATTGTTAACAATTTCTCCTCCGACCGTTACTATAACATCCCCATTACTATCAATCCCTCCACCACGCATATTTCTTCCAGTTTTAATATTATTTTGAACCACAGCATTACTTAGTGTAATCTCTCCTCCCGATGAACAGCTGATAATCGCACCTGTGGTAAAAAGCCACGAATAACCAGCATTACCATCGAAAATAATATTCACTAGCTCGAGACTTCCTGGTGCATCATGCTCGACCATATTTCCAGTAAAGAAGTTCCCATCATTAGCATAGCGCAGAACCTTCGGAACCCAGGTTTCACCTTGTTCATTGGTTACCGTTCGTCCGTCATCATCTAAAATCCAGTGCACTCTTCCCTCTGTCATAAAATCTGAGGTTTTAATGGCATAATTACAAATAATAATGTTTGCCCCTGGTTCTAATGTTTTTAGGACATCCACGGCTTTGTCAAAAGATGCCACCGGACTTCCTGGGCTTCCACCGTCATTGGCATCATTCCCTGGCACTAATCCTCCTTGGGCTGGGCCAGACCCTGCCCAATATACATTATTTTCGCCTTCTACCACAAGGTTAGGCTCTTGGGGGACAATAAATTTATCCCTTGGGAAATTTTGTGTTTTTTCAAATTTGCTATAATAAGAAGCTGCACTAGAAACCCCGCCTTCGGGGATCACCAGTTTTTTACCAACAAAATTATGAACGACACCTACCTTAAAAGGTACATGGTTTGAAAGAATCTCCCCAATTAGGGAAATAGGTTTAGAAAAATCTCTTAGATAAATTTCTCCATCCACTGTGGCACCACCATCCAGCCTAATCTTTCCATAGGCATCAATGGCATTTCCAATCCCATAAGAGACATTGTTTGAAATTTGCGTGTATTTTCCCAAGGTAAGGGTAGATTGCCCTCCTATCACATTGGGTGGAGAGCCCTGGGATAATATAACCCCTTTTCCGCCGTTTTCAATTATTCTGCTATCGCCAGCAAGGTCAATTGTCACTGGGTTAAATTTAACATCTGAGTCAGGGGTTGTGTAGTCCCAACTGTTTATTCCATTACCAGTGTTTTTTTCAATGAAGGCTTGCTCTTCAAGTTTTATCTTGCCTCCCCGGGAGACTAAAGCATCTGATGCCCATCCCATTTGGATGCCATCGCCATGGTTGAAAGCAATTTTAGAATGCCCAGTCATATTGAGGTTAAGGGAGGATTGGAGATGTACTCCACCGCTCCCATTCCCTTCATCGAGAGTGGCTCCACCAATAACCGCATCATCAAATAGGTTGATTACTGGGGAAGTGGCGACATTGTTCTCCCCACCAGTGGGATGATCATCTGCGGTTAATACTCCATACCCAGTGTTGCCCCCAATCTGGCCGCTTTGGCGTAGGTTAACTGTGGTTCTCCCACTATTGGTTGAATAGTACAGCCCTGTGTGATAACCAGTAATTTTACTGTTATTATTGATGCCAACAGCTAAACTAAAGGTTCCATTTTGGTTACCAGTTCCAATAAATTCAATCCCTTTTCCTTCACCATCCCCTTTTAATTCTGCACGATGCATCAATGAAAATTGAGAGTCTTTAACGTTTTCTCCAGTTTTTACCCCGACGTTGTCCCCAGTTGTAATTATTTTACTATCGTCTCTCAATAAAATGCTGTCGTCTTCGCCATCTACAAAAACTCCTGTTTCTGCTCCTTCAATCTTTGCATTACTAGAAAACTCTATTCTAGAGCCTTTTCCCTTCGAGAGAATACCAACTTTACTTCTGGTAATTTTGCTAGACTGTTGGAAAGATAAATTTTTTGTATCCCCATCCTCACCCCCATAAAGGGCGACCCCTATACGTCCTGGGGTGTCGACCACTGTGTTATCAGAGAAATTTCCCCAATATGTATAACTATCCAGACCTGAGATATCTCCTATCTGAACCCCCCCTGTTTCTTCAAGGTTGGCCCCTGGCACAATCCCCTTTTCTGGATCATTGTCGATATAGATGCCATTAATAATCTGAGAATTCTCACTTGCATTTATCCTTGCCTGCAGTCCAGATATTTTAATGGCAAATCCCCCATGGTTTTTAAGAATGGTAGGATTGTTTTCTTCACTCCGAGCATCCATCAGAACTATAGACCCAGCACCAACAATTCCATGGGTATAATTTCCATAAATATGGGGACCTAGCGTGAGAAGTTGTGAACCCATGTCAACCTCAATCATTTCTGATGTTGCTGATATGGCAACCCCATTGCCATCCATTAATAGCTTCTTTAATAATAACCTACCACCATCGTCTCCTACATTAACCATCACCCCCATATAAGCACCATGACGCTTAATTTGCGCTTGGGTGGTGTTAATAATTCTTCCCTCTGTATTCACTGTCTGGGATTGGTCAAATGCCACAGCGTCGTAATCTAATTCCCACTCCTCGAGTTCCTCAGTGGTTACCTTTCCACAAATGTAGATATAGGGTTCAAACCCATTAGGGTCGTAAAAGGTATGTTCTACTGGGAGTACTGCATCCAGCTTGGCTTGTGCAATCTGTTGTTCTAATAGGGTTTTCGCCCGACTAAACGTTGCTACAGCATCGGTTGGGGAAGTTCCTCCGTTGGTATCGCTCCCATTTGTCCCATCCAGATAAACCCCTTCTCCATTAAGGATAATATTGGGATTAACCCCAACTATTCGGGTTGTGTGTGGCAATACTTGGTTTGGCCCTGTAAAAAAGGAGGCATAGGGGGCAGCATTGATTAAGGCGTTCCCCCCATTAAATGTATAGACATTATCTAAGATATTAACACTGCTAATATTTGATGGCACCACCACCTTTGACCCAGAATAAAGCTGGTCGGGGTTAACATGAATGGGAATACTTTTTCTAACATCGGTAATCGCCCCGAGTAAGGATAAACTACTGTTTCTGTTATTTATATAAACCCCTTCCTCCATGGTCAGTCTTTCTGGGTCTATATGGGTTTTGCCTGTGGCATTTTCCCGTAGGTTAACCACAATACCATAGCCATCTGCTGCATAATGGTTGGACATAAAGGTTCCTCCCATTAGATAGGCGGTTCCATTGTCTCCTGAATAAAGGGTGCTCCCCTGGGAAGCATTATTATTTTCGAAGTATCCACCTTTAATTCCTAGGGTTCCCTCTTGAAGGTAAAAGCCACCTCCGTAAAGTCCTGCTGTATTTTCTGCGACATACATTCCATCAGGGACGAGAATACTACTTGTTTCACCTTTGCAATAAATGGCCCCGCCAGAAGTTTCTGCCGCGCCGTTAATGATCTTCACATTCGACCCAAATTCAATCTTAGAATTATCGAGATAAACCCCGCCCCCTTCTGTGATGCTAGCATTAGCATAAATATTCACTCCTGCCTGTTCCGATGCTAATCCTGCCTGTAACGTGAATTTCTCCTCCAGATTCTTAATATAAAGCCCGCCCCCGCGAAGGGCATAGTTTCCCCCAATAGCAATATCTGAATTTGAACGTAGGCTAGGGGAATTTTCGCTGAAAAGCCCACCACCCTCGGTTCTGGCTCTATTGGAATTAATCATATTGAGAATACTATTACCATCAAAATTAAGGCTTGCTTCGTAACAATAAATGCCTCCCCCTTGGTCGGCAACATTCAATTCTACCAGTCCTCCATTGAAGGTTAACGCATCGGCATTAAGACCCGTATTTGCCCTATAGGCTCCAATTCCTCCACCTGCATCGGTTCCATCTCTGCCCCAAGTAAAAAAACGGTTTCCTTTAATTAAACCATTATTCATGGTAACTTTACCGCTATCCCCTGTTATCCCAATACCAGCCCCTAATCGGTGGTACCCTGTAATACCTTCATTGGTAAAGCCGTTATAAGAAACCTCACCATTATTAAATACTAATTCACCGTTATCCACCGCAATACCAGCCCCTGTAGCCCCATAATCTTGGGTTACTCCTCCAGTAATGGTATTATCATGGATAGACCCAGCACCCACTATCATTTTTGCATTTGGTCCAACATAGACCCCTGCCCCTTTACCGGCATAAAAGGTATTGTGGCCAATGTCTGGGGCACGACCGACTTCACCTTCAGCTTCTAGGGTTAATGTTCCTCCTGTCATACAAATCCCTGCTCCATAGGATAGATTATCTGGGGATGTGCTATTACTGGTATTGGTTTTATTTCCAGTAATCTTTCCATTTCTAATGGTAACAATGCTATTTCCCGTTGCATAAATCCCCCCTCCAGAGCCATGGTATGGACTGGAAAGGGCTGTATTATTAGCAATTTCTGCTGCATCATTCACCATATAAAACTGGGCATTCTCGACATAGACTCCCCCGCCTAACCCAAAAACATCTTGTCTGGAATTATTAGTAATGGAACCATTGACCATTTCAAATTTTGTTCTAGCTGGGATTAAACCATTGCCACTTAACGATACCCCTAAGCTTTTCTGGCTTATTGATGATGATCCACTAAGCATATAAAAATTTGTAAACTCTGTGCCACCACCTATCACCTTCACCCCGGTGCCATGATAAAAATCTGAAGACCCCATAAGTTTACTTTTAAACGATAAATTTGTGTTTCCCCCTGGAAGGACCTCAATCATTACATGGTCGGTTTTTCGCTGATCATAGGCCATGGTAAGACTTTGGATATTCAAAGTTCCTCCACGTTTAACCGAAACTAAGGTAGTTGGAAGCTCAGTATGAAAACGTGTATGGGCTACATGGGTAGGGCATACTTTTACAAAAGCTTCATCGCTACGATCGATTGTCCCTCCCCCAGCAATGAAATTCCAGTTTAGATAACTATTGATGTCCACAGTGTCGCAAATATAAACATTTCTGCTTTCTGGTGGAATGGCTTCCCAGTTGGCATAAAGAATCTCTTTTGCTTTATCAAAGGTTTTAACTGGGTAATCGCAATTACCACCAAACCAGTCATCGTTCCCATCTTGTCCATTGAGATAAACCCCTGTCCAAACAAATGTTTGGGATAACTCAATGCTATTTTCTTGTTCAGGGTCGTTTACTAAATTCCACCGCTGATTTGCATTTTGGGGGTGCAAAATAAAACGGGTTACATACTCCTGGGCTCTCGACCCTGCTGGCCCTTGGATAACATTGGCATGATTAAAAACCTCATTACCATCGATCCCTATAAAGTTAACCCCGTAAGGATCGACTGGGGTATTTAATGCTCCCTGGGTTAACAAAATGGTTGGGTTAACCAAATGTTGGGGAGCTGTTGGATTGAGGTCGGTTTGGATGTAACCATCCCTAATAATTACGTTGGCATCAATGATTAATTGCTCTAGTTGGGTTGTGGTAAAGCCCGAAAGATTATCGGCTAGGCGAACTGCCACTCCCCCACCAAAGCATTCAAGAATAATATTTTTTAGTGTAAAGGTTCCCCCTGTTGGTGGAATAACAAAAAGCTCTTGGGGATACTGAACCCATTGGGAGAGTGTGATGTTATTATTGCCATCCAAATTTGTTATGGGATTTCCAGAACCGTCTACAAAATGTTCATCGCCAATAACAACGGTGTTCATTATGACAATGGTTCCTTGAGAGCTTCCAAGGCGTTCTTTGGCTCTTTCCCAGGTTAGTACTGGAAAATTTGGAGTCATTCCCGAATTTTCATCGTTCCCCCCTATAATTCTTGGGGAACTTTCTGTTTGAGAAACAGTGACAGGATTAACATTCCAGTACACAATATTTGCTAAAGCTCTTGGTGCTGCCATCATTGCAATATTGGATTCTTCTGGATTGTTTTCTTGGGCGGGGACTCCCCCGAGGGTTTCATTCTTTAATATAATCGTCTTTTTAGTTTCGTCTTTTTCATCGTAATTTAAAGACCATACTTCTGTGCCTTCATCTCCATTTAAACTAAAATGGGTTAAAAAATCCTCCTCTATTTCTTGACTGGGATATAGACCTTTAATAACGGGTTGGTTTTGTGTATCGTTATCGGCATTAATGTTAATGGTAAACTTGGTATGGGTTTCGAGTGGTTTTAACACCTGTATACTCGGTGGTGTTTTCGTTTTTTTAGCTTCCATGTAGTCTAGGAAAACATTACCCTTTATGGCATTTTTTTCTTCAAGCTTTAGGATGCCCTCTTTCATGTGGATGAGATTTGTTTTTAAATCTTCGGTTCGTTTTTCTAAAATCAAGTCTGATAGGGTGAGGGTTCCTCCTGTGAAACTAAAAATAATTTCGCTTTGATCTTCTCGCCCTTCCCATGAAATTAAAGTGGTTTCAAATCCTTTGAGGGTTTTGTTTTCCTTTTCCTTAATTTCAATGGGGTTCATTACCACAATTACGCTGTTGCTGTTCTCTTTTTCTTTAAATTCTTTTGCCTTTTCTAGGGCAGCCTCAATGGTGAGTAGCGGAGTTTCTGGGGTTTCCCCATTGGCTTTATCGTTCCCTGGCACCATTGTGGTTGATGCTTTTTCCCCTGGCTGCAATTTCTTTTCGGGGTTGAGGTAAATAATTTTCTTATTATTTTCTTCTGGAATACTTTCTAAAATGCTTTCTTGTTGTTGTGGGGCAGTTTCTACTACCACTTCTTCACTTGGTTGGCTTTCCACCACCTCTGACTCAAAATCTGAACTCGGCTGGTTATTCTGAAATTCTTGGAGTTCTTGAAAAGTGGAAAATGTTTGTGTCCCTTCCTGTGGTGTGGTGGTATCCTCTTGGGCACCCTTAACACTGGCAATTGTTTCTAAGTTTCCTATGATTAGTATTAAGCAAATTAGAATTGCCACCACCCGTTGGGATAATCTTATTTTTTTTGTTTTCATTTTAAACCTCCAATGAATTTCTCTTTATAGTTTTTTCTTGTAATTTTTTTATAGCTTTCCAATAATGTTTTTGGGATCTTTTTTGTCTTGGATGTAAATGCCATTTGCACCATCCATCTTTCTTAATTTTTTTTGGGTTATTTTTTTAATCAAAATTGCAATGCCGATCATTAATAAGAGGGAGCTCCCGATTATGTACATCATTTTCATGGATTGATTCTCTCTTTCCTTTTTTTTATTATTTAAAGCGCTTTAACCTCTTCGGGGATTTTCCCCAGGTTTTTAGGCTTTATGTTAATGTATTTGACCTTTTGTTAATTTTTTTCTTTAAGTTGCTGTTTCAATGCTTAATCCATTGGGTTTCTAAACTCCTTCCTCTATTACCTAATTTTGACAATAAAAAACTAAGCCTCTTATTTCTCTTCTTTAGGCTGGCTATCCTTTAACAGGAAATTTTTTATATGGGGCGAAAGGTATACCTTTTGCCCATAAAAAAAAGAGAAAACATATTGCGTTTTTACTTTTAAATATGTTATAATCATCACAAGTTAAACGCAAATGTTGCATTTATTTTATTTTTAGAGAAAAAAAACCAGTGGGCAAAAGGTATACTTTTTGTCCTCTGGTTTTTTTAGATTGAAAGATTAAGTTCATCCATTCTTCTTTTAAAGGTTCGACGACTGATCTTTAGGATTTCGCTTGCCCTTTGGGCGGTTATTTTTTTCTCTTTCCATTTCTTAGCAATCTCTTTAAAAATGGTTGGGAGTTTTTTCCTTGGTCGCCCACAATGAACCCCCCGGGCTTTTGCACTTGCAATCCCCTCTGCCTGAGCTTTCTTTATATAATCCACTTGATTTTGTGCCACAAAGGATAAGATTTGCAACACTAAATCGCTTATAAAGGTTCCCATCAGTCCTTTTTCTTTAGCTGTATTTAGCAATGGCATGTCCACCACTTGAATATCCACTTTCATCTCCCGGGTTATTTTTCGCCATTGCTCTGTAATCTCATGGTAATCTCTCCCCAGTCGGTCAAGGCTTTTAATCATGAGTGTGTCCTCTTCCTTTAATGTTTTCATGAGCTTTTGAAATTTTTCCCGATTAAAATTCCGACCACTTTCTTTATCGCAAAAGATATTCTTTTTGGGGATCCCTTGTCTTACAAACTCGTCAATTTGCCTTTCGGGGTGTTGTTCCTTGGTTGACACCCTCACATAGCCATAAACATTGTTTTTATAGGTTTTTGTTCTGTTAACTTCTCTTTTTTTCTTTCTTTTCATTTTTAGCTCCTTTTCCCCTTTTTTAAGGGTTCCCTTTTTTTTCTTTCTTTTATACCATAAAAAAAGCGATCACTGAACAAAAATATTCAGTGATCGCTTTTTTTCTTTTCTGGCTATTAATTCTTTAACTTAAGTTGTGAATAAACAAACCACTTCTTAACTTTGGTTCAAACCAAGTCGATTTTGGTGGCATTAACAAATCAGCATCTGCAATGGCCATTAATTCTTCAATGGCCGTTGGATACATGGAAAAAGCCAAAGTCATATCAGTATGAACTCGGCGTTCGAGCTCTTCTAATCCACGAATTCCCCCAACAAAATCAATACGCTTATCGGTACGGATATCTCCAATCCCTAGAATTTCAGTGAGAATGAACTCTTGTAAAATCGCAACATCAAGGGACGCCACTGGATCGTTTGGATCAAAGCTATCAGGCTTTGCGGTTAATAGATACCACTTTTCGTCAAGAAATAATCCAAAGGTTCCTTTTTGTGGAGGCTTTACAGGTTCGTTTCCTTTAAGTTCTACTATAAATTTTTCTGAACATCGTTCTAAAAATTCATCAACACTTAGGCCATTTAAGTCTTTAACTACCCGATTATAGTCCATAATATACAGCTGTTCGTCTGGAAATAGAACAGATAGGAAATAATTAAATTCTTCTTCTCCTGTGTATTGTGGATTTGCTTCCCGCCGCATTAGGCCAACTTTTACTGCTGAAGCTGTTCGGTGATGTCCATCTGCAATATAGAGATTTTTTATGTCTTCAAAATTTTCAATTAAATTCTTTATGGTTTTTTCTTCGTCAATCACCCAAACACGATGGGTAATGCCATCATCAGAAACAAAATCATAAACAGGGTCATGGTTTTCTCGCCATGAATCAATGGTTTTGTTAATGGCCTCTTCTCCCCGATAAGTCATAAAAATCGGCCCTGTATTTGCATTACAAGCATCGACATGTTTAATACGATCTTCTTCTTTATCAGCTCTGGTTAATTCGTGTTTTTTTATGGTATTGTCTAAATATTCATCAATGGAGGTACACACCACCAAACCAACTTGGCTTCGTCCATTCATCACCAACTCATAAATATAAAGACAATCTTTAGAATCTTGGGTTAGAGCATTGCGATGAAACAACTTTTCAAGATTCTTTCGTGCTGTTTCATAAACAAAGGGATCATTAATTTTAATCCGATGATCGAGGGTTGTTTCTGGCCGATCGACTCTTAAAAAAGAGTCGAGCTTCCCTCTTGTTTCTGCACATGCTTCTTCTCGATTATAAACGTCGTAGGGTAAGGCTGCAACGTCTACAGCCTTTTCTGGGAACGGTCGTACTGCCTTAAAGGCTTTTATAGTTGCCATATCCCTTATCCTTTACTTGATAATCCGAACTCTAGTCACACCATCAATGGCTTTTAGAGCGGTTTTAATATCATCACCAACTTCATTATCCACATCGATCATGGTGTATGCCCAAGCATTTCTGTTTTTGTTTGCCATCACAGAAATATTGACATCATGATCCGCTAAAACCTTAGTAATTTGACCGATCATGTTTGTTTTATTCGCATGGTTGACTGTAATTCGATTAACCGTATTACACACCCCCATGCTACAATCTGGATAATTGACTGAATTGATAATGTTACCATTTTCAATGTATTCTCTTAAAGAATCAATGGCCATTTCGGCACAGTTTTCTTCGCTTTCTGGGGTAGACGCCCCTAAATGAGGAATATTAATCACATTTTTCATTTTTAGTAATTCTTCATCTGGAAAATCAGTGACATAGGTATTAACAATGCTTTCTTCAATTGCTTCTTTTAAATCTGCGTGGTTAACGAGTCCACCACGTGCAAAATTTAATAGTCTTAAACCTGGTTTTGTTCCACTGAGTAGTTCGGCATTTACATAATCTTTGGTTTGTTCCATAAATGGAATGTGTAATGAAATATAGTCGCAATTTTTGAAGATTTCTTCTTTACTAATGGCTCTTTTTACTTTCCGACTTAATCCCCAAGCATGGTCAATTGAAATAAATGGATCAAAGCCATAAACTTTCATCCCAAAATCCACTGCCATGTTTGAAACTAAAACACCAATGGCGCCTAAACCGATGACTCCCATGGTTTTTCCATATAATTCTGGTCCACCAAAGGCACTTTTCCCTTTTTCGACTAAAGCAGGAACTTCGTCCCCTTTATCTTCTAAGGTTTTTGCCCACTCAATTCCGTCAACCACTTTCCGTGATGACATTAACATCCCAGCAATGACAAGCTCTTTAACTGCATTGGCATTAGCTCCTGGAGAATTACAAACAACAATGCCCTTTTCGGAACATTTGTCCAAAGGAATATTATTAACGCCAGCCCCTGCTCGACCTATGAATTTTACGGATTCTGGAATTTCCATGTCATGCATTTTAAAACTTCTTAATAAAATTGCATCTGGATTTTCTGGATGGTCTAAAACAGTATAACGATCCCCTAATAATTTAAGCCCTTTTTTAGAAATATTATTTAATGTTTGTACTTTGTAATTCAATGTTTTTCTTCCTTTCAAATGAAGATGAACCTGTGGAAGATCAGTTTTTGTCTCCCATCAATTATTTGCATTGTAAGGGCCATTGCCTTCTTACTTTTGGAAATAATATGGAGGTCAAAAATCTGTCAAGCACAGAGAACCCTAATTTTTTTACCTGTTACCTAAGCATTATCCTTAAGCATTTTCGATTTCAAATTTTTTCATGAAATCAATGAGTGTATCGATCCCAGCCATTGGCATCGCATTATAAATACTTGCACGCATTCCACCAACTGAACGATGTCCTTTTAAGTTTTCCATCCCTGCTTTTTTGCTTTCCTTAACAAAAAGGGCATCCAATTCGTCTGATCCAGTTATAAATGGCACATTCATTAATGAACGGTCTTCTGGAACTACGGTTCCTTTAAACAATTGACTATTATCAATAAAATCATAAAGTTTTTGAGCTTTTTCTTTATTGAAAGCTTCCATTCCTGGAACCCCACCATTTGCTTTCACCCATTCGTAAACAAGTTTACAAATATAGATACTATAGCATGGTGGTGTGTTGTAAGATGAATCATTGTCTGCATGGATTTTATAATTTAGCATGGTTGGTGTAAAATCTTTTGCTTTCCCGATAAGGTCTTTTCGGATAATGACAGCTGTCACTCCTGAAGGTCCCATGTTCTTTTGGGCACCAGCATAGATTAAACCAAATTTTGAAACGTCATAAACTTCTGAAAGAATGTTTGAAGACATGTCTCCAACCAATGGCACATTCCCTGTTTCTGGAAGTGCATCGGGTTTAAAGCGTGTTCCATAAATGGTATTATTTACACAAATATGGAAAAAATCAGCATCTTTTGTAAAATCTTTTGAATCAACTTTAGGAATATACGAGAATGTTTTGTCCTCTGAAGATGCAACGACTTTTGCTTCTCCGTATCTTGCTGATTCTTGGTAAGCTTTTTTTGCCCAGCTTCCTGTTACCATAAAGTCGCATTTATTGCTGTTTGACAATAAATTCAATGGAACCATAGAAAACTGTGTTGAAGCGCCACCTTGTAAGAACAAAATGTCATAATTATCGGGAACATTCATTAGTTCTTTATACAAACTTTTTGCTTCTTCTAAAATATCAATAAAATAAGACGAACGATGGCTCATCTCCATTACGGACATTCCTGAATCTCCATAGGATACCATTTCTTCTGCTGCTTTTTGCAAAACCTCAAGTGGCAATGCTGATGGCCCAGCTGAAAAATTATAGACTCTTTTCACTTTAATTTCCTCCTTTATGTTTTGGTGTGATTTAGTAATTCCTCAAAAATTACTTCTTGCCATTATATGTTAAATTATTGTCAATTGCAAGAATTTGATTGTAAAAAGTTGTAACTTTTTGAAAATTTCAAGGAAAGTTAATTATTGAGTAATGGTTAAAGTTGTTTTTTCTGGTGCAATCGACTTAATTAAATGATTAGGTAAATTTGTTTGTATGGGTAACTCATAATTCCCAGGTGGTAAATCTGTGCAATCAACAAAGGCTTCCACCCCTTTGGTGTCTAACTGATTTAATACTGAGCTCGCTCCTTCGAGTTTTACCAGCACCTTGGTTTCTTTCATTGTCGAGATATATTCTCCTGGGGAAAGGTTAATTCCTTTAATGGTATCAATGGCAACGGTTTTTTCAATAAGGGGTTCAATCATCACCGTGACCCGTACCTTCACATTAGGATCCATTAAATAAACCCCTTCTGGTACGGTTGGTTTTACATCTCTAGTAAATGTTTTTTCAAGGCGATTAACGTCGATGGGCTCTAAGTTAATTTCTGTGATTTCTCCTAGCACCCCTTCTTTTCCACCGATTAAAATTTTCTGTGGTTCGGCTGTTGTCTCAGTTACCGAAAAACCATCCACAGGGGATCCAGTAATGACTGGAATTACTTTGATGCTTTTCGTTTTCCCTAAAATAATTTCGGATTCTACTAAGCTTGGATAGAAATCAATCTCTTTAATTTGGTTCCCTGTCACATCATAAGCCATAACTTCAACATATTGGAAGGAGTCCTCTTCCATTCCATTAACATTTGCATTCCCTGTAATCTTATGAATTCTTCCAATGGATTCTTCTGGGCCCTGAACTTCAACTTTATCAAGAGATTTTGATGAGATAACGGTTAAGCCATTGGCTGGTTTTCCTTCACAA
The DNA here is from genome assembly GCA_051649025.1 of Eubacteriaceae bacterium. GTDB lineage: Bacteria > Bacillota > Clostridia > Eubacteriales > Eubacteriaceae > Acetobacterium. Next base: position 20,714 of record JBOFGH010000070.1, read on the forward strand.
TTAATGACAACCTCCAAATCCTCTCTTATAATACTATCCACTGTAATTGAAAGGGTACTTGGGTTCATCCCATCAATAATAACGGAGTTTGACAATCCTTTAACTGCAATTTCTAAATCATAGGTTCCTTTGACATCAATTTCTCCTAAATTGACCTCAGCTGAAACCTCTTTTGTATTGATTTTTCTTAAATTTTTATCGGTTCCTTTTATTCTTAGGTTCAGATAATAATTTTTATTTTCGGATAACACCAAATTTTTAGAGGCTAAGTTCTCAACATTGGTTAAGGTAATTGGGATACTTGTAAACTCTTGTGTTAACATCACATCCGAGCTTCCATTGACAATAAACCAAAGGACCAAAGCAATAGCAAAAGCCATAAATAGACGTATTAATTTATCTCGAAGTGGTATTTTCTTTTTTGTCTCCATCTAACTTCTCCCATATTTTTACATACCATCTTTTTGTTTTATCGCCTTCATCTTTAATGGTAAAATTTTCTAAAATAATGTCTCTCAAGGTTTCTGTGGAAAGATCTCTAAATAACTCTCCTTTTGTTGCACAGGAAATTTGCCCAGTTTCTTCTGAAACAATTAGCACAATAGCATCGGATTTTTCAGTCATTCCTAATCCTGCTCGATGTCTAGTTCCTAGCTCGCTCCCAAGGTCACGATTGTCTGAAAGAGGAAGTAAGCAACCTGCCGCCCGAATTTGATTGCGACTAAGATTTATAATAACCGCACCATCATGTAAGGGGCGATTAGGGGTGAAAATGTTTTCCAGTAATTCGGTGGTAATATCCGCATCTAACTCAATACCTGTTTCTACGATATTATTCAAGCCTGTATCTTTTTCGAGAACAATCAGCGCTCCAATTTCTTCTTTTGCTAGGGTTTTTACACACTTCAAAATTTCATCCACATTTTTATCGAGGTTAACCATGGTTGGATTTTTTAGTAGGTTTTTAAACACACGGTTATTTCCAATACTCTCTAGAACCGACCGAAACTCTGGCTGAAACACCACCACAATAAAAATAAATGCCCAAGTAAACGCACTGGTGATCATTAAATTTAAGGTTGTAAAACCTAACCATGCGCTTAATGGGGCAAGAAAAAACAAAATAATCAAGCCTTTAAAGACTTGCTCTGCTTGTGTTCCCCTTATCCATAGTAAGACTCGATAAACAATATAGGTAATAATAAGTACCTCAATGACAGATCCAATTGTAATTCTCGATTGTATATATACCAGTAATTCTTCCATTGCTATCCTCTTTTTAATATTATTTTTTCATTATACACCAAAGCTACTTAAGTTTGTAAGAAAAAAAGAGTTTTTTAAGGGATTTTTAGGGGTCTCCTGTTAGAATTATAATGAATTAAAAGAAATACTAAAATATATCAGAGAATAGGAGTTACCTTTATGAAAAATCATTTATTCCATCTCTTACCGAAAAGCGAAACGGTCTTCTTAAACAGCACCGATTCTTTTCGCCAAGCTTATAATCTATTCATTTTAACAAACTACACTGCATTACCTGTGATTAATAAAAAAGGACACTACATTGGAACGATTTGCGAAGGCGACCTTCTTAGAACCCTTTCTTTAAGTTTAACCCACCCTGAAATTGACCTTGAGAAATTTGAAATCAAAGATATTGATTTTAAAACCAAGGTGGAGGTGGCACGTATTAATGAAAGCTTTGAGCATTTAGTCGATTTAGCTGTTAATCAAAACTTTATCCCTTTGGTTGATGATCAAAATGTTTTTATCGGTATCTTGCGTCGTCAAGAGCTAATAAAGGAACTCATTAATTTTCTTTCTAGAAAAGTAGAAGAAAACCTTGCCTAAACATCTAAAAGAAATGTACTTTTTCTGCTAAAAAACATTAGCTAATATTCCCACAGAACCGAAGTTGATTAAGGCATCAACTTTGGTTCTTATTTTTTTATGGCTCGACTCAATCACTCAAATTTGTTCTTTTTTCTACTTGAAATATGACTGATACCTTTGGTATGCTCTTATTGTAGAACTTAGCCCTCTAAATCAAAAATTTAACTTAATTACTTAATGCTATCCACCACCCTATCTACAAAATAAGGAGAATTTAAAATGAAGAATGAATTGCTAAATAAACAAAATACCGCTAGAAATACTAAAGATAGTGATTATGGCAAAGGAATCCATCACGGGGAAAATCTTTATGAATGTGGTAACTTTATTGTTCATTTTTTTAACCGTGAAACCATTGAATTCTTATCTCAATCCTTTGATATTGAGAAGATTGATGAATTTGAAGAGGGTGCTTTGCCAAGACGGTTATATTTTGTTGTGCTAAAGAAAAATGAGAATCATTCATAAAAAGGGTCTTTCTTGACCTCCAACAACTTTTCATGTTAATATGAGAAGAGTTTACCATATGTTAAGGAGTCAGAAATGAAAGAAACACAGATGCTTCAAGTCCAAGCTTATGATTATCTAATTAACATAATAAAAAGAGGAGAACTTAAAACCGATACCATCTATTCCCTCACTCAAATGGCGAAAGATCTTGGTCTATCTAAAACGCCATTAAGAGATGCCGTCTTACGTTTAGAACAGGAACGTTATATTGATATCTATCCGAGTAAAGGTTTTATGCTCCATAAAATGACCCCTGAAGATATTGTTGAAACTTATCAAATTCGTGATGCAATTGAGGGCTATTGTTTTAAACAGCTTGCACTCCACATAGAGACAGAACGCGGTCAGAAATATTATCTTAAGCTTATTAACAAAATTAAGAGACAAAAGGAAATCATTGAAACCACTCAATCCTCTGAGGAATTTGCTCGTAAGGATTATGAATTTCACCGAAGTGTTGTTCAGTATGTTGGCAATGAATCGATGTTAGAAATCTATCGCCAATTTATGTATCGTATTTTCTGGCTTAATGTAACTTCTTTTACCAAATCTGGCAGAATGAAAGACACCTTAAAAGAACACCAAAATTTACTTCAAAAAATAAAAAAACAAGATTCTTTAGGTCTGGAAACCCAACTTAATCAACATCTAATCGTTGCCCAAGACATTAACTTAACGATGATTGAGAGTCCAATTAATTCCATATAAAATGGGTGTTTAGAATTAAATTCTAAACACCCATTTTATATTATTCTTCAATTTCTGCTATACACACTACTTGGCTCGAATCTAACCCTTTAATCAATAAAGGGGCATTAAAGAAACGTGTAATCTTAGCTCCTTTTGGAATTTCTGATAAATGCATGTCTTCTACCGCTGTTACAAATTTTCCGGTATAGTAGCCTAAAATATGTCGATGACAATCTGGTGGTCCTTCTCCTTCTGGACAATTAGCTGACGCTGAACCAATGGCTAGAAAATCCATTCCCACACCTTTTAAATTGGGAAATTCTTCCGTCAAATAATCCCCAGCATCAGGGGCAATATAAGCTCCTTCATTTTGATATAGGTTTTGATTAGAATCTCGATATTGTTCCATTCCTGTCCGTAAAAGAACAAAGGAAACCTCTGATAAAATATCTGCATAGGGCTCTAAGTCTTTTTTGTATATTCCTTCGACTGGACCTTTAGGAATATCGATTAATGCGACCTTTGTATGACAAAAATAATCAATGGGTAGCTCATTAATGCTAAGGCCATCTTTTACAAAATGTCGTGGTGCATCCATGTGTGTTCCGCAATGATTGGGAAGTTCGGATACATAGCTACAAAATGGACAATCCTCTGTCACTTCTGTGCATTGTTTGGTTTTTACAACAGGTTCTCCTGGCCAAGCATAGCCTTCTGGATCTAAGGGATGGGATAAAAATAAAAACATAATCGTACCTCTCTAAAATAAAATTATTTATTTTTTCACTTTTTCATTAAAATTTCAGCCGCTTCTCTTAAAGTATTTATCTCTCCAACATTTCCTGGAAAAATAACATAGGGTATCTTTGGAAACTTACTCTCTTCCATGGTTTGCCACACTGGAATTCCTGGTTTTATTTGTCCAAGAACATTTGCTTTTTTTACACCTAATGCTTTTGTTCCCACATCTGAAGAAGTAATGCCCCCTTTTGCAATAACAAAACTTGGTGTCACTTTTAACCCTCCAACAAGGGATTGAACCGCATCTGAAATTTTGACTGACAGTCGAAGATTGTCTTCTTTATCGTCGGTACTTGCTGTCATCAATTTTCGGGTTGTATAAACACAAACGGTTTGTCCTTTTTCGATTCCAGTTTCTTCCTCTTTGAGACATCGATTAACCTCTTCTGCAAACCCTAATTCGTCTTTGATTAAAGTAACATCAAGCTCAATGCATTTTATATCCTTATTTTTTCTGAGCTCTTCCATTTGTTGGGTTGTTTTTTCTGTATGAGATCCAATAATAATGACGCCACCATTATTTGTTTCTCTTGTTATCATTTGTTCTCGGGTCAATAAAGGTTGGTCGGATATTCCTCCCATAACCTTAACAATTGCTGCCGCCGTTCGAAAGATGAAAACTTTTCCTTTCGCCATGGCTCTAAATAATGCAACGCAAAACACTTTTATATCCACATAGTCAATGGCATTCACAATTACTTTATTGAAATCCTTAACGCCCATAAGCTGTCCTTCAATTTTTTCGTACTCCAAGCCACGAATATCTTCTAAGGTGATGGTTGTAACTTCCTTTGCTTTGTAACTCCCCTTTGTTTTTTCTTCGACGTAATCTTTCATATTTGAGGATGTGTAACCAAAAGTTTTATCTTTTGCAAATTCTGTCTGACTTGCTGGAATTAGTTCATCTCCATATTTTACATAATGAACATCATCAATGGTAAAGCGTCCTCCTTCTTTAAAAAAAGGACACAGAATTTCTCCGTCAACAGATTTTCCTCTATTCTTTTCATAGGATTCTTTTAGTACCATTGTTTCAAGGGGATAGTGTCCCCTCAGTGTCGAATCGCTTCGACTAATCAATATGTATTCCTTTTCAAAAGACTTTGCAACCCGATCCACTGTTTGGGCAATTTCTTTGTGTACCCCCTCTGTTTTAGACGCTGTAAAACCTCTCGAATTAGTTAAAATGTAAAATAGGTTGTTTTTCTCTTTAAAGCCATTTCTAATGCTTTCTTCACTCCAGTCAGTATATACCGAAACATCATGTACTGTTTGTACCCCTGTTGGATCGTCATCTAAAACAACAATTTTCTTTTGACTTCTAACAAGTTCATCTTTTAATAGCTTATCTACCAAGTCTTCATCAATTTTTTTGTAGGATTTTAAGTGGTCAATGTTCATGGGGAGGTTCTCTCCTTTCTATCTTATTTTTCTACTTTTTTAATTTCTATATCCGCCAGTGCTTCAAAATATTGAACGATTCCCCCATGATCCTCATTCATATGGCCTCGAACTTTAAGGGCTTGCAAAATTTCATAAAGCTGTGCAGTATACGGAATTGGAACATCCATTGCGTGGGCCGTATTAATCACATTTTTAATATCTTTATGGTTAATTGCAATTTTTCCCCCTGGTGTAAAGTTCCGCTCTACAATCATCGGAATTTTTGCATCAAGTACTGCACTCCCAGCGAGTCCCCCTCGAATCGCATGAAAAACTTTTTCTGGATCTGCCCCTGCTTTAGTCGCAAGAACAAAGGCTTCTGAGATAACCGCAATGGTATTATTTACGATGATCTGATTTGCTAACTTAGTCACCGATCCACTACCGCTACCTCCGATGAGAATGGCGGTTGATCCCATGATGCTATAATAGGGCATCAAAACATCAAAATCTTCTTTATCTCCTCCTGCCATAAAAGCAAGGGTCCCATTCACCGCTCCTGGTTCTCCTCCAGATACAGGTGCATCTACAAAGCCAACCCCAATTTTTTTTAGTGCTTCATAGCATTCCTTTGACTCAACTGGTGTGACTGAGCTCATGTCGCAAATTACTTTTCCTTTGCTCAAAACATTTGCCAGTCCATCTTTACCTAAAATGACTTCTTTAGAAACATCTCCATTTGGAAGAATGAGTAATATAATATTACACTTTTCTCCTATCTCTGCATAGGTTCCTGCTGTCGCCCCTGCAAAAACTAATTCTTCTACAGCTGTCTGATTTAAGTCACACACCATGAGATCAACCTTTTCTTTTAAAAGGTTTTTTGCCATTGGTTTTCCCATGATACCGAGGCCAATAAATCCTACCTTATCCATAAACATCACTCCTTTTAATTTTTTCGTTATTCCGATATTCCGATATATTGGTTGGCTTATGAGTTCATTGTAGCCCCTCATAGCAATTCTGTCAATCTCAAAATTAATTTCTTTTTCATTTATTAAAAAATATTTATTAACTCAGCTATCGCCGCTCTACAAACCATCTTCCCAGACTTCCTATTAGATTAGGACTTCGTTCAAAAAATAGATAGCTTACATTCCCTCTAATTGATACGGTATAGCGATCACCTTGTCCCCCTGCTTTTTCTGCAGAAGCTTGTCTCATTTCAATTAGTTTATCAATGGAATATTTTTTTCCATTTTCCCATTCAATCTCCATAGGAGTCATATTTCCCTCTTCATTAAACTTGACTACAACACTCACATAAACCTTATGGTCTAAAGCCTTCATTTCAACCTCATTATTATTTAAATTTTTCATTGACATTCGAACATTTGTTTTGTATAATTTTATCATTGGATGAACATTCGTTCTGTCCATATTCTAATTTAAATAAAACAAATTGTCAATGATGGAGGTCGTTATGGATCGGCAAATATTACATTCGGATATTAATAGTTTTTATGCATCCGTCGAACAGATGCTTAATCCTGATTTGCGAAATAAACCCATCGCTGTCTGTGGCTCTACGGACGAGCGCCATGGCATTGTCCTTGCTAAATCCCAAGAGGCTAAAATCATGGGGGTAAAAACAGCCATGGTCAATTGGGAAGCAAAACAGTTGTGTCCCAATTTAATTATTGTTAAACCAAATTATTCTCAATATGTCAAATATTCGAAGCTAACCCGTCATATTTACGAACGTTATACGGATCTCATTGAACCTTTTGGTATGGATGAATCTTGGCTTGATGTCTCTTCTAGTCAAAATCTTTATGGAAGTGGCTTGGACATCGCCGAAAAAATAAGACAATCCGTTAAGGAAGAATTGGGCTTTACCGTTTCTATTGGGGTTTCTTACAATAAAATATTTGCAAAGCTTGGAAGCGACATGAAAAAACCCGACGCAATCACTTTAATTAATCGTGAGGATTTAGAATCTAAGATTTGGCCCTTGCCTGTCTCTGAGTTACTTTATTGTGGCCGAGCAACCACGAAGAAATTATTAAAGTATAATATTAAAACCATTGGAGATTTAGGAAAAAGTCATCCAAGCTTTTTAAAACAGATCCTCGGAGTTAATGGTCTCGCTTTATGGACCTATGCCAATGGTAAGGATGTCTCCCGTGTGATGCACAAAGAATACGAAATTCCTGCAAAATCTGTTGGCCATGGCATTACTTGCACCTCAGATTTAGTGAGCGACCAAGAGGTTTGGAAGGTGATGTTTGAGTTATGTCAAGATGTTGGACATAAACTCCGTGAATACAACCTAAAGGCGACTGGTGTTCAATTATCCATACGTAATACCGCCTTATTCATCAAACAATATCAGGCCCCTCTTACGGTGGCCACTCAGAGCCCTTATGCGATTTCTTTATTGGCGAAAAAGCTTTTTGATAAAAACTACGGATGGGAGGCTGACATTCGCTCCTTAACGGTTCGTGCCATCAATTTAATTTCTGAAAAACACCCCCAACAGTTAAGTCTTTTTACAAATCCTAAACAAATTGATCGGCAAAATCGCTTAGAAACAGCCATTGATGGTATTCGAGGTCGTTTTGGAAAAAAATCCATTCAACACGCTGTCTTAATGGGAGATTTAAAAATGCCTGGTCGGGATATCCACGAGATTTCTCTCCCTGCACCGATGTTTAAATAATGAAATATCCCCTCTATAAAAAAAGTCAAGATTGATAAAATTATCAATCTTGACTTTTGAATTATTTAGTATTTTCCATAGGTTTTGGCAACATCAACCATTACCTTTGCGTAATCAAAATTCATTGATGCTGGATATTCGCATCCTGTTGCTAAAACAAATCCACCATCTTTTTTATAAACATCAATTTGTTCCTTACAAGCATTTCGCAATTCTTCTTCGGTACAAACCATCAACCAACCTGGCTCAATGTGTCCCATTAAAGTAATCTTATCTCCATATTTTGCCTTTATGTCCGCCATATCAGTGCAGTCGCTTGGAATGTGCATGTAAGAAATTAAGACAGGATCCATCCGTTTGATTTGTTCTTCAAAGTAAATACCGTTTCCACAATTATGGATCATAACCATGGCACCACATTCCCTTATTACTTCTGCAAGTTCTTGAGAATAACCCCCTTCAAATTCATCCCACATTTCCTTACTCATAATACTTTGTGAAGCAAAAAGAGTATCTAACATAATTGCATGGCAACCCACTTCGCAAAGACCACGGATAAATTCTTTTAAGGTTTCTGTAATATTTCGAAGTGCTGCGTGAACTTTATCTGGATACATCATTAAATCCATGAACAAATAATCATGGCCACGTAGCATACCTAGAATACCAAGAGGTCCAAAAACAAACCCTACAATTGGTTTTACTTGCCCTCTCGCATCATAAAGTTTTTTTGCTAATTCAATATGTTCACTCATTCGAGGGGTTTCTCTTGGGTTTAAGATAGAAATTTTTGAGTAATCTTCCTCGGATTGTAAAACACGATTATCATGCTCTGGGCAAGCTGCCTGATCTTCGAAATAAACAAGCTTTGCTCCCCAATCGGCTGCCTCCACTGAAAGGTCCACTAAGGTACAAATACAATCAACATCAATCTCATCTGTTGCCTTAATAATGGCCTCTGCACATTTGTCGACATCTTTTGTCCACTCTTCGTAGGAAATTCCCAATGTTTTTCTGGAAACACTGTTAATCAAGGGGTAAACAGGGACATGATCAGCCTCTTTATGCTGTAATGCTAACGAAACACGTTCTAATGAATTCATCTTTTCTTCTCCTTAAATATAGATATGTAATTGATTACAGTTATTATATTCAATTCGATCAAGAATTAATTGTAATTGTCTATTCCATTTTATAAAAAAAACAATCATTTTGATTCTGAAAAACCTATTTTCTTTGTTTTTTTTGTATTTAAACTTGAAAAAAGAATCTTTTTTGTACTTTTTTGATCTCCGAAGAATATTTTACTCTTTTTGTTATTTTTGCTCTTTTTACTCTTTTTACTCTTTCAAATTTTCTAAAAACCCTTCTAATTCCTGAACTAAATCTAAATAATCAATTTGTTCCCTATCTAGGGTAGGCATCACTCTTTGACGTATACAAAGATTGATTATTTCTGGAACGTCATACAAGTTTTCTGAAGCACTGTTAATTCCAAATCCAAGGATCTCATTAATCCCACGATAACTCATTGGTTGGGAATATTCCTCTAAAATTTTCTGGACTTTTCTCATTTCTTTCATTATTTTTTCAAGTGCTTTTGGAAGTTCTGGTGTCTTTTTTCGAATTTTAAATTGGTCATTATCCCATTCTTTATTATAGGCTAAGGCTACATAATCTGGAAAAAAACCAATCTGTGGGGTTGGCATTTCCAGGGTATTGCCACTATCCGCAACTTTAAGAGGAAGTTTCTTTTCTTTAGCTGTTACATTAATGGTTCCTATCACATAAATATTTTCTGTAAATTCAAGATCCCCATATTCTCTAAAAGCACTGATATCGCTTCCAAAATTTTCTCGGGGTATTATGGGCTCCTGAAATCCGTTAATTCCTTGTAATAACTCGTAGAAATATTTCTCAACCTCTCCATTGTTCATATCATCAATCAATAAGAAACATGGCTTCTCCAAATTCTCTTTTGCACTTTTTAATAATTGAGGAACAATTCCTGGAATAAAATGTCCTCGAAGATCAAGGCTTCCTAATAAAACACTAGAATCTGTCCATGATTCTTTTGCCCTTATTTTAAAGAATCTTCCGTTTTCACTCTTAGCACCAATGACTTCTCCAAAAATTTCTGGAAAGGTTGTTTTTCCTGTTCCGATTCCGCCTGTTATTATTACAAATGGTTTTGTTTTAAGGGAAAGATAATAGTTTTTTACAATTTCCATAGGATAGTGGTATCCCTTTTGAGACATTTTAGAAAGGATATCTTCTAAGACTGGGGTTATTTTTCTGTTTTCAAGATTTTTAGGCAGAGGATAAGCGTCCTCTGCTGTCACTGTTGGTTCTTCAGCCTTTGTTTTTTTAGAAGCCTCCCCAAGGCTTTTTTCTTCCCTCTGCCATCCATTACTTTCTACTTTTATTTCTTCTTTTTTAATTTCTTGTTCTTTGATCATTTTTTCTTCGATAACTTTTTCCACAACAACCTGTTCTTCGACAATTTCTAGGATCTCTTTCTCATTTTTTAACCCATTGTCACCTATTTTTTCTGGCTTAGTTTCTTCTACATAAGATTCATAGATTTCTAACAACTTTAAAAAATCACCCTGTAGAACCTCTTCATCTGGTAATTCTTCTGTATAAGCTTGGTAACAAATGGTTCCCGAAACAAAGCTTTGGTTTCCTAAATATATTTCTTGATGATTGGTTTTAAAAAGACCAACATCGAGACTTTCTCTTAACCGTTTTGCTTCTTCTGACAAAGATCGAATTCCCATCGTTGGATTTCCATAAATCAACCCAAGATAAAGAATCTTTGAATCCATCCCTAATAAATAAACAAGACTCACCCCTTCATAGATTGATTGGGTTGTGGCTTTATGCATAACACCCACCCATGGAATCTCTGCCCATTGAGTCTCCCCAGGAAAACCGATAATCCGATAATCTTTTTCCTTCTCTCCTAATAAGTTCATTAATGCATCGGGAATTTCAACCTTAATAATATCTTTAAAAGAAAAACGAAAATCTCTGGGGTAATAATTTGAATAACCTTTAATCCACTCTTCTAACAAGGTTTTGAGTTGACTTTTTTTATGATCAACCACCAACGTTTTGGTTCTCTTCTGATTTTCTTGGATTTCTCCAAAAATAAAACGAATATGATATTGATCCCTTTCCTTTGCAAACTCGATTTTGGGGGTTTCCTCTTCTGTTGGGTTTTGATTGCTCTCAAACCATTCTTCGTAACTTGGAAAGGCTTCCCTTAATTTTTTTACAATAACCTTACTCCACTTTAAATGGGTCATCCCCCCTTCTGTTTCTAAATATCCAGGGTATTCTTTTCCTTGATAAACAAAGATTAGTCGTTGATTTTCACCTGTTCCCATAAAAAAATCAGACATTTCTTTGGGTAAAGAAATGTCATTATTTGTAAAATCATTTAGCTCTGTTACCTTTAAAATTCTGTTTTCACCATTGGGTATCCACATCATTATTGTTTTCTCCTTAGTCTTCCTTTTTCTTTTCCTCTTCCTTCTGTCGCCATTCGTTTCGCATTTCTTCTTGAATTCGAAGAATTTCTTCCTCTCCTTCAATACGTTTCTGATTGATTTTTTTAAGCGCTTCTGGCATCTGTGGTTTTTCCCCATCTTCGAATTTACTACCCACAGAATTTACAAAGAAATTACGTTCTCCTGGACCATTAAACTCAATAAAATAAACACTTTGATTTTTATCTAAAATCAAGGTTCCCTGGGCCACTAATAATTGAAGTGACAATCCAATCAATGATGCTTTTACATTTGAGGTTGTCCACCCTGTAAACATCATGCCATCGTATTTTGGCAATAAATGATTGATTTTTTTGAAAAACTCTTTCTCTAATCGCCAATCGTTATTAACCGAAATGGTTAATCCTGCCGTCGGTTCTGTTACTTGTACTTGAACACAGCCCTCTTTTAATTGAGTATCCCTAATATATTCTCTTATCATCTCTGTGATGTCCATCATTTTTTCATTGGTGGTAATTTCAATAACGTAATGTTTCATGTTTTCCTCCATGGGTTTGATTGTTTTCATTATAAACCATCTCTTTGTAAAAAACAAAAACATATCCGTGGTCTATGGATAAAAATTTGTTTTCACTTAATTCTTTTGTTTATTACCAAGGCATAATATGATAGAATAACACAGATTCTTAGATGTGAAAGGACTGTATCGAATGCTTTATCAATCATCACTTTTATTTACCTATTTTATCCTTTATGCCATCATTGGGTGGATCTGCGAAGTTATTTTTTGTTCGATTCCTAAAAAGAAATTTATTAATCGTGGTTTTCTAACAGGACCTTACTGCCCAATCTACGGGGTTGGCGCCATTGTCATTGTTATTATTTTAGGGCCTTACACTCGGAACCCTTTTGAAGTTTTTATAGTCGGTTTACTTTCCACAAGCCTTTTGGAATATATTACAAGCTGGGGAATGGAAAAACTATTCCATGCAAAATGGTGGGATTATTCAGCCCATAAATTTAACATCAATGGCCGTGTTTGTCTTAAAAATTCCTTTCTTTTTGGAATTATGTCCTTAGTTTTAATGTATTTCGTTCATCCTTTAGTTCAAGGTTTTATTGAGAACTTTTCACCCTTTTGGCTTGAAATTTTTGCGGGTATTGGAGCCCTTATCTTCATTTCGGATGTCATTGAGTCCACACGTCAAACCTTGGTGCTTAACAAAAAACTTAGTCATGTTTACCAAGCAACCATCGATATGAAAGATGCTTTAAAAGAAAAAGGCATCGAAACAGCGCATCAGCTTAGCACTCGAGTAAAAGCTTACAAAGCAGAAAAATTACATGACGGAAATAATGCTGACCATGGGGTTGTCGCCCATTTCGCAAATGCCCTTGGTGAAAAGAAAAAGCTCCGTCGTTTTGCCCAACGTCGTATTATTAATGCTTTTCCTAACATAAAATACAAAGGCCATCAAGACTCATTAGAAGTATACAAAGCATGTTTATCAGATGACAAAGAATGTCAATGTCAACCTGAAAAGAAATAAATTTAAAAATTTCTCAAAAAATTCCCTTAAAATTAAGTTTATTTATGTATAATAAATAAACGTTAGTATTAAGGAGGTGGATTATGCTAACTCACAGCGAGCTTAATTTATTAAGTCAATTAGCAGCCTTAGATTTTCCTGTTTCCGAAGATTTTCTTCCAGGTTATCCTTTACTTGATATGATTGATGCACTCTTTTTAAAGGTACATACCCTTAAAGGTGATTGTGCAATGTCAGCCAAAGAATGGAAAACTTCGTTATTGTTAATGAAAGATAATAAAAAACTAACACGCCTTAAGGTTTTAGCGTATACAAATCAACCTCAAAACGGACTGGTTGGTTACTGCTTTTCAGGTGATGCCCCAAACTCTGGTATCATTGCTTTTCGTGGGACCACTGGTGTCGGCTGGATTGACAATGCTAAATGTGGTTTTGTAAAAGATACTCCTCAACAACAAAAGGCTCTTGAGTTTTTTCATACCGTGGATCAAACCTTTAATTTTGATCATTATATCCTAACAGGCCACTCAAAAGGTGGGAATAATGGTCAATATATCACCGTTGTCGATGGCGAAAAGATTGATCAATGTGTGACTTTTAACAGTCAGGGTTTTTCTGCTGACTTTATCCAAAAATATGCCCCTGAAATTAGTGCAAATCGGCATAAAATTGTGTCTTATGAATGTGCTTGGGACATTGTGAATATTTTGCTTAATAGCATTGCTGGAAAGCGCGTGGTGGTTGGAACTGATTCTAAGCTCCCCCACAATAATCATCCCCCAAATCGTTTATTAGATAATTCTGGTGATATTCGTCAACTCGGTCGAAGACATCCCGTTTATGCCGCTGTTCAAGGATTAACCATTAGTCTAACCTACATGGCTTCGAAAACCAAAGAACGACTTTATAAAAAGAAATTAAAACATTAAAAGAGGGCTTTTCTTTTATAAGAAAAAGCCCTCTTTTAATGTTTTATGCAACTAATTTTTTCTTTTCGATCCGTTGGTTTGTAATTTCTCTAAATACTGAGTACAAAACGGCAAAAGCTGGGATCCCTAGGATTATTCCCAAAAATCCAAAAAGGCTTCCACCAATGAGCATTCCAATAATTACCCATAAACCAGATAAGCCAATTGAATTTCCAACCACCCGGGGATAAATAATATTGCTTTCGATTTGTTGTAATACAATAATGAAAACAACAAAAACAAAACAACTAATCGGGTTAACCACTAAAAGAATAAAGCCACTTGGAACAGCACCTAAAAAAGCTCCAAAAACAGGAATGACTCCTGTCACCCCAATTAACACGCCAATGAGCAAAGCGTAGGGAACTTGTAATATTGCTAAACCAATGGTACATAGGGTTCCTAAAATAAAAGCCTCTGTAATCTGACCTGCAATAAATCCATGAAATGCTTTATTGGCAGTAATTCCAACACTATTTATAAAATTACCCTGTTTTTCTGGAAGATAGGCTAAAATTAATTTATCTTTTAATTTTAATAATTTCTCTTTTCCAATAAGAAGATAAACCGAAATAATCAGCCCCATTACCCCATTAAAGACTCCAATGGTTACACTAACTGTAGCATCTAATATCTTTGGCACATAGCCAAGGAGCATCTCTCCAAATTGTTTCATAAATGCATCCCACTGGTTAACAATGTCAACCCAGATATATTCTGGAATATTAAGAAAACTCAAAATTTTGTCAAAGGTGGCATTGAAAGTCGTTACATAACCTGGAAATTTATCAATAAGGGTATTTACACTTGCTGTCAACTGCGGAATTACAAAAGTAATTAAGCCTGCAATTAGCCCTAAAAGAAACAGAAAGGTCAATACCACTGCCACGCCTCTTTTTAATTTATGAATATCTTTTCCTTTTTTTGTTTTCACTTTATCCATAAACTTCAAAAGCCGTCTCTCAATCACCGACATTGGAATATTTAAAACAAAGGCAATTCCTAATCCAATAAGAATTGGGGAAATAATATGAGCAAGGGTTCCAAGCATTTTCAATAAATATTCAAAATTTAATAATGCCATATAAAAAAGGATCCCAAAAGCGATGAGACTTAGCATATTTCGATAGACTTTTGGGGACATTCCTCCACTTTTATCCTGATGTTTATTATTTGATTCCAAATCTTTCACCTCTCTTTTAATATTTTATTAATTATACCCCATATCTTCCCTTCTCACCATTCTTTGTTGATTAAATTCTCATTTATCTCTGAGAATTTGCAGTTGTGTATAGTATCGATTAAATTTCAACATGAAAAGAAATCAAAACTTCACCTTATTTAAAAATCTCTATCATTATAAGCCTTGCATGAAAAATAAAAACCAATAAAAAAAATAAAAATTATAAGGACTATTCCTGAAACGCCCAATTGCAATGGATAATACCTAAATATTTCAATTACATCAATGGATTTATTTATTATTTGAACTACAATAATAAATAAAACAAACAATAATAAAAACGGTCTTGCAATACTATTTGCATCTAAGGCTCCATATTTAAAAATAAAAATTAAATATAATTCATTAATTAGCACCGCCAAAATTGCGAAAATAAAGAGATACATTGATGTTTCAGCCCCTAACAAGTCGAAAAAACTTCCGTTTTTCCATAAGCAATAGAAACCAGTTGTAATAAACCATATTACTAAACCTCCTATTAAAAAAAATGCAGACAATAAATGTTTTTCCAAAACATAAAAAATTCTTTTTTTAGGAAAAAAACTATACATAGTCGAACTATGATCGTAATCATTCTGAAAGCATATTTGATAATTTCCTTTAATCACCAACAATGCTAAAAAAAGCAGACTAAAAATATTAGAAATAAACAAATTGAATATAATAATTGCGATTAAATACCCAGCGACCACTTTCCAACCATCGATTAGATCACTTAAAATTAGCCATTTCACTTGATTACTTTCCTTTCATTAACTTAATTAAAGATGTTTCAAAATTTCCATCTTTACGGACAATATCATTCTCCAGTAAATCTCTTTTTGGGCTATTATATTGTGTCCTGCCTTTTTTCAAGACGAGCACTCGATCATCATCATTCAAATAATTTAAATCTGATAAAATATGTGTAGACATAAAGATACTAAGCCCTCTTATTTTACGTTGTTCCATTATTTCTCTTAACACAAAATCCCTTGTCACTGGATCTAGTCCGGATATTGCCTCATCTAAAATTAAGAACTGTGGGTGATAAGAGAAAACTAAAGAAAGCAAAAACTTTACTTTCGTACCTTTTGACATTTCATTGAATTTTTTTTTTGCTGATAATTTAAATTTTTCAAGATAAGAATCATAACAGCTGTCATCCCAATTTTCGAAATTAGCTTTAAATAGTTTTCTTGCAAATTTTGCAGTAAAATGTCCTGGCAGGGGGATCGCATCTGGAATATATCCTATCAAGTTTTTTATTTCCTTTTCATTTCCCTTTATTTTTTTATTAAAGTAATAAGTACATCCTTCACTGGGCAGCGTTAAGCCAACTAACATTTTAATAAGCGTCGTTTTTCCAGCACCATTGTCTCCAATACATCCAATTACTTGACCTTTATTAATGTCAAAGGAAACTTTCTCTAGCTTAAAGTTATCATAAATTTTCGTTAAATCCTTTACAGATAAAATAACCACTGTACCCTCCATTCTGCCACTTCCTTTTGTGACTATCATCCTTTGTTCTGCTATAATGAAATTGTAACACTCGGAGTTTGATGATATAATTCAAACTCGAAAAGGAGTTATGAAACGTGTCAAATAGTAAATACAATCGTGTCCTTCAAGAAAAAATCATCCGCATCTAAAAATCTCTATCATTATAAGCCTTGCATGAAAAATAAAAACCAACAAGAAAAATTTAATAGGAAAAAAAGCTATCCATCGCCAAACTATGATCGTAATCATTCTGAAGGCCTATGTGATAATTTCCTTCAATCACTAACATGGCTAAAAAAACAAACTAAAAAGGATCATCACTATTTTTTACAAGAACCTTTGCTAAAACAGAAGCCGAAGAAGCGATCATGGATATTGCGATACTCACACCTATGACACCTTCATTTAAAAAAACTAAAAATATTAGTAAACTACAAAAAAACATTGTTAATATTTTTGACTTTAACCTTAATTTTTTTCTTTCCTTTTCATTTAAAGGCTTATTCTCATCTTCCACTGGAGCAAAAGAAAAGTTAATGATCAGGCTAAAGACACTTGCTAAAATTATGATCGAAGAATAGTAAAACTTGGGTAAGAATGCAATTATCCAAAGAAAACTACTATAAATTATGCTAAAAGCAATCATACATCGAAGAGGAGTCTTTGCATGATATCCACCAACTGTTTTTCGCATTATCATAAATATCATCAAAAATACACTTCCCAGTAAAAATTTTCCTGAGATTAATGTTATCAAAAATACTACGGCTAAGTTTCCCATGGCCAAAAACAAGAGTTGTAAACTGTAAATATAAATTTTTGCTTCCTCTTTTTTGATGATTTTATTCTCAATAAAATAATTTGTTAAATTTATGGATAAATTTTTCAAGATAGTCTCCATTTATTCCTAAACTAGGGCTGTTTGACTTTTACGTCACAAAAAATCTTGCCCATCACAATCCGAACTACGTATAATACTAAACGAATTATTTCTTGAATAATACTTCAATTAAAAAAAATATTAAAATTACAATTCCACCTCTAATGATTGAATCATACCAATGTTTATTTACTTTTAATGTATATCTCGAAAAAAATGTTTGTAACACATAAAAACCGTCTGTTCTAATAATTGGAATTAAATTAAAAATCATTGTTATTATTACCATATTTATAGATGATATAAAAATTGTTTGATTTGATATAAAAAAGCAACCAAGACTAAAAATAACATAAAGTGCATTAGCAAAGATTCCTCCCAAATACACATTAATTCTTCTATATCTCGATAAAAAATAACTGTTGGTCGTCCGAACATAAAATGCCGGGAAAATAAAAACGAAGGTAAATCCAATTTTAGAAGGTTTTTCATGATAATATTTTAAGATTAGGATATGTGTTATTTCATGTATAAAAATATTAAATATTAAAATTACTGTTGAAATAAAAAAACTGCTTTCAATAGTGATGTTTTTATTTGCTAGATAAAAAAAAATACTCATTGAAATTATAATGACGATTACTTGGACAATTGTAAAAAAAATAGTTCCAAAATTGTCTTTTTTCATCATTATTATTTTATCTTTTTCAAATTTCCCTACCAACTCTTCTATATTTTTTTGAACTAAAAAAATAGAATTATCTTGTTGAATAATTGCCCTCTTATTCTCCTCATCATATACAATTCGATTTACTATTTCTTTTTCTTTTTTCTTCATTGATAATCTTTCCTATCTCTTCATCAACATAAGGTTTTATTTGTTCTATCAAATAATAGTCAGAAAAAACAAAATGACAAAAATCACAAGGTCCTACCCAATTAGATGGCAGCTTTCTTCTAAGTTTCTCCGTAATAACATCTACAAAAAACTTAAATCCTTTACTATACAATATATATAAGTAAGCGTTATTATTTGATCTGTTAATAAGCTTCGCCAAAGATTCTTCTTTTATATTTCCAGATGATAAATATGTTTCAAAAACACCTTGAGAACAGCAAGGAAAAAAATTTCCCTCAACATCAAAATATCCTAATTTAGAGTTTAAATTAGGACAAGTCATATTTTTACAAATTGTCCAATTAGCAAAATATTCTTTCTTTTCAAACTCCTGTATCGCTCGACCTATTGGCAGCATCGGTTGAAAAACAATGCCTCTATTAAAGACCCGTTCTCCTAACAACTCTACAAA
The DNA here is from genome assembly GCA_051649025.1 of Eubacteriaceae bacterium. Classification (GTDB taxonomy): domain Bacteria; phylum Bacillota; class Clostridia; order Eubacteriales; family Eubacteriaceae; genus Acetobacterium. The sequence goes on from JBOFGH010000070.1 coordinate 39,667, forward strand.
ATAACTTGGTTTTTTACCATTTTTCCTAAAGCACATACCTATCTCACATGTTATGCCAACTTCTGTACACAGATCAATCGCAGATAAGATTGTTTGATGTTCTATATATTCTTCATGGTATTCATCATAACTGAGGTGTATTTTTTTTAGTCCAAATCTCTTTAATTCTTGAATCTTTTTCAATCCTGTTTTTTTATCTTTCCCCCAACTACCATTTGTTGAAATCGTAAAATTAATACCTCTTTCCTTTGCATATTTTGCAGATTCTATTAAAAGTTTGTATTTTGCAAATGGTTCCCCACCAGTAAAACCAATCATCATTACTTCATCCAATTCCTTAACTTCATCAATTATTTTTTTTATATTTTCAAACCCCATATCCTCATTTGTACTTTTCGAACATGAAAAACAACACATACTGCAAGCTATATTACAAAAATTCGTTAATTGTATTCCTATTGCCTTATACTTCATTTCTAAATCCTTTCCTTTTTTTTATCACCGTATAAGAAATTCCTAGAAGGGTAATAATCCAAAAAAATCCTAAAAATATTCCCGAATAAAATTCATTAAAAGTAAAGCTATTCAATTGATTCAAAACTTTTGCATAATCACTGTTTCCATCAATTAATGTCATTTTTCCAGATAAAAAAGGAATATTTCTTGTAACTAAGCCAATTATATGGGCTCCTATCCAACTTGCAAGTCCTAAAATAATTGTTGTTGTTGTTTTTTTCGTAATCAATGATAATACCATAACAATTTGTGTACAATAAACTAAAATGATCCCACCATAGATCAAAACACTAATGGCATTTACATCAATACTAATTTTATAAACAATGGAATACATACATGTGACCACTACATAAAAAGACAATATTAATCCTGTGAGAACAATATTTCTAGCTATCCAAATTCGATAAACAGAAATATTATTTTGAAAATAGAATATTAACGTTCCATTTTCAGTATCTCTAGAGATTCCATTAATACTGATGGCTAAAGAAAAAAGTAACAAGCTAAATTGAATAATTACTAAATAATAACTTAAGAGAGGAGAACTTAACCTTTCTATCGCTTCTGTTGAATTTAGTGCAATACTTAATATAAAAAAACATGCGAAAGCACCCATTAAGAGTATTATATTTTTAGAATATAATACTCTTTTAAACTCAAATATTAGCAAGTTCATAAAATTTTATCCTTTCCTTTTAAAACGCATTTTTTTTTATTCGATTTTCTGCTAATAAACATCCTAATAAAATTGGCAAAGCAAACCAAAAAACACAACATAAAATTACCTGAATCTCAATGGGAATAGCAGGATTATAATTGGCATAATTTACTTCTTTTCCTCCTAATGATGCGATATAAAAAGCAACATTGTTAGTTGCATCCACAGGAAGAAAAAAGCCACTAATGAATTTTAGATTTGATAAATTAATAAAATATGCTGAAAGCCATAGTAGTATGACAGTCATCATACACATCCATCTTTTTTTAAAAAACATCGAACAGAAAATAATCATATTTCCACTTGCTAAAACAATCATAATATCTAAAAATATTACTAACGCCCCATCACTCGAAGAAATAAAGATGCCTCCTTGAAAAAGCATCATTAATGCAAAGCAACTAACAAAAATAACAACATCATAAACAAAAATTTTGGAAAGATATAACTTTTTCCCAGATATTTTATTTTGTTCAAAAAAAACAATATTTCTTTCTTGGTAGTCTTTTGAAAATGTATCAGATAAAATAGGCAGCAACACTAATATTCCTATCTGGGTTAAAGCTTGAGAAATATTTGTTAGTTTTAAGCCCCATTCAGCTGTGAATTGATTGGTCACCATTTCCATAATAAAATTAAAAAGAAATGTAGCTAGGATAGCTAAAACAATGTACCAATAATGTTTTTTGCTTTTACAACGATTAAAATCAAAAGAAATCATTTTTATACCTTTTTTACAACCTCTCTATTAATTCATTTAAATTTTCAATTTCAACGAAATTTTTTTCTTCTATGTCCAAATACAAGATTTTTCCTTTCATTTTTCGCGCATCTTCAATTGCATGTGTAATATTAATACATAAAAATCTAAATTCTTTTTGTAATTTTAAAATAAATTCTCGTATTTCACCTCCTGATTTTCTGTCTAAATTAGACATAAATTCATCTAAGATTAATACATCTTTTTTGCAGTTTAAAGCTGCGTATATCATTAATTTTCTCTTTTCACCATCGCTTAAGAATCTTACATGTTTTCTATCAATAATCTCTTCAATATTACAATAGTGTGCTAACTTTGATTGGAAAACTTTTGAAAGATCTGATTGTTTTTCTAATAATTTTAGCACTGCTTTTACTGAAACTTCTTCTGGAACATTAGAATATGAGGAAATAATTCCAATCTGCAAATTTTTAAACTCTGAAAAACCTTCGCTAGGTAGATAACCTGCTAACGCTTTAGCAAAAGTACTTTTCCCTGCTCCATTTGGCCCATATATGTTATAAATAAATTCTTTGCTAAATTCATAAGAAAAACTTTTAAGAATTTCTTTTTTTCCAACTTTCAACTTGAAATTTGAAATCTTCATTCCATACCTCGCTTTATAATCTCTAAAAATTTAGGAACTGTAAAACAAATTTTACAGTTCCTAAGATTCATTCACAATTATTTACCACCCAATAATCCAATTACCACCACCATAGATAAGATGCCATAAACTATCAATTTCTGATAATTCTTGAGCTTCTAATTCTATGAACATTTCTTTTTCAACTTTTTCTGCTACTTGCATTAAATTTAATGCATCTTGTTGTTTTGCTAACATTGTGTTTCCCCTTTCACGAATTTAATATTATCTTAATCTTACAAACAACTAAAAATGGTGATCACTACTATACATTTTAAGTGTTTTTTAATTAAGCTAACATCCCTTTATTTCTTATACTTTTTCATTTCCTCTGGTTCTTCTGGCTGATGCAACCAAAATATACAAGCTGAATTGGTTGTTGAAACACCAATTAACAAAGCTAATGATGCCACCAAGCTACCACAACGTATAAAAATTTTGTTTTTTAATTTCATGCGCCTAACCTCTTCTTTCTAAAATAAAAATGTACTCTTAGCCTTAGCAGCATATCTGTATGCCACTTTCTTAGCTATAGAGTACATTCTTTTCTTATTAAAGTAAATGGGGTACGCAATTTACGGCAAAATCGACGTCTTTTACGGCATATTTCTAAAAAACAACACAATATCAACTACAAAAATTTCATTGTAGATATTCCATTCTAATATTCCTTGATATTTCTCTGTTATTTGTTGTATTGTTGACATTCCAAATCCATGATTCTTTGCATCTTCTTTTGTTGTTCGAATTAATCCATTATTTACTTGCTCAACACTATTATCTATTCCATTTTCAGTATGGATCGTTAAAGAAATTTCATCAAAATTTATACTAAATATTATTTTTCTTTTACTTACCTCTAATTTTTCACAAGCTTCTATTGCATTATTTAAAACATTACCAATAATAATACATACATCCATTTCATCCACTAGTAAATTTCGAGAAAACATTATTTTTTTTTCAAAATCAATTTTTTTCTTTTTTACAACATTCATCTTTTCCGATAAAATACTATCTATGCCAACATAACCAGTGTAAATACTCGGGGCAAATTTTTCAATACTTATTTCCATATTATCCAAGCACTTATTTATTTCTGCTAATTTCCCCTGTTTTGCATAGGCTGATAAAACAATAATCATATTCTTAATATCATGATGTATTCGTCGAATTTCTTGACTATTATTTTCCATACTTTTATAGTGCTCTTTTTGTTTAATTATTTGTTCTTCCTGAAAAAGAGCTTTCATTTTTTGCTGCTCATACTTTTGCTCTCGATTAAAAAAAATAAATACCAATACATTCCCTACCACTAAACCAAGTGTTCCAATTAAACTTGCAATACTATTCACGCCATCAAAATTTTCGTATAAATTCTCCCCTAGTTGATATAAAATTAAAATACTACTTAAAGGTAAAACGCCTAAATAAGTTATTGTTTTCAGATTTGGAATCTCTTTTTTTGTAATATTTTTCAACAAAGTACCTGCTATGACAATCAATATAATCATAATATTTTTTGATATTAAATGACCTATCACTCTTGCATCATAAGTATAAAGGATTTCCTGAAGTGAACTGTCATTGAAAATCATCAATATAAACATTGTTAAACTCTCAGCTAATACAGCAATAACACAATAAACTAATGCTAAAAAAATACTGGTGCCAACTTTTTTATTTCTATAAAATAATTGAAAAAAAGCCAGCATAGATGTAATTCCAAGAAGAAGCAATGAATTTTTTCCTAATAACATTCCCAACAATATTAACACCGTTGAACAATTTAATATTAACATGATCCATTTGTTCTTTTCTCTTTTATCAGAAAAAATTCTAGCCCAATAGTATATTGAAATAGTTTCAAACCCTATTGCCAATACTTCTACCCCTACATAAAAATCCATCCCCTTCATATCCCCACCTTGCTTTTATAAGCAACATAAGCAAGACGCACTGTTTTAATTCGCTCCTTGCTCACCGCTAAGGAAATTTTTTCTTTCCCACACCTTATTTCAATTTCACCCGTCTTAAACCCCACGATATAATTCATATTAACTAAAAATGCCCGATGAATTCTTATAAAACAATATAACTTTAACCGCTCTTCCTCAACATCCATTTTACTGACCATCGGATATGCTTTTTCCTTGGTATGAACTATTATTTTTCTTCTTTCAGTTTCTAGATAAATAATCTCTTTTATTGCTAAGGATGTTTCTTCACCCTGCCATTTTACAATGTACATATAATGACTTTGCTCATAGTTCTTAAGAAAGCGATTCATTTCTTTCTCAAAGATCTCTTCATTTAAAGGTTTCTCTAAATATTGGAATGCTCCTAAGGAAAAAGCTTGACTAACGTAAGTGTTATGGGAGGTCACATAAATAATTCTAGTCCCAGTCGAACTCTTCTTAATGGCCTCTCCGATTTCGATACCATTAACACCTGGCATTTCAATATCTAAAAAAATAAGATCCCAGCTTTTTCCATGATTAATCTCTTCCTTTAAATACTCGCTACTTTCATAAAGAAAAATTTCACTTTTTAATTGATATTTATTCAAATAATTTTCCAAACATATTTTTATCGATTTGCGGAAAAGAAGTACATCATCACAGATTGCGATTTTCATGATCTGATCCTCCTTAAATCTTATTGTTTTTCTTTTAATTATACTTTATTTCTTATTCACTATCGACCTCTTCCCTTAAAGTAACCGTTTTTCTGCAAAAACAACTACTCTTCTTAACAAATCTTCCTTGGTTCTTTTTTTCTCACCAAGGTTTATTAATTAGATTCTCCTTTATCTTTAAGAACTTTCAATTTTACATGTTATCAATTAAACTCGTCCTAATAAAAAAAGAAGTCACTTGTAAGGATAATTTTTGAATGATTCGCTGAACACGTTTCTTGTTTACTAAATATCCTTGTTTGTGAAGCTCTCCTACCATACTTCTGTATCCAAAGTCTTTGTGAATTAAACGGAGTTCCAGGATCTTATCTTCAAGTTTTTTATTTGGATTTTCCCGTGTAAATCTTTTTTGCCAATACATATAAGTTTCCTTTGGGAAGAGTATTTTTACAGAATTTGCAGTTGTATACAGTATTAGCGTAAAAATAAACGATTCTATGCAAATTTGAATCTTACTTTTTTATTTGGTGAGAAAATGTGATCTTCTTCGGATATCGTCAACTTGACAATTCGTAAGTTTTGGGTTTCATTTTTCAATTTAAAACTAAGTTCTTTTAATCTGTCAAAAAAATTAGCTGAATAAACGCTTGCTTTATCGATTTTTACAAAAATATAATCATCATTACTTTTAATTTTAAGATAACCCTCATCAGATTTTAATGCGTATAATTCCATCTTACTTTCCTTTTTTTTCCATTTCTCTTAGAATCTTAATTCCACTCCGTGAATCTCTATTTTGAAACATAACCCACTTCACAAGTCTTTGAAATGCACTACCATTTTCAATAATTTCGAAAGCTCTTCTATATCCATCACGTATAGTCACCGACTTTCCCATCAGATAAATAACTAAACCAGCATTAAGAGCTACAATATCTAGCCGTGTTCGTGTTTCTTTTCCTTTTAAAGTATTTATAAGTGAAGTAGCTGAAGCTTCCAAGGAATTGAAATTTTTAATTTCTTCTAAAACCCCTGGTACAATACCCATCTCCTCAGGAGTGAACGTATAATTTTCAATAGACCCATCTTCTCTCAGTTCTCTTACATAAGTCGTTCCCAAAGTTGAGGCCTCGTCAATAATTAGGTTTCCAACTTCACCATAGAGCACTATGGCTTTTTGATACCCAATTTCTTTCATTATTTCTGGAACAGAGTCCAAAAGTTCTTTTGAACAAACCCCTCGAACTCCGTATATCGGTAACCCTGGATTCGCAAGTGATGCTGAAATATTTAAAATACTACCAAATGAAATTTGGCTTAAAACACGACCAAGAGCAACAGGATGAACTTTAGAACTCATGCCATTAAAAATACCTATCCCAGCTTTTTCAATGCTACTTTTTACTATATCAACATCCGAATTCATATCAATCCCTAAAGCTTCTAAAATATCAATCGCCCCACACATTGAAGTTAATCCACGAGAACCATGCTTTGCCATTGGAATTCCTGCTGCTGCCGCAATAATTGAAGCGGCAGTACTGATATTAAAGGTTTTAAATGTATCCATCCCTGTACCACAATTATCAACAACGGGTATATCTGTAACTAAGTCCACTTTGAAAGTGTCCATTTCATAGATTGCTTCATAGCTCCCCGCTATTTCTGCTGGTGTCGGTCCTTTAGTACTTAATGCCCCTAAAAAAGCCCCTTGTTGCATTTGAGTTTGCTTATTTTTAAAAGTTTCTATAAACATCTTTTTAGATTCCTCCTTTGAGAGGCTTTCTTTATTAATTAACCGCGTAATAACTTGTCCATATTCTTTCATTGACATTTCCTTTTGCATTTTGATCTCCTTTACATTTTAATAATAGTTGAAAAACCATCTAAATTTTTAATATAATCAAAACCTTTTTCAAGGTCTTCTAATGAAATTTTATTAGAAATGAGTGGTGAAACATCTATTAATTTTTTTTCTAAAAGCTCCTTCCCTTTAATACTTTGTTTTAACCTACACCCATAAGAACCAAATACTAATATTTCTTTATAATGAATAAGATTTAATTCTACCACCCGATCTTCTAAACCCAAAATTCCACTAAAATACCCAATTTGCCCCTTTTTTCTTACACATTTTAGGGCGAGATTAAAAGCATTGGGATCAGAACAACAGGGAATGACAATATCCATAGGAGGAATATCCTCACAAGAAGAAAGTATTCCATCACACCCCATTGATAACGCCATTTCACCTCTCGCAGCAATCGGTTCAATCAAAAAAATTTTTTGAGCACCTTTAGCTCGAGCAATCAAAAGATTTAAAAGCCCTAATCGACCACCACCAATAATTAGTACCTGAGGAGAAGCGGTAAAATCAAGTTGATCTTGAATATTTAGACAACAGGCGATTGGTTCTATAAATGAAACTTCACTAAATTTTAACCTTCTATCAATAATTTGAACAATATTCCTCTCAACCCCTTCCTTTGGAATCAAAAGATATTCTTGAAATCCGCCATCGAAATTAAATCCTAAAATTTTTATATGATCGCAGAGATTATCTAAACCTTGATGGCAATAGTAGCACTTTCCACAGGAAATTCCTGGGTGGATAAAAACATGCTCCCCTATTTTATAATGCTTAATATTTTTTCCAAGCTCTTCAATAACTCCTGAAATCTCATGTCCCAAAATTCGAGGATAAACTAAATCCTTATGTCCATAAAGATAGGCTTTTAAATCAGTTTTGCAAACATTACATGCCTTTACTTTAATGAGAATTTCATTATCTCCACATCTTGGCTTTACCTTTTCTCTTAGAACTAATTTTCCTTTTTCTTTCAATATAAATGCTTTCATTTTTTCTCCTTAATAAAAAAAAAGCCTGCATAAAAAATGCAGACTCTCCAAATCTGTGTAATTCATCTTTAGGCAGGTCTTCTGACTGATGTTCATCAAAGCTTATCTCCTTCCCGTTTGCACAGTGGATTCTAACAGCCTTTCCCAATTACAGCGATGGGCGCGTACAGGACTCACACCTGTTTCCCTATTCTTCCTATATAGGACACCTAAAAATATTTATTTAATTGTACTAAAATGATTCAAAATCTCGTTAGGATTTTAACTTCTTTTGGTATTATTTTTATCTCGCGTTTCTTTTTCGATCTAATTCAGATAGAATCTTTTTACGCACACGAATATCTGTGGGTGTTATTTCCACTAATTCATCATCATTGATAAATTCTAATGCCTCTTCCAATGACATAATCCGTGGATCAATCAGTTTAAGTGCCTCATCTGTTCCTGAGGAACGAACATTCGTCATTTTCTTGTTTTTAGTAGGATTTACCGTCATATCATCCGATCGGCTATTAATTCCAATGATCATTCCTTCGTATACAGGGGTTCCTGGTCCAACCATCATTTCTCCTCGCTCGCTTAAATTAAAGAGAGAATATGCCATGGTTTCCCCATTGAATTGTGAAATTAAAACACCATTTTGTCGTTGTGGAATTTCACCTTTATGTTCTTCAAAGTCTGCAAAACGACGAACAAGGGTTCCTTCCCCTCGGGTATCATTAATGAACTCACTTTGGTATCCTAACAACCCACGGGTTGGAACTAGAAATTCTAAACGAGTCCATCCTTCATCACTATACATCCCTTCCATCCGACCTTTTCGGATATTAAGCTTAGAAATAATTGCCCCTGCATATTGGTCGGGGGTTGAAATAATAACACTTTCTACAGGTTCTAAAAGTTTCCCTTTTTCATCACGATGCATAATAACCTCTGGTTTGGAAACCGCTATTTCGTATCCTTCGCGACGCATATTTTCTAAAAGAATCGATAAATGTAACTCTCCACGACCAGAAACCTTAAAACCATCGGTGGTGTCTTCAAGCTCTTCAACCTGAAGCCCTACATTTACTTCTAATTCTTTTTCCAATCTTGCCCGAATATGTCGGGTCGTTACAAACTTCCCTGAATCCCCAGCAAATGGAGATTTGTTAACAAGGAAATTCATGGAGAGGGTTGGTCGTTCAATATCAATCAATTCCATTGGCTGCACTTGATTAATTTCGCCGATGGTTTCTCCAATAGAAATATCTGGAATCCCAGAGACAACAACGATATCCCCTGCTTTTGCTTCCTTTACTTCCACTCTTGCCATGCCTCGATATACAAAAACCTGATTGACTTTAACCTTTTTAAAGCTTCCATCACGTTTGCAAACTTCAAGTTGTTCGCCTTCATGGATAGTCCCTGTATAAATTTTACCAATTCCCAAACGTCCGATATAATCATCATAGGCTAATGAAGAGACTTGCATTTGCAATGGCTCTAAACTTAAATCGTCTGGTAATCCAACGTGTTCTACAATGGTTTCAAAAAGTGGCGCTAACGTAGTACTATCATCATCCATTTCTCTTTTTGCAATACCCTCTTTAGCAACCCCATAAAGAATTGGGAAATCCAATTGTTTATCATTGGCTTTTAGTTCAACAAAGAGGTCAAAAACCATATCAACAACTTCTTCAGCACGTTGATCTTTCTTATCAATTTTATTAATAAATAGAATTGGATTGAGTCCTTGTTCTAAAGATTTGTTAAGTACAAAACGGGTCTGTGGCATTGGCCCTTCACTTGAGTCAACTAAAAGCAGCACAGTATCAACCGTTTTTAAAATTCGCTCTACCTCTGATGAGAAGTCTGCATGTCCTGGAGTGTCCACAATGTTAATTTTAATATCGTGATACATAATCGAACAGTTTTTTGAATAGATTGTAATCCCTCGTTCTCGTTCGAGATCATTACTATCCATTACGCAGTCGACTACCTCCTGGTTTTCTCTAAAAACACCGCTTTGACCTAGTAAGGCATCAACCAATGTAGATTTACCCGCATCTACATGGGCGATAACCGCGATGTTAATAATCTTTTGTTTATTTTCCATAATTTCCTACTTTCATTATTTACAAAATATTGAAAAGTCCTGCTACAAATAGTTGTGGCAGGACTTTGAAAAAAGTCATTATTAACGTTTTTAAATCACAAACTTCCTAAAAACTATCCTTTAACAGCTTTGTCAGTTACTCGTCACTTCTTTCCAAAACACCAATCGACCTTAATAAATGTCCGTCTTACATTGTACTTTAAAACCTGACTATTTACAAGTTTTTTCATTGAAAGATTACATGAATTTTAAGTTTCCCCCACAAAAGAATTTTAAACATACAAAAAACCCCAAGAAAAAATCTCGGGGTTTTGATTGATTGTTTATCGTTTTGAGAACTGTGGTGCTCTACGGGCTTTTTTAAGACCGTATTTCTTTCTTTCAACCATTCTTGAGTCACGTGTTAAGTATCCAGCTCTTTTTAGGACTGGTCTTAAATTACCATCTGCTTCAAGTAAAGCTCGCGCAATCCCATGACGAATCGCTCCTGCTTGTCCTGTAAAACCACCGCCATGAACATTAACTAAAACATCAAAGCTGTCTCTCGTTTCTGTTAGGGTTAATGGTTGTCTCGCAATTACTTTTAATGTTTCCATTCCAAAAAATTCGTCAATGTCTCTACCATTAATGATGAATTTTCCTGATCCTGGTAATAATCGAACTCGGGCTACCGAGGTTTTTCTTCTTCCGGTTCCAAAATATTGTACTTTAGCCATTCTCTATTTCCTCCTTCTTTGCTTAAAATTCGTAAACTTCTGGCATTTGAGCAGCATGTGGATGTTCACTACCAGCATATACTTTTAATTTTGTAGCGACTTTATCCCCTAATTTGTTATGTGGGATCATTCCTTTGACTGCTTTGAAAACCAATAGTTCTGGTTTTTCAGCTAAGAATTTTCGATAGGTCATTTCTTTAAGTCCACCTGTGTATCCTGAATAAGTTTTATATAATTTTTGATCGAGTTTATTTCCAGTTAAAACAATTTTTTCTGCATTAATGATAATAACAAAATCTCCACAATCCATATGTGGGGAAAAGTAAGGTTTGTTTTTACCTCGTAGAATATTAGCGACTTCAGTTGCTAGTCGACCTAACACTTTACCTTCTGCATCAATAACATACCATTTACGGTCTATTTCATGAGATTTGGCCATAATTGTGGCGTTTGCATTCATCTCAAAAGTCCTCCTCAGTTAATAATTTATTCTATTTCATTTTCTAATTTTTTGCTTGATAAAGTGGGATTTATCAAACTTCGTATTGTCTGTATCGGGGCTAGTGATACATTAACGTCCATCGTTTATTCTATAGCATCTTGCCTGGTGTGTCAAGAATTTTTTCGCTTAAATCCATGTTTTTGAAACTTCTTTTCTAAAATCCTTAGTTTCTATTTTTAATAGTAGACTTCTTTTAAATAAAGACCCTGTGCAGGTGCAGTCACACCAGCTTTTTTTCGATTCATCCCAAGGATTAAGCTCGACATTTCTTTTGGCTCTCTTCTGTGGTTTCCAACTTCGTAAAGAGTTCCTACTATAATTCGAACCATGTTATATAAAAATCCATTCCCTTTAAAAGTAATTTCATGGAGATTTCCCGATGTTTCAAAAGTAATTTCTTCAATGGTTCTAACGGTATCTTTTACAACGCTTCCACTTGCCATAAAAGCCATGAAATCATGTTCTCCAATAAAGTATTTTGCTGCCTCTTCCATCTTTTTCCATTCTAAAGAAAGGGGGACATAAAAGGCTTGATCAAAATAAAAAGGGCTATTGATAGGACTTTGGTATATTTTATATAAATAGGATTTTCCTTTAGCGCTGAATCGACTGTGAAATTCTAAGGGGACTTCTCGACTCTCAAGAATTCGGATGTCTTGAGGGATTTTTGTATTCATTGCAAATGAAAAACGGTCGGATGGAATTGAAGAATGGGTATGAAAATTAGCAACTTGACCACAGGCATGAACCCCAGCATCAGTCCGCCCTGAGCCCATTACTTGAGTGCGTTCTCCAGTTAATTCTTCCAAGGCTTTTTCTAACACTTCTTGGATAGCAAGTCCATTTGGTTGGTTTTGCCATCCACAATAGTTGGTTCCTTTGTAACTAATTTTTAGCTGAATGTTTCGACGATTCATTTATTTCTCCAATAGAATTCGCACCCAAAAATTGAAGTGGCTTCCCTTATAAGAATTCCATTTTTCTTTTGAGTGCATTTTTTTCTTAAACAGGAAATACCAATGGGATAGTTACAAAGGTCGTTCCTAAAAACCCTATAATCATGATCAGCATACAAAAATACGCAACCACATCTTTTCTTCTAAAAATTAATTGCTTCATCCGTGTTCTGTTTTCCCCACCTCGATAGCACCGTGCTTCCATCGCTGTTGCCAATTCATCTGCCCTTCTAAAAGCAGAAATAAAAAGGGGAATTAAAATGGGAATCAAATTCTTAGCTCTCGAAATCAAATTCCCAGTTTCAAAATTAGCTCCTCTCGCTTTCTGAGCTTTCATAATACGATCAGTTTCTTCCATTAATGTTGGTATAAATCGTAATGCAATTGACATCATCATTGCAAGTTCATGGGCATATTTTCTTACAAAAGGAATATATCGCATACACCATTCCATTCCATCTGTTAAATCAATGGGGGAGGTTGTTAAGGTCATTACTGAAGTCCCAATGACTAAGAAAATTAGTCTTAATGCCATAAAGGTTGCTGTTTTTGCTCCCTCAAGAGTAATCTGAAAAGGACCAAAACTTGCAATAACATTTCCTGGTGTCATAAACAAATTTAAAATAACGGTTAGCATAATAATTAAAACTAACCCTTTTATCCCTCTAATAATATAGCCAAGTGGAATTTTTGAGGCTAATGTTATCCCAAAAATTAATGTAAATGCTGCTAAATATCCCCATAGATTATTAATAAAAAATAACATCACAACATAGGCTGTTGTAAAAAGAATTTTCGTTCGTGGATCCAATTGGTGGATCATTGATCCTGTGGGATAATATTGTCCAATGGTCACATCTTTTAACATTCTTTACCTCGAATCACTCTCAAAATCTCTTTCTTTGCTCCTTCAACTGTAAAAATATCTTCTCTAATGTCAGGATATTTATTTTTTAGAGCTCGCATAAGATAGGTTACTTCTGGAACTGCCAATCCAATTTCTTCAAGGGTTTTAATCTGAGTAAAAACCTTGTTAGGTGTATCGAAGAAAACCACTTCCCCAGCATTTAAAACAAGAATTTTTTCTACTAGTTTTCCAATATCTTCCATACTATGGGAAACTAGCAGCACTGTAATTTTTTTCTTTTCTTGCAAAGTTTTAATTTGCTCTAAAATTTCATCTCGTCCTCGGGGATCTAGTCCTGCTGTTGGTTCGTCTAAAATCAATACCGATGGTTCCATTGCTAAAACACCAGCAATAGCAACCCGACGCATTTGTCCCCCTGATAACTCAAAGGGCGATTTATTTTTAATTTCGTCAAAATCTAATCCAACCATCTCAATAGCTATTTTTGCTCTCTCATGGATTTCATTCTCTGATAGCCCTTGGTTCTTAGGGCCGAATGAAACATCCTTTAAAACAGTTTCCTCAAAAAGTTGATGTTCTGGATACTGAAAAACAAGGCCTATTCGATGACGCAACTCAATTAATTGAGACTTTTTCTCTTCAAATATATTAAGTCCATCCACAAATACAGTTCCTGAAGTTGGTGCTAAAAGTCCATTAAGGTGCTGAATCAGGGTTGATTTTCCTGAACCGGTATGCCCAATAATCCCAATAAAAGATCCATCCGAAATTGTTAAGCTAATCTCTTTTAAAGCTTGAAATTCGAATGGTGACCCTTTGGAATAGGTATGGGTTAGGTTTTTAATTTCTACTGTCATAAAGCCTCTACCATTTCCTTTATACTTAGGACATTTTCAGGAATCTCCATTCCCTCTTTTCTCAATTCATAGGCTAATTCTGTCATCTGAGGAACATCCAACCCAATTTTCTTAAGCTCAAGGACTTTTTTAAAAATATTTTCTGGGATGTCTTCCATTACAACCTCGCCTTTATCTAGGACTAAAATTCGATCAGCATCTATAATCTCATTCATAAAATGGGTAATATGGATCACTGTCATTCCCTTATCTTCTTTTAATTTTTTAATGGTCGCCATGACTTCTTTTCTTCCCGAAGGATCAAGCATTGCAGTTGGTTCATCAAAAATAATACATTCCGGTTCCATTGCAAGAATTCCTGCAATAGCAATCCTTTGTTTTTGACCTCCTGAAAGTTGGTGGGGTTTCATATGAGCATAATCCGTCATTTCAACAACTTTTAACGCCTTATCGACTCGCTCTCTGATCTCTTTTGGCGGAACACCAAGGTTTTCAGGGCCAAAAGCCACATCTTCTTCGACGATTGTTGCCACTAACTGATTATCTGGATTTTGAAACACCATTCCAGCCGTTTGTCTAATTCGCCAAATTTCGGCATGATCTTTCGTATTAAATCCATTCACCAACACATCCCCGTGGGTTGGAAAAATAATCGCATTGAGTAATTTCGAAAGTGTTGATTTACCCGATCCATTATGGCCGATAATGCCAACAAATTCACCTTTTTTTATGGTAAGATTGACATTCTTTAACGCTGTCATTATTTCCGATGCGTCATTTTGTGGGTATTGAAATTCTAAATTTTTAACTTCAATCATGGTTTTATTTGTTTCCATTACAAGTTAAGTTCCCTTTTCATGTTATAATTTTTTTTCTTTACCTAGTATACCAAAGGTTTATTAAAAACGCTAGTTCTCTTTCTTTTTTCATAGAAAAAGAGGTTTTTCCCTCCTAAAACGATCTTTTTCAAAAAAGAAAAAAGACCGGAGATTCCGGTCCTTAATTTTAATCTATTATACTAATTCGATAACTGCCATTTCAGCGCCATCGCCACGACGTGGACCAACACGATAAATACGTGTATAACCACCTTGTCTTTCCGTATATTTTGGTGCTATTTCATCAAATAATCTTTTAACAACAGCTTCTTGTGTGATATAAGCAATTGCTTGTCTTCTGGCATGTAAGTCGCCTCTTTTACCAAGTGTGACCATTTTATCTGCTAATCTTTTTACTTCCTTAGCTCTGGTTACGGTTGTTTCTATTTTACCGTGTTCCAAAAGTGCAGTGGTAAGATTACGCAACAATGCTCTTCTTTGATCAGAGGGACGGCCTAGTTTACGATATCCCGCCATAGTCTATTACTCCTTTGCCTTTTCTTCTTCTTGACTCAAGGATAAACCAATTTCTGCTAGTTTATGCTTGATTTCATTCAGTGATTTTCGCCCAAGGTTACGAACTTTTATCATATCCTCTTCGCTCTTTTGTGTTAATTTTTCTACTGTGTCAATATTTGCACGTCTTAAACAATTACTGGAACGCACTGAAAGCTCTAACTCTTCAATCGACATTTCACGAATACGTTCTTTTTCGCTTTCTTCTTTTTCTACCATAATTTCAACTGAACTCGCATGTTCGGTTAAATTAATGAATAGATTAAGATGTTCGCTTAAAACTTTCGCAGCAAGGGATAACGCCTCTTCTGGTGTTGTTGTCCCATCTGTCCAAATATCTAAGGTTAGTTTATCAAAGTCCGTGATTTGTCCTACTCGGGTATTTTCAACTAAGAAAATAACCTTTTTAATTGGCGAAAAAATTGAATCCATTGGGATGGTGCCAATTGGCATTCCTGGATATTTATTTTTATCAGCTGCAACATAACCACGCCCTGTTTCGATACGCATTTCCATATTTAAGGTTGCACCTTTTGATAAAGTTGCAATGTGCATTTCTGGGTTTAAAATATCAACATCTGCATCTGTAATAATATCTCCAGCAGTAACAACCCCTTCTCCTTCTGCTTCAATATAAATGACTTTTGGTTCGTCACTAAAAATTTGAGCAGCAAGACCTTTAAGATTTAAAAGAATTTCAATAACATCTTCTTTTACACCAGGTATTGTAGAGAATTCGTGTAATACTCCTTCAATTTTAACAGAGGTTACCGCAACCCCAGGAAGCGATGACAGCATGATTCTTCTTAAACTATTTCCAAGGGTTGTTCCGTAACCACGCTCTAATGGTTCAATTACAAAACGCCCATAGGTTTCGTCATCTTTTTTATCGACAATTTCAATGATTGGTTTTTCAAATTCGATCATTTATGAAGACCCTCCTACTTATTTTAAATCCATACATTAACATGAGGGTAAATTTGTTCCCGAACATGTAGCCTATTTAGAATACAATTCTACAATGAGGTGTTCAGCAATTTCAACATCAATGTCTTCAACCGACGGTCTTCCAACAATCTTGCCAGATAGAGTATCAAGATCACTTGATAACCATGGTGCAACTGTTCTATTTTCTGTTACTTCTAAAATGTCTTTGAATTTTTGAGATTTTTTGCTTTTTGGTCTTACCTCAATAACATCGCCTTCTTTTGTTTGGTATGAAGGAATGTTTAGTTTTTTTCCATTAATTAAAAAATGCTCATGATCAACTAATTGACGGGCTTCTTTTCGAGAAGTCGCCAAACCCAAGCGATAAACAACATTGTCTAATCGTGATTCTAAAAGAATTAATAAGTTGTGACCTGTAATTCCTTTTTGCTTTTCAGCAATTACAAAATAATTTCTAAATGGTTTTTCTAAAACACCATAGATACGTTTTGCCTTTTGTTTTTCTCGTAATTGGATACCATACTCCGATAATTTTGTTCTTCTTTTACCATGTTGTCCTGGTGGAGTTGGACGTCTTTCAAAGGCACATTTATTGGTTGAGTAGCAACGCTCGCCCTTTAGGTACAATTTTGCACCTTCTCGTCGACATTGTCTACATGAAGCTTCTATATTTCTTGACATTATTTTCGCCCTCCTATTATACTCGTCGTCGCTTAGGTGGTCGACAGCCGTTATGTGGAATTGGTGTTACATCTCGAATTAGCGTAATTTCTAAACCTGCTGCTTGCAATGCTCGAATCGCTGCTTCACGGCCGGAACCAGGTCCTTTGACCATAACTTCAACACTTTTTAAACCATGCTCCATTGCAGCTTTTGCGGCTTCTTCTGCTGCCATTTGAGCAGCAAATGGAGTACTCTTACGTGAACCTCTGAAGCCTAAACCTCCAGAACTTGCCCAAGAAAGTGCATTACCTGACATATCAGTAATGGTTACAATGGTATTATTAAAGGAAGACTGAATGTGAGCTTGCCCACGTTCTATATTTTTTTTGACTTTTTTAACTTTTCTTCTTGCTTTTTTTACTGCCATTTTATAAGCCTCCTATTTCTTTCTACCAACGGTTCGTTTAGGGCCTTTACGTGTTCTGGCATTTGTTTTGGTCTTTTGTCCTCTTACAGGAAGACCTCGACGATGTCTTAATCCACGATATGATCCAATTTCAATTAATCTCTTGATGTTAAGATTTACTTCTCGTCGAAGATCACCTTCAACAGTATATTTTTCATCAAGAATATTTCTAAGATCATTAACTTCTGTTTCCGTTAGGTCCTTTACTCTGGTATCTGGGTTGATATTTAAGGCTTTTAAAATCTCTAAAGATCTTGAACGGCCAATACCATAAATATAAGTTAATCCAATTTCTACCCGCTTATCTCGGGGCAAATCGACTCCGGCAATTCTTGCCATAGGGTGTGTACCTCCTAATATTGTTTTCTAGTAATTTTTTATACTAGAGAATTACTTTTTTGATTTAAACATCTTTCTGGCATTAGTGACGTAACCCCAGTCAATGCTTAATATTGCATAATGCTGTATATCATGAGCATGGCTAAATTGCCGCGTCCATGCTCTTTTTTTCTTAAATCGACGGTTTAACCTTGTTTTTGCTTGTGTTTGGGATTTTCACAAATCACCATTACACGACCATTTCTTTTAATAATTTTGCATTTTTCACAAATTGGTTTTACTGATGGTCTTACTTTCATTTTTAAATCCTCCTTTTATGATTTCCCTTTTCCACGCCATACGATACGCCCACGGGTCAAATCATATGGGGATAACTCGACAACTACCTTGTCACCTGGTAAAATTCTAATATAGTTCATTCTTAATTTACCTGAAATGTGTGCAGTAATTTGATGCCCATTTTCTAATTCTACTAAGAAAATAGTATTAGGCAGGGACTCGATGACGGATCCTTCAACTTCAATAACATCTTTCTTGGCCATTGATCAAACCTCCTCACGATTCTCATCCCCAACACTATCAAGTGTATGATAGGACTCGAGTATTTTTCTTATCTCAGCGTTTGTAATTTTTTTGCCACTTATCTTTTTTTCTTCAATCTCTTTGACAATATGATTTGTCTTCGCTAGATGTTTGATCTTTTTTTTCTTAGGATGACTTACTTTGCGTATCTTGCCATTACAAACTAAAGCAAAATTTTCATCTAAAACTTCCAGAACAACCATGAAATGACCCTTGTCTCGACCTGCTGTAGAGCAAACCACTTGTCCAATGTTTATTTCTTTCATCTATTCACCAATTGGAGTTGTTAATAATTCTGGTTCACCTTCACCTGTTATAAACACAGTATGTTCATAATGAGCGGAGTATTTTCCATCGGCTGTAATCACCGTCCAGTTATCATCAAGCATTACCACATCGTAAGTTCCAAGGTTTACCATTGGTTCAATGGCCAATGTCATTCCCTTTCTTAAACGAGGGCCTCGCCCTTTAACTCCATAGTTTGGAATTGCCGGATCTTCGTGCATTTTTTGACCAACACCATGACCTACAAAATCCCTAACAACTGAAAAACCATTCGCTTCAACATAGGTTTGAACAGCATTTGAAATATCCGAAAGACGGTAGCCTTCTTTAGCAAACGCAATTCCTTGATAAAAAGATTCCCTCGTAACATCAATTAATTTCTGGGCAATATCTGATATTTTCCCAACACCGTGGGTTTTTGCTGCATCTCCAACATAACCTTTGTATGTTGCGCCAATATCAATACTGATGATGTCTCCCTCTTGGAGTTGACGCTTCCCAGGAATACCATGAATCACCACTTCATTCACTGATGAACAGATTGAAGCTGGAAATCCATTATAACCTTTAAATGTTGGCTCTGCTCCTGATTTACGAATAAACTTTTCAACCGCAGTATCCAACTCAAGGGTCGTTACCCCAGGCTTGATCAAATCTTTAACTAGATTATGGGCACCAGCAACAATGTTGCCGGCTACCCGCATAAAATCAATTTCCTTTTGGGATTTGATGGTTATCATATTTACTTAACTCCACTTAGGACTTGTTGAATATCGTTAAATACCTCATTCATACGTTGAAGCCCATTAATATTTATTATCTTTTGCTTATCGATATAAAACTCAATCAATGGTTCAGTTTGGTCTTTATAAATCTGAATTCGCTTTTCAACTGTTTCAATTTTATCATCATCTCTTTGAAATAGTTGAGCTCCATCGTTGTCACAAATTCCCTCTACCTTCGGACGTTTATATTTAACGTTGTAAGTAGCATGACACTTAGGGCAAATACGTCGACCTGAAACACGTTCAATTAATATATCGAAAGGCACTTCTAAATTGATTGCAAAATTGAGTTCGCAACCTTTTTTTGCATTAATCTCGCACAAGCTTGCAGCCTGAAAAACAGTCCTTGGAAATCCATCCAGTAAGTATCCGTAGTTTGCAGCTTTAACATCTTCCTGATTCAAACGATCTTCAACCATATCAACAACCAATTCATCTGGAACTAAAAGACCTTCAGCCATGTACTCTTTCGCTTTATGTCCTAAAGGTGTGTTATTTGTCATGTTTTCACGAAAAATATCACCTGTTGAAATATGGGGAATATTATAAGTCTCAGAAATTTTCTTTGCTTGTGTTCCTTTTCCTGCTCCGGGAGGTCCTAATAAAACAATTCTCATTTTTCATTCATCTCCAGTTTATTTTTAAGATTTTAAAAATCCCTGGTGGTGTCTCATCATCATTTCTGATTCAATTTGTTTAATTGTTTCCAGCGCAACCCCAACAATAATGAGAAGACTGGTTCCACCAAATTGAAGGTTTACTCCCATCACATTTCCAACAAAAATAGGAATAACCGCTATGATAGCCAAGAAGACGCCACCGAAAAGTGTTAATCGGTTCATAATTCTCGACAAATACT
The DNA here is from genome assembly GCA_051649025.1 of Eubacteriaceae bacterium. Lineage (GTDB taxonomy): Bacteria > Bacillota > Clostridia > Eubacteriales > Eubacteriaceae > Acetobacterium. Next base: position 60,125 of record JBOFGH010000070.1, read on the forward strand.
CTACTGTTGGTTTACCAGGTCTAATCCCGGGGATATACCCACCTTGCTTTTTAATATTGTCAGCAATGTCAAAAGGATTAAAGGTAACTGCAGTATAAAAATATGTAAACGCAATAATCAAGGCTACATAAATAATATTTGTTGTCCATGTTCCCCAAGCTAAATAAGTTGAAATCCATCTTGCAAAACCGGAAGTTGGGAAAAAGCTTGCTAAGGTTGCAGGAAATAATGTAAGTGAACTCGCAAAGATAACAGGAATAACTCCCGCCATGTTTACTCGCATTGGAATATGGGTGCTTTGCCCACCATACATTTTTCTACCAACCACACGTTTTGCGTATTGCACAGGTATTTTACGCTGCCCTTCTTGAACAGCGACCACTGCAAAAACAACGACGATGATAAAAATGAGGAAGATGATCATGCTAATAATTGAAACAGTACCTATTCTTAAATATTCGTACATTGCATAAAGTCCAGAAGGTATTCCAGAAATGATGCTTACAAAAATAATTAATGAGATACCATTACCAATGCCACTTTCTGTAATTTGTTCACCTAGCCACATCAAAAATGCGGTTCCAGCAGTAATACACAAAACAACTACAAAAATGGTAAAGGCGGTTTTTTCAACTAAAAGATCACCGAAGGATAAACTCATGCCTAGAGCTTGAACGATTGCTAAAAGAATGGTCAAAAATCGGGTATATTGGGCAAGTTTCTTTCTACCTTCTTCTCCCTCTTTTTGTAATCTTTCTAATGCTGGAATGGCAAAGGCCAAAAGATTCATAATAATCGAAGCGTTAATATATGGGGTAATACTCATTGCAAAAATTGTAAATTTCCCAAAATTTCCACCTGAAATAATATTAAACAGGCCAAAAATCCCACCATCATTGACAAGTTGACTCAATTGCGCAGTATCAATAAAGGGAACCGGTATAAAGGTCCCTAGACGATAAACAAACAATAAAGCCAACGTAAAAATAATTTTACGTCGCAGATCTGGAATTTTCCATGCATCCTTCAAGGTAGCGATCATATTAAATCACCTCTACCTTTCCTCCTCCAGCGAGAATTTTCTCTTCAGCTGTTTTGCTGATTTTATGAGCTTTCACTGTGAAGGCTTTCTCAATTTCACCATCACCTAGAATTTTTAATCCATCTTCTAGTTTACGAATAAATCCGTATTCCATTAATAATTCTGGAGTAATGACTGTATTTTCTTCAAATAAGTTTAATTCTCCAACATTCACAATTGCATATGTTTTTTTGAAACGAGCATTTGAAAATCCTCGTTTTGGCAAACGTCTTGCCAAAGGCATTTGTCCACCTTCAAAACCTGGTCTAACGCCACCACCAGAACGAGACTTTTGTCCATCTTGTCCACGTCCAGCTGTTTTACCAAGACCTGAACCAGGACCTCGGCCTTTTCGCTTTGGTGCCTTTTTAGAACCTGGTGCTGGGCTTAAAGTATGTAACTTCATATTGACACCTCCTATACTTCTTTTACTTCGAGCATGAAATCTGTATGATGAATCATGCCTCGAATTTGAGGAGTATCATTATGAGTAACTGTTTGACCAATTTTCTTAAGACCTAATGCCTCAATGGTCGCACGCTGTTTTTTATTACGTCCAATTAAACTTTTCTTTAAAGTAATTTCTAATTGCTTAGCCATAATGATTCCTCCTAACCTGTTATTTCTTCAGGTTTTTTTCCACGTTTTGCAGCAACCTCTTCTAAAGTTGTAAGCTCAGCAAGGCCTGCCATTGTGGCATTAACCATGTTACGTGCATTATTTGATCCTAAAGATTTAGTACGAATATCTCGAAGTCCTGCTAGCTCAAGCACTGCACGAACAGGGCCGCCAGCAATAACTCCGGTACCTTTTCCAGCAGGTTTTAATAAAACATGACCTGCACCTGACTTACCGTTAATTAAATGTGGAATTGTTGTTCCAACCATTGGCACTTTAATTAATGATTTTTTTGCTGCGTCGATTCCTTTACGGATTGCATCTGGAATTTCCATTGCTTTTCCTTTGCCGACGCCAACATGACCATTTTCGTCTCCAACAATCACAAGACAACTAAATCTGAAATTACGCCCGCCTTTAACAACTTTTGTTACACGGTTAATGGAAACAACTTTTTCCTTCAAATCTAATGTACTTGGATCGATTTTAGTATTTTGCATCAAATGACCTCCTTTACTTAGAATTTTAGGCCGGCTTCACGTGCGCCATCAGCCAACTCTTTTACTCTTCCGTGATAAACATAACCGCCTCTGTCAAAAACGACAGTGTCGATTCCTTTTTCTAAAGCTTTTTTTGCAACTGCTTGACCAACTGCCTTTGCTGCTGCTTTATCTCCGCCCTTTGCTATCTGATCTTTAAGATCAGTATCAATGGAAGAAGCTGAAACCAAAGTGATACCTTTTGTATCATCAATGATTTGAGCATAAATATTTTTATTACTTCTAAATACATTTAACCGTGGTCTTACTTCTGATCCAGAAATTTTATTTCTGACTCGGTAATGACGGGCTACACGTAATTTGTTTTTGATTGGTTTTTTGATCATCGAGTTTCACTCCTTTCGTTATCTTAATCCAGCTAACCGGTTTTATTTACCAGTTTTACCTTCTTTACGTCTAATGATTTCATCGGAATAACGCACGCCATGTCCTTTATAAGGCTCAGGTGGACGTTTTGCACGAATATTGGCTGCATGAGCACCAACGGCTTCTTTGCTAATTCCTTTAATAACCACTTTCGTGTTTGTTTCTGGAATGGCTTCGACACCCTCAGGATCTTCCATCTCAACAGGATGTGAGTACCCAAGATTCATAACCAATTTTTTTCCTTTTTTCTCTGCTCTATAACCAACGCCACTGATTTCCAAAGTTTTTGTAAAACCAGTAGTAACTCCTGTCACCATATTTTGAATTAAAGCACGTGTTAAACCATGAAGAGATTTATGTAGCTTATTTTCTGATGGGCGTGTTACAACAATTTCTCCATCATTGACATTGATGATGATATCAGGATGAAATGTTCTTTCCAATTGTCCCAGTGGACCTTTTACAGTCAAGGTTTGATCGTTTAATTTAACGTCAACGCCTGGTAAAATAGCAACTGGAGCTTTCCCTACTCTTGACATCTATGTACCTCCTGTTTTATTTTGTTACCAAACGTAACATATCACTTCGCCGCCAACTCCGGCTTTTCTTGCTTCTTTATCCGTCATTACGCCTTTTGATGTAGAAATAATTGCAATCCCTAAGCCATTTAAAACCTTAGGTACATCTTCATTTCCTGCATACACTCGTAATCCTGGTTTTGAAATTCTTTTTATCCCTGCAATAACGCGACTTTTATTTTCGCCGTATTTTAGAACAATTTTAATGATTCCTTGTTTGTTATCGTCAACATAATCGACTTTATTAATATATCCTTCTTCTAAAAGAATTTGAGCAATTGCTTTTTTCTCTTTAGAAGCAGGCATCTCAACAGTTTTATGACCTGCATCATTTGCATTTCTGATGCGTGTTAACATATCCGCAATAGGATCAGTCATAACCATACTTGGTACCTCCTTTTCTCTTTGCTAGTTCGAATTTGTGCTACTTGCTTACCAGCTAGCTTTTCTTACGCCTGGTATTTCGCCTTTATATGCTAATTCTCTGAAACAAATACGACAGACGCCAAATTTTCTTAAGTAAGCATGTGGTCGCCCACAAATTCGACATCGATTATATTCACGTGTGGAATATTTTTGTTTCTTCTGTTGTTTTTCCTTCATTGCTTTTTTAGCCAATTTATTCTCCTCCTTATGCTCTACTGAATGGAATGCCAAGCAGTCTTAGCAGTTCGTGAGCTTCTTCATCTGTTTTTGCTGTTGTTACAAACATGATGTCTAAACCTCTGATTTTTTCTACTTTATCATAGTCAATTTCAGGGAAAATAAGTTGTTCTTTAACACCAAAAGCATAGTTACCTCGGCCATCAAAGGATTTATTTGACAAACCTCTAAAGTCACGAACACGAGGAAGAGCCACATTAAATAACTTATCAGAAAATTCGTACATACGATCACTTCTTAATGTTACTTTTGCTCCAACATTCATACCCTCTCGGACTTTAAAGTTAGCAACTGATTTTTTTGCAGTTGTTATCACTGGCTTTTGTCCAGCAATAATTCCAAGATCAATTACTGCTGCTTCCAAAGCTTTAGAATTGTCCTTACAGTCTCCTAAACCCATATTGAGTACAACTTTTTCTAGTTTAGGAACTTCATTGATATTTTTATATTGAAATTTTTCCATTAAAGCTGGAACAACTTCAGTCATATATTTATCTTTTAATCTGGGCATATTGGTCCTCCTTCCCGAAATTAATTGTTAAATGTTTCATTACATTTCTTGCAGACTCTCACTTTTTTTCCGTCACTCAAGAATTTATGACCCGTTCGAACACCACGATCGCATTTTTCACAATACAATAATACATTGGAAGCTTGAACTTTTCCTTCTTGTCGTACGATACCACCCTGCTGCATTTGTTGGGTTGGTTTTTTATGCTTTGTGATCATATTAACGTTCTCTACAAGCACTTTATTTTCACTCGGATAAGCATGAATTACTTTTCCTTTTTTTCCTTTATCTTTGCCAGATATAACCATTACGATATCATCTTTTTTTATATGCATCTCTCATTTCCTCCTAACTAAAGTACTTCAGGAGCCAAAGATACGATTTTCATGTATTTCTTGTCCCTTAGCTCTCTTGCGACAGGTCCAAAAATACGTGTACCTTTTGGGTTTTTATCGTCCTTTATAAGAACCGCTGCATTTTGATCGAACTTGATGTAACTTCCATCATCTCTTCGGATTCCACTTTTTGTTCTAACAACGACGGCTTTAACAACGTCGCCTTTTTTAACATCGCCACCTGGTGCTGCACTTTTCACAGCGCACACAATGACATCGCCAATATTCGCATATCGACGACCGGAACCACCAAGAACTCGGATGCACAGTAATTCCTTAGCACCGGTATTATCTGCAACTTTTAGTCTCGTTTCTTGTTGAATCATCCGAAATACCTCCTTCCGCGCACTCGCTTATAGTGCTTTCTCTACGATTTCTACTAATCTCCAGCGTTTATCTTTACTCAAGGGTCTTGTTTCCATTATTTTAACGGTATCCCCGATATTACATTCGTTTTGTTCGTCATGGGCTTTAAATTTTACAGTGTTTTTTACTCGTTTTGAGTAAAGAGGATGTTTTACAAAGGATTCAACTGCAACTACGACTGTTTTATCCATTTTATCGCTCACTACTTTACCAATACGAGTTTTTCTGTAACCTCTTTCTTCCATAAGCTAAACCTCCTTATCTATTGGTTTATTATGCTTCAACAGACTTCATTTCACGTTCGTGCATAATTGTTTTGATACGTGCATAAGTCTTCTTAACTTCTTTAATACGCATTGGGTTTTCCAATTGACCTGTAGCATGTTGGAATCTTAAATTAAATAATTCCTCTTTTAGATCTCCCAATTTGGTTTCCAATTCTAAATTTGTTAGTTCTCTTAATTCAACTGGTTTCATGACTCATCACCCACTTCTTGTGCTTCCTGATCTTTACGAGTGATAAATTTTGTTTTAATTGGCAATTTATGTTGGGCAAGTCGCATTGCTTCCCGGGCAACATCCTCAGGAATTCCTGCTATTTCAAACATTACTCTGCCTGGTTTTACCACTGCAACCCAATACTCTGGTGAACCTTTACCGGAACCCATTCGAGTTTCTGCTGGTTTTTGTGTAACTGGTTTGTCTGGAAAAATTTTAATCCAAACCTTACCACCTCTTTTTATATATCTGGTCATGGCAACACGGGCTGCTTCAATTTGGTTAGCAGTAATCCATGCTGGCTCAAGGGCTTGGATAGCATAATCTCCATAAGTAATTTTATTACCACGAAGTGCTTTACCCTTCATTCGACCTCTGTGTACTCTTCTACGTTTTACACGTTTAGGCATTAACATATACGTTATCCTCCTCTCTTAGTTTTCTGTCCTATTGGTAGGAGCTTTTCGGCGTGGAGCGGATTTTTTTGCTTTTGCATCATCTTCTGCTGCAATCGCTAATACATCCTCACGACCTGTTAAAATTTCACCTTTATTAACCCAAACTTTTACTCCTAATTTTCCGTAGGTAGTATCAGCTTCAGCAAAACCGTAGCTGATGTCAGCTCGGAGGGTTTGTAGGGGAACATTACCTTGTGCATAATGCTCGCTTCTTGCCATTTCTGCTCCATTTAGTCTTCCAGCAACCGCTGTCTTAATTCCTTTTGCGCCTGCACGCATCGTTCTTTGCATACATTGCTTCATTGCTCGTCTAAAGGAAATTCGACGCTCAAGCTGTGCCGCAATATTTTCTGCAATTAGTTGTGCATCCGTGTCTACATTTTTAACTTCAACGATATTAATGAACACAGTCTTCTTTGTCATTTTTTCTAGTTCAAGTCTTAACGCATCAATACCAGCACCACCTCTGCCAATGATCATTCCTGGTTTGGCAGTATAGATGTGAATTTTCACTTTAGCTCCAAATCGTTCAATCACAATTTTAGAGATTCCCGCCTGGAATTGATTTGTTTTAATATATTTTCGGATATCATGATCTTCTATTAAACAATCTGCAAAATCTTTATCGTTCGCGAACCATTTTGCATTCCAGTCTTTAATAACGCCGACTCTTAATCCATGAGGATTGACTTTTTGTCCCAAATATATTCCCTCCTTACTCTTTTTCTTTTAATACGGCTGTAATGTGAGACGATCTTTTTCGAATAATCGTTGCTCGTCCTTGTGCACCCGCTCTAAATCGTTTCAATGTTGGACCCTGATTTGCGAAAATTTGATCTATGTACAAGTTTTCAGGATTCATATTATAATTGTTTTCAGCATTAGCCAAAGCAGATTTAACAACTTTATCAATGATCTTTGCTGCTTTGTTAGGGGTTAATGCTAAAATACTTAATGCTTCTCCAATGCTTTTTCCTCGAATTAAATCAGCCACTAATTTAGCCTTTCTGGATGAAACACGTACATATTTGGCTGTCGCTCTTGCTTCCATTCGTTTACCTCCTTTGGCTATTTTAATTTAGATTTCTTTTCTCCAGCATGACCTCTATAGGTTCTGGTTGGAGCAAACTCTCCGAGTTTATGCCCTACCATATCTTCGGTTACATAGACTGGAACATGTTTTCTTCCATCGTGAACTGCAATGGTGTGTCCTACCATCTGTGGAAAAAGTGTTGAGCTTCTTGACCAAGTCTTAAGCACGTTCTTTTCACCTTTTTCATTCATGGCTTCTATTCGTTTAAGTAACTTAGCGTCACAAAAAGGTCCTTTTTTTAATGATCTACCCATTGTTCAACCTCCTCTCGATTCGTTTAAACGGTTGATTATTTTTTATTTCTCGCTCTTACGATATATTTATCGGAAGGCTTATTCTTCTTACGTGTTTTATAACCAAGTGCTGGTTTACCCCAAGGTGTTACTGGGCCAGAACGTCCAATTGGCGCACGTCCTTCACCACCACCGTGTGGATGATCGTTTGGATTCATTACTGAACCACGAACGGTTGGTCGAATACCCATATGACGTTTACGACCTGCTTTACCAATACGCACGTTTTGATGATCAAGATTTCCCACTTGCCCAATGGTCGCACGACATTCAATTCGTACTAAACGCATTTCTCCTGAAGGCAAACGCAATGTTGCGTAATTTCCTTCTTTCGCCATCAATTGAGCACTTGAACCTGCTGAACGAACCATTTGTCCGCCTTTTCCAGCTTTCATTTCAATATTGTGGACGTTTGTTCCAACTGGGATATTTTTAAGTGGCAAACAATTTCCAATGGTAATGTCTGACTCTGGTCCTGAAAAAATAACATCCCCAACTTTTAATTTAAGTGGTGCAATGATGTATCTTTTCTCACCATCCGCATAGTGAATAAGTGCGATATTTGATGTTCTGTTTGGATCGTACTCAATACCTGCAACTTTTCCTGGTATATTATCTTTGTTTCTTTTAAAATCAATGATTCTGTATTTTCTTTTTGCCCCACCACCATGATGTCTTACAGTAATTCTACCATAAGAGTTACGGCCGGCATGTTTTTTAAGTGGCGCCAATAGAGACTTTTCAGGCTCATGCTTAGTAACTTCTTCAAATGTATTGACGCTCATATTTCTACGCCCTGGGGACGTTGGTTTATACTTTTTAATACCCATTATTCGCAACCTCCTTTTTTGTGTGCTTCTCGGGTTGTCGTTTCGTTATGACTAAACTCCCTCGAAGAACTGAATGCCTTTGCTTTCTGGTGTTAATTTAACAATGGCTTTTTTCCAATCTGATCTCCGACCTACGAAACGTCCGGTTCTCTTAAGTTTGCCCTTCATATTCATGGTAGTGACTTTTTCTACCTTCACTTCAAAAATATTTTCAATGGCATTCTTTATCTCAATTTTGTTTGCTCTCTTATCAACTTTGAAAGTAAACTTTTTTTCTTCTGCATCCGCCATACTACGTTCTGTAATAATTGGCTTAACGATTATATCGCGAGGATTTTTCATTATGCGTATACCTCCTCAATTTTTTCTAAAGCTTCCTTAGTCAATACCAACACATCATATTTTAGCATATCATAAACATTTAATTCGCTAACCGTTGTTGTTTGAACCTTTGGAATATTATTCGCTGAACGAATAACTGTTTCATTGTTTTCTGGAAGAACAATTAATGCCTTTCCAGCATTTATATTGTTTAACACCCCAATCATTTCTTTTGTTTTTGGAGCTTCCATTACCAGTTGATCAATCACTCGAAGTTCATTTTCTAAAACTTTTGATGAAAAAACTGATTTAATGGCAAGTGTTCGTACTTTTTTATTCACTTTCTTGTTAAAGCTTCTTGGTTTTGGTGCGAAAACCACACCACCACCCTTCCACAATGGTGAACGAATTGTACCGGCTCTTGCACGGCCTGTTCCTTTTTGTCTCCAAGGTTTACGTCCACCACCACGCACGTCTGAACGTGTTTTTGTGGATTTTGTACCTTGTCGTCTATTAGCAAGTAGTGCTACCACTACTTCATGCACTACATGTTCGTTGGGTTCGATTCCAAAAATTTCTTCGCTTAAATCTACATCACCAACAACATTTCCTTTTACATCTAAAATGTCAATTTTAGGCATTTGAATTCCTCCTTTCAGGCTTATTATTCTATGCTTTTACGCTGCTCTTAATTGTAACAAGTGCGCCTCTGATTCCGGGTACAGCACCTTTAATCAAAAGTACATTATTTTCTACATCCACTTTTACAACTTCAAGATTTACAGCGGTAACGTTTTTATTTCCCATTTGACCAGGAAGTTTTTTTCCCTTAAAAACTCGGGAAGGTGAGGACGAAGCTCCCATTGAGCCAGGTCTACGGTGATATTTAGAACCATGGGCCATTGGTCCTCGAGATTGGTTATGTCTTTTAATAACCCCTTGGAATCCCTTACCTTTTGATTTTCCTGAAATATCAACTTTATCGCCTGCTTCAAACATATCTGCTTGAATCACTTGACCCGTTTCAAAGCTTGCGTAATCATCAAGTTTGAACTCTCGAATTACTTTTTTACATTCGACGCCATATTTGTCGAAATGGCCTTTTATTGGTTTATTAACCCGTCGCTCTTTCACTTCGCCAAAGGCTAATTGAAGTGCTTCGTAGCCATCAACCTCAATACTTTTCTTTTGAACCACAACACAAGGTCCTGCTTCAACAACTGTCACTGGAATAACTTTTCCACTTTCTGTGAAAATTTGTGTCATTCCAAGTTTTCTTCCAATAATTGCTTTTTTCATTATTTCCTCCTAGAATATCATTGGATTGCCAGGCAATCATAATACCAATTGGGGTCTATAGTTTGATTTCTATATCAACGCCTGCTGGTAAGTTCAATCGCATTAATGCGTCTACGGTTTTTGGTGTTGGATTTAAAATGTCAATCAATCGTTTGTGTGTTCGCATTTCAAATTGTTCTCTGGAATCTTTGTACTTATGCACTGCTCGAAGAATTGTTACAATCTCTTTGTCTGTTGGCAGTGGCACTGGACCAGATACGCTCGCACCTGTTCTCTTTGCAGTTTCCACAATTCGCTCTGCTGATTGATCTAAAATTTTGTGATCAAACGCCTTTAATCTGATTCTTATCTTTTGTTTTGCCATACCTAAATTTTACCTCCTTTGTATTTTTACTCTTGCATTTAGGTACGCCAATCACTTGTCAACCCATCCGGGTGTTTCATGTATATTTTTTTCGAAATGAATTCCTTCATTTCTTTATAAAACTACATGTTTTTAGTGATTGTCGTCCGATTCTAAGATCGTGACTTACTCCATGAGAATTACCCATCTGAGGAGACAGCAACCTCTCACTTCATCGCAGAGTGTCAACCTTCAATATTATACAAAAAAAAAACACCTTTAGCAAGGGTTTTTTTAATGTTTTTCAATTTATTTCAAAATATTTTCAGGGTTTTCATCAAAAAAATAAATCCCGTGGCCTTGAGTCCCTAAATGGGCTGCCAAAACGCATCCAATGGGAACAGGTTCTATGTCTGTAATTCCAAAATCACGTAACTGTGTTTCATATTCATCAACTGTTTTCATTGACCCATTATATGCAATCCCAACTTTTTGATCTAGAAAATTCTTTATTCCCATTTTTACATTGTCCATCACAATTTTATGGGCCTTTTTATTCCCTCGAACTTTTCCAATGATTTTAAGCTCACCGTCCTCAACTGAGACAATGGGATGTATTTTAAGAAAGCCTCCAACAATTGCAGTCCCCTTCGACACCCTTCCTCCCATATAAAGCCAATTCAAGTCTTCAATGCTAAAATAAAAATGACTGTGAGGAATTAATTTTCTTGCTGAAACCCCTAACTCCTCAAGGTTTTTACCCTCTTCAATAAGTTTAATAAGCTCAACAGCAATGAGGGCTACCCCCCCTCCACTTTGGCAACTATCAACAATTCGGCATTTAAAGTTCGGGTACTTTTCGAGGACATCTTTTAAAACCAATTGTGCTGTTTCGTAACTTCCAGATAATTTGGATGAAAAGGACAAATAAAGACACTCATCTTCTTTTTTGGCGCAAGCTTCAAAATACTCAAAGAAATCCCCTGGATTCACTTGGGAGGTTGTTGGAACAATGCCCTTTTCCATAAATTTATTTATTTCAGTCAAGTTTATTTCTCTTTTATCCCGATAAGCTTTCCCTTCAATAATTACATTCAAGGAAACCATATCCACCAATGGATGCTCTGCGTAATCACTGGGGAAATCACACATGCTATCAACTAATAATCGAATCATATTATCTCACTTTCCATTCTTTCTTTAGAATTGTTATTATTTTTCATAAATTTTTTTTATTTGGTTGATGCTTTCAAACATTTCATCTCGGGAGTAATCATTTTTCTCTAAAAAAGCATCACTCATTTTTGAAATCTCCGTATAAAAATTTTCAGCCAATTTCAATCGTTCTAAGGTCGGTTTATCTTCGATTAACTCAAATAACTCATTTTCCCCTTGATTAATTTTTCCTTCATAAATCAATTTCTGGAATCTATCAAGATAATAGTCTTCCTGGGTGTATGCCCTTGTTTCTTCCCCAACCATTTTTCTTTTTTCTTTTTTTAAAATTCTTGCAACAAATTTAGCAAAGTCTTCTATTTCTTTCATTAAAAAATCGTTCTGAAACATCTCATTCTCTCGCTTTTAATATAAAATATTGAGTTCACTTAATAATACCATAAATCCCTAATCATTTCCTAGTAAAATGCTTAACTTAAGATTAAAAATAAAAAACCACTTTTAGGACAAATCCTAAAAGTGGTTTTAAGTAAAAAGCTTATTTTGCTTCTTCTAAAATTTTTGCTACAACTCCTGAACCAACGGTTCTTCCACCTTCTCGAATTGCAAATCGTAAACCTTCTTCGATTGCGATTGGAGTGATTAGTGTAATTTCCATTTGTACGTTATC
>JBOFGH010000071.1:0-1851 GCA_051649025.1 Eubacteriaceae bacterium
TTTTTCTTTATTTTTTTTTTTAAGATTGGAGTAACGTGTTCACCTAATCTCACTTTGACTGTGATATGAAGGCTTACCGCCTTTAAACTTCAAATTTGCTGAAACATTTAGATAATCAAAAAAAAAAAAACTTTTCTCCCTAAACTTTTAGTGAGCAACTTAGAAGAGTCAATTTGCTTTTATGGAATCAATTCCAGCCTTTGGAATCGATTCCTGATTCTCAATGCCTCAGATTCGACTGTTTTTGATGGAATTGAATAAACCTTTTGAATCACTTCTCAATTCCAAATGCCATGGAATCGATTCTTTTTGAAATTGATTCTCAACACAAAGAACTGTTTTTGGTTCGCGAAACAACCTTTCAGTGGTAAGTTTTTAATAGAACCATTTTATTTCTTGGTGTGAAGAACATTTTCTTTTGATGGAGTCATTTCCAGCCTTTGGAATCAATTCTTTTTGGAATCAGTTCCTAACCCTAAAAAGAGCCATTTTGGATCCCCAAAGAATATTTTTCCTAAAAGGAAAATTTTTTCTTGGTGTAAAGAACATTTAAATCTAAAAAACATTTTCCAAAATTAAATTTCTCATCACTATTAGCAAGTGACTCAAAGGAGTTGATTCACTTTGCTGGGATTGATTCCCAAACCCAACTGTTTTTGGTTCCAAAAAGAACCTTCAGTGATCAGTTCTTAAAATACCTTTTTATTTTTCTTCATGTGAAGAACATTTAAATAATCTAAAAACCTTTTTTTCCTCAGGACTTCCCATCGGTATTAGCGAGCAACTCAAAAGAGTAATTTCACTTTAATGGAATTGATTCCAACCTTTGGAATCGATTCTTGATTTCCAGTGCCTCAAAATCGATTCTTTTTGGAATTGATTCAAAGCCCTATGAAGAACCATTTTTGGTTACCAAAAGAACCTTTCAGTGATCAATTCTTAAAAGACCCATTTTTTTCTTGATGCGAAGAACATTTTAATGATCTAAAAACCCTTTTCCTCAAGTCTTCTCATCACAATTAGCGAGTGACTCAGAGGAGTCAATTTCCTTTGATGGAATCAATTCCAGCCTGTGAAATTGATTCTTGATTCCCGATGCCTCGGAATTGATTCTTTTTGGAATCGATTCCCAGCCCCAAAGAACCTTTCGCTGCACAGTTCTTAAAATAAAATTTTTTTTCAGTGTGAAGACAATTTCATCATCTAAAAAAACCTTTTTTCTCAAGGACTTCCCCTATTAGCAAACAAAACAGGGGAGTTGACTCCCTATGATGGAATCAGTTTAAACCTTTGGAATTGATTCTTGATTCCCATTGTTTTGGAATCTATCTATCTATCTATCTATCTATCTTGATTGATTGATTGATTGATTGATTGAAATCAATTCCCAGCTCAAAAAAACAGCCATTTTTGTTTCCCCAAAAACTCTTTAGGTGATCATTTCTTTAAAAAAACTCTTTTTCTTACTGTGAAGAACATTTTAATCATCTAAAGAGCTATTTTTCACTATAAAGAACCTTTTGTGCAGTGGAAAGATTCATGGGATGTTAAAGGTTTTTAATGGAACCATCAGTGCCAATAAAGAAAACCACTAAGAGTGCAAAATCTTCAAAATGACTAAAACAATCGTGGAATGGATTCCCATCAGACCGTCACACGTTTTCCTCACCTGTGTCACGCTTGAGTGTGAGAACTGTGATGTTTCACCTCATCTTCGCGTGCGCGTCTCACACCAAAACCTCGTTATCGGCTGTAAAAGCAGTTGTGATACTGTGGGAAAAGAGCACTGTAATATCAGGCTTCATTGGATTAATTATTGTTTTATGCTAATCGCTCTCAAATGAGGCTCTG
>JBOFGH010000072.1:0-11829 GCA_051649025.1 Eubacteriaceae bacterium
ACTACCATCATTTTTGTTTCAAAGCTATGCATAATACGTGTTCCCATAAGAAAAGCACCTCCTATTTGTTTATCATATTACTATGATACCAAATATAAGATGCTTTTTTCTTTGAGTCTCACTTCCCTAGGTCAGTTCCGTTTTTGTTTCTCTCTTTTTTTTATAAATATCATACCACTTAAAAGACATCAGCATTGAGTCCATTTCTCCCTCAAATTTGTTAATTAGCTGATTCTTTATGGCATTGATTCTTTTTTCACCCAAAGTTATTGTTTCATTCTCTAAAGCATCTTTCAAAATTATCTTGATCATTACAGACTCTTACTCCTTTTAGGTTAACTCATCCATGGCTTGATTTACTAATAAATCCGCTTGATTATTGTAAGGATTATTCCCATGACCCTTCACTTTGTGAAATGTAACTTTATGTGTATTAACAAGTTCATCTAACTCTATCCATAATTCCCTGTTTTTCAATTCCCCAGCTTTTCCACGGCTCCAGTTTTTCGCTTTCCACCCATCTACCCAATGCTGCAAATAAGCGTTGACTACATATGCAGAATCGCTATAAATATGTACTTCGCAGCTTTCTTTAAGAAATTTTAGCCCCTCAATCACTGCGAGTAATTCCATTTTATTATTTGTCGTATTTTTAAAAGCTCTTTTATATTGTTTTTCTATATTTTTTGCCGGAAAAATTAAAATTCCTCCAATGGCACCGATATTCTCTTTTTGGCTGTCGTTTCCACGACAGCCACCATCAGTGTAAAGGTTAACTAATTTCATAATACCTCTATTTTACAACAATATTAAATATTTTTCCTGGAACATAGATTTCCTTGACCACTTTTTTTCCTTCAGTGTGCACCAAAATATTCTCTTGCTTAAATGCCACTGCTTTTGCAGTTTCTTTATCAGCATCAATCGAAATTTCAATAACACCCCGAACTTTTCCGTTAATTTGAACAGCCATCTCTATAATATTATCAATGGTTTTTTCTTCTTCAAACAATGGCCAAGGCGCATCATCTAATTTCCCTGGAAGTCCTAAATTTCCCCAAATCTCTGAGGTAATATGTGGCGCAACGGGATAGAGCAATTGAAGGAATGTTTTTAATGCATCTTTGGTTATTCCATTTTCACGATTAAAATCATTTAACACTGTCATAAGGGCGGCAATTGCAGTATTATACTTCATTTCTTCATAATCGTCCCCAACTTTTTTAATGGTTTTGTGGATGGCCGATTCTAAGTTATTCCCGTAACCTTCACCTTCAACTATCATTTCTTGTAATTTCCAAACGCGATCTAGGAAGCGTCGGCACCCTTTTGCTCCATTATCCGACCAAGGGGCTGCTTTTTCATAATCACCAATAAACATAATATAAGTTCTAAGTGTATCTGCTCCAAATTCATCAATAATCACATTCGGATTTACTACATTCCCTTTGGATTTCGACATTTTTTCCCCATCATTCCCAAGAATCAAACCTTGAGCTGTTCTTTTTGCATAAGGTTCTTTTACTGGAACAAGACCAATATCATAAAGAAATTGATGCCAAAAGCGAGAATAAAGAAGATGTCGGGTTACATGCTCCATCCCACCATTATACCAGTCTACTGGCATCCAATATTTTAGTTTTTCTTCTGAAGCTAAAGCATTGTCATTTTTATTATCAAAATATCTCAAGAAATACCAACTAGATCCAGCCCATTGAGGCATTGTGTCTGTTTCTCTTTCAGCAGGCCCTCCACAGTTAGGACATGTTGTTTCGTACCATTCTGGAATACTCGCTAAAGGTGATTTTCCCGTGTCTGTAGGCGTATAGCTTTCGACCATCGGTAATTCAAGGGGAAGTTCCTCCTCTGGAACTGGAACCATCCCACAATTTTCGCAATGTATAATTGGAATGGGTTCTCCCCAATAACGTTGGCGATTAAATGCCCAGTCTTTCATTTTATAATTGACGGTTTTCTTACCAAGTCCATCTTTCTCCAAATGATGAATTGCTTTTTCTATGGCCTCCTTAACTTCAAGTCCATTTAAAAAACCTGAGTTAATCATTGTCCCAGAATCGGTATTTGTATAGGCCTCTTTTCTCACATCACCACCTGAGATGACTTCAATAATAGGTAAATCGAATTTTTTCGCAAATTCCCAATCTCTTGAATCGTGGCCTGGAACGGCCATAATTGCGCCTGTTCCATACCCCATCATCACGTAATCCGCTACAAAAATTGGGATCTCTTTCAATGTTAAAGGATTAATTGCAGAAATACCTTTAATGCAAACTCCTGTTTTATCCTTGGCAAGCTGGACTCTTTCAAACTCAGTTTTTCTTTTCGCTTGTTCTTGATAATCGACAATTTCAAAAAGATTTGTTATTTCATGTTCCAACTCTTTTATTAATGGGTGTTCTGGAGCAATAACCATAAATGTTGCTCCAAACAAAGTATCTGGACGTGTTGTAAAAACACGTAAAGGTGTTTTATTTCCTGACACAGTAAAATCGACTTCCGCCCCTACTGATTTTCCAATCCAGTTTTCTTGTTCTAGTCGAATTCTTGGCATATAATCTACGTCATCAAGACCTTTAAGCAATTTCTCTGCATACTGGCGGATTTTTAAGAACCATACATCTTTTTCCATTTGGACAACTTCGCTACCACAACGGTCACATTTGCCGTCTCTAAAGTCTTCATTTGCTAGAACAACTTTGCATCCATTACAAAAATTAACATACGTACGATCTCGAAAGGCTAATCCATGCTTAAATAATTGTAAAAATATCCATTGCGTCCATTTAAAATACTTTGGGTCCGTGGTGTCTATTTCTTTATCCCAATCAAAAGCATAGCCAATCCGTTTTAATTGGCTTGTAAAAACCGCAATATTTTCATCCGTAACTTCACGGGGATGACGTCCCGTTTGAATTGCGTAATTTTCTGTTGGAAGGCCAAAGGCATCCCAGCCAATTGGAAATAAAACATTATATCCTTCCATCCGACGCTTTCTTGCAATAACTTCAAGAGATGTATACGCCCTTACATGGCCAACATGGAGACCTACACCAGAAGGGTAAGGAAACTCAACGAGTCCATAAAACTTTTCCTTTTGAGAATTCTCTTCTACTTTAAAAGTTTCATTTTCTTCCCATATTTTTTGCCACTTTTCTTCTATTTTTCTGTGATCATAATTTGACATAACGCCTCCAAAAAATTTTTTTCAAATACTAAAAAAACCCGTTTCTTTAAGTTTAAGAAACGAATTCTAATCTATCTCTTAGCCATCTTTTAGTAACATTATAAAGAAGGACTCATTTTATGTCAATCCTTTGTCTTTTTCAGAGTCAGTTTCTCTCATAAAATTTTGTCACCCTTTTTTTTTTATGGTATACTATACCCCAGAAAAGATAAAAGGGGCAAAAAATGTATCCTATTCTAAAAATAAACAAACGAAAAATAATTGAAAACACGAAAGTCATCATCTCAAAAACACGAGGTAATTTTTCTGTTACTGCGATCACAAAATGTGTTGGTGGGAATTTAGAAATTGCCCAAGCCTTTTTAGAAGGCGGTGTTTCCGCCATCGGAGACTCTCGGATAAAAAATCTAAAAGAATTGGCTGAGCTCCCTTGCGAAAAGTGGCTTATCCGACTTCCAATGCTGAGTGAATGCAACCACACTGTTGCTTATTCAACACTCTCACTCAATAGTGAAATCAAAACTATTCGAGCTCTAAACGAAGCTGCTAAAGCGCAAGGAAAAATTCATGGCATTTTATTAATGCTGGATTGTGGAGATCTCAGAGAAGGCTATTTTATAGGTGATGGATCACCCCATTCTCATGCAATTAATGCATTGATTACCAAAGAACTAGAAACCTTTAAAAATGATGTTCAAGAAATTTTAACAATGGAACATATACAAATTCGTGGAATTGCAACAAATGCTACTTGTGTTGGGGCTACAATCCCTCACCCGAAAACATTTAAGGCTTTTTTAGAAATTAAAAAAACAATCGAAACCCATTACCAATTGCCCTGTGAGATTGTATCTGGTGGTAACTCAAGTACTTGGCATATGGTGGAAAAAGGGGTTTTACCTTTTGAAATTAATAATCTAAGGTTGGGTGATGTCATTCTTTTCGGACGAGAATCAGCTTATTTCGAATGCTATAAAGACCTCCATCAAGATGCCTTCATTTTAGATGTTGAAATCATAGAAATAAGAAATAAGCCAACTTACCCCATTGGCGAAATTGGAAGAAATGCTTTTGGCGATGTTCCGAAATTTGAAGATAAAGGTATGAGACGACGGGCTATTTGTGCTTTAGGTCGACAAGATACAGAGCCTGAACATTTATTTCCAATGGACACCAAAATTCAAATTGAAAGCTACAGCTCCGATCATCTTATTTTAGATATTAGTGATACGGACACCTCTTATGATGTTGGAGATATCATAAGCTTGCGCTGTGACTATATGGGCGCCCTCTATGCCTCTACTTCAGAATATGTTGAAAAAATAATTATTAATGACTAATTTAAATTTTAAAAAACTAGGAGAATTATTAAATGGAAAATGACAACACCTACTACATCCCCTTTGAAACAATGGAATCTTTTATGACGGATGCCTTAAAAGGTATTGGTGTCCCAGAAGAAGACGCAAAAATTTGTGCTGATGTTTTAATCTCTTCAGATAAACGCGGCATTGACTCCCATGGAATTGGCCGTCTTAAACCAATTTACTACGATCGCATTAAAAAAGGAATCCAAAATCCTGTGACCGAATTCGAAATCGTAAAAGATACTTTTACAACGGCTGTTATTGATGGGCATGACGGGATGGGGCATGTTATTGCAAAAAAAGCGATGCAAATAGCCATTGATAAGGCTAAAATTTACGGCATGGGAATGACTGTCGTTCGTAACTCAACCCACTATGGTTTTGCTGGATATTACCCTTTAATGGCAATCGAGAACAATATGATAGGAATGACTGGCACCAACGCCCGTCCCTCAATTGCGCCAACTTTTGGTGTTGAAAATATGCTAGGGACTAACCCAATAACTGTGGGTGTTCCCAGTGATGATCCTTTCCCTTTTGTCCTTGATTGTGCAACCTCAGTATCACAACGTGGAAAAATTGAGGTTTATGACCGAGAAAACAAAGATCTTCCCGAAGGTTGGGTTATTGATCGTAAAGGCGAAAGTCGGACTGATACAAAACAAATTTTAATCGATTTAGTTGACGGAGAAGCTGCGTTGACTCCCCTCGGTGGTATTGGTGAAGACACTGCGGGTTACAAAGGCTATGGCTACGCCACATTTGTTGAAATCATGTCTGCTGCTTTACAAAGTGGTTCCTTCCTTAAGGGACTCCTTGGCTTTGACAAAAGCGGCAATCCCCAACCCTACCATTTAGGTCATTTTTTCATTGCAATCAATATTGAAAATTTTACCGAACCAGCTGAATTCAAAAAAATAACTGGAGAAATCTTAAGGGAGCTTAGAAATTCTGATAAAATGCCTGGTCAAGACCGAATTTATACTGCTGGAGAAAAAGAATATGACGTATGGCTTAAAAGAAAAGACAAAGGTGTTCCACTAAACGATGCACTCATAAAAGATATCTTAGATATTAAAGCTGAACTTGGTCTCGAAAAATACCAATTTCCTTTTGAAAAATAAAAAAAAAACGAAATAAGACGTCCTCCAAAATTGGAGGACGTCTTATTTTTCAATCTTTTTTAAATTTCTACTTAATAGGTTTCACAAAAAATTTCGAAATATTCTTGGGGATGCTTACACGCTGGACAAAGCTCTGGAGCTTCTTTCCCTGTATGAATATACCCACAGTTCCCACATTTCCATCGAGTATCATCACTAAAGCGTTTAAACACACGCCCCATTTCTAGATTTGTTGCTAGTTTTAAAAATCTTTTTTCGTGAGCTTCTTCTGCTTCTGCAACTTCTCTCCAAGTTTCAGCAATTTCTGGAAAGCCTTCTTCATCCGCAATTTTAGCAAATTTTGGATATAAAACATGCCATTCTTCATTTTCACCAGATGCTGAATGTAACAAATTATTTTTGGTATCACTTAATGCCACAGGAAAACTGGCTGTAATCTCTACTTCAACTGCTTCACCAGTTGCATATTCGTTTGCAGCAATGTATTTATAAAATAATTCACCATGTTCTTTTTCGTTTCCTGCTGTTTCGGTAAAAATATTACTTATTTGTACAAAGCCCTCTTTTTTTGCAATGGAGGCAAAAAATGTATACCGATTTCTTGCCTGAGATTCCCCAGCGAAAGATGCCATTAAATTTTTTAAAGTTTGTGTTCCTTTTAGCTTACCCATATTACTTCCTCCTTTATAATTTTACTATCTGTATTATAACCCTTTTTTCACAAGATGTAACTGATATATTTTGTTTTCTCATTATATTTTTTCAATAAAATCTATCAGTCCTTTTGCCGCAATAAAAGGACCTTCTTGTTCATATCCTGGGATTCCTAATTGCGTACGGATCATTCCAATTTTAATTCCTGCTTTTTCCATACGCTTAAACATGTCTCTCGCAATGATTTCATGCTTTTCTTTTAACTGTACTGCCCCGAAAGGATTTGCAAAGTAAGTATTGGTCAATCCTACTTCCCCGGTTGTTCCCTTCGCCATACGTTTACCTTCCGAAAAGACACGATAAGCCTCTTCTAAATCTTCAAACAATTCAATCGCTGGTGTTTCTGGTGTAATTTCTTCATAGTTATTTATATAAAACAAATAATCTACCCGAGTTGATTTCGAAATTTCTTCATACGCCATTTGAGGAACAATGACTCGTGCATTCACAATATGAGGATTCATAAAGATACTTCGATCCATTGTGTTATAGGCATATCCTGGTTGTAAATCATCTAGCCTTACAAATGCTCCAATCTCAGTTCCAATGGCCATTAATTGCCCTTCTTTATTGAAATGCAACGATCCCATATCATCAATTAGGATATCAAAATCACACGCTCTTTCTTTAGGTAACTTATTAATTGCTTCCAAGGTTTCTGACTTTCCTGCTCCACTATCCCCTACAAGCATAATATTTACGGATTTTTTTCCTCCAATTCGAATTTTTGCAAAAGCTCCATGAACGGGTAATGCCTTTTTTTCTATTTGGATAATGTTATGTAGTGTTAACATCATTTTCTTTAAATATCCAAAATAGTCGATCTCTGGATGATCAGGGATCAACCCATAATAAACCCCATCTTCTTTTGCAACAAATCCCAATTTTTCATCTTCTTCAAACAAACTTTTGTCAAGTCCAAAAAATACACAAGCGTCTGGTTTTTGTCTAGTGAATTCTTCTGGCGTAGCCATCTCAAAAAGGTTAAAGAGTCCAGCCCCTAAAGCAAGATAATTTTTATGTATGTAGACTATTGATAATAGTCTTCCAACTTTAACCGGAATAGCAAACCATTCTTCATCACTCATATAAAATTTCTGTAAAACTCTTTTCTCCTTAATCGGAAAAATACCATCCCGTTTACTTGACTGAGTGTAAAAAATTACTGGTGGCTCAAAAATCGCCTCCCATACATAGGGAACATGATACAAGGAATCATTTTTACTTTTAATGTCATGAGGAAATTTAAACTTATCTGTCAAAAAAGAGACCTGTGCTCCAGAAGGAAGTTGGCGATAAATATTAAAACTTTTTCCTGAGATATTAAAATGGATATCTCGATAAAGATTTAAAACCATTTTTTTGAAATTGTCATTATTTGAAGCTAAAGAATGGGCCTTAGATCTTTTTGTTTCCTCATTTGGGCTATAAACATCTGTCTTAATCATAAAACGTTGAATATTTCGCCAATGGTTATAAATCCCTTCTAAAAACCCCAAAAGCAGCTCTGAGTACTCTTCAAAAGAAGCTTGAATATTAAAGTACCCTGAACGAATAATTTCTTCTAAAGGATTCAAATTTAGCATGTAGACAAAATCAATAAATTTCTTTTCTTCAAAATGACCGTCTTTATCCTTAAAAGGTTCGACCACTCCTATCAATGCCGATTTTTTTATTTCCAACTCATGAACAAATGCTTCAATTAGCTCAACAAATAATTGGGATTTAATTAATTGACCCACACTCGTGAATTTCAAATCCCCTTTAATTAGTGCTGTTCGCTCCAATCGTTTGCTTTCCATTTATTTTCTCCTTATTTCTCTATTATTTTTTCGAGCTCTCCAAAAGAAGAGATCAGGTATGTTCCTTCCGATTTTTTCAGTTCCTCAATGCTTCCGCAACCATAGGTCACTCCAACAGAATCAATTCCCACTTCTTTTGCGCCTTCAATATCATAATAACGATCTCCAACCATCACTACTTCTGAAAGGTTAATGATTCTATGATCCTTAATAAAATCTGATATGATTTCTTTTTTCTGACTGCGACTTCCATCATTCATCGCACCGTAAATATCAGAATCCTTAAAATAATTTGGCAAGACTTGGTGAATAATTTTTCTTGCATTCACTTGGTTTTTTGTAGTTGCAACACCTACCATACAACCAAAATCAATTAATTTTTCCAGTGTTCTAGCAACTTCTGGAAAAATTTCAGCAGTATACATTTGTCCATTGTCCACATATTCCTCTAAATATGCAGCATAACCTTCTCTTGCTTTTTCTAAAGAAAATCCATAAAATCTTTGAAAAGAATCTAAAATTGGAGGTCCGATCAAATGGTTGA
The DNA here is from genome assembly GCA_051649025.1 of Eubacteriaceae bacterium. Classification (GTDB taxonomy): domain Bacteria; phylum Bacillota; class Clostridia; order Eubacteriales; family Eubacteriaceae; genus Acetobacterium. The sequence goes on from JBOFGH010000072.1 coordinate 8,757, forward strand.
CATCTGTGATTTTCCATTGAGATACATTCATTTTTTTTAAAGCAAATTCAAATGATTTTCGAATGCTTTCACTTGAATTAATCAGGGTTCCATCTAAATCAAAAAGAGCACATGAATATTTCATTTTTCTTCCTTTACACATCTATTTTTTAAATATTATAATATAGAATTCTTAATTCAACAAGTTTTCGCCCATGGGTAAATTACTTTAAAGGTTTTCAAAATTGAATCAGTTTAAAAAATGAATGATAAATCATTTCTTTGTAATTGTTTGAATGTGAATATAGTGATACAATGAATACATTAAATTTAGAATGAAGGAGAATTAAAATGAATCTATTCTTTATTGTTATTGTTGGGGCCATCGTCATTGTTGGTCTTTGGTTAATTTTTTCTAGAAACGCTTTTGTTGAGATTAAAAACAAAGTTGAAGAAGCTTTTGCTACGATGGATGTTTACTTAAAGAAACGCTACGACCTAATCCCAAACTTGGTTGAAACCGTGAAAGGTTACGCGAAGCACGAATCTGAAACACTTGCACAGGTTACGGCGGCCCGTACTGCTGCAATGAATGCAACCTCTATCGATGAGAAAATTGCAAATGAAAACCATTTATCCAGCACTTTGAAAAGTCTTTTTGCGGTTGCTGAAGCCTACCCAGATTTAAAAGCAAACACAAATTTTCTTGAATTACAAACAATGCTTTCTCAAATTGAAGACGAAATTGCAAATTCTCGTAAGTATTATAATGCCACGGTTAGAACAATGAATACAAAAGTTGAAAAATTTCCTAGCAATATCATCGCTAACATTTTTGGTTTTAAAAAGCAACCGTTCTTTGAAGTGAATTCTCAAGAAGAAAGACAAAATGTAGCCGTATCTTTTAATTAATCCCATCTTTAAGAAAGGAAAATTCCATGAAAAAAGTTTTAGTAAACTTCATATTTTGTTTTTTATTTTTAAATTTCTTTATGTCTGGCACAACTTTAGCCGAAGAGAATTTTGTTACAAAACAATTTGATGTTAAAATGAAAGTCTTGGAAAATCATGCTTACGAAATCGAAGAAACCATTACTGTCGAATATGTTCTTTCGAACACAAGTCATGGGATTTATCGCTATATTCCTTATCAGGGAAGTTTTTATCGAGAAATTTCTGGAAAAGCTGTCGAAACACCTTACCGTGCGAGAGTTACCGACATTAAGGTCGAAAACTGGCCATATGAAGAATCAACAGAAAACAATTCATACCTTCTGAAAATTGGTTCAGCTAATTATACTGTGGATGGAAAGCAAACTTATCCAATCACTTATACTTGGGATCCTGGGGATGACAATATTTCAACTCAGGATGATGTTTATTTTAATATTATTCCTCAAAATTGGAACACTCCAATCCAATCTGCAAGTTTTACGATCGAAATGCCAAAGGATTTCAATCATGATTCTTTAGAATTTATTGTTGGTGGTTATGGAAGTACGAATACCGATGGTGTCGAATATATTATTAATGGAAATACCATCCAAGGAACCATTAAAGAACCACTTAAAGCCAATGAGGGCGTAACCATAAAGCTTAATTTACCCCAAGGATATTTTAGTGGCTTTTGGACAGGAACCGAGTATCTATTCCTTCTTTACATAGGCATATCCATCATATTAGTTTTAGCTTTTATCCTTTGGTTTTTTGTAGCAAAAGGAAAAAAACCAATCGTAACCGTGGAGTTTTATCCGCCTCATCATTTTACTCCCCCACAAATCGGTCATATTATTGATGGCTATACAGAACCAAAAGATTTACTTTCTTTAATAATGTATTGGGCTGATCGAGGCGTCATTAACATTGAGCAGCTTGAAAAAAAACATTTTGTTTTTCATAAGCTAACCGATCTTCCAAGTACTGCTCAAGATTTTGAGCACACTATTTTTAATTCACTCTTTAAAAATGGAAAAAACTTTTCAACAAAAAAAGTACCCGATGATTTTGGCGAAGATATTTTAGCGAGTAAAGCACAACTAGAAGCCTATTTTGATATACCTAAAAATCAACTATTTACAACTAAATCAAAAATTTCAAAATTCTTAATTGGTTGCTTAATGGCTTTACCTCTAATTCTATACTCAATTTACGGAGCTTATTTAATAAATGACATGAGCATTGCTTCTCTTGCATTTTTGGGCGGGTTCATTTGTCTTCCAATATTAATGAGTTTGTTCATCATGGTCTCAGCTCTTCATAACCGACAGGGAATGACTACAAAGAAATTTGTCAGAAACTTTTTAATTGGTTTTTTGATAATGTTATTTTCAATTGTTATATTATTTATTTTCGACAAGAGTATCTATGAATTCCCAACAATATTTCCAATGATTTTTGCCCTCTTCACAACATTAATCATTGCCCTTTTTCTCGCTTTTAGTACAAAGCGATCTGATATCGGAAATATATGGCTCGGGGAAACTCTTGGATTTAAAAATTTTATAAACACCGCAGAAAAAAGCCGTATTGAAGCTCTTGTTGATGAAGACCCTCAATATTTTTACAAAATCCTTCCTTACGCTTATGTTCTTGGGGTGACGGATAAATGGGCTAAGAAATTTGAATCCATTTCTTTAGAACCTCCGAAATGGTTTTATGGAAATACTGCCTATGACAGTACACTCTTTAATGCTATGCTTTTCAGCTCTGCCTTAAACCACAGCATGCATCAAATTTCAAAAACGGTCATTCCTACCAACACTGGGTCTGGTGGTTTTGGATCTGGCGGCTTTTCTGGGGGCGGCGGTTTTTCTGGCGGCGGCGGTGGCGGTGGCGGTGGTGGTGGCTGGTAAAATTTATCAGTCCCCCCCTTACAATTAATTAAAAAAAGCATCGAAAGAACCTCTATTGTTCTCTCGATGCTTTTTTAGTATCACTAAAATGTTTTCTATTGACACAATTCTACTGCTAAAGCTGCAGCTCCACCAGCGTCTTTGGCATAAGCATCACAACCCATTCGGTCGCAGAAATCTTGGGTAATAGGTGCGCCTCCAATCATTATTTTCACCTTGTCTCTTATCCCTGCATCAACAAA
>JBOFGH010000073.1:0-35090 GCA_051649025.1 Eubacteriaceae bacterium
GAACGAGATCGTAGTCTCAAGGAAAAATCGATGTCGCTCTATCTAATGAAACAATTATACAGGATAATCCTGAATAATTATACAGCTAACAAAGGGTTATGGGTTACCTTTATCAACCTAAATACATTATATAAGGAAATATAATGAGTAATTTTAATTATGAAAATAAAAAAATTGAAGGTTTTATAGATGCTATTAAAATTTATCGTAATGATTTAGATCAAAAATAATAGATGCTGCAACCGAAGTAAAAGAAATCAAAACAATCGCCTATGCCGAGTCATTTGAATGGATTATTCGAATTCTTGATGAAGAAGCGACAAAAGAAGAAAATTATGGGGCTAACAGTTTATATAAAGCGTGGCTAAAGGCAAAGGGAAACGTGCAAAAGATGTTAAGTATAATTTATGAGCTAGATGAAAGCGGAAAAGCTTTTATTTTAAAAAAAAATAAGCCCGATGTTAAAGATATTAATGAATCACCAGATATAAAAGATAAATAATGAAACGAGGGAAAAATGGAAACCATCATTGAACTATATGACGAAGAACCCATAAAAAACATTCTTTCAACTCTTATTTTTAAGCCCTCTAACCTCATTTATTTAGTTGAAAAAAATGAGCTGAACAATCAAGAAAAAGAAGAGATTAGAGAATTATATCGAAATAAAAAATTGAAAACCAAGGTTATGTTTGAGGAAATCGATCCGATGAATCCCAGTGCTGTTGCATCACGATTAGAAAGTATTACAAGAAAGTACAAGGATATCGGGATTGATTTAACCGGTGGAAATGAAATAGTTCTTTTATCAGTAGGGCAATTATGCAAAAGAAAAAATATTCCTGGTTTTTACATTGACTTAAATACTAAACAGCTTATTGTAGTTTATGGGAGACTAGACACTATAGAAAATTTTGCAATTCCGAAACTATTGGTTGAAGATATTTTAGAAGTTGCTGGAGCCACCATCGATCGATGCGATCATTTTCAGCCGGATTTAGAAAAAAAAGAAATGATTGAAGAGATTCGTAAGGTTTTTGAAATATCCATGAGGTATCCAAAACAGTGGAAGAAAAATATTGTATATCTTCAAAATATTACCAAAAGGGCAGAGGAAGGAAACAAAGAAATTTTAAGAATAGAGGCACCCTCTACAATACAACTGGATAAAGTGTATATCCGAGGGGAGACTGTTATTTTGAAGGCACTTAGTGAGATTGGAGTTATCCAAAATCTCAAAAATGAGCCGGGAAAAATTTGTTTTAAATATAAAAGTAAAGAGTTGAAGCGTTGTCTCGTTAATCACGGAATTTGGTTGGAAATGTATATTTATATCCTTGCAAAAGAGTCCAATTATTTTAATGATGTTAGAATGAGTGTAGTCATTGACTGGGATGGTGATAAGGAAGATTTTAATGTGGCATTTAGCGAAATCGATCTCATCTTAGTAAAAGACCTTACCGCTATTTTTATATCTTGTAAAGTTCCATTACCAGATAATTTTGTTTTAAGTGAAATAAAAGTATTAAGCCAAAAGTTTGGAGGAATGATGGGAAAAAGCGTTATCGTTACCGCTTCGGATTTGGAAAATAAATCCACATTGTATAAAAGAGCTAAAGAACTGGATATCATAATTATTGATGAAGAGGATTTAAGATTCGGGAAGCCTATAGAAATTCTTGAAAAAGTGGTTGAGAACCGTTATGAATATGTAGAGTGAGTTAGTAAAAAAACCAGTTGAAATAATTTAAAAAAAGGAGGAAATCATGTCGAAGTTTAAATTTACATTTGAATTAAAACAACAAACCCCAATGATTCATTTTCAAAGCGATGAATCTGGAGCTTGTTTACGAGGGTCAGAGGTAAAACCGAAGTTGGATCGGTTTATACATGACTGGATTGAAAAAAAGAATAATAATAGTAAACCAGAGATAAAAATTCCTGAAGGTTGGTATATTAACAAAACTTTAAACAAAGCTTTGAATTATAAAATAAGATTGGAAACAACAAACGGTTCCAATATAGCGGTGAGTGAAGAAGGGCATAAATTGTTTCTGGGAAACATCGGGGTAAGAGACCCTTCCTTAAAAAAGAAAAGAATTAAATATTCAGAACCTATTAAAGGAAAGATTACTTCTTTTATTACGGATGAAATTGTAGTCGATGAAAGGAAATATTCGATAGTTGAATTTATTAGAGAAGTGATTTTGATATTCTTTACGGTGAATAATTTTGGAATGCGCCAAACAAAAGGGTATGGATCATTTAGAGTAGTTTTGAAGGAACCAATGAAAAATTTAGATATAAGGTTGGAAGATATTTATCCTAACTTCTATTATATTGAGTATAAAGAAAAAGAGAAAGAATACGATAAAGATGTTTTAGAGGATATTTTTGTAATTTCAGGGTTTATGAAATCTGGGTTTAATGTCAGTGGAGGTTACATTAAAGGATATGCATTGAAATATTTTTACACTAAAGAGGAATCAAAAAAACTAAGAAATGACAAAGCTTTTATAAAACAGTTTGTTTTAGTAGGAAATGAGAATAAGCATATAAGATGTGAAACTAAAAAAGAATGTACGGGAAAAGAAGATAAGGAACCTAAAGAAAGTTATCGTTTTGTAAGAGGAATGCTAGGTTTACCAGATTCTTATTCATATAACGATTCCAAAAGAAGAGGTAAAGTTAGCGTTAAAAATACAAATGTAAAACGTTTTGCTTCACCGATTGTTTTTAAAAAACATGGAAATAAACTTTATATTTTTCCAAATGAAATTCCAGATCAAATGTACGGGAAATTATTTAGTTTTAATGGAATTCAAATTCAGACACCTACAAAGAAAGAGTTTAATTTAGTGGAATTTTTAGATAGTTTTGCAGAGATGTTTAATAGAATTGATGTAAAATTTAAAAGACCTGAAATACAGAATGTGCTAAATAAAAATTTGAAAATTCACAAATATATGGAAGAAAAAAATGAAAGGAGTTATTAAATGAATGATAATAATTATATTGGAATAACCATTGGTCCAATCGTGGACACCCTTACATCAGTATCATCTCCTGCAGGGTTATGGGGAGTAAGTTACATGTTTTCATATATTTCCAGGCAAATATGCCAAAAACTACTTGGCGCAGGAATTCAGAAGGAAAATTTCATTTCACCGGTATTTGATCTAACAAAAGATGAAATTAAAAAAAATATTGGGGAAGTTGGATTATTTCCAGATCGGATTATTTTTAAAGCACCAGCTGGATTTGAAGATATTGCTGGAGATAATGGGCTCCCTAAATTAATTGAGTCGGTAAAGAATAGTTTAGGAACTAATTTAAGCAAGAGTATAAGTATGGATGATTCGGAGACAAAAATCATTGAATTTGTAAATGAGTATATTCAAATTCACTACGTAGTGCTGTCAGAAGAAGAAGGCAACAAAGATGAAAAAAATTGTGTTTTAAATATTTCACCATATTTAGATTCGATAGAGTTAAGCAAAACATTTCCAAGGAATCAAACTCAAAATTACTTTTTAAATTTATTTGAAGGAGATAGTGAAAAGTGTAGAAACGAGCGAATTAAAAAATCCTTTTTAATTCGCGATGCTGATGGTTCGCAAATTTTAAAAGAATCTAATGAAGGAAATAATGAGAAGAAGATAAAAACAATCAATGAGATTGCCTATAAAAACTATTCGGAAAACAATAAACCGGAGTTAAAAAAATATGGTTATTATGCAGTAGTTCAGGCAGATGGGGACAATATAGGGAAAATTCTTAAAACAACCCTTATTAAAGATGAATCCGTCATAGAATTTTCAGAAAAATGTCTTAAGTATGTAGCAGAATCTTCAAAAATTATAAAAGAATATGAAGGGGTTACACTTTATGCCGGAGGAGATGATTTATTATTTTTATCCCCGGTTGAAAATAGCAAGAAGAAAACAATTTTTCATTTATGCAAACAACTCAATTGTAAATTTTACGAAGTCTTTAAAAATGAAATTGATACAATGAAAAAGAAATTAGATGATGGAGACGAGGAAGCAAAAACGCCTTCAGTGTCCTTTGGTATTTCTATTCATCACACAAAATACCCCTTATATGAAGCACTTAACGAGGCTCAAAATCTTTTGTTTGGAGTTGCGAAGAATACAAAAAATAAAAACTGTATAGCATTCGAATTAACGAAGTCTAGTGGTCAAAAATTAGGTTTAGTAATTCCAAATAATGAAAGCTTTTCCAATAGTAATACCATCTTAGATTGTTTTTTAAAAGTCTTAACCACTTTTTTGGGGGGGAATCAAGAAGTGGGAGAAAAAGATAAAGTATTACATTCTATAATATACAAAACAGCGGTTTTTGAGGGTTTATTGACAATTGCAGCAAACAAAGATGAGGTTAAGATAGAAAATCTTTTTAATAATATTTTTGACAGCGAAATTCATTTGGGGAATGCTTTTATTGAAGAAATCAGAAAACTATATGAAAAAATTTGTGAAGATGATAAGGGGATAGGAATTTCTGGGATGGAAGGCATTGAGCATCGAAAAAAAGAAGTTGTTATATTAGAATATTTATTGCTTTTAGCTAAATTTTTTACGGAGAAAGCGGGTGAAAGAGAATGAAATATTTAGTGAAATTAAAACCCTTAGAACCCTATTTTCTAGGAGGCGAAAGAACTTTTGATTTTGGCGAAACAAAACAGCAGGTTAGAAGTAAATACTTTATAAAAAGTGAAGAACTCCCCACACAAACAACTTTATTAGGTGTAATGCGGTACTATCTGTTGGAAAACGCTGGACTTTTAAACAGTAGTTTTGAATATAAGGATGAAGTAAAGAAACTTATTGGATCTGATAGTTTTGATATTAGCCACAAAGACGAACAAAACTTTGGTGCGATAATAAAAATATCTCCTCTATTTTTATTGAGTGAGCAAAAAAATGTTTTAGTGCCAACACCTTTCAATCATTGTGTGAAAGATGAAAATAAGATGTATAATCCTTTTAAAGAATATCTGGAATTCGAAAAAAAATTTGATAAAAGCACTGAAAAAAAAATATTGTTTTCAGATTTTAATCCTAAAGAAGGAATAACAGATAGTTTTTTAGAGCTATTAGGGAATGAGATGCCATATAAAGGGAAAAAAGGAAAAGCTCCTAAAATAGATTTGTCAACACATAAAATAATAAGAAAAGGCTCTGCTGAAGTTGGTGAGTTTAGTGTTTTCAAGAAAATTACAAGAGTAGGCATTCGGAAAAATGATGGTGGTCAAAATAAAAATGAAGAAGGATTTTTTAAAAAAGAATATGTCATATTAAATGAGAACTATGTTTTCACATTTTTTGTAGAGTTAGATGAAAATGAATTGGTTTTGAAAAATGGAAAACTAGAAAATACCATCATTTATTTAGGACAAAATAAATCAGCTTTTAAATTATCTATTACGGAAAGTACTTCTAATGGAGAAAATGAAGGTATTTTAAGTATAAAGAGCCAAGGTTTATTGGAAGACAAAAATGATAGCAATAGAGCATATTCGATATATTATGCTTTGTCGGATACTTTTATGGCATCGGAAAATTGCGAAAAATTGTGTGCATTTTCTATTATTAAGACAAAGTTTTTTAGAGGATTGAATACGGTTTTGTTTGAAAATAAAAATAATATAAAAGGTATTAAAAAAAACAAAAACTTATTTAATTTAATATCGGCAGGAAGTGTGTTTTATGTACATAAAGATAAAGAAGAAGACTTTAAAGGATGTTTAAAAGATCTTAGTAGTAATTGTAAAAAAATAGGATTAAACCAAATTATAAAAATTGGAGGATTAGCAGAATGAAAGTAGATTTATATAAAATTACCTGTTTAACAAATATGCATGTTGGTAACGGAGATGTAAATTTTAATATTATCGATAATGAGGTTCAAAGAGATCCAGTAACAAATTTACCAACCATTAATTCATCTGGAATAAAAGGGGCTCTACGAGAATATTTTTCAGAATTGAATAAAGAAGCAATGAAAAAAGATGAAGAGGATATAATAAACATTTTTGGAACAAATCAAAATGAGAGTGAAAGCAGGCCTGGAAAACTTAAGTTTTTATCTGGAAACTTGTTAGCACTTCCAATGAGAGCATCAAAAGGTGATAAAGCTTTTTATATGGTAACAACTAAAAATGCCATTCACCAATATCTTGAACTCATACAATTAAGTAATGCTGAAGATTTAGTAGGGTTAGTAGGGATTGAAAATGAAATAAATCCAAGTAAATCATATAAGATAGATGATTCGGAAATTGCTGTTGAAGGAAAAATAATTGAAGAAAAAATTTGTAACGAAGATTTAAAATCATTTTTAAAAAAACATATTGGAGATAATGCCGTTATCATGAAAGAAGCAGATATGAAGGAGATAAGTCTTCCGGTAATGTCAAGAAATTATTTAATAAATGGTGAAAGTAAAAATTTGTGGTATGAAGAAATAGTTCCACATCATTCAATTTTTTATTTTACGGTGATTACAAATAATTTAGATTCTGAATATGAAGAACTCTTTAATGGTGCTGTTAATAAAAAAATCATACAATTTGGTGGGAATGCATCCATTGGCTATGGTTTTACGAAAGTCGAAAAATTGTAAGAGAGGATATTTGAAATGGATAAAAAGAAAGTAGAAGATTACTTAGAGAAAGCATATTTGGTGTTAAGAGAAACCTATGAACTAGACGGATTGGTATCATTTAAGTTTTGCGATGAAAAAGGAACAATAAAAAAAGCTTTTAGAAGCCAAATATCTTCCTTTGGCGCAGCGGTTCAAATGGGGAGTTTAAAAACGGCAGTGGCTTTTTTTAGCAAAAAAGGAAATTCCGAAGTTAGAAGAGATGCTCTAATGATCGCGATCTATAGAATCATTGTACCGGAAGGAAGAGAAGAATTATTTTCTTTTGTAAATGCAAATAATAATTTTGAAACCAAAGAAAAAATATTAAGTGCGGCAGTAGCTTTAAAACTGGCTATGAACTTATATCATTTAGAATAAAGGGGATAAAATGTTTAACTCAAAAAATTTAAACTATGTTTTCAATTGCGAGTACTATGAATTGGAAAATCACATAAATGAAAAAAACGAGGCTATAAAAAATTTTGAATTTACCACTCCTATGTGTGGAATAGAAGAATTGACAGATAATTGTAATTGCTTCCAGTTAAAAGTAATCTACCCGGGTCTATTAATAGGAATAGGAAATCCTCATGGGAAAATGTCAGCAAGAGATAAAGAAGCAATTGAGCTGGGATTCACCTTTGACTATGTTACGGGACTACCGTATATACCAGGATCCAGTGTAAAAGGTACTCTGCGAAATGCCTTTAAAGAGCCTGAGTATATTAAAGAGCTATTAGACCTTAATGAAACCAGCGATTTTGATGTGAAAGCCTTAGAAGAAAGTATCTTTGGGGAAATACAAGGGGAAAGGTATATCACATCACCCAAGAAAAGAGATATTTTCTTTGATGCAGTTATAAAAAGTGATCAGATTCCAAATAACAGAATTATGGGACTGGATAATATAACACCTCATCGACAAGATCTGGAATTATTGGAATTAGCGGAACCGAACCCCTTAACTTTAGTGAAAGTTCGACCCGGTATTGTATTTCAATTTCGTTTTCTCTTAATAGAAAGCGGTGGAATCAATATTGAACAAAAGTTAAGATTATTTAAAAGTATTTTAAAAGATCTGGGTATTGGCGCAAAAACAAATGTTGGATATGGTCAGTTTGTGGAGTAAAGGTGGAATATGATGATCACACAGGCAAAATTAAAACTAGAAAAAACATCTAAAACTGAACTAGGCTCAGCACTAGGGGCAAAAATCCATGGGTATCTTCTTAATAAAATGCCAGAAAAAACCGCAGAAAAATTGCATAGCTTTGGAGAAATTCGTCCATTTAGCCTTGCTGTTAATACCAAAATGAAAGATTATGACGTGTTAATTGTCAATGCTCTTAATAGTGAAGCATGCTGTCTCATCGATTGGATTTTAGAAATAGGACAAATCGAATTAACCGGTTTACCTGAAGCCATTCAGGTTTTAGAAAAAAAAGAAAAAAAAATAAAAAAACTTTCTGAACTTTCAGAAGTTGTGGAAACGGAAAAAATTCGATTGTCTTTTTTTTCTCCAACCACTTATAAAGTTGATAATCGATATTCCGACCAATTTAATCTTAGTCGGATTTTAATGAATCCTATTAAAAAAGTGAATGCTTTTGAGGGGGGAGACATAGAAGCAAAGGATTTTTATGCCATTAATGAAAATTTTAAAATAATTGCGTATCATTTGAGAAGTCGAAAATATAGTATTAAAAAAAATAGAATTTCAGGTTTTATAGGGGAAGTTGAAGGAACTTTAGAGGGAAGTTTAGAATTAATAAAGAAGATCAATTTGATTTTAAACTATAGCCAATATACAGGGATTGGTGCAAAAACATCCATGGGTATGGGAGGGTTTTCTTATAGAAATGTTTTTTAAAGACCCATGGATAAAAAACAATTGCGAAATTAAAAAGAAAATGGTAGGATGGATTTAAGTTAAAACTAAAGAATAAAAGTAAACTTAATGCAAATTAAGTATAATCGCCCATGAAAAACGGATCTTTAACTTGTGTTTTATACAAACCAAAATCACAAGATATTGTGGCATGTAAATATTACACAAAAAAGTGGTTTGTTTTTTGAAATTTTGCACCAAAAAGAAAATCGTCCATTATTTTGCATCCTGAAACCCCTATGAATAGGAGCTTTCAAATGGGTACTGGTTACAAAGAGGTATTCCCGTTAAGAGGGTTTAATAATCAGTGTCTAGATTTTAGACATAGCAATAAAAACCATTCATCACTGTTTGGTTTTTTGATTTTTTTGAAAAAATGATTGTTGGAGGTTTTAATGGGAGTTTTATATGTTCGAGAACAAGGGGCTTTAATACGAAAATCTGGGGAACGTATTATTGTAGAAAAAACGAAAAATAAGATTGCTGAAATACTGATGATTGATCTTACTACCGTTGTTATATTTGGAAATGTTCACATGACGAGCCAATCAGCTAAACTATTTATGGATAATGGAATTGATGTTATCTATATGACCCTTCAAGGTCGAATCAGAGGGAAAGTTTCTTCTGGATTTAACAAAAATATTTTTCTTAGGTTGGCCCAATATGAAAAATACCAAACTGAGCGAATTGATTTAGCCAAAATATTTGTAAAAGGAAAGCTCTTAAATCAACGGGAAGTTGTATTACGCTCTAAATGGTGTGAAAAAGAAGAAACTAAAATTTTTAAAGAGAAAATAGACCAAAGTCTTGAAAAAATAAAAAGTGCTAAAAAGATGGAAAACCTATACGGGATTGAAGGGAGTGTAGCAAAAGATTACTTTAAAATTTTTGCTTTGGGAATTCATAAAATGAAATTTAGGCGTCGGGAAAAACGACCGGGATTTGATCCGGTAAATGCCATGCTCAATTTGGGCTATTCACTTCTGATAGGAGAATTAGTTAATTATTTAGAAGTTGCTGGGTTTGAGCTAGGTCTTGGTTTTTTACATGAAATCCATTATGGAAGGATTTCTCTGGCCTGTGATTTAGTTGAAGAATTCAGAGCGCCTTTAATTGATCGATTGGTCGTATCTATTATTAACAACAACCGTTTGAAAGACGAAGATTTTATTGTTATGGAAGAAGGATGTCGATTAAGAGAGGAAGCATTCATTAAGTTTTTAGAATATTACGAAAAACAAATTGAACCTAAAAGATATATTTTGAAAAATCAGATTAACCTTTTTAGAAAATCTATTTTGGAAGGAGATGAATATAATCCGTGGAAAATAGAAGATATTACCTTGTAGCTTACGATATTTCAAATAATAAATTACGTAGTAAAGTTAAAAAAAGATTAGAAAAATATGGGTATCGTATTCAATTCAGTGTTTTTAAATGTCGCCTTACTGAAAAAAATCGGTTTAGGATGTTGATTGAATTAGAAAGCTTAATTGATAACTTTTCAGAAAATAGTTTAAAAAGTATTCAAATCTATCCTTTATGTCAAAAATGTGAAAACGAAAGCATTCAATTAGGAGATGTCCTTGTTTATCCCACATGGGAGAGTAGTCTTGTTATTTAAGGAGGCGTTTTAAATGATAACGATTGATCAAATTTCAAATTATACAGCGCTAGATACCGCATTTAACGTGATTTTAAGAAAAAGTAAGGCATCAGGAGTCGATGGCATCACTCCTGTAGAATTTGCCAGTAATCAAAAATCTAATTTGCAGGAGCTTGCTTGGGCGATTAAATCAAATGTCTTTAGACCGGATCCTGTTAAGATGATCACGATTAAAAAAAATGAAAAAGAGCGTGAAATTGGAATATTAACCTGTAAAGATCGGATTGTTTCAAGGGTGATTCATTATCAGTTAAACAAAATCATTGATCCACTCCTCCCTGAATCATCCTTTGCCTTTCGACCACAAAAATCTGCACTAGGAGCTATGGAATTAATTGAAGGATATATTAGTCAAGGTTATACAGACGTTGGAAAAACGGATATCCAACATTTTTTTAACGAGATAAATCGAGATTTATTAATACAGAGACTCTATCCTTTAGTAGAAAATGAGGAGGTGATGCAATTAATTATTAATTTTCTCTCAGCACCGATGCTAAGAGAAAACAAACCTTTGAAAATATCCGGAATTTGTATGGGGAGTCCTTTGTCGCCGGTACTATCCAATTACTATTTATTGGGGATTGATAGTTATTTTGAAAAAAATGAAGAAATTAAATATATTCGGTATTGTGATGATCTTCTTTTTATGGGAAAAACAAAAGAAGTGATAAAAGAAGCCTTGGATAAAACGAAAGAATTATTAGAAGCTTTTTTTCTAAGAACAAATGAGAAAAAAACCCTTTTGATTAATGCAAAAACGGGATTTGATTTTTTGGGATTTAGATTTGACGAAAAAGGTACTACAGCAACAGAAGCAGCTGAGCTTGCTCTGGAAGAGATTTTGGAAATAGAATGGGCAAAGAATCGCTTGTTAGAGATCGGATTTCGAATAAAAATTCTTGAAGAAAAAATGACACACTGGAATGCTTATTATAAAAATGAATGTGCGGGTGGACTTTTAGGTGTATTGGCTCAGATTTATTCTGGAAAGATTTCAGAAGAAAAAATCCTTAATTATCGAAAAAGCTTAGATAGTGAGGACAGTGAAAAGATCCTTTTAATAGCAGAGGCTTGGGAATCAAAAGGGAAAATAAACAACGGATTAAATGAATTTGGACGATATTTTAACTTGCCTGAACAAAATTTTGAAATAGGCCGGGGACAAAAACTTTTTAATTTATATAAAGTATATTTTAATAAGGTAGATAATAATAGTATTGGAAATTTAATAGAAGAATATACGGAAGCTGGAGAATATCTGATTGCTTCTAAACTTTCCGAGTATTTAAGGTCTTTAGAGAGTTTTCGATTTGAGGGAGGCGATGTTGAAGTAGGTTATAGCTTAGAAGAGATAGAAATATTTAAGAAGTTGTTTTTTCAGAGAACCGATGCTTTTTCTTCAGAAGTCTTGGTAGATAATGAAAGACGCTTTATTTTACAGGAAAAGGAAATGCTCCCTGATGTCATCCGGCGTCATTTAGCAGGCGAAATAACATTAGACAGTTATATACTGGATGCGAATGGTAAAACCTCAATGCTTGTTTTAGATATTGATTTAGCTAAAGAAGAATTACTGAAGTTTAAAAATGATTCTAAGGAAGTTAGGCAATTAGGAGAAGAAGCACATCAATTAGGGAAGAGATATTTAAAAACAGCTGAAGATATGGGAATTATTGCTTATTTAGAAGATAGTGGAGGTTTAGGAAGACATGTTTGGTTATTTTTGGATGAAAAAATAACCAATAAAGAGGGTAATAATTTTTGCAAAACCCTGATTCAATTAACTGGGGAAATTCCAAAAGGTTTATTTGTAGAATGCTTTCCAAATGGAAGAAATATGAAGCCTGAAAAAAAGTCAGCAAGTATTAAGGTTCCCTTTGGAATTAATGTGAGGAGCAAAAAAAAAAGTTTTTTTTATTTGAAAAGCAGTGAGATTATTAGAAATTGGAGAGAACTTGTTGGAATTATTGTGATTAATCAAAGTGCTCTAATTAAGAAAAATATTCGGAGTATTGTAAAAACAGAGAAAGGAATTTTGATTTTCGATGATTCCATAGAGACCCTAGGATGCCTTTCACCAAATGTGAGACAGGTTATGGAAAATTGTGTTGTGATACGAAGGCTGGTTTTAAAAGCTAAAGACACACGGTTTTTGAATCATTTTGAACGGTTATCTCTTTTATATGTCCTTGGACATCTGGGAGATGAAGGGATCGAATTTTTGCATAAAACCATTGCTTATACAATGGATTATAAAGAAAAGACCACAGATTATTTTATAAAAAAATTACCTGAACGACCTATAAGCTGTAATAAACTAAAAGAAGAATTTAAATGTTTGGGATCAAATGAGTGTCATTGTAAATTTGAAATGCCAAAAGGATGTTATCCTTCACCAGTATTACACGCCGTTTCTGTTAATACTTATACTGAAGAAGATAAAAAAATTACATTACCTATAGGACGAGAAAATAAAGAAACGGCGATTATTGAACATTATTCGGCAAGGGAAAAAGCAGAAAATCTTTTTTACCAGATATTGGAAATAAATAAAAAAATAGAAGAATTGAAAAAAACTAGAATTACTTTAAAAGAAGAAATGCTAGTACTTATGAAAAATGCAGGGTTAGAATCTATCATCACAGATTATGGAAGGGTAGCCATTGATAGTGATGAGGGGAGCCAAGATTTCTTATTGAAAGTATGAATTAACATAGTGTATAAAAACCGTTGCTAAAATTGAAAGAAAATGGTAGAATGAATTTAAGTTAAAAGTGAAGAATGAACGTAAGCTTAATGCGAATTAAGTATAATCGCTCATGGAAAAACGGATCTACAAATTGTGTTTTATACAAACCAAAATCACAAGATATTGTGGCATGAAAATATTACACAAAAAAGTGGTTTGTTTTTTGAAATTTTGCACTCAAAAAGAAAATCGCCCATTATTTTGCACTCTGAAATCCCCATGAATAGGAGCTTTCAAATGGGTGCTGTTACAAAGAGGTATTCCCGTTAAGAGGGATTGATACATTTTTGTGGGGTCATGGGCTCCCCAGTGTAATTATACCGTTACAAAGAGGTATTCCCGTTAAGAGGGATTGATACATTTTTAAATAGCGAGCAACCTTTAAAACGGCTGCCATTGTTACAAAGAGGTATTCCCGTTAAGAGGGATTGATACAACCAAACAATAACATTTTTTTATTTGTCAAGAATCTAAGTTACAAAGAGGTATTCCCGTTAAGAGGGATTGATACATAACCAAATAGTAACATTTCTTTAGTTGTCAAGAATGTTACAAAGAGGTATTCCCGTTAAGAGGGATTGATACAGTTGTTGCCGTTGTTTTTTTTCATTGTTCATTTTTTCGTTACAAAGAGGTATTCCCGTTAAGAGGGATTGATACAAGCGTCTCTTTGCCAATATCGAATCAATTCCGCAATGCGTTACAAAGAGGTATTCCCGTTAAGAGGGATTGATACTTAAAGGTGTGCCGAGTTTCTGGAATTTGTTTACTCATAGTAGTTACAAAGAGGTATTCCCGTTAAGAGGGATTGATACATGGCGGCGAAGTTCTTTTTCTACTAATTCTTTGTTTGACTGTTACAAAGAGGTATTCCCGTTAAGAGGGATTGATACAGCTCTAGTTGTTGCCGTTTTTTCATTTCCATTTTCATGTTACAAAGAGGTATTCCCGTTAAGAGGGATTGATACAGTTCAATTTGATCGAATCTGATAATGTAAGATGACAAAGATCTTGTTACAAAGAGGTATTCCCGTTAAGAGGGATTGATACCTTCTTCATCAGAATACAATTCTGATGAGCTTGTATGTTACAAAGAGGTATTCCCGTTAAGAGGGATTGATACATAAGCGCCAAATAACATCTTCTTCGTTGTCAAGAATCTAAGTTACAAAGAGGTATTCCCGTTAAGAGGGATTGATACGTCTTTTTATCGATTGACAAAGCGCTTAAATCGCCGCTTTGTTACAAAGAGGTATTCCCGTTAAGAGGGATTGATACAGTTTTTTAAAAACTTTTGAAAAGAGTTTTATAACAAAGTTACAAAGAGGTATTCCCGTTAAGAGGGATTGATACCTTACACTTTCGGTAGTAAGCACCTATTTTTTATGCTGTTACAAAGAGGTATTCCCGTTAAGAGGGATTGATACAGCCTTCTTGTCGAAGGACAACGTTTCCCACGACAAAGTTACAAAGAGGTATTCCCGTTAAGAGGGATTGATACAGTTTAGCTTTTTCTTCTAGAATAGAATAGCTATCTTCGTTACAAAGAGGTATTCCCGTTAAGAGGGATTGATACCTGCAAATGAAGCAGGAATGATTATTCCTGTTGTTCTGTTACAAAGAGGTATTCCCGTTAAGTAAATTAAACAAGATCATTGATTTTAGTAAAAAACTAACAACCCTATCATAAAGGGGTTGTTAGTTTTTTTAGTTAAGAATAATGCTTTCAAAATAAAAAGTTTTGAAAAAACAGGTGTGTTTTTGTTAAGCATTTATAAAAAGTTCAGTTAAAAATAAAAAGGCTTGTTAAAAATAGAATTAATAGAAGTCAAAAATATTTTAAAAAGCGATAAGAAGAGATTCGATGATGGACGTCTTAGCTTGGATAAACAGTAGGGATTGATGAAACTGTTAACCACGAGAGATGTCTTGACAGAAGTCTTTTTTTTATTAAAATCAATGGTAAAAGTCTCATATTTACGGATTTTTTTTTAGAAAAAGTGTTATAATAAAAAAATAGTAAAGAAGGGTGGCAGAGAATATGAAATATGATGGGCTTGTAAATACATTGAATCAATTCATTAAAGAATATAATTATCATAATGATGAGAACATCAGTCTTTTATTTCTTATGAAGTGTCTTTTTTTAAAGTTTTTAGTGAATAACGAAATCATTGATTTTTGGAACAATAAGAAATTTATTGAGAAAAATTTTACAATAGATACCTTTGTAAGCCTATGGGTGGGAGAAAAGGATACCATCAATACATGGGAACCCCTAGTAGGAGCCTCTTTACCCTTGGGAGATCATATTTTTCAGTGGCTAAGTGATTTTATTGACAATGCACCTTCTCTTAAAGGTGAATCCCCCATGATCCTTGGGATATTATATGAGGAAGGGATTCAACTTAACCGCAAAAAGAAACACGGCATTTTTTACACCCCTGAAAATATCAGTCAGGTCATTGCAGAAAAAGGAATGATGTGGGGGGAGATAGATAAAAATGATCCAATCCCAAGGATTCTAGACCCAGCATGTGGGAGTGGTTCCCTATTAATTGCAATGTATGATCAATTAATGAATCGGTTTGGAAGAGATAAGAATGAGGCTGAAAAAAGTGACTTGCATAAAAAAATAGTTGAAGAATCTCTTGTGGGAATTGATCGTGATGGGATTGCTTGCTTAGTGACAAAAATGATTTTAGTTTTAAAAAATAAGTTTTATGTTTATCCAATAGGGATTAAAAAAGGTGACTTATTAATTGAAGGATACGAAAAGGACAATAATTTTGACCTTATTATTGGGAATCCGCCGTATGTTGGCCATAAAGGGATCGAAAAAGGTTATATGGAAGAATTAAAGAAACGTTATCCCGAGGTTTATCAAGATAAAGGGGATCTATCTTACTGCTTCTTTGGCTGTGGCTGGGAACGGCTAAAACAAGGAGGTTCTTTAGTTTATATTACCTCTCGCTATTTTCTTGAAGCCTATAATGGAAAAGGGCTTCGGAGGTTTTTAAAAAATCATTTTGAGGTAAAGGAAATAATAGATTTTAATGGTTTGCGTGTGATTCCAAATGTGGGGGTTGATTTAGCCATTATTTCTTTACGAAAAAATGAAGAAGTGAAAGAAGGACATTGGATTAATGTTAAACGCTTTTATCAAAAAAATGTGAAGCCCCAAAATTTTCCTTGTTTAATTGAAGGCCTTAGAAAAAATATAGGGAAAGAAAATAATTTTTATGAAGAATACCAATCGAATCAAGATGACTTAGAAGAAGACCTTTGGCGACTTTATTCCCCAATGACAAAACAAATTATTGAAAAAATTGAGAACAGAACACCGTTTACTTTAGGAAATGTTGTAAAAAGTTTTCAAGGGGTAATCACTGGAAATGATAAAGCTTTTATTATTGATGAAGGCGATAATGGGGCGGTAGGGTTTGAACCTGCTTTTTTGAAACCTTGGATAAAGAACAAAGATGTAAAAAAGTATCAAATTAGTCAACCTAAAAAAAAGATAGTATATACCAATGGAATTTCAAACATAGAGAATTATCCTGAGGTAATTAAACATCTAGAAATTCATCATGAAAAATTGATGGAGCGTAGAGAATGCAAAAGTGGAAAACTCCCTTGGTATGGTCTTCAATGGGGGCGTAATCCTGAGTATTTTACTGGAAAAAAAATTGTGTTTCCTTACAAGGCGACAACCAATCGATTTGCAATTGATGAGCATCAGTGTTTTTTTAGTGCAGATGTTTATGGATTAATGCTGAAAAAACGGCTTTATCATCAAATTTCGGAAGAATTTTTAGTTATTTTATTAAACAGTCAGTTGTATAATTTCTACTTTAAAGCCTTCGGAAAAAAGTTAGGGGATGCCTTGTATGAGTATTATCCGAATACCCTTTTAAAGTTAGGAATTCCTGATATCAAGTCTGAAAATAGCAAGCTTTTTAAAGGCTTTTATGCTAAAATAGAAAAGTTAGTAAAAAATAATCAAACAGAAGCATTGGAAATATTTCTAAAAGAAATTGATCAGTGGTTTTTTGATTATTTTGGTTTAAGTGAAGAAGAAATAGAAATTGTAATAGAATAAATGAACCTTTAAATTGAGGTTGAAGAGGAAGTAAAGTGCAAGAGAATTTTTTTACAATGAATTATGAAGAACAAATCCACGATAACGCACCACTAGCGGTGCGATTACGGCCAAGAACCTTGGAGGAATTTGTTGGACAAAAGCATATTATTGGAAAAGGTAAGCTTCTTTATCGATTGATTGAAGCGGATAAACTTTCTTCTGTCATTTTTTATGGTCCTCCTGGAACAGGCAAAACGTCTTTAGCAAAAATAATTGCAAACCGAACCAATGCTGCGTTTTATGAACTGAATGCGGTTACTTCAGGTAAGAAGGAAATTGTAGAGGTTCTCGAAAAAGCCCAAAATAATTTGGGCGTGTATAATAAAAAATCAATTTTGTTTATTGATGAAATCCATCGTTTTAACAAAGCCCAACAAGATGCGTTATTACCAAGTGTTGAAAAAGGGGTGGTAACACTTATTGGAGCAACGACGGAAAATCCTTATTTTGAAATTAATTCCCCATTGTTATCCCGATCAACTATTTTTGAATTTGAGGGTCTTAAGGCAGATGACATTAAAGAAGTGATTTTGAGAGGAATCACTGACGAAATAGTCGGCTATGGTGGGATGAAGATTCTTTGTGATGAAGAAGCCCTGAATCATTTAGCTGAAATAGCAAATGGGGATGTGCGACGGGCATTGAATGCACTAGAACTGGGGATTTTAACAGCTGAAAAAGATGAAAATGGCAGGATCCATATTGATTTGGAAACAGCTCAAGAGTGCATCCAGCAAAAAGCGGTACAATATGATAAAAACGGGGATAATCATTATGATACTATTTCTGCTTTTATAAAAAGCATCCGTGGATCAGATCCAGATGCGGCATTATATTGGATGGCAAAAATGATTGTTGCAGGGGAAGACCCTAAATTCATTGCTCGAAGGTTGGTCATTTCAGCTTCTGAAGATGTTGGAAACGCTGAACCTATGGCATTAGTCGTTGCAATGGCAGCAGCGGATGCAGTGCAGTTTATTGGAATGCCAGAAGCTCGGATTAATCTTGCCCAAGCGGTTGTATTTTGTGCTTGTGCTCCTAAAAGTAATGCTTCCTATTTAGGGGTCGATCAAGCAATTGCCGCTGTTAAGAATACATCAACCAGTAGTGTTCCCCTGCATCTCCAAGATACCCATTATTCTGGAAGTGAGAAACTTGGAAGAGGGATGACGTATGCTTATCCCCATAATTATCCAGGACATTATATAAAACAGCAGTATCTTCCAGATGATTTGGTTGGGACGTCGTTTTATGAACCGACAAACCAAGGATTTGAAAATAAAATAAAAAAGCATCTTGAGAAATTAGGTGTAAAATAAGCAACGATTTTTAGAGGTGCAATTAAATATAGTCGATTCACTTGAAAACTTTTTAGATTGAGTTCTAAAATAATTGAATAAGGAGAAAATATTGAAAAAGATAGTAGATCAGAAAGCATTTAAAATTGGGAAAAATACCCATGGGTTTATATTGAAACAAGAAGAATTTGTAGAAGAAATTGACGGTTTAGCACGAACCTTTATTCATGAAAAAACAGGGGCTCAGTGTTTATATGTTTCGGCTGAGGACGAGAATAAGGTTTTTTCAATTAGCTTTAGAACCCCATCAACCAATAGCACAGGGGTTCCTCATATTTTGGAACATTCTGTTTTATGTGGCTCAAAAAAATACCCGGTGAGGGAGCCCTTTGTCGAATTAGCAAAAGGATCCTTGAATACTTTTTTAAACGCGATGACTTATCCAGACAAAACGATGTATCCTGTTGCGAGTACCAACGCCCAGGACTTTATGAATTTAATGGATGTGTATTTAGATGCAGTTTTTCATCCAAACATTTACGAAAACCCCTACACTTTTCAACAAGAGGGTTGGCACTATCATATCGAAAATTTAGAAGATCCCATTGTGTATAATGGGGTGGTATACAATGAGATGAAAGGGGCTTTTTCGAATCCGGAAGAAGTTTTACAAAACAAAATTTTTGAATCACTTTATCCCGATACCTGTTATTATTTTGAATCAGGTGGTGACCCAAGTGTGATTCCAGAACTAACAAATGAAGAGTTTTTAGATTTTCATCGGAAATATTACCATCCTTCGAATAGCTATATTTATTTATATGGAGATGGGGATGTTTGTGAGCATCTAGAGTATCTTGATACACACTTTCTTAAGGCGTTTGATAAAATTAAAGTCGACAGCTCTATTAGCACACAAAAATCCTTTGAGGAACGAAACGTGGTAGTGGATCATTATGGGGTTTCTAAGGAAGAAAGCACTGAAGACAAAGCTTACATTGCTCTAAATTATGTATTGGGAGAAACCTTGCCATATGAAAAAGCCCTTGCTTTTGACATTTTGGCGCATATTTTATTAAATAATAACGCTTCCCCTTTGAAAGAAGCACTCCTTGATCTTAAAATTGCGGAAGATGTGAGTTACCATTATACAAGTTCTTTAAAACAACCTTGTTTTTCTATTATTTTAAAGAATGCTGATGAAAAGAAAAGTGGTATTTTTGTAGAAACCATTGAAAGGGTTCTAAATAACATTGTTAAGGATGGGTTTGATCCTTTAGCGGTAGAGGCAGGCATTAACATTCATGAATTTTCCCATATTGAAGGGGAATATGGGGCATATCCTAAAGGATTGATCTATGGAATCGAAATCATGGACAATTGGCTTTATGGAAAGGAACCCTTAGAGTATTTAAAATACAAACCTGTTTTTAAAAGGATGAAGGCGCAGTATAAAAACCGCTATTTCGAAAACTTACTTGAAGAATTGTTAATCAAAAACAAGCATCAATCCTTAGTGACCATTCTTCCTGATACCACTCTCCAAGAAAAATTGGATAGAGCATTAGAGGAAAAACTAAAGGCCTATAAAATGGGATTATCCAAAGAGGCGCTTGCCTATTTAGTTGAAGAAACGAAGGAGCTAAAGAAACGGCAAAATGCTGAAGATGCTCCAGAAGATTTAGAAAAAATTCCAAAACTATCGTTGGATGCCATTGATAAAAAGGTGAGAAACTATCCCATTTCAGTTGAGAATGCATTTGATACTAAACTTTTATATCACGAAGGATTTACTGGTGGGATTTCATATTTAAAACTTTATTTTGATTATACAAGTGTTCCACAAGAAGACTTAAAATATCTGTCATTATTAACGAAGCTTCTGGGAAGTTTAAGCACAAAAAACAAAAACTTTAGGAGATTAAGCCAAGGAATCGAAATCAATACGGGTGGCTTAAACTTTGGGATTGAATCCTATGATAATGTTCATGAAAATGGAAAATTTCAAACGCGATGCTATGTAAAAGGGAAGGCAGTAACGGACAAGATTGAGACTTTAGTGGCATTGATGGTAGAGGTATTAACAGAGACTGTCTTTAATGAGAAACACTTGATTCATGATATCATTAAAGAAATTAAGGGCAATAAAGAAACTCAATTTTTGACGGCAGGTCATGTGGTTGGGGTTCAACGACTGCAGTCTTATTATTCCCAATCAGCAAGTCTTTTTGAAACTTTTGGTGGTATCGAATTTTATAAATTCATAGCAGATTTGGATAAAAATTTTGAAGAAAAATACGAAATAGTAAAGGAAAAATTAGAGATTATTCTTGGAACAGTTTTTAATAATAGCCAACCGATCATTAGTGTTACAGGAACTGAAGAAATTAAGAAGAAAACTCTAGAGGCTTTAACACCTTACATAACAGAATTAAAAGAAGGACTAGAGTCTCCACAAAATCCTTATCTCTTTAATACAGAAATTTTAAATGAAGGTTTTTTAACTGCGGCTAAAATACAATATGTTTCCCAAGGGTATAATATTCGGGATCTTGGATATGAATATCATGGGAGTTTGCTGGTGCTAAAATCAATGCTTTCTATGGACTATCTTTGGAATAAAGTACGAGTTCAAGGAGGGGCTTATGGGGCGTTTTTCAATGTAGGAAGATCTGGGGAGCTGTACTTTGGTTCTTATAGAGACCCACAATTAAAAAAGACCTTTGAGGCTTTTGAAGGGGCTATCCAATATTTAAATACCATTGACACTTCACAACGCGAATTAGAAAAGTATATCATTGGAACGATCAGTAGCAAAGATATTCCTCTTAGTGTTGCGATGAAGGGTGAGGTTGCAGATAATCTTTTCTTTAGTGGGTTAAGTAGTGATGATTTACAAAAAGAACGGGATGAAATTCTAGGGACGACCATAGAAACCTTAAAAGCATTTTCATCAATGATTGAAGGGGCATTAAAGAAGCATGTGATTTGTGTTTTGGGAAGTGAAGAAGCACTGAAAGAAAATGAGAAACTTTTTAAAACAGTGGGCTATATTAAATAAGAATAAGGGAGAGGAAAGAAAGAAATGGGGAAAAAAGTTGGGCTACTTTTGTTATTATGTGTAATCTTTCTCGGATCAACGGTTTTAGGAGAAGAGTTGCCAGAATTCTCGGAGAAAGAAGGCGTTATTATTGCGGAGACAAATAGTAATAACATTCTTTTTAAACAAAGAGAAAGTGATAAATTTTATCCTGCAAGTACGACAAAGCTTTTGACAGCTCTTGTAGCAGTAGAAAATGGAAATTTAGGGGACAAAATAACCGTTGGTTCTGAAATTGACCTAATCAGTTCGAATAGCAGTGTTGCTGGATTAGTGAAGGATGAAGTGATTACGCTTAATGAATTACTTTATGGCTTGTTGTTACCATCTGGAAATGATGCGGCAAATACCATTGCGGTGAACTTGGGAAGAAAAATTGCTGGAAATAATAACCTTGACATTGAGGCGGCAATGAATGTTTTTGCAAAAGCAATGAATGACAAAGCAAAAACACTTGAAATGAATGATTCAAAGTTTGTTAACCCCAGTGGACTACATGATGAAGAGCACTATACGACCCCAGGAGATCTTTTGAAATTAGGAGAAGCCGCATTTAAAAATGATGTTATTCGAGAGATTTCAAAAACAAAAACCCATAATCTTAAAATTACAAAAGCGGTGAAAGTTGAGACGGGAAATAAAAATTCAACAACAGTTGAAACAAATGAAGAGGAACCAACGGAACATAATTGGGTGAACAGTAACCTTCTTTTGTTCCCAACCTATGATGAAATGGGAAAGGAAGCTGTAGAAACTACTGGAATGACAGGAAAAAATCCTGTTTACAATGTTTATGCAACAAGTGGCAAAACTGGTTTCACGGAAGAAGCAGAAAAATGCTTTGTTTTTGAAGCACAAGGGAATGGAAAAGATCTGGTTGGTGTTATTCTTGGGGGAGGAGAAAATCAGATTTTTGAAGATGCAAATCAATTGATTAACACTGTGATCTTAGACTACGATTTCATTACATGGACAAAGGACAATAACCTATATGAAGAGGTTACAGTTGAGAATTACAAGATTTTTGATGGAAAAACCTTGGGGTTAAGAACTGAAAAACCTTTAAAGACTTTAGCGCCCAAAGAAAAAAAGGATCAATATTCGACAAAGACAAAATGGGATGATACCATTATTAGTGAAACAAACGAAGGTTTGGTTCTTAAGTCAAATATTAATGAATCCGAAATCTTAGGGGAAGTTCAGGTTTATGAAGGAAGTAATTTGGTTAGTTCAGAGCCACTTTTGGCAGTTAATAGCATTGGTGTCAGGGGTTGGAGTGACTATCTGATTATTTATTGGTATATTACACTGCTTGGGGTCATAATCTTGCTTGCTTTTTTAAGAATTTTATATGTTCATCTTAGACGAAAAAATCAAGAAAAACTGAGAAAAGAACAGCAAAGAAGAGCACGAATGAAAAAAACAAATACCAGACCTCAAACCCAAAGAAAAACAACAACAACAAAACGGAAATAAATTGAAATGGAATTTGGTGATAAAATGAAGAAAAAAACGAGTTTGATATTTGTCTTGCTACTTCTTTTGGGGACAGGAACGGTTTTTGGAAATGAACTGCCGACGTACCTTCCAAGCGAAGGGGTGATGGTTGAAGAAGTTGGGAGTAATGCTGTTGTTTTTAAACAGAATGAAAATCAAAAGTATTTTCCAGCAAGCATAACAAAATTATTAACAGCTTTGGTTGCAGTTGAAAATGGAGACTTAAATCAAAAAATGATTGTTGGCCCAGAGATTGAAATGATTGATACGGATAGCAGTGTTGCGAATTTAGAAATTGGTGAGGAATTAACACTCAAAGATCTTTTATATGGGTTACTCCTACCCTCTGGAAACGATGCTGGAAATGTGATTGCCGTTAATATTGGAAAAAAGATTCTGGGGAACAATGAAAGTGAAAATGAGGTTGCGATTCTAGCTTTTGTTGAAGCAATGAATAAAAAAGCTCAAAGCATAGGGATGGCGAGTTCTAACTTTACAAATGCTCACGGACTTCATAATGAAAATCATTATTCGACCCCCAATGATCTTCTAAGGTTAGGGGAAGCGGCTTTTAAAGAGGGAACGATTAAAGAAATAACTAAATCGAAAAGTTATCAAGTGACAACAAATTTAAAAGAGCATTTATGGAATAATAGTAACATGATGCTTTATCCTACATATGGTGAAATGCCTTTAAGTATGCAAGAAGGTCACGGAGGTCAAGAGGCAAACCCAACTTATAACAGCTATGCAACCAGTGGCAAAACCGGGTTTACCGATGAAGGCGGTCGTTGCTTAATTTTTGAGGGGGAGGGAAAAGGAAAAAATGTGATTGGCGTTATTCTTAATGCCGACAAAACAGATATTTTTACTGAATCGAGCCAAACCATTACGGCAGTCATTGACGCCTATGATTTTATTAATTGGACCGGTGAAAAGGATCATTATTCTGATGTGGCAATTGCAAATGCTCATATTTTAGATGATCCAGTTTTGGAAGTTTCAACTAAAAAACCAGTGAAAACATTGGCACCAGTGTCAAAAGTAAATGAGTATTTTGAAAAAGTCACCTGGAAAAACGAGTTAGTGGAAAAGACAGATGAAGGAACTTTTATCTCAAAGGATATTGTAGCAGGAACTGAGGTGGGAGAGCTAGAAATCTATTATGGAGATACGCTAATTGAAAAGGAACCACTATATGCAACAAACGATATGCAAGTGAAAAAGTGGTATGATATTTTTATTAAGTACTGGATGGTTACCCTTGGAGGACTTATGGTTATGGTTGCAGGGGTGGTTGCTATGATCGTTTTAGTTAATAAAAAGAAAAAGAAATCAAAAGCAAAAGATCCAAGAATTAATGAAACGAAAACCCCCCCTCAAAAAACAAAGAATAAAAACAAAAAAGTTAATAAAAAAATTAACGAAGTAGTTAACCAAGAACCCAAAAATGAAACCATTACTGAACAGGGGACTATAAATAAAGAGGCGAAAAGTGATTTTAAAATAGAAACCCCAACGCTTGAGAAAGCTAAAAAAGGAAATGATATGTTAGAAGATGCATGGATGAAAATTGTTGATGAGGAAAATCAATATCAAGATATTTTAGGGACAGAAAGTCTTGAGAATCCAGATCAGCAAGGTAAAAAAGAGGAAATAATAGCAGAAGCTCCAATTAATAGGGATAAAGAAATTGAAAAAGAGGGTGAAAAAGAAGAGGATCCTTTAGCAGAAATTAGAGCACTTTTATCCTCAGGAAAAGAAGAAAAATAAATTTAAAGCAGGCATCTGAAATTGTGCCTGCTTTTTTATGTAAAATTATTCTACTCTATGGACAAGGGATTTCGTCCTCCAACGCCCGCTTTTGTAGCGGAGAAGATTAATGATGGCGCCAACGCCAAAGCCAATGGGAACGGACCACCAAATGGCACTGCCACCAATAAATGCAGATAAAACATAGGCAGCAAGAATACGACAAGCAAAATTGGCGATAGTGCTGAACA
This sequence comes from Eubacteriaceae bacterium, assembly GCA_051649025.1. Classification (GTDB taxonomy): domain Bacteria; phylum Bacillota; class Clostridia; order Eubacteriales; family Eubacteriaceae; genus Acetobacterium. The sequence continues at coordinate 25,021 of JBOFGH010000073.1, forward strand.
TAAAGGCATTAATGTCTCCAGCTCCCCGAAGAACACTGCCAGCAGTAAACATGATCCCCATCAAAATATAGAAGGTAGAAACAATTTGTAAATAATTTATCCCAACAGAAATAGCATCAGAACTGGCATTGGAATCCATGAATGAATTAATGAAGAAGTTGCCAAAGAAAAAAACAACGGTTGAAATAAGAATGGACATGACAAGAACAATAAGCAAGGTAACTCTAAAACCAGAACGGATACGATCCATTTTATTGGCCCCAATATTTTGAGCGACATAAGTGGAAAGAGCCATGGCGATATTCAGCATGGGAAGCATTGCGATTCCATCAATTTTTGTGGCGGCAGTAAAGCCAGCAATAAAAGGACTGCCATAGCTATTAACAAGGCCTTGAATAGCAAGGATAGAAAAAGAAACAATACATTGTTGGACGGTCGATGGAATTGCATAGCGAAGTAAATCTTTAAACATTTGTTCTTGGAAAACCATGTCGTCTTTTGTAAGTTTCAAAAGGGAAACCCGAAAATAAACGTAAAAAAGACAGGAGAAAGCAGAGATTCCCTGGGCAATCAAAGTAGCCCAGGCAACACCTGAAACACCCATCTTCAAATAGACAACAAAAGAATAGTCGAGGATAATATTAATAACAGCAGCGACAATTAAGAAAAGCAATGGGGTTTTGGAATCACCAATAGCTCTACAGATTGAAGCAAGCCCGTTGTACATAAAAAGAAAAATAACGCCAAAATAATAAATGATGATATAAGTATAAGAATCCTCAATGATATTTTCTGGTGTATTTAGAAGAGAAAGTAAAGGTTTAGCAATTAGAAGACCGAGAATACTCATTAACACACCAACGGCAAGGGTGGTTATAAAGCTAACAAACACAGCTTTTCGCATATTTGAAAAATCCTGTGCTCCGAAGTATTGAGAAATGAGGACAGAGCATCCCATGGAAAGTCCCATTGCAATTGCAATGATTAAAAAAACTAATGGCGTCGAAGCTCCTACGGCAGCTAAAGCATTGGCACCAACAAAATTTCCAACAATCAATGTATCAACAATACTATAAAACTGCTGAAAAATATTCCCTAAAAGCATGGGTAGCATAAATAAAATGAGCACTTTGGTTGGGCTTCCAATGGTCATGTCTTTGGTCATTTCTAATTTCCCTTCATCTCTGTTTTTATCTTTTACATCTTACCACAAAAGAAAAAGAAATAATAAATTTAGTGTGAATTTTATGAAAGAATTACTTTTTTTAGGAAATCTCTTCTTTGATTGAGGGGATTTGTCACCTTGTATTTTAAAAGCATTGGTGTATAATGTGATTAAGTTAACCATCATTAACTGAATTTTTAGGAGGAAATGGTGTATGAACATGATGACGCTTTGGCTAATTCTTTTTGTAATATTTTTGGTTGCAGAAATAATTACCGCAGGGGCACTTGTCTCTATTTGGTTTTGCATTGGATCTTTGTTTGCTCTAGGCGTAGCATATTGGGGAGGGGATTTATGGGTTCAAGTGATTGTATTTTTAGGGGTTTCTCTAATTTTACTTTTCAGTACAAAACCTTTTATAAAAAAAGTGTTTAAACAAAAGAAAACCCCAACAAATGCAGATACAATTCTTGAGTCTTTGGGGATTGTAAAAGAAGAAATTAATAACTTAGAAGGGAAAGGAGCCATTACAATAGATGGCAAAACATGGACTGCCCGAAATATTGCAGGCGATGATAAAATTCCCGTTGGCACGAAAGTAGTGATTGAAGAAATTCATGGTGTAAAAGCCATGGTCAAAAAAGTTGATCTTAAGGAGGATTAATCATGTTTATATTTTTTAGTTTTATTGTAATTGTTGTTGTTGTATTAGTGATAATTAATGCAAAAATTGTACCCCAAGCTTACGCTTATGTTGTCGAGCGTTTAGGAGCCTATCATACCACTTGGGAAAAAGGGTTTCATATTGCAATTCCCATTGTTGATCGTATTTCTAAAAAAATAAGTTTAAAAGAATCGGTGGCGGATTTTCCACCACAACCTGTAATTACTAAAGATAATGTTACCATGCAAATTGATACGGTTATTTATATGCAAGTAACAGATCCTAAATTTTATATTTATGGTGTAGATAACCCAATGAAAGCCATTGAAAATTTGACGGCAACAACATTGCGTAATATTATTGGTGATATGGAACTTGATCAAACCTTAACTTCAAGAGATACAATTAACTCAAAAATGCGAATTATTTTAGATGAAGCGACGGATCCTTGGGGGATAAAAATAAATCGAGTTGAGCTTAAAAACATTATGCCACCAGAAGCCATTCAAAATGCGATGGAAAAACAAATGAAAGCAGAACGCGAGCGTCGAGAAAAAATACTTCAAGCAGAAGGGGAAAAAACAAGTTCTGTTTTAGTGGCAGAAGGTGAAAAATTATCCCGAATTCTCCAAGCAGAAGGAGAAAAGGAATCGGTGATACTAAGAGCAGAGGCTGAAAAAGAAGCTCAAATACGCCGGGCAGAGGGGGAAGCAGAAGCCATTGTTAAAGTGCAAAAAGCCATTGCAGAAGGTGTGGAAATGTTAAACGAAGCGGGACCAACCCAAGCAGTGATTGCCCTAAAAAGTTTATCATCATTGGAAAAAGTGGCGGATGGAAAATCCACAAAGATTATTATTCCATCAGAAATCCAAGGGCTGGCAAGTCTTACAACAGCTCTCAAAGAATTAGTTGTCGATAAGAAAGAAGAATAGAAGAAAGAGAAAAAACACCACCGACGTTATCAAAAGTAACGAAGGTGGTGTTTTTTTATGCGTTCATATTCCCGCAGACATAACCCTTTAAATCTAGGGTAATGGTCGTTGCTCCCAAGTTCTCAAGGTTTTGGATAAGGGTAAGACGGTGCTTTAAAATTATTGAAAAATCCTTGGGATCACATTCAATTTTTACTGTTGTATTTAGCAGTCGAAGTCGATATTGGGTTAAACCTAAACCTTTTAGGATTTCTTCCCCAGTTTCGATAAGGGTAAGGGCTTCTTTTGTAATTGGTGTATCAGTGGGGATCCGAGTTGCTAAACAGGCCATAGCAGGCTTATTTGCAGTGGGGAGGTTATAGTATTTTGAAAGGTCTCGAATGTTTTGTTTTGTTAAACCAGACTCTTTTAAAGGACTATAAACCCCTAATTCTCCAAGGGCTTTAATCCCTGGACGATAATCTTTGAGGTCATCAAGGTTTGAACCATCAAGGAGGATATTAAATCCTTGACCTTCGCTGGCAGATTTAATTTGGCTAAAAATATATTTTTTGCAGTGATAGCAGCGGTCAGTGTGGTTCGCGACAAAGTCATCAAGAGAAAAAACATCGGCTTCAATGACCATCGGCGTAATTCCAATGTCTTGAGCTAATTTTTGTGATTCTTGAAATTCTGAGTTAGGAAGCATGGCGCCATTAACGGTGATTGCCATAACATTTGTGCCAAGGACTTCATGGGCTACTTTTAAAAGTAAGGTGCTATCCACGCCTCCGGAAAATGCCACACACACTTTTCCACGGTTTTGAATACTTTTTTTTAGTGTTGACAGTTTTTTTAATAAATCGACAGACAAGGGTTTATTATTATTCACGGGTTTCTCCTTTAAGAAAACTAATTTAAAGAATAATATGATTAAAACTATCTTTATGTTTTATCCATATAGATATCTAAATTTATTATAACTCCTTAAGAGGGTTTAATACTAGAGAAATCTTTGCTATAATGAGAATAAGAATATAGAGAAAGATTCGAAAATGAGAAATTTAATATTCTGAAAATTATAACATTGGAGGATAACAGATTGAATAAACGACGTTTGATTTCTTTAGGTGTAGGGGTCGCAATTTTATTGATATTATCTTTAGTTATCTATAGTTGCACAAATATGTTTAAAGTTGAAAAAGGGGAGAAGCACATTGTTAAAGGAGTCGATTTATCTGCTTATCAAGGGGAGATTGACTGGGTAATAATGAATGATCAAAACATTGATTTTGCTTTTATAAAGGCGACAGAAGGGAATGATTATGTTGACCCCCAATTTAAGAAAAATTGGAAAGAGAGTCAAAAGACAGACATTAAAGTGGGGGCTTATCATTTTTTAAACTACGATAGTTCTGGAAAAGAACAAGGAAAGCATTTCATTGAAACAGTGGGGACTTTAAAGAAAAATTTGCCACCTGTTGTTGATTTAGAACTTTATGGCAAATATGAAGAGGCACCACTCGAAAGAAAAGAGGTAAAAGTAATTCTTGATGACTTGTTAAATGTTTTAGAAGAGGAGTATCAAGTAAAACCGATTATCTATACAACCCAACGTATTTTTAAGATGTACTTAGGAACAGACTATAAAGACTATAAAATTTGGATTGTGGATTTGGATAATTCCTGGCCTGAAACCTTACCTAATGGGGAAGAATGGGTGTTTTGGCAGTTTAGTCACCGTGGGGTTCTCGATGGCTATGTTGGAGATGAAACATTTATTGATATGAATTTGTATAATGGGAACTATAAAGAATTTATCAACGAATTTTTTTAATTGAACAAATAAACAGAGGAATTTAAAAGTAAAGGGACTGTCTGAATGACAGTCCCTAAAAATTTAAACTATTTTGCTGCTTTCCAAAGTCCATGAAGGTTACAATATTCATAGGCTGCAATCACCTCATCGGTTGCTGTTAATTCAAAGACAACATGAGGGACACCGTCAACAGGTAAACATTTTCGTTGGCCACCTTCTTTTGTTTCAAGATAAACCCAAGCAATGTGGTGTTCAGGTAACATTGGATGAGGAACTGATCCAACATCAACAGTTACGGTGTTGCCACTTACGGTGATCACAGGAACATGCTTTTCTTGGGCAGCATCGGTTGTGTTTGGAACCAGTACATTCATTGGGTCACCACAACAAACAGGTGTTACACCAGAATCCTGAATCATACCAATAATATTACCACAGTGTTTACAGATTAAAAATTTAGGTTCTTTACACATAATAGACCTCCTGAGTCAATGTTATTAATGTCATTATTCCCATTTTAAGAGAAAATAAACATTTTTTTAGATTAGAGTTATTCTAATTTGAATTATAGCATAGATTGATGAGAAAAAAAGGATAAAAATTCGAATACTAAAAAAAGGAGAAGAGCTTAAGCTCTAATTAAGATAATGGAAAAACAATGGATCCTTTGGGCGAGAGAACTACAATCGATTGCACGGTCAGGATTGACTTACTGTGAAAATGGTTATGATATTGACCGTTATAAACAAATTGAAGAAATTTCGAAAGAAATAATTAAGAAGCATACAGACTTAAGCATGGATGTTATTGAGGGGTTTTATGAAAAGGAAGAAGGTTATCTAACCCCCAAAGTAGATGTTCGTGGTGCGATTATTAAAGACAATAAAATTCTTTTAGTCAAAGAAAAAATCGATGGTTGTTGGGCGCTTCCAGGAGGTTGGGCAGATGTAAATCTGACCATAAAAGAGAATATCATTAAAGAGGTATACGAAGAATCAGGAATAAAAGTTGAACCATTTAAACTTATTGGTGTTTTAGAACGCTCTCAATGGGTATCAGATAATTGTCCCTATACAATCTATAAAATTTTTGTTTTATGTCGTTTTTTAGAAGGTTCATTTCAAACAAATACGGAGACAGAAGAGAGTCGTTTTTTTTCAAAAGAAGAACTACCAGTACTCTCAAAAGGGCGCACAACTAAAGAGCAAATAGAAATTTGTTATGAAGCAAAATTTAACCTTGAATTTAATCCAATTTTTGATTGACGAGTGCTTGACAGGGGGCATTAATATTGTTATAATATAATCGTTCTAAACAAAGAATAATTATAAAATAAATCTGAAATTTTATTATTTTGAAAGGAAGAGATTATGAAATTAAAAGGTACAAAAACAGAAGCTAATTTACAATCTGCATTTGCAGGAGAATCACAGGCGTTAAACAAATATAGCTATTATGCTGACAAAGCCAGAGAAGAAGGTTATGAGCAAATTGCCGATATTTTTGAAGAAACAGCTCGTAATGAAAGAGAACATGCAAAATTATGGTTCCAGTTTTTACATGATGGAATGCCAGAAACCATTGAAAATTTGAAAGATGCAGCTGCAGGAGAACATTTTGAATATACAGAAATGTATGCAACGATGGCTAAAGAAGCTAAAGAAGAAGGATTTGATAAAATTGCATTCTTATTTGAAGCGGTAGGAAAAATTGAATCTGGTCATGAAGAAAGATATAAAGCATTGTTGAAAAATGTTGAAACAAAAACTGTTTTTGAAAAAGAAGAAGCTGAAAAATGGCAATGTGCAAAATGTGGTTACGTGTCAGAAGGAAAGAAAGCATTAAATTGTTGTCCTGTATGTGCAGCTGAACAATCTTATTTTCAATTATTAACTAAAAACTATTAAAAACTAACCTTAATCAAATAAACTAAATAAAAACCTGAATTCTTTTAGTGAATTCAGGTTTTTTATTTAGCTTACTGTATAAATTACTTGTATTTCTTGGCATTCGATGGGAGTCGTTAAGAGCTTGGATGCCACGTTTGATCCTTGCGTTTTTAGACAGTCTTCCATAATTGGATCGATGGGAAGAGCTCCAGGGATCATCTGTCCAGCATCATTAGCAGGAAAAAAACCGCCATTTTTTTGATCTAAAAAGGTTGAATAACTACGTAACATGGTATTGCCATTAGCATCAACAAAGGTATAAATGCCAGGAGTATCGGTTTCGGCGTAATAATAGGGTAATTCGCCCTGGTATGGGGTGGTGATGCCAGTGCCTAGTTCAAGGTTCATCAATGGCTTCTGGTTAGTGTCAGTCGTTAAGGTAACCACTTGATTTTCCCGAGAATAGTTTACCAGATAAAAACCTTGCTCAAATACTTGAGCTTCATCATTCTGAATTGCTTGTTTTTTCCCATAAGCATAATATCGAACTTCCCCAGTAATATTGGTGTAACCAAAAATTCCTAATTGAACATTTATAGGAGGACCTTCAGGGTTGTCGGGATTAGAGTTTGTGATGCTTAAAATAGAATCTAAACGTAGTCCTTGGGGAATGGTTGCTTCGCTAGGCACAGACATAAGGGTAAGATAAGTAATGCCATCTGTGTTTTTTTGAGTACATCCCGAAAGAAGTAGAATAGAGATGAAAAGTAAAATCAATAGATGGGTTCTTTTTTTTTGCATAAAATTATTCTCCTATGGTAATATATAGATATATTTTATAATAACCCTGTGTATTTGGCAATGAAAGTTTTGATCAAACATCAATTTTTCTTATTTAAAATAAGAATTAATAGCATTATTTATTAGAAATTTATAATAAGTTCTCCATTATTTTTACAGAAAAGGAAACAAAGAAAAAAATGAGCAATAAAAAACCCCTCATCGGAATTTTGCCACTTTATGATAGTAAACAAAAGAGTTATTGGATGTATCCAGGTTATCTTCAAGGTGTGATTGCTGGAGGTGGAATTCCAGTGGTTCTGTCAGTTTTAGACAATCCAAATGACATTAAAATCATTGCTTCACAGTTTGATGGTTTTCTACTAACTGGTGGACAAGACATTGACCCAAAGTATTATGGCGAACAACCACTCACAACTTGTAATGAAATTTATCCGCCAAGGGACTTCATGGAGAAGATGCTTGTTTTAGAGGTGATAAAAATGAACAAGCCAATTTTAGGTGTGTGTCGAGGCCTTCAATTATTAAATGTTGTTTTAGGCGGGACATTGTATCAGGACATTGAGGCTCAAATGGAGCGGAAAATAAACTTGCTCCATGGACAAACCACCAATTTTGATAACCCGATTCATGAAGTGATCATTAAGAAAGAGAGTAGACTATATAAGATCATGAAAACAGAAAAAACGAGGGTTAACAGTATGCATCACCAAGGGATTGCAAAACTATCACCACGGGTTTTATCCTCGGCAGTCAGTGAAGATGGATTGGTTGAAGCCATTGAAATTCCTGAAATTGATTTTGGGATAGCAGTGCAATGGCATCCAGAATTTTTATGGGAAAAAGATCCAAAAGAGTTAAGTCTTTTTAAGGAATTTGTAGGAGAAGCTAAAAACAAGATGAAATAATTGACAGATTAGGAGAAAGTGAGTATGAAAGAAAGAAAAAAATTGAAGGAACGTTGGACTGACTTTTTAGAGATTGCAAAAGAGAATAAACTGAAAACAGCGGTTTATTTCATTTTGCGTTTTTTAGTGGTTGTGGTTTTAATTGCAGAAGTTTTTAATAAAAATTACAACAATGTGTTTCTTTGTATTTTAACATTGATACTGTTTATGATTCCAGCTTTTGTTAACAAAAAAATGCACATTATCTTGCCAAATACTCTGGAAATCATTGTTTTGTTTTTTATTTTTGGTGCAGAAATCATGGGTGAAATCAATGAATATTATCTCATTTTTCCCCGTTGGGATGACATGCTACATACCATGAATGGTTTTTTGTGTGCCGCCATAGGTTTTTCACTCATTGATATTTTAAATCGCAATGAGAATGTGAAATTTTCGTTGTCTCCAGCATTTGTTGCCTTAGTTGCTTTTTGTTTTTCCATGACGGTTGGGGTATTATGGGAGTTTTTTGAGTTTGGAATGGATGTCTTTTTTAAAACTGATATGCAAAAGGATACGATTTTACCAATGATTAGTTCAGTTTTATTTAATCCAACCGGAGCGAACGTTGCGGTAACCCTGCCAATTGAATCAATTGTGGTTAACGGTGTTCCATGGAATTATGGTGGTTACATTGACATTGGTCTTTATGATACGATGTCCGATCTATTTGTAAATTTTATTGGTGCTATTACATTTTCTTGTATTGGGCTTATGTATATTAAAAAGCGAGGAGAAGGGAAGTTTGCCTCACGTTTTATGCCACATTTAATGAGTGAGGAAGAAATTGAAGTGGAAAACCTTCATTCACATAAAAAAAGGAAAAATGAGGAATAAAAAATAAAAAAAGACTTTTCAAAATGAAATCAGTGTGCTATAATAACCTTCGTGGCCAATGGAATTATCCTAGGTCACGTTAATTGCGTGCCCTTGGCTCAGCTGGATAGAGCGTTCGGCTACGAACCGGAAGGTCGGGGGTTCGAATCCCTCAGGGCACGCCATTTATAGCATTACAACGCCGTTTCCTTAATTGGGAACGGCGTTATTTTTTTTATCGGTTCTGTCACCGATAGAATCATGGTTCAGATAAATGGCGTCAATTAAAGACGCTATTTTTATTTTTTTTTTCTAAAACATGGGTATAGGTATTCAGGGTTAAATTGATATCGCTATGCCCTAATAAAACCTGCACCGTTTTAACAGGCACATTCAGTTCAAATAAACGTGTGGCGTAAGTGTGCCTGAGATTCATGGAAATTCTTCCTGTTGATCCCTATTCTTTCATAAAGGCGTTTTAAATCCTTTAAAATATTTTGTGTTTCTCTACCAGTTCAGATGTGTATTCGCTTAGAGTGCCAAGGGCAGAAATTTTGGATTTTTGCTCCTAAAGCACATTCTTTTTGATTTTGCCATCCAATTGCCTCTTCAAAATCTGAATATGTAGTCGTATATACTTCTTTCTTTTTCAATGAAGCATGAAAGGATTCAATTCCTGCATTACCATAAGGCGTTCCTTTACGACGATAGGAATGCCTTATTTTATTTATATTTAACCATTAAAATTCATCCTCTCGTAGATAAGTTTAATATATTTCCATCTCTAATAAAAAGTTGTCTAAGATTTGATGCTAAAAAAGTCTTGCTATTACAAGAAAAACTAGTTTACGGTTTAAAAATTACAAATTACGGATGTTTGTGCGTAAATTACAGCTGTTGGTGCTTAATTTTAGAAAAAGAGAAAATTATCTGCTACAATACTAAATGTTTTAGAATGATAAGCTAAAATAAAGTTTGTAATTATAATTTTCTTTTAAAAATAGGAGGGAAAAAACAACAATGGGAAGAAAAGTGATATTAAACAGAATGTTGGCAGT
>JBOFGH010000074.1:0-26159 GCA_051649025.1 Eubacteriaceae bacterium
TATGTTAGCCGACGAGCCAACAAGTGATGATTTGGTAGTGATGTGGGGAACGGTTGTTGGAACTGGCATCACGTCAATGGATTTACCGATTCACGCAACCGATGGTAGCAAACGGCAGGATGCGGAACTAAGTCATACAGACAAAACAAGTGCGTCTTCAACTTTTGGAAGCCAAACCATTTATACCAATGGTTGGAATGGCACAGATTTATTGAAAGATGAGTATTGGCAGATTAAATTTTCGACCAAAGGAATTGAAGCTCCAATGGTTTTGAGCGCCAAAACTTATGGAACAGCAACAAGCCCAGCAGACTTTAAATTAGTGTATTCCACAGATGCCATTACGTTTAAAGAAGTTCCAAATAGTAGCTATGTCAATACAACAACAGCATCAACATTAACCTCAGAACCTAATGTTAAAGTGACATTACCCGATGAGATTAAGGATAAAGATCAGGTCATTATTCGTTTTCTACAAGCGAGTACCCTAGCGATTAATGGATCAACCGTCCAATCGGGTGGCAATAGTCGTATTAGCTTTATTACAATTAAAACCAATGATGGTAAAGAAAAGTGTGCAGCACCTGAAGCAAATCCCGGCACAGGAAATATTACAGGTACTACACTTGTTTCCCTTTCGACAACAACCCCAGGTGGAATTATTCATTACACTGTAGATGGGACCGAACCCTCTGCAACAAATGGAATAATTTTTAATAGTCCTATTGCTATTGCTAACACGACAACCCTTAAGGCGATTACGATTGCTGAGGGATATAACGATAGTAATGTCGGGACCTTTTATTACACCCTAACAACTCAGGCAGTAGCCCCAGTGGCTAATCCAGGTTCTGGTGCAGTAAAATTCCCAATTACAATCGATCTTTCAACAACCCTTGGAGAAACAATTTATTATACCACGGATGGTACAGAACCTACAATAGCCAGTAGCGCTTATAACATTAATAATAAAATAGTTTTAACTGAACCAAGGACAATTAAAGCAATTGCTGTTAAGGATGGAATTTCTAATAGCCCAATTGCTACGTTTGAATATACTCAATTAGTTGAAACCCCCATTGAAATTCGGGAAGCAAGAAGAAAAGCTTTAAACGAAGAAGTGTTTTTCAAAGGGGTTATTACCGGAATTTCTGGTTCCTCAGTTTATCTACAAGATGAAACAGCAGGAATTGTTTTAAATATTAATGCAACCACGCTTAGCGAGTTTGGAGCGACCATTGGAAATGAAGTTCAAGTTAGAGGGAACATTGCCGCCCCTTACAATGGACTTTTACAAGTAAAGGTTTCAAGTAAAAATGTGGATCCAAATGCCATTGTAGTTTTAAGCAACCCTGGCTTACCGACGCCGGCTTTGGTAACAATTTCGATGGTTAATTCTGGGAATTACGAAGCCATGTTAGTTAAAATTTTGGGAGGCGAACTGGTTAGTAAAAATGCAACACCAGGAACCCAAAATCATACCCTTAGCCAACAGGGCGCAAGTTGTATTTTTAGAGCTAATATTGAGGGCTTTAATCAAGGGGATCAATTAGAAATTGTTGGTTTAGCCAGCGTTTTTAATAGTCCACAGATCCTACAACCTTTGGCACAAGCAGATTCAGGAATTTCTCTTTACGCAGGTAGCGGAGAGACTATTGGGGATCCAGTCGATGTCGTTCTTTGGAGTTATGCAGCAGCAAGTTCTTCCCCAATTCCAGCAACAGAGGGAATTAACAAAGAATCAGGCGAGCTAACAACAAACGCAACAGGAGCTCTTGGTTATGCCAACAGTGGAATTAATGTGGGTGGTTGGAATGACGGTGCCAATGCAAAATATTGGAACGCAAAATTTTCCACTAAAGGAGCAGCAAATTTAACAGTCACGTCTTCACATCGTTCATCGGGAACGGGGCCGAGAGACTTTAAATTACAATACAGCCTTAATGGCATTGAGTATAAGGATGTTGTTAATGGAGCTTTTGTAATCCCGAATGCCCTTCCTTTATCAGCATTAGTAAATAAAGTAGCCCTACCTCTTGAAGTAAATAATCAAGAGACGGTCTATCTTCGATGGCTATTAACATCAAATACAAGTGCAGCAGCAGGGACCATTGCTTCTGGTGGCACAAGCACAATCAACTATGTCACCGTTGCAGGAGCAGAGTATTATGGACCCGATGACGTGGCGCCAGTAAAAGCCACACCAAATTCTGGAGTACCTGTTCCAATGGGAACAGAAGTTACATTAACTTCTGCAACAGCAGATACCATCATTTATTATACAATGGACGGAAGCGAGCCTACAAATGCTTCAAGATTTGTAGAGGGGCCCATTCGAATGGATACCCTTCCTTTAAGTATTAAAGCTTTCGCTGAGTCTAAAAATGATTCGAATAAAAAATCAATTGTAAAAACATTTAATTATACCCAAGCAAAACTCGATCTTGTGCAAGCAAATAAGCTTTCGGGGAGTAGTCTTTCACCAAGCTTAGATCGTGTTGTGTTATCATCGCAACAAAATGCAACCATTCGTTATATTGTTACCAAAAAATCTGGTGAGATTGGAGAAACAACGGATCCAGAGGCGACGTATACGCAACCCTTATCTTTTGTAACAGAGGATTATCCCATTAAAATTTCTGCAAGAGCAGAAAAAGATGGGTATATTCCAAGTGATGGGACAATTTTTGAGTATACAGCAAAAAGAGAAGGTGGAGAGAAAAATTATTTTGGACAGATACACTCTCACACTGCTGAAAACTCAGATGGAGCAGGAACTCTTGTTGAAGCCTATGCATGGGCAAAGGATGTGGCAAATCTTGATTTTTTTGCCGTAACGGATCATAGTAATTCTTTTGACACTGCCCCTTCCTCAGACAAGCCGGATGTTTATAATTTGTTTAATTACAATGCAGACAATACAAAATGGCAAAATGGAATTAACGCAGCTAAAAATGCAATGTCGGAAGACTTTATAAGTTTTTATGGCTATGAAATGACGTGGTCAGGGGGGCCAGGGCATATCAATACATTTAATACGACAGGATTTGTAAGTCGTAACAATGCAATTCTTAACAGCAAACCAAATGATGCAGGGCTACGTGCCTATTATGATTTATTAAAAGCCACACCAAACTCAATTTCACAATTTAATCATCCAGGACCAACCTTTGGTGATTTTGGTGGCTTTGGCTATTACGATCCCATCATTGATCAACGGATTTCTTTGTTAGAAGTAGGGAACGGAGAAGGCACCATTGGCAGTGGGGGATATTTCCCATCTTACAATGAATATAATAAAGCCCTTGATAAAGGGTGGCATCTTGCCCCAACCAATAACCAAGATAACCATAAAAAACATTGGGGTAGTTCCAATACAGCCAGAACCGTTATTCATACGAATGATCTTTCAGTTGAGGGTGTTTATGAAGCATTGAGAGACATGCGAGTGTACGCAACTGAGGATAATAAACTTGATATTACCTATACCCTTAATGGTTACCCATTGGGATCAATTTTAGATGAAATTCCAGAAACCGCGACTTTAAAAGCAAAATTGGCAACTGAGAATCCAGAAAAAATTGCAACGGTTTCAGTGATTTCGAATGGTGGAGAAAGTATTTATAGTCAAAACTTTTCTTCTTCAGAAGTAGATTTTGAACAAATGATTCAATCTCCTGTCCCTGGCTATTATTATATTAAGGTGGTAGAAGAAAGTGGGAAAATTGCTGTAACAGCCCCAGTTTGGCTTGGTAAAGCTGCTTCAGTGGGGATCACAGAAGTAAAATCAAGTACAAATATGCCAGTAACAACAGAAGAACTAACCCTATCCACAGAATTTTTCAACAATGAAGATAATAGTGTCAACATTAATACAATTAAGTATGAGGTTCTGGAAGGGGAAGTTATTTCAGAGGATCTGAATTTAAACAAAAATTTAGGCAGTCAATCAAACTTTGTTCATGAACAAAAATTCACCCCCACAACAGCAGGGAGTATTACGATACAGGTAAGTGCCGAGATTAATGTGAATGGTGAAAATAAAACGTATGTAAGTCATGTGGTATTAGATGTTAGAGATTTAGAAAACTTAGATTATATCGGGATCGATGCCTCTCATTTCAACGAATACGTTGATGGAAACTACAAAGCATCCATGGGGAATTTTGGAAAACTTGCCGCAGAGTATAATGCACGAACTGTCGAATTAAAAACATCGGAAGATCTTCTAGCAGCACTTGAAAATCCGAAATTTAAAATGATGGTTCTTACGGCTCCAAGTAGAAGAAACGGCACAACAGGAAGATTACCATATGCAATTTACTCGGATGCAGAAATTAATGCTATTGGAGAATTTGCAAAAGCTGGGCATACCGTGGTTATTTCTGGTTGGTCAGATTTTTATGAAAATTATGCTAATTTAGAGGGAACACCTTTGGATGAAATGATGGCAGGACAGCAGAATAAACTCCTTCAAGCCATTGGTTCAAACCTACGTATTTCAGATGATGGGGTTCTTGATGATATCAATAATGGTGGAACGTCACCAAGGTTATATTTAACAGATTATAATAATTTTGTAAGTCCTCTTACCCAAGGAATTGTTGATGGACAAGTATATAGCCATTATGGTGGATCCACTATTTATGCAGTCAATCCAGACAATACTCCAGCAATGACTTTGCCAGAAAGTGTATTACCAATTATTAGCGGACACGAAACAACCTATTCAATCGATCAAGATAATGATGGGTTTGGACTTCCAGAAAAAGCAACAACGGTTCCTAAATATAATGACCGCGTGTTATTAACAGCTTCTGAGACAGTTGATCATGGGAATGGTGTTACAAGTTTAGTGGTTGCTTCTGGAGCCGCATTTATGAGCGACTTCGAAATTCAGGCAACCGTTGAAAATGCAGGAACCTTAAATTATAGTAACTACAACATTTTAAGTAACATTATTGAAGGAATTTCTCCAGCAGTAATCTCTAACATTGCCGATGTTAAGAATGCAGCTGAAGGAACGGAATTTACAGTTGAAGGCGTTGCGACCTCAAATGTTTATGATGGTGGCGATAATAATAAGGGGTTCTTTGATTCTATTTATATTCAAGATAGTTCAGATGGAATTAATTTATTTCCAGTTTCCGGAGGTGTAGCCGAAGGACAAAAAGTTCAAGTAACTGGAAAAATAAGTTCTTATCAAGGTGAAATTCAATTGCTTGTGAGTAAAATAAAAGTCATTGATTCTAGTATTACACACGTGTTGCCTACAGAAATCAATACAGTCGCTCTTGGAGAGAACACTGGAAAACTTTTAAAACTAACAGGAACAGTAATTGATATTAAAAAAGAAGAGGATGGGGTGATTAGCCAAATCACCATCGATGATGGGTCAGGACCTAGCATTGTTTATATCAATGGTTATATTACCAAAACAGTGGACTTAGACTTTGTAAAATTAGGCGCTAAGATTTCCGCAATTGGATTGGGATCAATTGGAGAAAACTTTACCTCCAGTGATATGCTGCCACGTCTTCGGGTGAGAGATCGAGGAGAAATTACATTAGTGGAAAGAGAAATTTCCTTAACGGGGATTTCCCTTAACAAAACAAAACTGACGTTGGAGTTAGGGGAAGAAGAAACCTTAGTTCCTCAATTTCAGCCAGAAAATACAACCGATCTTAAAGGTGTAACATGGACCTCCTCAGATACAAACATTGTTGGAGTGGATGGTAATGGAAAGGTTACCGGATTAAATCCAGGGACCGCAACCATTACTGCAACCAGTGTGGTTAATCCAGAAATCAAAGGAACCTGTGAGGTTAAGGTGAATCCGATAAAATTAGAGAGTATTAGCCTTTCGAGGACAGCGCTTACCTTAATAAAAGAGGACAGCAGCCACTTAAATGTTATTTATCATCCAACGAATGCATTTGTGACCGAATCTGTTCTTTGGACCTCATCGGATCCTTCAATTGCAACAGTGGATAATGATGGCAATGTAAAAGCTATTGAAAAGGGAACCACTACAATTACTGCAACGATAGAAGGAAAAACAGCGACTTGTAAGGTGAATGTACAAGACATTCAATTTGTGACGATTCGAGGGCAGATTATTGGACAAGATGGGAAACCACTTGGATTGACAACCCTAGAATTACATTCGACACCAATGCGTACAAAAACAGATGCAAATGGATATTTCGTATTTGAAAACGTACCTTTTGGTAAACATACCTTGTATGTCCTTGGAGAAGATGGTAAGATTTTAGGATCAATGGAAATTAATGTGATTCAAGGAAAAGACAATCACTTTGAGATAACAACAGGAGACCTTACGATTAAAGAAGGGGAAAAAGAAGTTACGGTCAAAGTTCAAATGGGAACAAATGAAAAGTTAACCATTGTAGAAGTGCGATCTGGAAATGTTGTTTTTGATGAGAATAAACTAGGAAATACTGGTGCCAATGGGAATGCAAACCCATCGAAGGGGAGTGGTATTAACCCTAAGACTGGCGGTACAATCCTAGGTGGGACAGCGATTTTGTTGGGAATTCTTGGCCTTGGATTAGGTGGTTTTTTAATCAATAAGAAAAAAAGAGAAGCCTAAGCTCAGTAAAAACCTGCCGCAGTGCAGTTAAGGGTTACTTCAATTTTTATAAAATAGCCCCTTAACATCAATTCTCGGCAGGACTTTAATCTGGGAATTAAGAAAACCTGACAATTTTTATAATTGTCAGGTTTTCATTTTATAAAAGAAAGGTTGGTGAGAAGAATGGAAAAAGAATTCTGGGTTAAAAATTATTCTGGACATGTTGCCTACGAGATGGAGAACGCTCTAAAACTCACGACTATGGTATTAACAACCATGGTCAGCGGAGAAAAATACTACGGAGATAATACCTCTCAATTGATTGCGCTAGGAAAAAAAACAGATCCTAAATATCTTGTAAGTCTTGGAGGATACGCAAGAAATAAAATGCATCTACGAAGTGTTTCCCACCTTCTCACAGCCATTGTTGCAAAATATGGAAAAGCCTTTACTAAAAAAATGGTTAGGGATGTTGTTAAAAGACCTGATGACGTGACTGAAATTCTTTTTCATTACTTGAGTTTATTTGGAAAGCCTATTCCAAACGGGCTTAAAAAAGGTTTGGGAGAAAAAATGAATGATTTTACGGAGTTTCAGTTTGCTAAATATGCCAGAGGTAAAAACAAAGTGGCATTGAGAGATGTTATTCGCTTGGTTCATCCAAAACCTAAGGATGGGTATCAAAGTCAAATATTTAAAAAAATAATGGAGGGGAAATTAAAAAAAACTGGAACTTGGGAAGAAGTTGTTTCACAAAAGGGAAATTCAAAAGAAGCTTGGGAAATGTTAATCGATGAAAAGGGGATAGGTTATATGGCTTGCCTTAGAAATCTCAAAAACATAGCAAAAGCAAAGCCTAGGAATTTCGAAAATGTTTTGGATATTATAAAAAATAAAGAAAGCGTTTTAGAATCAAAGCAATTGCCATTTCGATTTCTTTCTGCATATCGAGAATTAGAGGAGGCTTCTTTACTTTCTCCAGAACTTAAAATAGCCTTAGAAGAAGCTCTGTTTGTTAGTCTTGAAAACCTTCCTAAAATTAAGGGGAAAACACTCATTGCTTTGGATATTTCAAGTTCTATGCTGATGACCATTTCTAAAAGAACCAAAGTGCGTTATGGGGATATAGGAAGATTATTGGGAACCATGGGAAAAGTAATTTGCGAAAAGGCAGAAATGATTAGCTTCCATACAGAATGGGAAGAAATTATTTTAGATCCACAAAAGGGAATCATTGAAAATGCTTTAAACATCAAGATGGATGGAGGACTCACCAATCTTGAGCTTCCCATGCGCTATCTTTTTGAGAAAAAAATAGTAGTCGATCGATTAATTCTTTTGTCAGATAATGAAATAAATACCAACGAACCATGGAGTGGGGATTATGAAAGCACCTGTGAACCTCTAGCGGAGAAATATCGTAGAGAAATTAATCCTAACTTTTGGGTTCATGCCATTGATTTAGCGGGTTATGGAACCCAACAATTTAGAGGTTCAAGAACAAACATCATTGCAGGATGGAATGAAACAGTTTTAAATTTCATTGAAATGTCAGAAAAAGGTGTGGGAACATTGGTTTCAGAAATAGAAAATTATTAAACATTAAAGATAGTAAAGGGCACAAATATCAACGCTTCATGGATGTTTGTGCCCTTTACTGTTAGAATCATAAGGTAATATGAACAAGCTCGCCGTCCTTTGTTTCAATATGAACAAGTGGGCGGCCTTTTAAAAGTTTTTTTGCTGTGTTAAGTTGAGAACACAGTAAGTAAAGCTGCTCATCGCTGATTTTAATTTCTGTATGTTGATTGATATAAAACAAGGCTATTTTTAGACTAAATCGATTAACCAAAAGAACATTGGGGAGTGGAATAAAGAGCTGTTTTCCCTCGGAAACAATGTGTATTCGCATCAAAGACCTCATTCAATGGTAATTTCGACGATATCACCTTCGGAACTCTTAATGTCCATAAGTTTTCCGATAACCCCACTTTCGGCAGCCAGTAGAATTGCCTCGAAATCAATGCTTTTTAGGGATTCATTTCCAGAAAATTCCGGTATCTGCATGCCGATGTCCAGTCCAACTTTTACCAGACATAAAGGAAGATTAATATTAACAATATCCCCTTCTTTGCTGTTTACCTTTATTTTAAGGAGAAGCTTATTAAAATCTTTTCTATTTTCTACTTCCAATACTTGCACGAGTTCGTTTTGTTCCCCACGGAGCAAGGTGTCAATGGAAACACCAAAGAAGTCTGAGAGTAAGGGAAGTAGGGTAATGTCAGGGCAAGACAAATCATTTTCCCATTTACTCACTGCTTGACAAGAAACCCCCATTCCCTCTGCAAGTTCTTCTTGAGTGATTCCTTTTCTTTTTCTAAATGCCATAATTCGAGAACCAAGTGTATTTGCCATTTAATAACCCATCCTTTGCGTAATATTTGAGACAAAGATCAATTTGTTTTGTCTCATGTACATTTTAACATTTTAAAATTAAAAATGAAGAACCTATTCGTTGAACAGTATCAACCAGTCGTTGTTTTTTTATTAACCATTGGTTGATCGTTGCCTTTTTAAGGAAATTGAGGCTTAATATTTAAAAAAGCTCGATAATAAATTTATTACCGAGCTTTTTTAATCTGAGCATTCTATTTTAATGGTGAGTGGAAAAATTATTTAACCGTCATGTTGTTATCCTTTAAGATAACATCATGGGCACCACCTTCCACAATACTTGTTGAAGAAACAAGGGTGATTTTGGCATTCCTTTGAAATTCTGGAATGGTAAGGGCACCGCAATTACACATGGTTGATTTAATTTTGTTAATGGTAATGTTGAGGTTGTCACTTAATTTTCCAGCATAGGGGACATAAGAGTCAACCCCTTCTTCAAAGGAAAGCTTTTGAGAACCACCCATATCGTAGCGTTGCCAATTACGGGCACGGTTTGATCCTTCACCCCAATATTCTTTTAAATAATTGCCATTAATATTAACTTTATTACTAGGACTTTCATCAAATCGAGCAAAATACCGACCCAGCATGATAAAGTCGGCGCCCATAGCCAGAGCTAAAGTCATATGATAATCATGAACAATCCCGCCATCAGAACAAATAGGAACATAGACGCCTGTTTCCTCAAAATATTCGTCTCGAGCTTTGGCAACTTCAATGATGGAAGTGGCTTGACCTCGTCCAATTCCTTTTTGTTCACGGGTGATACAAATTGAACCACCGCCGATACCAATCTTAATAAAATCAGCCCCAGCCTCTGCTAAAAATCGGAAGCCTTCTCGATCAACAATATTACCTGCACCTATTTTTACTTGATCCCCATAGTTTTTTCGAACATATTCGATGGTAATCTTTTGCCATTCCGAAAAACCTTCAGATGAATCGATGCATAAAAGATCCGCGCCAGCCTCAACAAGAGCAGGAATACGCTCGGCGTAATCTCTTGTATTAATCCCTGCACCAACCAAATAACGTTTTGAACTATCAAGTGCCGAGTTAGGATGTTCTTTGTCAGCATCATAATCTTTTCTAAACACCATGTAAAGCAGATTTTGGTTTTTATCTACAATGGGTAAAGCATTTAATTTATTATCCCAAATAACATTATTGGCTTCCTTAAGGGTAATCCCTTCCTGGCCATAAACTAGTTTTTCAAAGGTGGTCATAAACTCCGAAACCTTAGTATCGGGGGACATTCGGCTAACACGATAATCACGTCCAGTAACAATCCCTAGAAGTTTTCCAAAGGGAGCCCCATTTTCAGTGACTGGAATCGTCGAATGCCCAGTCGTTTCTTTAAGTGCTAAAACATCGGCGAGGGTGTGGTTCGGGGTTACATTAGAATCACTCGTTACAAAACCAGCTTTGTAATGTTTGACTCGCTTAACCATATTAGCTTCGCTTTCGATGGATTGGGAGCCAAAAATAAAAGAGACCCCACCTTCTTTAGCAAGGGCAATTGCCATATTATCGTCGGAAACAGCTTGCATAATTGCTGAAACTAAAGGAATGTTGGCTGTGATTGGAGGTTCTTCCCCCTTTTTAAAACGAACAAGGGGGGTTTTTAGAATTGCATTGGATGGAATACAATCGTTAGAGGAATAGCTAGGAACAAGTAGGTATTCGCTAAAAGTACGTGAAGGTTCTTCATAATAAAACGCCATAAATTGATTCTCCTTTTCTTTATTTATAGGAATTAACTCGATAAATTGTTTTGTCAAATATGATATCATGTTGGGATAAAAAAGCCAACTGAAAGCCAGTTTTTTTTCAAGATTGATATCCTTTACACCTAAAGAAAAGAGAAGTCCCTTCATAAATGTTCTGAAATTTGCATTTTGAAGAAATAAAGCTTATAATTTTCATAGATTACGAAAATAAAAAATAGGGGAGAAGGCATGGAAATATCTCAGCGAATACAACAAATGAAAGAACCCGCCCTTTTAAAATATTATCCCTTAGTTAACAGAGCTAAGGAAAAAGGGAAGAAAGTCTATTTTTTAAATATAGGTCAACCTGATATTCCAACACCACCAGTTTTTTTAGAAAAATTACATCATTTAGAAGAAACTGTTTTGGCCTATGAGGCGTCTGAAGGAATGATGCCCCTACGAAAAGCGGCAATACGTTATTATAAGGGACTTGGACTTAATGTTGAGGTGGATCATTTATTTGTCACCAATGGCGGGAGTGAAGGGTTGCTTTTCGGGTTTATTGGAACCTGCAATCCCGGAGATGAAATTATTACTCCAGAACCTTTATACAGTATTTACAAAGAAATTGCTGCGGCGACGAATGTGAAACTTGTTGGGATTAAAACCTATGCGGAAAATGGCTTTGCTCTACCAGATACCCAGGAAATTGAAAAGTTGATTACCCCAAAAACAAGGGCAATTTTAATAACAAACCCTGGAAATCCAACGGGGAAGGTTTTTACTAAAAATGAAATAGAAACTTTAAAAGCGTTGGTTTTAAAATATCAATTATATTTTATTTCGGATGAAGTTTACCGAGAATTTCTTTATGATGGACAGGTTTATCAAAGCCCAGGGCATGACGAAGCCCTTCAAAACAACACGATTATCGTGGACAGTATTTCTAAACGATACAGTGTTTGTGGTGCTCGGATTGGATTTATTATTTCCAAAAACAGACAACTGATGGAAGAAATAAAAAAATGTTGTCAGATGCGTTTATCGGTTTCCACTGTGGATCAAATTGGAGCCACAGCACTATTTGATTTAGATCAAGATTTTTTTGATGGCATTCTTACGGAGTATTCCCGTCGAAGGGAAATTGTTTATGAAGCCCTTAAAGAAATTCCTGGGGTCGTTTGTAAAAAACCCAAAGGTGCTTTTTATTTTATGGCAAAGCTCCCAATTTTAGACGCTTGTCATTTTATTGAATGGATGATCACAGACTTTGAAGTTGAAGGAGAAACGATTCTTTTATCCCCAGCAAATGATTTTTATCTCGATCCAAAGGATGGTAAAGATGAGGTTCGTATTGCAACCGTATTAAAGGTTGATGATATGCTAAAAGCAATGGAAATCTTAAAAAAAGGGTTAGAAAATTACCGAATAACATTTCCAAATCATTGGAAATAGGAAACAAGGAGAAAAATTTGAAGATTAATGGGCTAAAAAAAGGACAGGATTTTTTAGGGTTTTTATTTATTAAAACCCAAATTACAAAAACGGCAACCAATGGGAGTCGCTACTTTAATATGGTGCTAAATGATACAAACTTTGAGGAAATAGATGCAAAGAAATGGGATGTAAAAGAAGATGAGGAGACAATCTTTAAAAACGGAAAGCTTGTTAAAATTAAAGGCAAAGTACAAGAATATAATAATCGTCTACAGTTGATTGTTGAGAAGATGCGTCTTGTTGAAGAAAATGATGGTGTAAACATTAAGGACTTTGTTGAAACTGTTCCTGTGGATGTAGAAGAAATGATTGAGGCAATTAATAACACCATTGCATTATTTACGAATGAAGATATTCTTAAACTTACCCAGAAAATCTTTAGTGATAAAACAGAACATCTTAGTTATTTTCCAGCGGCAAAAAAACATCACCATGCGATTAAGGGAGGGCTTTTGTTCCACCTTTATTCGATGCTAAATATCGCTAAAAGCTTAACCGGTATTTATCCCTTTATTAATAAAGATCTTCTTTATGCAGGGATTATTCTCCATGATATTGGAAAAATTGGAGAAATGGTTTCGGATGAAAATGGATCAGTTTCGGATTATACTCCTGAAGGAAAGCTTTTGGGACACATTACCCAAGAAATTGTTGAAATTGAAATGGTTGGATCAGCACTTGAAATAGATTCAGAAATTTTAATGCTTTTAAAACATATGATTTTATCCCATCATTATCAACCAGAGTTTGGTAGCCCAAAACGGCCCATGTTTCCAGAGGCGGAATTATTGCACCATATCGATATGATTGATGCTCGAATGTATACCATGGAAAAGGCTCTTGAGGGAGTTCCAGCGGGATCTTTTACAGAACCGAACTGGAGTTTAGATGGTATCAGCCTCTATCGTAGAAGCTTTGAATAAGGAGACCAATGGATGTCAATTAAATCAAAGGAAATAAAGAGAGTTGCCTGCTATGAGTGTGATTCCCAAGGTAAAATTTTGCCAACGGCAGTGCTAAATTATTTTCAAGAACTGTCAACAAATCAAAGTGATTCCCTTGGTGTTGGCACTGATTTTTTAAAAGCAAAAAAAATTGCATGGTTTTTAGTGAAATATCATGTGCATTTTAATGAATATCCTTGCTATAAAGAAGAGGTGACCATTACAACCCAGGCAACTGCAATGGATAAATTTTGTGGAAATCGTCGCTTTACAATCGAAAATTCTAAAGGTCACGAAATTGTAGTGGGAGATACCCAGTGGTTATTAATCAATCGTGAAACAGAAAAAATGGATCGGATTGAAGACTATAAAGAGTTTGAAGTTTATGAGTGTTTTAATAAAGAGAGTACTTTTTTTAAAAAACTTCCTCCATTAAAGGAAGCCTCCTTAGAAAGAAACTTTGATGTGAGATATTTAGATATTGATTTTAACAACCATGTGAATCATGTGAAGTATTTAGCTTGGGCGATTGAGGTATTGCCTATTGAAGTAGTAAAAACGAGGACCCTTAAAGAAGCGAAAATTATTTATAAGGCACAAGGATTTTATGGAGATACGATCCGAGCGCAAGGGAAAGAAATTGAAAAAGATCACTATCGAATGGATATTATTAACCAAAAGGAACAGCTACTTTGCCAATTAGAGTTGTGGCTATGCAAGCGTTAAAGGGAAAAAACACAAAAACAACACGAAAGCGTAAGTAAAAAGAAAAAATTATGCAAAATTAGCATAAAAGTTTAATTTATTCTTAACAAAATAGTAGTATAAGCAATAAATGCTTGACCAAAAGGGGTCAGGGGTTTAAAATTAAAGCAAGTTGAAAAACAAATAATGAAATTGTTTTTTAATTCTGCTTTAATTTTTTAGTTTGAAATAATACTAATAAAGTAAAGTAATATAAAAAAAAGAGGTGGTAAAAAAATGCAATTACAGATTTCGACAGATTATGCCATTCGGATTGTTAGTTATCTCCATAAACACAAAGGAACCTTGATTACAGCCTCAGATCTTTCAAAGATATTGGGAATTAAAAGTCAGTACCTCATGAAAATAACCCACAAGCTCCGAAAAGGAGAAATCTTAGAATCTGTTCAAGGATGTAATGGTGGTTTTCGTCTTCTTGAGAAAGGAGAAGAAATCAGCCTATACAAGATTATTTGCATTATGGAAGGGGAAATTAGAATTAATCGCTGCTTGGAAGATGACGGATATTGCAGCCGCAACGCAACAGACGAATGTAAATGGCATAAGTTATTATGCAACATTCAGGAAAGGTTAATTGACGATTTTAAAAAGGCGAAAATATCCGATTTGTAAACTAAGAGATTAAAAAAGAAAATGCTCTTAGCAATATAATACCTGACAAGTAAAGTATAGATCGGAAAGATCAGGAGAAATAATGGAAAAAAAGAGTTCAAAAAAAAATAAGATGATCAAAATACTAGGGAACATTCTGTTTTACGGATTAATTATTTGTATATTAACCAGTGCTTTTCTTTTTATGACAAGCAACAGTCCAGATAAATCTTATTTTGGCTATCGAATCTATGAGGTTAAAACCCAATCAATGTCAACAAGCGGAGATAAGGTTTATGAACAAAAAGGATTTAAAGCAGGGGATGCGGTGATTGTTAAGCAAGTAGATCTGGGTGAAATTAAACGTGATGATATTATCACCTTTAGTGTGGATGACACAGGAGAATCTTATCTAACCCACCGTGTTAAGGAAGTGGTTTCCACAGAAGATGGAAAGATACAGTTTGTTACAAGAGGGGATACAAATAATGCAGACGACCCCATTGTTAATTCGAACAGAGTGATTGGTAAGGTAATTTTTTCACTACCAGGTGTAGGAGGAATTTTAGGAATATTGAGACAAAATATTCTTATGGTTGGTATTTTCGTCGTTGCATTCATCGGATTTGTATCTGTTTTAAAAGGATACTTTGGAAAAGAAGAGAAATAAAAAAGAAATAATAAATAAAAACAAGGAGGTTCTTTGTGAACTTTAAAAAAAATAAGAAAAAAACATTAGTAGCATCATTATCGCTTGCAGCGGTTATGATTTTAGCTGCAACATTTGCGTGGTTTACTAGCAAAGATAGTGTACAAAACCATTTTGAAACAGGGGCATTACCAGAAGGTTCTGTTAATGTTTGGGAAGAATTTACGCCACCAGAAGATTGGCAACCAGGACAAGCGGTTGAAAAACGTGTTGGTGTTATCAACAATAGTGTAGGAAAAGTTTTTGTTAGACTTAGCTTTGAAGAGCAACTTCAAAAATTAGCAGGGAGTCCAAACCCAACAGTTTCTCAGTATCCAGATAAGGCATTAGCAGGTCCAAGTGATTTACCAATTCCTTCAATTAATTATTCATCATTAAGTGGTTGGCAAGAAATTTCAGAATTGGGACTAACAGCAACTGGAGAAGGAATACCAGCAGGAGCAAAAGTATATGTTCAATCAACAACCGGTGTAAACAAAACCATCTATACCTTTGGGATTTATGACACTGTGGACGGGAAATACAACAAAATGTCAGCGGATTTTACAGTCAATGGGCCTGAAGTTAATATTTCAAACATCGTTTATGATTACTACACCCAATCAGCGTTGCAACAATATAATTGGGGTGCTGAACCTATTTATGTCACTGAAGCACCAATTAGTCCAGCCTTTACTGAAATTAACCATTCACAATTAGATGCAAAAATTCGTTTAGCTTACGATGCTTTAGCAGAAGAGATGACCCCAGAAAACTGGTGGTATAATCCATCAGATGGATACTTTTATTATGTCAATGCTTTAGCACCAGGAGAAATTACCCCTTTATTATTAAAAAGTGTTGAATTAGATAGTAGTGCAGGAAATGACTATCAAATGTTAAGATACGACTTGTTTGTAAAAGTTGAAGGAATCCAAGCAACCCAAGATGCAGTAACCATTAATTCAGCTTGGGAAGAATTACCCGAAGCTTTAGTAGCCACTTATCGAGGGCTCGTCTAAAAAAGAACTGAGCTTAATAGAAATTAAAGCTGAGGGAGGGATGACGATGACCTGAATAAAAAAAATAAGTAGATTGTTCATTGGTGTAACATTGCTAGCCATTATTTTTGCTAGCAGTGCTTTAGCAGGAACAACCAACCTCCCCGAAGGTTTTCTTATTGGAGATAAAAATGGTCTTACGGTTACAAAAGATGGGAACTATTTCTTTAACCTTACAAGCATTAAACCTGGGGATGAAATTAAACGATCATTAATGATTAAAAATGAAAATGTAGAAGAAGGTTTTGATCTTGCACTTTTGATTGAACCAATTAGTAAAACGGGAACCATTGATTTAACAAAAGAATTGACATTAACATTAGTGCTAGATGGACAAGAAATTTATCACGGTTCTGTTTCTGGTGACCAAGGAGAAGCGCTCATTCTCCTTGGTGGCTATCAGTCGAATGAAGGTGGAATGTTGGATATTTCCCTTAAGATGTCGGAGTCCATTGAAAATTGGGACTACTACTCAGGAAAAAGCGTTGCAGAGGTTCAATGGACCTTTCAAGCAACGGCACAAAAGCCAAATGAAAATATTCCCATAGAAGCAAATGAAAAACCAAAAGAAGAGGAAGCGGGAAAAGACAAAGGGATTGAAAGCATTTTTGAAAATCTCTGGAACTCTAAAAGTCCAAAGACAGGGGGGGCACAGAAATTTTCAGTGCTTTGTGGGCTGATGATACTTATGCTTATTTCAGGATCAACCCTCCTTCTTATTCTTAAAAGAAGGAGGAAAAATGGTAAACAAAATTAAAAAAGCTATTTTGGGCAAGGTGGCGATTGTCACCTTGGCAGCCCTTCTATTAATGGGAACTTTTGCTTGGTTTGTAGCATCCGATAGCATTGTAAATGCCTTTAAAGCACAGTTTATCTTTAATGTAAACCTTGAAGAATCCTTTACACCAAGAGAAAGTGTAAAAGATGGCGAAACAATTGAAAAGCGGGTGTCCGTAACAAATACGAGAGATGTAGAAGCCTTTGTGAGAGTCATGGTTTTTCCAGTGATAACAAAAGATGGAAAACCCTTAGAAGCTCAAATTGGAAATCAGATAGAACTTAAAAATCTTAATACCACCCAGTGGATTGATGGTGAAGATGGCTATTATTATTATCTAAAAACCCTTAAAAAAGGGGAAACAGCAGAAACGTTATTTACGGATGTTGTCATGAACTTTAAAGGAAATACGAGTTACGAAGACGGTTTATTAGAAATTATTGTTAAATCAGAAGCCATTGACACCAATCAATATAATTATCGACTGTCGTGGTGGGGAAATCTTGAAGCACCAACTTCTCCAAAAAGATTGGCGGTTGATGATCAATTAAAAACACAGATAAAAGAGTAGAAAGAGACAAATGATAAAACAAACAAAAATTAAAAAATATTTAAAAAAATCCATAAAATTTTTTCTGATGTTCACCATTCTAACCTTTTTTTCTGCTATCAAAATTCAAAGTATGCCAATGGCAGCCCCTCAAGATGCTCCAAATTATGGACAGCTTTCAGCAGTTAAATTTGTCGAAGTTGGAAATGCTTATCTTGGTGGAATTGCACTTGATGCTTCTGGGAAAATTTGGTCATGGGGATGGAACCAACATGGACAGCTTGGGATCGCAAAAAAATACTATATTAATAGTGCCAACCCTGGGTATCAAGGATACGCTGGTGGTATGGTTCGAATTCCTTATTTTGTGGACAATAACATTAATGTGGTAAGTATTTCAGGGGGGTATCATCATTTTCTTGCGCTAGACGATCAAGGGGTGGTATATTCTTGGGGAAATAATCTCGATCAACAAGTGGGTGTTATTGGATACGATGCTGAAAGTGGAACAGGAAAAAATTCCCCACAAATTGTTCAAGGGTTACCTAAGATAACGAAAATAATAGCCAATAATGGTTATCTCAATGATGGTTTTTCTTTGGGGCTTGATGAAAATGGAAACCCTTGGGTTTGGGGAGATAATGGTTATGGACAACATGGACAAGGGAATATCACTGGAACCAGTGCTTATCAGGTGGTTCCCCATCAAATAGATTTTGCTTCCAAGGGCGTTTCTATTCTCGATATTTCAGCAGGCTGGGGACATATCATTGCTTCTGACAATCATGGAGATGTTTGGACCTGGGGATGGGGATATCATGGTGCCCTTGGAGATGGCACAACCCTTGGAAATGTTACCACACCAAAGAAAATGACAAAGCCAAATGGAATGGGAAATGTTGTGGAAGTAGATGCGAGTTATCATTATAGTATGGCAAGAACCGATGACGGAGAGGTGTGGCAATGGGGACAAATTTTTGGACGGACCGATGATAGTAATTATGCTGGATTTTCTAAAGATTTTTCGACACCAGTGCCATTAGAAATTAAAGCATCTGAAATTGATGCCCTTGGATATACCCCCACTGCGGTTTCGATTGCAGCTGGAGAAAGCGTAAGCTATTTTATTGATCAACATGGACGATCGTGGTCATGGGGAGACGGACGATACTTTGGCTTTGGCCGAGAAGGGGGTTACGAAAACTCAAACGATCAGAGAGAATATCAAGCCGTACAATATCCTAAGGTTATTGGAGATGGAGATACCCAAATTTATGACACCGATTTAAAAACACCCAGTGATGGTCGAGCTCCAATCATGCCTCAAGGGGTTTACTCCTTTAATACCCTTCATCCAACGGTTTATGATGTAAAGTATCAAAATAGCACTAGAAATGAAACATGGAAAGAACTCGCCCTAAAAGAAGTTCCCTACATTAGTTCTATTTATGGATCCCGATCAGGTTATGCAATTCTTGATAATGATGGGAACCTATATCGTTGGAGCAATGATGGTTCGGGAGCGATTGCTTGGGGATGGGATTATGACTCCCGGTATGATTTGACAGGGAATAGCAAAGATGGTTTGTATGATAAATACGCTTACGAAGTCATTTTCATGCGAGGAGCTCCTACAATTCCCCCGATTGATGTTCAATTTTCCACTGGGAAAACAAAAATATACAAAAATTTAGAAAACTCCCAAAGTAATCAAATTGGGGTTGCAGTCACCATTCCCCAAGGGAGCTCAAGTGATCAAATGAATATTACGGTGAATGCAGAACTCAACCAAATAAAGGCCATAGTGATGCCTTTTAATCAAGAGGATCCTTATTTTTCAAGGGAAAGCTTATCAAAAAGTGAATTTATGGAGCTTTATGAGAGTGGAAGCTATACGCGTTATGACCTGTTAGAAGAAGGGACGGTGGTAGGGAATACAGAAGCGCCAAAGGTGATTGAAAAAAGCTTAGAGATTAAGGACAATGGAAAAATTTTTGTTATGGTAGATGGCATTTCATATACCAAGGCAGAAGAGCGGGTGATTGCATATACCGCCGACAATTTTTATACGCCAATCGAAATAAAACACCAAGGAGTTTCATTAGAAAATGAGCAGATGGTGGTTTATGCTCCCACTGGGGATAATGTTACAAAAGAGACGATTGATGAGGTGACAACCGAACAGTATGGTTACCCCTTGGATGCCCAAGGAAATATCATCAGAATGACAGAAACCTACGCACCAACCTTTGGTTATGATCAAGTTCGAATTTCTCGTTATGAAACCCTTCCAGACCCCTTAGAAAACTATTGGGTATGGAGTGAAAATGGACCGACTTCAACACAAGAAGAGTCGGTGATTTGGACACTGGATGATCAACCAGAGAACAATCACTTTGCCCCTAAGAATAGTCACAATTTTTATTATAAAAAAAATGCTAACGGCTGGATTAATGTCACCTATGAAGGACTATTTAAGGAAACAGGACAACCGGTGGAAGGCTTTGGGATGGGAGAAATTCAAAATCCCGAAAGTGTAGAAATGAATAAAGCATTAACCCGGATGGCACCAATTATAGGAGAATATGTCCCGATTGGGTACAAAATCGATGGGGGTGAAATTAAGAGCTTAGAAGGGGATAAATCCTTTATCTTCACCCCAACAAAAGACACAGTGGTGTCGATTATTTACGGACAAAAAACACTTCACGTGAGACAGGTGGTTTTGAATAAAAACTTGCAGATTTCCAAGCCAGCACAAGGAACCATGGTTTTAAAAAATCAAGAAGCAGGCACAGGAAGAATTCTTGACAATCGGAATATGATAACAACTTCAGGAAATGATGGAAGCCAAGTAGGCTATCAGGATTATATTATATCCCCCCAAGGAGGGAATACAGAGTATTCTTTAGCATTGATAATCCCACAATATTATCAATATGTTGGGTTTGTAAAAACCGAAACAAAGGACACCCATCATCCTGATGATCGACTAACAGAGGAAAACATTTTGTTGGATTATTCCCAAAGGGGAACTGCCACAGAAGAGTATTGGGTAACCGTTTATATAAAACCCACCACTACCACCCCAGGTTTTTTTAACTGGGATATCATCATGAATGCTT
Source organism: Eubacteriaceae bacterium (assembly GCA_051649025.1). Lineage (GTDB taxonomy): Bacteria > Bacillota > Clostridia > Eubacteriales > Eubacteriaceae > Acetobacterium. Next base: position 20,761 of record JBOFGH010000074.1, read on the forward strand.
TTGGGCAAATTAAGTTATAAAAAAACAAAGGAACAGGGTTTTAAATCTCCTGTTCTTTTGTTTTTTTTATAGTGTGTTTGCTACTTTACCCAACCAATCAGGTGTGATATGGCACTCACGACTCCCCTCATAATTTCTCTTCCAGTGAAATTGTCTAGCCTCATGCCATTGAAAAGCAAACCCTTATTATGATATGATGAGTAAAAAATAAGAACATGAGATTAAGGATAAAAAAAGATGGAGAGGGTGGGTTATGGAACTTAAGCAATGGATCAGAAAGTGGGAAGAAGAGGTTGCTTTTGCACCAAAAGAGCAACGAATAAAAGATAATATCAACTGGATAAAATATTGGGATTTTGTAGCAAAAGAAGAATCCGAGGTAACAGAAAAAACCATTGCTGAAAGTGTTTGCGATTTTTTAGAAAAAGAAGGGGTTTTAAATAAAGAGGGGAAGGTCTTAGATATCGGGGCTGGTGATGGTAAATATTCCCTACTTTTTTCTAAAAAGGTAGCAGAAGTTGTTGCTTTAGATATGTCAAAAGAAATGCTAGAACGTTTAGAAAAAGAAATTAAAAAAGAAAAAATACCAAACTTAAAAACGTGTTTAGAAATGTTTGAAAAATATCAAAGCAAAGAAAAGTTTGATTTAGTATTTGCCTCCCTGTGCCCAGGAATTTGCGACCCCGAATCCATTGACAAAATGGAAGCATTGTCGAAAAAATACTGTGTGCTTATTACGGTGGCAAAAAATTCACGAACACAGTTCACCAGAGATCTTGGAAAAAAAATAACAGATTCTCCATTAACAGGCCATGCACCAGAAATAATATATCCCTTTAATTACCTTTATGCTAAAGGAAAACAACCCAATCTCAAGCATTTTCCTGTGGCAGTCCATCCCAAGGCAACGGTGGAAGACGGTGTTAAAACCCTTCAGGCATATTTTGAAATCTTTGGGTTTTCAAAAGAAAAAACCGAAACCATTATTCGAGATTATCTAGAAGATATTGCGGTAGATGGTATTTTTATGGAAGAAGAAACAATGTATTTGGCAATTCTGTATTGGGAAGTTTAGTTAAGTAAAAAGGGAGTATCAAGAAAGAAATCGTAAATAACATAGAAAATAACCACCGATTTTGTTATAATATGTAATGATTTTAATGATAAAATTGTGTAAAAATGATGTGTAAAAAGAAAGTGAGTCGATATGAGCTTTAAACAAATAAGAAAAATACCAACCCCACAAGAAATTTTTCAACTGATTCCCCTATCAGAAAAAGGGAGAAAAATAAAAGCAGAACGGGATCGCATGATTAAAAATGTCTTTACAGGAAAAGATTCCCGATTTATTTTAATTATAGGTCCTTGCTCAGCGGATAACGAAACAGCTGTGATTGACTACGTTGGTCGGCTGAGTAACATCCAAAAGGAAGTGGAAGATAAAATTATTATTATTCCAAGAATATATACCAATAAACCAAGAACAACAGGTGAAGGGTATAAAGGCATGGTGCATCAGCCCGATGCAAACAAAAAACCCAATATGGTAGAAGGAATTAAAGCCATTCGCCGTCTTCATATTCGAGCCATCGAAGAAACAGGATTATCCTGTGCCGACGAAATGCTCTATCCAGAAAACTATGTGTATTTAGAAGATGTCCTTAGCTATGTGGCCATTGGCGCAAGATCAGTTGAAAATCAGCAACATCGTTTAAGCATTAGTGGTTTAGAAATTCCATCAGGCATGAAAAACCCCACCAGTGGAGATATTTCGGTAATGCTGAATTCCATAACGGCTGCCCAAGTAAACCACACCTTCATTTATCGTGGATGGGAAGTGCAAACAGGGGGAAATCCATTAACCCATGCAATTATGCGAGGGTCGGTTGATCAGTATGGTCGCAATTTTCCAAACTACCATTACGAAGACATTAAATATCTGATTAATAAATATAAAGATGAAAACTTTGAGAACACAGGAATTATTATCGATTTAAATCATGCAAACTCAAATAAACGGTATGAAGAACAACCCAGGATTGCAAGGGAAATTTTGCGTAATCGAAACTATGATGCGAGTTATAAAAAGTATGTGAAGGGTCTAATGATCGAAAGCTATATTGAAGAAGGGGCCCAATCAGTAGAGGGTGGGGTTTATGGAAAGTCCATTACAGATCCTTGCCTAGGCTGGGAAGCTTCGGAAGCTCTCATACGGGAGATTGCAAAAAAAGTATAAAAATGATTGGGCGAAACTTGTTATTACCCATGGAATGCGGGTAGATAAAGAATAAGAAAAAAGGAGGTAAGAGAATGATTAAGAATCAATGGTACATTATTCTAGAATCCAAGGATATAAAAACAAAGCCAGTTGGGGTAACCCGTTGTGGAGAAAAACTTGTGCTTTGGCGAGATACCCAAGAAAAAGTGAACTGTATCCATCACCAATGTTGCCATCGTGGTGCGGGATTAGCCTTAGGAAAAGTGATGGGTGACCATCTACAGTGTCCTTTCCATGGTTTTGAATATGACGGGACAGGAAAGGTAACAAATATTCCCGCCATTGGCTATGACCAAGAAGTACCAGAATGGTATGGAGTAAAGCATTATACAGTAAGAGAAGAGCACGATTTTGTTTGGTTATGGTGGGGGGATGAAGATAAAATGACTTCGGAGATTCCTTTTTTTGATGACTTAGGACATCCAGATTTTTCCTACCGTTCTTTTAAAGACCATTGGCCTGTGCACTACTCAAGAGCCATTGAAAACCAACTCGATGTGGTACACCTGCCATTCGTTCATCACAATACCATTGGAAAAGGGGACAAAACCCTTGTTAATGGACCTGTGATTGTACAGGATGGACAATCCCTTACTTTTTATGTGGACAACGAGGTTGACCACCACCAAAAGCCCCTTAGTTCCGAAGAAATTACCAACTATTTAGATTTACCCCACTTAAAATTCATTTTTCCAAACACTTGGGAAAATATTATTACTGAAAAAATTAGGGTGATGGCAGGGTTTATTCCAGTGGACGAAGAAAATACCATTGTCTGCATTCGTTTTTACCAACGATTTATAACCACCCCACTCTTAAAAGAATTGGTCAATGCCCTTGGTATTCTTTACAGCATTATTATTTTGCGTCAAGACAAACGGGTGGTGGTTACCCAACGTCCCTTAAAGTCAGAAGCAAATATGGAGGAAAAACTGATCACAGGTGATTTACCAATTATACAATACCGAAGCCATCGGGAAGAATTAAAAAATCCACAAAAATAAGATTTAATTATATTATATAGCAAAAAAAGTAAAAAAGAAAAGCATTAGAGTTATGCTTTTCTTTTTTATTTGTAAAAAAATTAAATAAATAAAAAAAAATAAATAAAAAAACAGAGAAAATTGTCTGTAAATGGCATGGGAATGGGAAAAAGAGAAGCTAATAACGAATAAGATTAACTATTGCATTGGCACAAAAAGTGTGTTATTATTACAGAACATGTTCATAAGCATTTCTACTCGGTTACGGATATAACTTTAAAAACAATAATAAAGAAAATAATGAAACTTTTCAAAGGATTGAAGAACAATCAAGCAGGAGGAGAAAATGAAAACATTCAAGATGGGTTTTGCCATTAGAAATATAATTTTACTAGGAGTGATTTTTTGCTTTGGCATTATTTTTTCACCTCAAACTGTTTTAGGTGCAGGCACAAGCACAGGCACCCTAACCATTGATAATACAAGTGCAAAGGAAAGAGTGGTTGCCTATGAAATTAAAGGAAGTGAGCCAGAGAATACCAACTTTATTTCCCAGGTATTAGTAACAGGGAAAAGAACCCTCATCCTCCCTGTGGGAACATACACCCTAAGGGCTCTGAGGCAAATGGATTATGAGCTAGGTAGTGGAACTACTACTAATAATAAAACCAGAGATATTTCTATTGATGCAAATACCCCTGAAACAGAAATCTTTACCTACAATGCGACAGCATCAAAGGTAGGGGCTTCTGGAGAGGTGGTCAATGCCCTTAACGCCTTGGATGTGGTGTTGGTGTATTATGAAAAATATCATGATAGCACCTATGGGTTCTATTACTATGACGGAAAAGATTATGTAAATACCTTAATTAATACTAACACAGAAGGAGCACCCGACGACAGACATATTGATGAAGCAGGGTATGGGGTGATTGCAAAACCAGAAGTAACAGGGGCTAAGACGATTAATTGGAGCTCTGCAAATCTAGGTATAGAAATAGCGGAATCAGTTTCAGAACCAACATCGGCATTGGCGGCTACACAGTTGAGGGAAGGAAACAAGCAGTTTGATCAGCACAAACTGTACCCCTTTGATATTAAGTATAACTACACCCAATATAGTACAACCAGTGCGATGCTTACCCCAACATCAGTGACCTTTGACGGCCGGGAAATACAAGGCGTTAAATGTTTACCCTACTTTGCCAAGGGGATTTATAAAAATGGAGAGGGAGAAGTGAGCATTGCAAGCCATCGCATTCGTACCCCTCAGCAAATGATTAATCTTAGCTTTCCATCAGGAGGGGAAGATCAAAGTAAGGGGATCAGCACCGTAAATCAAACTTTTGTACAAGAACTAGAGTTGGACTTTGGTATATTGAGCATTGGTGTTGGAGGACAGGCAAATCCTTTTAATACTTCAATTGTCCGAGGGAGCTTTAAAGGAACCTTTAATGGAAAGGGGTCAAACAAAGACACACAAAATCCACCACAAAATAAAGTAACGTGGTTAAAAATCGATACAAGCAAAGCGTCGTCGCTTATTATTAACACAGGTCTTTTTGAAAAAGTGGTGGCTGGAACAATTAATGATGTACACATTGATAAGTCGGCCTTTACAGGAACGAGGAATGTGGGTTCTCTTGCAGGAGAAGCAGAAGAAGCATCTTTTAACAATTGCGAGATAAATGAGAGTGGAGCAGCTGGCATTGTCACTGGGGAAGAATCAGTGGGTGGTTTGGTTGGGTTTGGAATCAATACGGATTTTGAGGCTTGCGTTAATGGGGAAGAAGTTAAAGGTTTAGTAGGAATTAATCCTGAAGCTTTAACACCTATTTACACAGGTTTTGGAGGCATCCTTGGAACGGGTCGGAATATTCAGATGCGTAATTCTGAAAATACAGGAAACATTTCAGGAGAAAACCATGTCGGTGGGATGATTGGGCATCTAGAGGACGATACAATAGCTAGCAACATTGTCGCTTGCAATAACGGTGGCACAATTACGGCTAACAGTAAAAATACAGAAGGAAGTGTAGATGCGTATTTTGGCTGTGCAGGGGGAATACTTGGGATTGGGATTGTTGGAGATGGTCAATCGCAATATGAGATAAAAAGCTGTACCAATACCAAGACTA
>JBOFGH010000075.1:0-29655 GCA_051649025.1 Eubacteriaceae bacterium
CAAGATTTTGCTTTAGACTTCCTTCAGATTCTTCCTCACGAAAGACACCCTTGTCCTCAGCTAGTAGTTCGTTCACTTCTACGCCTACAGCGAACTTTCATCGCCTAGTTGTAATCCATGCCCGTCGCACATAAAAAAAGATTGCTAAATAATTATTTAACAATCTTTTTTTATCCTAAAGTTCATATTTTTCTATTTTCTCGTATAGCGAGGTTCGGTTAAGCTTTAAAAGCTCCGAAGCCTTTGTTTTATTTCCCTTTGTAAAAATCAAACATTCTCGAATCAGTTCTCGCTCTGCCTTTTCAACTGCTTCTCGTAAAGGAATAACTTTATGAGCACTCAAATGGTTGATCATCTTATTGGGAAGATGCTCTGGCGTAATCGTCAACTCATGGGGTTCCATCAAATTTATTCCCCTTTCTAAAATATTTTCCAACTCCCTAATATTCCCTTTCCAGAAATATCCTTCGAAAATTTTTTTTGTCATCGGATGCAGCCCTTGGATGTTTTTTCCTAATATCTTTCGATGTCGATCTATAAAATAATCGCATAGAAGTTTAATATCTTCTTTTCGCTCTCTTAATGGGGGCATATGAATATTAATGACATTTACACGATAATATAAATCAGATCTGAAATTTTTTTCTTCCACTTCTCTTTCTAAATCTTTATTTGTTGCAACGATAATCCGAACGTCAATTTTTGAAGGTCCTTTAGAACCAATGGTTTCCACTTCTTTTTCTTGCAAAACTCGCAATAATTTTACTTGCATACTTAGAGGCATTTCCCCAATTTCATCTAGAAAAATCGTTCCTGCATTAGCAATTTGGAATTTTCCAATTTTACCCCCCTTTTTTGCCCCTGTAAACGCCCCTGTTTCGTAACCGAAGAGCTCTGACTCAAGAAGTTCATTTGGAATTGCTCCACAATTAATTTTTACAAAGGGTTTTTCTTTTCTATTTCCCATTTGGTGAATTGCGTGGGCAACAAGTTCTTTACCAGTACCGCTTTCTCCAGTGATCAATACATTCGCATCTGACATACTTGCCTTTGAAATCAAATGTTTTACATCCGAAATGGCAGGGCTATTTCCTACAATGGAATTAATGGTATATTTTGCTTGATTACTCCGGATAAGCTCATTTTTATACCCTTGTAAATCTTCTTCCATTCGTAAGATTTTTTTATGAAGTTTCCCTAAATCTTCAACATTTCTAAAATCAACTTTCCCCACTGCACCAATGATTTTTCCATTTTTAACAATAGGAATCCTTGAAGCAATCATATTTGATCCCTTTATTTTTTGTAATTGTGTCATCTCAGGGATTCCTGTTTCCAAAACAACGTGCAGTCGCGTATTTTCAATAATCTCAGTACAATGTTTTCCAATCACCTCTTCTTTTGACGTGTACCCCAAAAACTTAAGATATGCTTCACTAATCATTTCGATGCCACCTTTTGCATTGACAACCACAATACCATCGTAAATCATGTCAAGAACGATTTCAAAAACATTTTCTTTCATATTCAATCATCCTCCCAAAATTTGACAATGAAAATAAAGAACAAGAAAGTAACGAGTATGTCATTTTTTATATTTGAACAAAAATAACTATTGCATGCTATTTTTATTTCTGCTATACTATCAAACATAAGAAATAATGACATCATTGTCATAATTCAATTATCCATTAATTTGATGTTTTTGTCAAGAAAAAAAGAGTAATGAAAACTATTTCATTACTCCATAATGCAGAATTTCAATTAACTTATCCAGGCTATCAGACATACTTTCATGACTACTCTGGATTAAAGCCGATTGAAATAAAAAAGTGTCTGATGTTAGGTGGACACAATACTCTGCAAGGGTGACAGAATCAACCGTTTCACGAATAATCCCCCGACTTTTATCATACTCAATTCCTGCAAGATAACAATCTTTATTTCTTGAATAGAGTTGGGCAATTAGATTTTTACACAAATTGCTTTGTGATGCATACATATTACGGTATATCTTTATTTCAAGGGGATTTTTCCATAGATACTCACTCTCTAAAAAGCGAAAGCGTTTAAAAAATTCCAAAAAAGGTTCTACTTTATAAATTTCAAAGGCTTTTTGGGAGTATTCTTTACGAAAACAGCGGATTTTCTCAATAATATAAACAAATAAATCTTCTTTAGATGTGAAATATTGATAAAAACTTCCCCTCGAAATATTAGAATTTTTAATGATATTTGCAATGTTAGCTGTTTCTATATTTCTCATTGCAAATTCATCAATGGCCGCCTTTAAAATTCGTTGTTGCTTTTCATTAGGTAGGTTTAGAAATGTATCTTTTGGCATTAAATTCTCCTTTATACTATGTAACTGATCATTATTTTATTATCGGAGGATCGTTTTTGCAAGTTAAATTTGTATAGCCATTCTTGATTCATTGAATCAAGGGTTAACTATAATAATCTTGTCCTAAAATTTCTTTTTATTCTGGGACAAAATCAAAAGGAGGAATATCAAATGAACGGAAAGACAATTTCGGAAATCCAAATTGGAGACTCCGGGACTTTCGAAAAAACAATTTCGGAAACAGACGTTTATCTTTACTCAGGAATTACTGGGGATTTCAATCCTGCACACATTAATCACCCTTATGCTGAGAAAAGTCAATTCAAAGGACGTATCGCCCATGGAATGTTGAGTGCTGGCCTTATTTCTACAGTCCTTGGCATGCATCTTCCAGGGCCAGGTACGATCTATTTAAAACAAGACCTAAAGTTTACTGCCCCTGTTTATTTGGGTGATACCATTAAAGCAACGGCACAGGTTTCTAAAATCAATCCTGAAAAAAATATGATTGAACTTGAAACAATTTGTACAAACCAAAATGGTATTGTTGTATTAAAAGGGGTTGCTACTGTGATGCCCCCTAAAAAAAGTAAGGAGTAAATTAAATGGATTTTATGTTAAGTCCCAAACACCAAATGGTTCAAAAGCTTTATCGTAGTTTTGCAGAAACAGAAGTTAAACCCCTTGCAATAGCAATTGATGAAGAAGAACGCTTTCCAGTCGAGACTCTGGAAAAACTAAAAAAATATGGATTTTTAGGAATCCCCTATGATGAATCTTTAGGAGGACAAGGTTTTGATACTCTAGCCTATGCCATGTGTGTCGAAGAACTTTCAAAGGTTTGTGGTACCACTGGAGTCATTGTCTCAGCGCATACTTCTTTATGTGCAGAACCCATTTATAAATATGGAACTCCAGAGCAAAAGGAAAAATACCTCAAACCTTTGCTTCAAGGAAAAACATTAGGCGCCTTTGGACTAACTGAAGCAAATGCCGGTACCGACGCTGGCTCCCAACAAACAAAAGCAGTTCTTAACGATAACCATTACATTCTTAATGGGAATAAAATCTTTATTACTAACGCTGGCTATGCCGATACCTATCTTATTTTTGCAATGACCGATATGGCAAAAGGAACCCGTGGAATTTCAGCTTTTATCCTAGAAAAAGATTTTTCTGGCTTTTCCGTCGGCCCTAAGGAAAAGAAAATGGGAATTCGTGGTTCATCAACCTGCGAACTTATTATGGAAAATTGCATCGTGCCAAAAGAAAACTTACTTGGCAAAGAAAACAAAGGCTTCGGCATTGCCATGACCACTCTTGACGGGGGACGTATTGGCATTGCAGCACAAGCTTTAGGCTTGGCTGAAGGGGCTTTTGAAGCCACTGTTAAATATGTAAAAGAACGAAAACAATTTGGACAAAAAATCATGAATTTCCAAAATACACAATTCCAATTAGCTGATATGAAAACGAAAATTGAAGCGGCTAAACTTTTAGTCTATCAAGCTGCAAAAGCTAAAGATACCAAAGAAAAGTATTCTGATACCTCTGCAATGGCCAAGCTTTATGCTTCCGAAGTTGCAATGGAGGTAACCACAAAATGTGTTCAATTACATGGTGGGTATGGTTATACACGGGAATACGAAATCGAACGCATGATGCGTGACGCAAAGATTACGGAACTTTATGAAGGAACCAGCGAAGTGCAAAAAATGGTTATCGCTTCTAGTTTATAAAAGGAGTTAGAATATGAATATTGTTGTATGTATCAAACAAGTTCCAGACACAAATGAAGTCAAACTTGACCCAATCACAGGAACCCTTATTCGTGCAGGTGTCCCCAGCATCATTAATCCAGATGACAAAGCGGGTCTTGAAGAAGCACTTGTTTTAAAAGAAAAACTTGGTGCCAAAATCATCGTCCTTTCCATGGGACCACTGCAAGCAGAATTAGCTATTAAAGAGGCCTTAGCTATGGGTGCAGACGAAGGCATTCTCGTTAGCGACCGTGCTTTTGGCGGCGCCGACACTTGGGCAACTTCTTATACTCTTGCAAGTGCCCTAAAAAAAATTGATTATGACCTCATTATTACAGGTCGTCAAGCCATCGATGGAGACACTGCCCAGGTAGGTCCACAAATTGCAGAGCATCTCAATATACCAAACATAAGCTATGCAGAATCCATTAGAATTGAGGGCGAATCCATTCTTGTTAAACGCCAATATGAAGATCGTTATCATGAAATTAGATGTGACCTACCTTGTTTAGTCACTGCTTTATCCGAAATGAATACCCCGCGTTACATGACTCCAAAGGGTATTGCAACTGCTTTTGATCAAAAAGAAACCACCTTTTGGACCCTTGATGATCTCAATCTCAATCGGGAAGATGTGGGCCTCAAAGGTTCTCCTACCCGGGTCTTTAAATCTTTTACCAAAGGCATTAAGGGAAAAGGAATTCTTATTAATACCTCTGCCCAAGAATCTGCAGAACTTATGCTAAGTAAGCTCCGTGAAAAATTTATTATTTAATGGAGGAATCAATGACTACAATAACAAAAAATGGAATCTTTGTTTTTGCTCAACAAGAGGATTCTAAACTAAATCCTGTGACCCTAGAGTTAATTGGTGAAGGTTTGAAACTTGGTCATCAATTGGGTACAAAAGTAACTGCTGTTTTATTAGGCCATCAACTTGATCTCATGGCAAAAGAGCTACTCCATTACGGTGCTAACTCAGTATTGCTTCTTGATGATCAAAGACTAGAAAATTACATGACCGAGCCTTACACCTACGCCCTTTCTAAGATCGTCGAAAAATTTGAGCCTGACATAATGCTTTTTGGAGCAACTGCTCTTGGTCGTGATCTTGCTCCTCGGGTTTCAGCTCGGTGCAAAACCGGATTAACAGCGGATTGCACTTCTTTAGAAATTGATGAATCAAATAAAAACCTAAAAATGACCCGTCCAGCCTTTGGCGGCAACATTATGGCCACCATTGTTTGCCCTAACCACCGCCCTCAAATGGCGACTATTCGTCCTGGGGTTATGGAAAAAATATCTCCCATCGAAAATCCCGATCCTATGATTGAGGCCTTTGATCTTGTGATTCCAGAAACCTGTTTTAATGTTGAAATCCTTGACGTAGTTAAATCCATTGCTGAAAAAATGGACATTACCGAAGCTAAGATTTTAATCTCTGGCGGTCGAGGTTTAGGCTCTCCCGAAAACTTTAAACTCCTCGAAGATCTTGGGGATGTTTTAGGAGGTACCACCTGCGCCTCTCGAGCTTGTGTTGACGCAGGCTGGGTTGAAAAAAATATCCAAGTTGGACAAACCGGAAAAACCGTTCGTCCAAATCTTTATATTGCTTGTGGTATCTCTGGAGCAATCCAACATGTAGCTGGTATGGAAGACTCTGAATTAATTATTGCCATTAATAAAGATGAAACTGCTCCTATTTTTGATATCGCCGACTTTAGCATTGTTGGTGATGTCACTAAGATTCTTCCTCTGCTTACGCAAATGCTTAAAGAAGTCTAATCTCTAATAAAAAAGCCTATGTATTAAATCTCTCAATTCCTTGAGATTCTTACATAGGCTTTACGCATTCTACAAAGAAAATGACAATTGTTCATCTTGACTTCTTTTCAGTTTTTCTTTCATCGGTTTAGAATAACTACTTGACAGATCATATTTACGCTTAAGCTTGTTTACCATCTGATACAATTGGTCTTTATAGCCTTTCTCAGCTCCCCCTGTTTTATATATTTCCCTAAAAGCTTCAAATTTCTCTGGAAACTCTTTTTTCATAAACTCAAAAAAAACACTTCGAAACTTCCCACGTAAGTATAGTGTTCCCGGAAGCACATAATCTACCCCTGCCTCTCTTGCATTTTCATAAATTGCATCGACGTTTTCATAACCATCTGTCAGGAGAGGAATGATCGGCATAAAATGTAGCCCTGTTGAAACCTCGGCTTTATCAAAAGCTTTTAGCATTTCAAACCTTTTATGAGAAGTAACTCCCCTTGGTTCGATTTTTTTCCGTAACTTTTCATCCATAGTCGTAATAGTTCCAGCTATATTGACATAAGTAATCTTTCCTAAAGCAGCAATTAAATCATAATCTCTTAATACTAAATCCGATTTTGTTGAAATAATGCACGGGGTTTTATATTTAATGAGTAGCTTTAAAATTTCTGGCATTAATTGGGCTTTTTTTTCGATAGGCTGGTAAGTGTCTGTAACTCCTCCAATATTAATAACCTCTCGATTCCACGTCTTACTCTTTAATTCTTTTTCCAACACATCCACAAGATTCGATTTTATATAAATCTCTTTAAAAAAATCCTCCGCTTCTAAATAGTCATGAGACCCCATGGCATAACAGTATTTGCACCCATGTTCACACCCTCGATAAATATTTAAATCCCACCCATATGGAACTTTTCGTTTTAGTTTATGTAATCCTTGAGTACAGGTTATTTCATTGTAAATTGTCATTCTTTGCCCTTCGCTTCCAAACTTTTACGCCATTTTCAAAAATTTTGCCCAGTCGATGGCTCTTTGAATTTGATCTTCTGTTTCCTTTTCTTTTGGCTCTACTAAGGCCAATGTTTTTACCAATACCGCATTTGGTTGAAGCTTCTCAAATTCATTAAAAGCCTTTCCTGGTCCACCACCTTTATTACAAATAAAAATAGCAACCTTTTTTCCTGAAAGATTATTTTCTTTTAAAAAACTTCGCATTGGTGATGCAATAGAACTAGCCCATATGGGAAATCCTAAAATAATTAAATCCCCATCCAACTTGTTTTCATAAGGTTTCAATGGCGGTGTTTCTTTGAAAAAAACACTTTTCCCTCCTGAAAAATATTTGCCAATCCCATTTCCTTTAAACTCTTTTATCGTTTCTAAGGAAATTATTTGACACTCTAGAGCTTTTCCAATGGCCTCAGCTACAAGTTTCGTATTTCCATCCAGAGAAAAATATACTGTTTGAATTTTCATGTTATCCTCTTTTCTTAATCTAGGGATTAGGCAAAGAATTTCTTTGCTAATCCACTCATTCTGCCAAACCATAAAATAAAATGGTTCGTTTTTTTCCGTTGATCTCCGATCGTTGTTTTTATTATATCTCAAAAAATTAAAAACCCCAATGCTGTTTTTTCATTGGGGGTTTTTAAAATGATTATTTATGCGCCATAGTAAGATTGATCCATTACGGATTTCATGTTTTCCCGACTAACCGACACAGGATTTGTGCTTGTACAAATATCCGCCATGGCTTTATCTAACATTTCTTCTCGCGCCTTAAGATAATCCTCTTCTGAAATTCCAAAAGCTTTTAACGACACTGGAATACTCAATGATTGTTTTAATGAAACAATACTATTATATAAGGTATCCCCTGCATTTCCTGTAACATTTAAAATTCCAGAGCCACTGAGTATGCGCGCATACTGATGCTGAACTTTTTCACACTGTCCATTGTATTTAATAACATAAGGTAATACAATCGCATTTGCCAAGCCATGTGGAAGATGGAAACAGGCACCAAAAGCGTGGGCAATGCTGTGGGTAATCCCAAGTCCCGCACTATTAAAGGCAATCCCTGCCATACAAGAAGCTATTTGCATGCTACATTTAGCTTCCAAATCCGAGCCATTAATATAGCTCGGATATAGGCTTCTAAAAACTAATTCCACTGCTTTATTTGCATAACATCTTGCAAAGGGATTATTCCCTGTGGAAATAAATGCTTCAATGGCATGTGTCATTACATCCATACCCGTCGCTGCTGTGGCACCTGCTGGCACACTTTCAATGAGTTTGGGATCTAAAATCGCCACATCTGGCATCATAAGAATATCCGTTAACGGAATTTTCGTATTATTTTTTTTGTCTGTAATTACTGCATATTCCGTTACCTCTGATCCTGTTCCAGCTGTGGTCGGAATTGCTATAAAAGTTGGTTTATGTACATATTTTTCTTCAAAAAACATCCGTTTGAAATTTGTACAATAATAGATGATCGCTTTTGCAGCATCGATTACGGATCCCCCTCCAAGAGCGATCAACGCATCTGGTTTTCTAAGAATAATATGCATAAGACCTTTTTCAACGACTTCTGTTGATGGGTCTGACTCAATATCCGAAAAGATATGATATTCTATTCCTTTTAAGTCTAGTTCATCTGTGAGTTTTTTTAACAAACCAAACTGAACCATCCCTTGATCTGTTGCAATACAAACGTTTTTGAAATTATACTGCTCAATTTGCTTGAGGGCATCTTCCCCATAATGGATCGCAGGCTTTACTTGAAAAAATCGCATGGTCTTCCTCTCAATTCTATATTTAATCATACATACCTATTGTTGACGAATTCTAATCTATGGTCTCATTATAGCAAATTTAAAATGAATTTAAAGAACTTTTCTAATATTTATTCTATGATCACTATTTTGTATCTGTTTACCAATAAAAAAAGCATCAGAGCGCACTCTGATGCCAAATTATCTATTTTGTCGTGCACCCCACGTCGACAGCCAACCTCCAAGCGTTACAAAAATCGTTAGCTCTGGTCAGAGTGTCCTTCGGCACATAAAAGATCTTACTTACCGCTGCTTCATTCCTGACCTGACGGGGTTCATAAGTTTTTATTGCGAAGGGTCCAACTGTCAACACCACGTGTTTTCGGCAGACCTCAAAATTTGGAGCCTCTATGGGGAATTCAACCCTGCTACAGCGGATTGCAGGTTACAAAGCACCGCTAACTCTCCGTCTAGCACGACTTAATTATTATAACGTATTAATCTTATCTTGACAAGATAAAATCCTTTTCTTTCATTTACTCTTCAACTTTCCTTAATAATAAGCAGTCATCTCCACTGTATAAATTAAAGGCATTGTAAAAAAGCTGTCTTATCCTTAGAATTATATCCAATCTTTTTATAAAACGCTAATGTACTTTCTTTTTTACTCCTCGTCCTTAACCTATAATCACTGCACTCATAAATAAAATTTAGTCGTACCTTCCATAAGGAAGGTTTTAATATTTTTTATAAAAATAAATTTTACAACATGCTTTAATTAACACTAAAAATACTAAAACCCCGCCCAGTGTAAAAAAGACCACTCTACTAAAAAAACCAGAAATGATCAATCCTATTGTAATGCCAACAAGCCCTAGATCAAATCCAATAATCCCAATTTTATCCCTAATAAATTTATTTCTTTCGTCATGTTCATCAATATAAATCTTCCTTAATTTTTTTTCGTCTCTTAACCCACCAATGTATTTTCCTAACATCACAATTGCAAGTAACTGTACCCCAACGAAAACTCCTGTTTGGGCACCGTGAATAAAATCAAGGAAATGATCATCGGTCATAACAAAAAGATTTCCATAATAAATTCCAAAGCCAATGGCGATTAAACCCAAAATATTTAAGACAATTATTCCCTTGATTCGCTTAACTAAGTCTTTTCTAAAATTTTCCATCCTTATTACTCCGTTTCCGAAAAATCAAAGACCTCTTCAATGGTCAGGTCAAAATAACGTGCTATCTTGTAGGCAAGGATTAAAGATGCAACATACTTTTCTTTCTCTAATGAAATAATCGTTTGTCTTGTCACACCAACTGCCATTCCCAACTCTTCTTGAGATACTTTATTCTTTTTTCTCAATTCTTGAACCCTGCTTTTCATTTCACACCTCTTTTGCAATGTCGACTTTGCTATTTTAGTATAGTTCACTTTACATCTTTTGTCAAGCAAACTATACATTTTTGTTTTTTTATACTTTTTATACCAACATACCTTGACAGGCGAAGTATATTAATGCATAATAGTTTCAAAGGAGGTGGCAACATGTCTATTGCCTCTGATATGATTCGAGGACATACTGAAACAATTATTTTAAAGCACTTATTCGGACAAGACAGCTATGGTTATGAGATAAACAAATCCATTCAAGTCGCAACTAAAAATCTTTACGAACTCAAAGAATCCACTCTGTATACTGCCTTTAGGCGACTCGAAGCAGCGGGTTGCATTTTATCTTACTGGGGAGACGAAAACACGGGTGCTCGACGTCGATATTATTCAATTACGAGTTATGGAAAAGAGCGTTACGAAAAAAGCCTTATCGAATGGCAAGAAACCAAACAATTAATTGACACATTAATCTTAAAGGAGAAAATTTAGATGACAAACAAAATTCATAGTTACATTGAAAATGCTTTTTCAAATGTTCCAAGCACAAAAAAAATTCAAGAATTAAAAGACGAACTCTATGCAAACCTCGTTGATAAATACAACGACCAGCTAGCAGGAGGAAAATCTGAAACGGAAAGCTATAACATTGCAATTTCAAGCATTGGCGATATTGAGGAACTCGTAGACAGCGTCAGATCTCAATCTCCTTTAGAACCGACTTCTCAAGCGGATCGGAAACGGAGTGCCATTTTTGTTTCAGTCGCTGTGATGATGTATATCCTCAGCCCTTTTGTATTAATTCTTTTTTCAACCCTTTTAGGGGCTGAAATCATTGGCTTGCTTCTTATGTTCGTTTTTATTGCCGGTGCTACTGGACTTTTAATTTATAACAACATGACTAAACCTGTTTATCAACGTGCCGATGAAACTCTGGTAGAAGAATTTAAAGAGTGGAAAGGTCAATCAAACCAAAAGAAAGCTGCTTTACGTTCTTTTAAATCAGGTTTCTGGGGTATCATCGTTGTTATTTATTTAATGATGGGATTCGTTTTTCATATGTGGGCCTATTCTTGGTTAATTTTCATTGCTGGAGCCGCGATCATCAATATCATTGAAGGTGTTCTACATTTAAAGGAGGACTCAAATGAATAAAAGCTCAGCTAAATTGAAAATCATTGCTTGGAGTATCGTTTTAGTTTTTATCCTTATGGTCTTTGTTTGCGCCAGTATTTTTAGGGGGCTCTCAAATTTTAGACCAAGTTTTTTTCCTTGGAGTAGTACAGACAATTTATCGATGGTCAAAGAAGAATCCATCTCAAATGATATTAGCAATATTTCCATTGATTGGATTTCAGGTGATGTTAATATCTATAAAAGCGATAAAAAAGAAATTCAAATTGTTCAAAAATCATCGAAAAACATTAATAAAAAACGCTTGTTTTCCACAAGCATCTCTGGAAATACCTTAAAAATTCGAGATGAAGACAATCGAAACTTTTCCTTCTTTGGAAACTGGTCTGGGTATACGACCCTAGATGTTTATCTTCCCGAAAAAGCCTATGATTCTTTTGAGTTTTCTGGCGCCAGTACAGATTTCAACTGTGATTATCTCGAAAGTAGTCGATTGAACCTTGAAGCAGTTTCTGGAAATATTTCGATCAATGGGTCCTTTAAAGAAAGTCGCCTTGAATCCGCGAGTGGCATCATTGATGGCTCCAATTTTTCGAGTGATTCTTTAAAAATCGACATTGTTTCCGGAAAGGTTGACCTCTCTGGAAGCTACAAAAACATCAATGTTCAAGTAATGAGTGGCGATGTTGACATTGCATCAAAAACCATGCTTGACAGCTTTTCCTCCGAAGTCGTTTCTGGCAAATCCACCCTTTCCATTCCTGAAAATGATGGATTTACCCTAAGTGTTGACAAAGTCTCTGGGGATTTTAATAGCGATTTCCCACTTCTTCAAAGTGGCAACAGCTACATTTACAAAGATGGTTCTGCACACTTTTCTACTGAAATGATGAGTGGTAATTTTACTTTAAAAATGAATTAATTTTATAAAAAGAAAAACTCTGAAAGCTTAACTATCATTGCTTTCAGAGTTTTTTTATTCATTCAAATCATTTTTCCTTCTTCGATCAATAAAATATGATCCCCAAACATTTCACTTTCTTTAGCATCATGGGTAATTAAAATCATGGGAATCTGAAATTCTTTTTTAAACAATCGAAATTCCTCATAAACTTTTTCCTTTGTTTTCTTATCTAAGGCTGAAAAAGGTTCATCCATTAGGAGTAATTTAGGCTTTGTCACAATGGCTCTAAGAAATGCTACCCGTTGTTTCTCCCCTCCAGAAATGTTCTCTGGCAATTTTTTCCCAAGATGGGCAATCCCAAAAGATACCATCAATTCCTGGGAATATTGAAGACAATTTTTTCTTTTTGCTTTATCTTTATACTCCGCTAAATTTTTAATCCCGTAAATAATATTTTCTTCAACTGTTAAGTTGGGAAAAAGCGCATAATTCTGAAACAAATAGCCAATGTTTCTATTTCTTGACGGAATATCAATGTTTCCTTTTTCCAGAGTCTTTTTAAACACAGTCTCTCCCTGAATTTTAATTTCACCTTCATCTGGAGAAGTTAATCCAGCAATACAGTTTAAAATAGTCGTTTTTCCTGCGCCTGATTCCCCTTCAATAATAAGAATTCCTTTATCAAATGCAACCTCAATATCCAAAGGAAAATCATCGAGGTTTTTCTGTATTCTAAAATAATTTTCCATGGTTTCCCTTCTGTTTCCATTGGGTATTTTTCCCTAACCAATGGTTAAGTGTAAAAATTAAAATAAAGCTAATGGTGGTCATCACTAGCACTAAAGTATTGGCTAGCTCAGTATTTCCAGATTCCACAGCATAATAAATAGCCGTCGGCATTGTTTGTGTCATATTTGGGATGTTTCCTGCAATCATTAGTGTCGCCCCAAACTCTCCCAGTCCACGGGCAAAAGCCAAAATGATCCCACTAATAATCCCAGGTTTAGCTAAGGGAAATGTCACTGTCCAAAATACTTTAAATTCGCTACTCCCAAGGGTTCTAGCTGCTTGTTCATATAATGGATCCACCGATAAAAATCCTGCTTTCACATTCTGATACATCAAAGGAAGGGAAACAATAAACGCCGCAATCACAGCTCCCCACCATGTGAAAACAATTTGCACACCAAAGTTCTCAAGTAAAAAACTTCCAACTAATCCTCGTTTTCCAAAAAGGATCAGTAGAAAATAGCCAACCACTGATGGTGGCAGCACAAGGGGAATAATCAAGAGTGTCTCCCAGAGATTTCCTCCCCAAATCATTTTTTTATTTATAAGATAGGCAAACAACAGTCCAAATAAAAACGACAGAGTCGTTGCGATTATCGCTACTCTAAAAGAAAGTAAAATTGGCTCAAACATTGTTACTCTACACTAAATCCATAGTTTTCAAAAATGGCTGTGGCTTCTGGGCTTTGAACAAAGTCATAAAATTTCTTTACATGCTCCTTTGAACTTCCATCTCTCGTTAGCGCTGATGGATAAACAATGGGATCGTGATCAGATTTTGGGACTTCTGCAACCACCATCCCTGACTTCATTTTTCTAGTATCCGACTTATAAACAAATCCACAATCTGCATTCCCTGTTTCAACATATTCTAACACTTGTTTCACATCTTTTCCGTAGATAAGTTTTTCTTGAACATTATTCCAAATTCCCATGGTTATTAAGCTTTGTTTTGCATAATTTCCTACAGGCACCGTTTCAACTTCACCAATGGCGATACTTGAAATAGTTTCCTTCGTCAATTTGTCAAACTCCACTTCCTTTGCTTTTTCTTGGGAGGCAACAAGAACTAAGGTATTTCCGAGTAAGTTTTTTCGTGTTGAAGTCTCGATTAGTCCCTCCGCTTCCAAGGCATTTATATTCTTAACTGAGGCGGAAATAAATAGGTCACAAGGGGCCCCTTCTTGGATTTGTTTTTGCAAACTACCCGATCCTCCAAAATTAAACTGAATAGCATCATCCGATCTTTTTTCATATGCTATTTTTATTTCTTGAAGGGCCTCTGTTAGGCTTGCTGCCCCAGAAACATTAATTATTTCACTTGGCATATCCTTGGCCACTTCCTTACTAGCACATCCTGTTACTATTCCAAACATCAGCAATATTAATCCAAAGACTAAAACTTTCTTCTTCATATTTTCCTCACTTTTGTAAATTATTCCATTAATTCTTTTCTTGTTGGTAATACTAACATAATTCGTTATTCCTGTAAAGTTACAACGGCTAAACCCCTTCCATAATATGACTGACTTCCCAATTAAATTCTGATATAATAGTTAAAAAGAATTCGGAGGAAGTTAATGGAAAAACATGTCTGGCGAAAGGCTGAAAAAAATATTTATCTCCCAAAAGCAAAACCTGAGTTAATTGAAATCCCCAAATTTTCGTTTTTTACCATCGAAGGTGAAGGCAACCCAAACCTCCCAGATTTTGGAGAAAGGGTTGGGGTTTTATATTCTTTGGCTTACACACTTAAAATGCTCCCAAAATCTGGAGTTACTCCAAAAGGGTATTTTGACTATACGGTTTACCCTCTAGAAGGACTTTGGGACTTTACAGAAGAAGCTAAGGAAAAAATGATTTTTTCAGAAAAATCAAATCAAAAATTGAACTTTACTAAAGATGATCTCGCTTATAAGATTATGATCCGTCAACCTGAATTTGTGGATTCCATTTTGGCAAATGAGATCATTGAAAAAGTCAAAATTAAAAAACCTCATCCTTTACTAAATGACGTCAAGTTTGAATCCATCGAAGATGGATTATCGGTTCAAATGTTGCATGTTGGCTCTTATGATGACGAAATCATTAGCTTTAATACAATGAATGCTTTCTGCGAAACCAATTATCTTGAAAAAAGAGCGTATATTCACCGAGAAATCTATCTCTCTGATCCAGGAAAAGTTCTCCCTGAAAAACTTAAAACTACTTTACGCTATTTTGTTAAAAGAATTTAGGTGATGGTTAATCAATGAAAATAGCAAAACCCATTCAACCAGAAACCTTAGATCTATGGGAAAACTTTTTAGACATTGTTGCCCTTGCCCGTGATGAAGAAGAGGACATTGAAGAAAAATCTTTTAAAGGGGTTTCCTTTGAAAACGAAGATTTTTCTCGACTAACCCTTCTCTCCCTTTTCTTTGAAAACTGCGAATTTATTGACTGCTCTTTTTCAAAAATTGATTTAAGAGACAGTCGCTTTAAATCCTGTAATTTTTCGAACAGTGTATTTGATGATGGGTATTTCCAACGCTGCGAATTCTCATCCTGTAAATTTGTTGGTAGTGATTTTCACAATAGTATCTTCCAGAATATCACCTTTTCTTCTTCAAATTTTCAATATGCCCATCTTGGAAAAACAAATTTAAAAGATATTATTTTTATTGATACCGACTTAAGTCATGCTACCATCACCGAAGCCAAACTAAAAAATGTTGAATTTGAAGATGCTCGATTAATCGAAACAAGCTTTTTTAAAACACCACTTAAGGGAATTGATTTTACTCAAGCCCAAATAGAAAGACTTACCCTCTCTGGAAGCGAACTTTCTGGAGGTATTTTTACAACCTATCAAGCCGCTGAACTCGCTAAATTACTTGGTATCATTGTGAAAGAACTTTAGTCCTATTCGGCACTAGAGAAAAGCCAAAATATGACTATAATTTTTGAGGACCTTTATGAAAACTATTCCAGCAAAAAATATCATCACTTCCACCAAATCCAGGAACTGGTTTGGCTCCCATTACAATATGAATCTTTACCGTGGTTGTCCCCATGGCTGTATCTATTGCGATAGCCGAAGCCAATGTTACGGCATTGAAAATTTTGATACCGTTCTGGTTAAGGAAAATGCTCTTTCCCTGATTGAAAAAAGCCTTCGTGGAAAAATAAAAACTGGGGTTATTGGTACTGGGGCTATGAGCGATCCCTACAACCCACTCGAAAAGAAGTACGAATTAACACGGCAAAGTTTAGAAATCATCGACAAATTTCGTTTTGGAGTTGCCATTGCAACTAAAAGTCCTTTAGTCACTAGGGATATTGATATTCTCAAAAGAATCCAGTCCCATTCCCCTGTGATTATTAAAATGACGATCACCACCACCGAAGAAAGGTTATGTAAAATTATTGAGCCCAACGTAGCCTCAACAAACAAACGGTTCGAGGGAATAAAAGCCCTTTCTGATAATGGCATCTTTTGTGGCTTATTAATGATGCCCATCCTCCCCTTTATCAACGATACCAGTGAAAACATCATTGAGCTTGTACACCTTAGTAAAGTTTATGGCGCTAAATTTATTTATCCTAGTTTCGGACTTACTTTACGTGATCAGCAAAGGGATTATTTCTTTCAAAAGCTCGATGAACATTTTCCTACCCTCAAGAAAAAATACATGGAAACTTTTAAAAATCAATATCAGTGTGGCAGCCCTGATGCCCAAAAGCTTTATCAACTATTTACAGAAGAATGTAAAAAAAATGACATTCTTTTCAGAATGCCTGATATCATTAATGCCTACCAATATCCAAGGGGAAACAAACAGCTTAGTTTTTTATAAATCAAAAATTCGAGCTTCCAGAGTGGTCGTGTCCGCCATGGAAGCTCGAAAAAACGGTTCATTCTTTTTCTTCTTTATAAGTCTGCTTTTGCCTTTTTTTGCCCGTAGGATTTGTTGAAAATATCAATCATTTTTTTCATTTCCTGTTCATCAAGAATCACAGGTTTTCCAATTGATCTTGCTTTTACATAAACCTCGGCACAATGTTCTATTTCTTCAACAATATTAAATGCATTTAAAATATCGGTTCCTCCCCCAAGCAAACCATGATTTGCCATTAAAACAGCCCGTCGATCACTCATCGCGTCAAAGGTAATTTCTGCTAACTCCATGCTTCCAAAGCTTGCATAATCTGCACACCGAACATCAAGCCCTGATAAAGCAACAAGGTAACTTGAAGCAGGTAAAGGCTCTCTCAGTGTCGCAAGAGCTGTTGCATAAACTGAATGGGTATGAACTACCGCATCAATATCCTCCCGTTTCACATAAAAAATACGATGTAATTCATGCTCACTTGAAGGTTTTCTTTTGCCATCAACGATCTTTCCATTAATGTCAATGACAACAATATCTTCGGGTTCAGTTTCGAAGTAATCAATTCCACTGGGGCTCATTGCCATGAGTTTTTCAGCTCTGTTATAGATACTAATGTTTCCTCCAGTTCCCTTTGTTAATCCCGCGGTAATCAGTTTCTGACAATATTTGACAACATCTTCTCTTTCTTTTTGTAAAATCATTGGATCCTCCTGTTTATGATTCGTTTTTTTTTAATCCATCGTCCTTTTGATTTTCTTAACGATATTCGTATAACATTTTTTCACCATTAACAAATCGGCGAACATCTGATACTAATTGAATGGTGTGGTTAACCAAAACATCATCGGTTGCGCCACCAATGTGAGGCGTGATAACAACATTATCTAACTCTGCAACATAGGGATGGTTAACTGCCAAAGGCTCTTTTTCATAAACATCAAAAGCCGCTCCAGCAATTCTTTTTTCTCGCAATGCTTGGATAAGTGCCTTTTCATCAAGAATTGCCCCTCTAGAACTGTTAATAAAATAGGCGGTTGACTTCATTAAAGAAATCATTTTTTCACTAATAATCCCTTTTGTTTCTGGAGTTACCTTCATGTGGCAAGTAATAAAATCTGCCTTTGCCATAACTTCTTCAAGTTTATTCCCTTTTTTTATTCCCACTTCTTCAATGTCAATTTCACAAAGAAAAGGATCATAAATAATCAGCTCCATACCAAAAGCGCGTGCAATTCTTCCTACCCGTCTACCAATACTCCCGTACCCTACGATACCTAAAGTTTTTCCTTTTAGTTGGGTTCCCTTAAAGATCATGTATGGAGCATTTTCATCCATATCCCAGATCATGTCCACTGCCAGTCCTTCTTTTGTTTCTTTCTTGTCCTCTGGTTTACTTGTGAACTTTCCTTCTTTTAGGGCTTTGTGAGCCATGGGAATATTTCTTGCAATGGATAGCATTAAGCCAATAGTGAACTCCGCTGTGGTATCCGAATTCCTTCCTGGTGTATAAATAACTGGGATACCTCTTTCTTTAGCGGCTTCCATATCAATGTTTACAGGCGTTGCCCTAGTGCAAGCAATGAGCTTAAGGTTTTTTGCATTTTCTATTACCTTTCTGGTCACATCATCATAGCTTACAATAATCATTTCTGCATCGGTAGTTTTTTCAACCAGCTCTTCCTCTGACATCTTAGGAAGGCCAATAGCCCACCCATCAAGGATGACTTCTCCTATCTCATATAAAGGTTTTAGTTCTGGTTCACTGTATTCTGCTGTAAAAAAAATTTTCATGGTGTTCCTTCCTTTTTCTTTGGTACTGTGTTTTTATTTGAATTTTTTTAGAATTTCTGCCCGTTTATTCCATAGTGGTTCATTGGCAATTCTAATTTCTCGGTATAATTCATAAAGAGCATCATACAATGCAACATGTTGTGGAATTGGTCTAAAAATTCGTTCAAACTTACAGGTTTTTTCTGCAGCATCTTCATAGCTTTCATAGGCTCCAACAGCCACACCTGCAATCATTGCTGCCCCTTTAGCACCAAATTCATTTCCTGCTGATACAACAACATCCATTCCTGTAACATCCGAAATCATTTGTGCCCAAATGGAACTCTTTGCCCCTCCCCCTGCAATAAATATCTTACTGCTTCTATCTGCGTCTTGTAAGCAATCTTTGATAGACATGGTAATTCCCTCATATACGGCTCTTACAAGGTGTGCACGGGTCGTTCCCATGTTAACCCCAAAGAAATTGGCCTTTGCAAAAGGGTGATAGAATGGGGCTCTTTCTCCTGCTGCACTGATATACGGATGATAAACCACTCCACCACATCCCGCTGGCACCTTATTAATCATATGGTCAATTTCTTTAAAATCTTTAGTTTGGGCAATGTTTTCTAATGCCCAATCAATGTTTGGTGTGCCATTCATTGTTGGGAGTAAATTAACATATAAGTCTCCGACTGCATGTTTTTCGTAACGCGTTCCTTCTTCACCAAAATGACACTCTATTTTTTTTCTAAAAATTTCATTCGCACAGGTCGTTCCTAAAATAACACAGATATCTTTATCTTCAACTGCACCAATCCCCACTGCTGCTGCAATAACATCAATGGCTCCAGCCACAACAGGTGTTTCCAGATTCAAACCTAAGGCTTTAGCTACCTCAGGAGCTACCGTTCCTACCACTGTATCCGAGGTGACTTGTTCTGGGATATAGGAAATGTAATCCTCCAAGCCTAGTTTCTCAAACATTTCTTTTGCAACCGTTCCTGCTTCAACATCAATAAGAGAGGTACTACTGTCTGTAAACTCCCCGTTAATCTTTCCTGTTAATTTATACCTTACCCAATCTTTGCAAAAGAAAATGGTGCTTGCTTTATCTAAAACTTCTTTACGATTTTCTTTCATCCATTTAAGAAGCATCAACTGTGTTCCTGTTAATGCTGGTGTTCCAGTGGTTTTGTAAATCATTTCTCCTAATTCAGGAAATTCTTCGGTTACTTTTTTTACCTCATCGCTGGCTCTGCCATCACACCAAAGAAGTGCATCTTGAACAGGTTCTCCATTTTCATCCATTAACCAACACCCTTCGCCTTGTCCTGTCACTCCAATTCCAATGATGTCCTCAGGAGCTGCAGGCCCGTTTTCAAGCAACATACGAATACAAAGGGCAACCTTTTCCCATAGGATGTTCATATTTTGCTCTACATCGGTGTCTCCTATGTAAATTGGTTCATTTTCTAATGATTCAACTCGTCGTTCTTTCCCTTCTAAATCAAACAAAACTGCTTTCACATTTGATGTCCCCGCATCAATACCAATAATGAACTTCATTCTTCTCCTCCGTTAATTTTAAAATTAGAATTATCACATAATTCCTTTATTTAATGGGTTCTCCCAATTAAATCAAATGAATGGACTCAATTAATCGTTTTGCTGTTGCATCGTCAATGATTAGAATATCAATACATTCGGATTCAAGAGACGATAGAATGGCTTCTGTTTTATCTTCTCCCCCTGCAATGCACACCACATTGGGTATTTGTTTTATTACCTCCATGTCCACAGTAATCACCCGATTTTTAACAAAGCAATGATCCCATGTGCCGTCTTTTCTTATGGGGTTAACACAGATATCCCCATAAAACCCTTGGGCTCTGAGCTCTACAATATCCTCAACTTTTAGCAATCCTCGTTTGCACATCGTTGAATTTTCTGTAAGTTGCCCAATTCCAAAAATAGCTAAATCGCATTTTTTTATATACTCAAAGGATTTTTGTACTGATTTTTCTCTCATCAGCATTTCTTTTGTTTCTGGGCGATCTACGACAACAGGAGCATAAAGCATATAACAGGCACAATCCAATTTATCCGCTAGTGCGCGAGCAATTTCATCGGATTTTAAAACGTCTTTATCAATATTTTGGGCACCAACCATTTGCACTACCGTACAATCGCTTTTTTTATTAAATGACAATCGGCTAATTGTTTCTGCTAAAGTAATTCCCCAAGAAACTCCAATGGTCATTTTAGGCTGAATGTAATCATCGAGATATTGGGCGGCAACACTTGCCAGTGATGGCAAAAAGTTTTCGCTTTCCCCATAGGTTTCTGCAACAATAACCTGTTTAAGTCCAAAATGCTCTTCAAGAATGGTTTCAGCTTTAATGTTGCCTTGATCGTATCCGTTCACTTTAATGGTTACAATTCCCATATCAACCAATGTATTAATCATTCGGTTCACTCTTTGTCTCGTAAATGAAAGTCGTTTGGCTATTTCGTCTTGGGTTAAACCTAAATTATAATACCAATGGGCAATTTTGATATATAATGATTTTCTTTCCATAACGCCTCCTCTTTCAATGTGTTCCAAATGTAATTTATAATTACATTTGTATCTTCCTAAAAGTTACACTATTTTGGAAGAAATGTCAATCTCTTTTAAAAATTTCTTTGTTTTTCTTTCCTTAGTCTTCTAAATTATCACTTCCTCTTAATTCCCACGAGACAAAAAAAGAAACAAAAAAACAGCTAATCCCCTTAACTGTTCTTTTGTTTCCGATTATCTTATTATTTTCTATACTTCTCCAAAACCACTTTCAACCAAAGCAACCAAAGTTTCTACGGTAATCATTTCGTCTTCTCCGTCTGCTGATATTTCAATGGTGGTTCCTTGGGCTAAGCACATCGTCATCACACTGATAACAGATTTGCCATTCCCCACTTTCTCTTCTCCTTGTTTCTTAATCGAAACATTTGACATAAATTGTGCGGCCGTCTTACAGAATTCTGCTGCAGGTCGTGCATGCAGCCCTGTTGCATTAATAATTTTTACTTCTTTAGTATACATTTCCTTTTCCCTAATGGTGTTAACACACCATTCCTCTTCTTTCATATTAAGTTGAATATATATGAAAATCAAAACCCACTTCTACCACGGGTTTTTCTTCTCCTAATAATTCAATCTGCCCTGGTATTTCGACTTTATCAGCGCCGTTAAAACAAAAGGTACAATGTCCCATGGTTTTTAAAGTTTCATTTGCTTCATAACCCACTGCCGTTACTAGGAATTCTTTATTCCCAAAAACAACAATGTCATCAACTTTTACTGGATGAACCAGTTCTTCGATTGTATGAAGCACCGACATTTCCCTCAATGCATCTGGAGCATCATCATTAAATACAATTAACATCCCTGCTTCCATAAGCTCATCTACCATTGATCCAATTTCAGTAATTTTCGATTGGTACATCGTTCCCCTTCTTTCTATGATCGATTGTCATTCTTACTATTTAAATCATTCCATACATATAAATCGAAAATACATAGGCAATTACCACTGCAATTGGTCCTGTAATCAGTCGAGATAAAAGAATTGAAGGCACTCCAATATCGACTGTTTCGCTTTCTGCATCCCCCATGGATAAACCCACAGGTATAAAATCACACCCAACTTGTGCATCCACTGCAAAGAATGCTGGTAACGCAAGTACCACTGGAAACGCACCAAGCGCGATCCCTAATCCAACAAGTACACTTAGCACTTGTCCAATTAATGCTCCAGAGCCCACTAATGGGGAGATCATTGGCAATGCACAAATAACGACTAAAATAAGAAGGCCTGGAAGGGTTCCTAAGTAAGGATACACATACAGAGCCATCAGATTTCCCAACCCTGTGTACATAATAATCCCTAGTAATAATGCATAAAATGCCATGAATGGTAGAATATCCTTAATGGTAATATCCACGGCTTCTTTTCCACCTTGAACGCATTTAGTTGCAAACCCTGCAAGGGCTTTTCCCCCACGTGCTACCCAATTATCATCACTGGTTTCTTGAACTTCAGACGTCTCAACTTCTTCAATAATCTCTTGGGTTTCTACTTGAATTTCAGATCCATCAGCCAAAACAATTCCTTTTTCTACAACACCAGAGACATATATTTCTTCTTTGATGTATTGGGCTAAAGGTCCAGATTGACCAACCGGTGTAATATTTACCGTCATTACTCCCTTTTTAGGATAAACCCCACATCTCAATGTTCCTCCACAATTAATAACCACACAAGCCATTTCATCATCTGGAACTCCGTTACTAAAACCATCAATCGCTGTTGCTCCTGTTAATTGAGCAATCTTCTTTGAAAGGGGATCTATTCCGCCACCAGTAATTGAAACAATCTTATTTCTTTTTTCTGTTGGTTGAATCACTAATGGGCCTCCCCACCCGCCATGGCCCTTTTCTATTTTAACAGCATTATACATTTTTAGACCTCCATTTTCTCGATTGAAGCGTATTTTTTCTTATATTTTGCATTATAAATTAATTGTGTCACGCATCCCCGAATAAAAATAACAACAATTCCGATTAAAAAATAAGATATGGCAAGTTTTCCTAGACTTTCTCCAACCATAAATACACCCGTAGCAATTCCTAAATAAACAAAAAGTTCTCCTGGGTTTGCATGGGGGAAAAGTCCTGTTACAGGATGACAATAAGAAATAGCGGCGTCAAAAAAAGCAACTTTTTCATTTTCAGGTAAAAAACGAGCATAAGGGTATGTCATCGGATTTCCTGAAAACATCATACAAATCATTGGCATCAATGTCCATCTCGTTATAAAGTTTTTTCCTAAAACATTGGTTATTTTCTCAATACGTTCTAAACCAATAAGTTTAAATAAAATATGCATAAATGTGATCATAAGAATAATCCAGGGAATAAAATTCACAATATACAACATTAAAAATTGTCCCCCTGATTGAAAAAGACCATAAAAGTAGTCTCCAATAATACCTAATAGTTCCATAACAATTACTCCTTTTTTTATTTTACTTCATTATAACAAAAGCCAAACGTTTGCAACTTTATTTTTTTTAAACACTCCCTCCTTTAATTCTATTTAAAGCAATTATCTTTAAAGGTTTTCTATCTTTCCACCTCTCCTCGCTTCAGATAATTGTCTCTCTTTCATTCTTCTCTTTTGATTAAGTGCCTCTGACCTTTCATATTTCAGACGTTGATCTAAGGCTTCAATGGCTTGAATCAGCGCTCCTTTTTTCCTTTTTTTATCTATCAGCTCTGGCGAATAGGGTTCTTTTTTTCTTCGCTGCTGATTTATCACTAAGTCCTCAACAATACCGACTTCTCGAATTTCGCTAAGGGACAACCCATTGTATAGAGAAATATCCTTAAACCGCTTCCATAGAGCAATCCCATCCAAGCGTTTACATCCAACAACCCTTCTCGTATCTCTATCTAATGCTAAAATTACAATACTCCCCCCTTTGAGGTTAAAGCCACCCTTACGAAGACCAATCCCAAGAATCCTTCCTTTTTTTCGCATATTATCGACTGCTTTTTGATAATTTTTATATTGTAAATACGTTAGTCCACTTTGGATAATCATAAACCCAAAGGCGATAAATGCTATATAAATCATGGGAACCTCCTATGCTTTTGGAAATGCACTAAAATTATTAGTCCCTACTATAAATAATAGGACATTTCTTGTAATGAGTTGAAAATACAATCTGGCTGCACTTCTGAAACCGCCACATCTTCCATGGTTGCTTCTCCAGTAAGGACCAAAAATCCCTTTCCCCCATTATTTACCCCAGTTGCGACATCAGTATAAAGTCGATCCCCAACAAATGCAACTTCCTCTTTTTTATAACCTGTAATCGAAAGTACCATATCCATGGTTTCAGAAAAAGGTTTTCCCAAATGCTTTGGCTCCACACCAGTGGACTTTGTAATCAACGCACACATAGACCCGCAGTCTGGCATAAATCCATTTTCTGTTGGGCATACCAAATCTAAATGTGTCGATAAAAAAACCGCACCATTGGCAATAAATGTACAAATTTTATCTAACTTTTCGTAGGTTAAGGTGGTATCAAAACTAGCTACAACCACCTCAGGTGCTTCTTGCACAAGATTGATTCCTCCTTTTTTAAAACTGTCTTCAAGTAACGGAGTTCCCATGAGATAAACCGGTTTTCCTTGATAGTATGTATTTAAGTACTCAATGGTCACATCACCAGAAGTTAGGATTCGATTTTCTTCAACAAAACACCCCATCTTAGCAAGTTTTTCTTTGTAAAAGCTTGGAACTCGGGATGAATTATTTGTGAAAAAAACAAATTCTCTTCCTGTTTTTTCAACTTTATGAATAAAATCCAATGCGCCTTCAATCAGCCCATTTCCCAAATACACGGTACCATCCATGTCTAAAGCAAACAGTTTTACATCATTAAACGCATCTCTTTTTTCTATGCCCATTATCCATAAATCCTTTCTGTGATCTTATCTGCCACTTCCTCAAGTCTCCCTTTATCTTTTGCATATTGAAGAACACTGTATCGGTTTCTAACCGTGTAGGCTTCCATGATGCTTCTATGAAACAATTCTTTATCAATCCCAACTTCTTTTGGAGAAACCATTGCTCCAGCACTCTTTAGCAAAGCTTCAACAAAGGTTCGTTTTGGACAGAGTTTTTTTGTCTCTTCTGGAATATCATCCCCTAAAATTTCAAAAATTTCTGCTATAATCGGGGTTGCAATTCCAACCTTAACCCCATGAAGTTCCGGGAATTTCCCACGGGCAATAAAATCCATTTCCCAATAATGGGAAAGCATATGTTCTGCCCCTGAAGCTGGTCTTGAAACACCAACCAAGGCCATCGTAACCCCTGTTAATGTTAATGCTTCAATCAAATAAAGAATGGCCTCTTCGTTTCGTTCTCTCAACCTTGGGGCATTGTCAATACAACGCTTTAGTCCCTCTTCAACCAGCTTAACGCATGTATCACAGCGATATTCATTCGTTTTTTCGACTGCCAACGACCAGTCAGCAAGAGCCGTTAATTTTCCAAGAACATCTCCAAGGCCTGCATGAATCATGTGCATTGGCGCTTCTTTCATAATGTCAGTATCTCCAACAACACCATAGGCTAAAGTTGCCACAAAAGAAATCTTACGCCCTCCACAAATCAAAGGGGAACCATCTGCAACATAACCATCCATTGATGGCGCCGTACAAACAATAATATAAGGAATTCCAGTCCTTGAGGACACAAACTTTGCCATATCATTTAACGTTCCAGAGCCAACAGCTACAATAAGTGCCGTATCTAGAGGCATTTCCATCAAAAGTCGACCGACTGCAACTTCATCTGGAATTAATATTTCTTTTCCCGATTCAAATCGATAGCTCTTCACTTCAAAGCCATCTTCTTGCATCATTTGATATGCCTTTTCTCCTGCTGCTTTCCATGTGTTGTTATCACTAATCATATAAACTTGTTTACCCTTAAAATCGGCGGCTACTTCTGTTAGTTTATTAATCGCTCCTTTTCCAATGGCAATTTTTTTAATTGGAAGTGTGTGATGTCTCCCACAAGAACAATCAAAATCTGCTTCTGCCATTTCATTCATGGTCATTTCTAAAATCTCATTCATGTTGTTTCTTCTTTCCTCTTTATTTTATTAATTATTGATTGCCGCTAGCTCTAAGAGTTTCTTTCCACAAGCCACATCGGTCACTAAAACATTAATATAACCACCCTTAATGGCCCCCTTAATAGCTCCTGCTTTTTCTTTGCCACTGGCAACACCTATGGAATGAGGGGCCTTTCTAAGCTTTTTAATGTCGATACCTATCACATTATTATCTGCTTCAAAAGGTTCCGTATTCCCTGTTATATCAAAAAACTGCATGCAAACATCTCCAGCCACCTTTTTACTTCGCATTTTTTCCATATCTTTTTCATTGTAATATCCTGTTGCCATAATTGCCGAGCCTCGGTCTGGAACCCCAATACCAACCACAGCAATATCCAAACTATCTGCTTTTTTAATGACCTGACGAATGTCTTCTTCTTTCATTAGTTCTGTTTTAATTTGAACCCCCGAAACTCTTGCTGGTGCATGTAGCAAATAAAAGTTCCCACCAAACGCTTTAGCCATGGATTCCACAATCGTATTGGAATGAAGTTCCATTCCTAAATGACCCATTCCCCCAATTAAAGGAATAAAGGTTGCTTTTCGTTCGATATCTTTCGACACAAAACGTGGGATTTGTCCGATAGAGGATCCCATAGAGACACCAACCAAACTATCATCTTTGATCAATCGCTCTAAATACCCTGCTGCTGCCTTTGACAACTCATCCTTCTGATCTCTTGCATCCATCTTTTCTTCTACAATAAAAACTTCTTTAAGCCCATACTGGGTTTCTAATTTCTTTTCTAAATCAACATAATTGTTCCCAAAAATGGGATCAATGATAATTTTTACAATCCCACGTTCTTTGGAATTTTGTAAAATCCTTGACACCGTTGGACGGGAAAGCCCTAGTTCTTTTGCAATTAATTTCTGATTAAGTTCTTGATTGTAATACATTTCGCAGATTTTAACCATTAATCGTTCGTCATCAACTACTTTTTTCATTTCTATTACCACCTACTCCATTATTACTTTTGGGAGAATAACTACTTTTACTTTCGTTCTCAATTAGAAATTATGTTCCTATAGTTAATTTTATTATATCCGAGTATTTTCACCTGTCAACATCTTTTGCTTTTTTTCATAAAAAAAAGGAATTATATTTACATTTGTAAAAATAATTCCTTTGGAAGACAATCTATCCTAATCAAGATACCGTGACACTTGCTGTCTCTACTTTTCCATCTTTTTGATAAGTAACCGTTACTTTTTCGCCTTGTTCTTTTCCATAAAGTATTTCTTTCATCTTTAGCATGGTATTCACTGGCATGCCATCGATCTCCAAAATAATATCTCCAGGAGCTAAACCTGCATTCGCTGCACCACCACCCGGTTGTACCGAAGCGAGATAAATTCCTTTAGTAAAATCCTCTGGTGTATCCTCAACGTAATAATCAGCAATGGCACGATCATATCCTGTAATTCCCATAACAACAGGCGTAAATTTGCCTGTTGTCACAATTTTGTTAAGAATGGGTTTTAAAATATTAATTGGAATAGAAAATCCCATACTTTCTCCAGAAGTCAATTTATATGTATTGATACCAATCACTTCACCATATTTATTAACCAAAGGTCCACCGCTGTTTCCTTGATTGATTGAGGCATCGGTTTGGATTAAATCTTCGGCTAAACCATTGTTCTCAAGGGGGATACTACGATTAAGTGCAGATACAATGCCTGCGGTTACTGTTCGTTCAAAGTTTAAACCCAAAGGATTTCCAACCGCAACTGCAAGCTCTCCCACTTTAACTGTTTCTGAATTTCCAAGGCTAATCACAGGCAAATTTTGTGCATCTATTTTAACAATCGCCATATCTAGGGAGGCGTCTGCCCAAACCAACTCACCTTCATAAATATTTCCGTCTGCCAAGGAGATCGAAAGTTTTGTTGGATCCTCTCCAACAACATGCTGGTTGGTTGCTATATAGCCATCGCTAGTGACAATAAATCCAGATCCAACCCCTGTCCCTTCTTGCGGTCCATAAACCGTCATCGTTGTTACCGTTGTCTTAATTCCAACCACCGAAGGAGGGACAACCTCTGCGATTGCCTCAACCACCGATCCTGCACTGGACTCGTCCACAACAATTTGTTGTTGTGCGCCTTGTACAATTGTTGACTTATTTGTCAGAAAATTAACCCCAATAAAGATAGCGCCAACCATTAACCCACCAATTAAAGCCCCAATGATTCCAATCAGTAATGGCGATATTTTTTTTGGTTTTTTTAAGTCTTCATTCATTGATTCACCTCAAATTAGTAATGTTTTTACAGTTCTATAGGTTTGCTTACACTGTTTCGTTTTGCAACAGAAAGAGTAACATCTCTTTCAATTGCAATTCCCGCTGTCGTTAAAATACGAGCGGTTGTTTCATAAGCAAGGAGTGGATAATTATTCTCTTCACTTAAATGTGCTAAAATCAAATGTTTTGTTCCACGTTTAATTAATTCAAGAGCCGTATTTCCAGCAATCTCATTCGATAAATGCCCAAAGTCACTTTTAATTCGCTGCTTCAGATAAAAAGGATACCTTCCCGCCTCAAGCATTGACGGATCATGGTTTGATTCTAAAACAACCAGCTTGCATCCTGGAAGCATTTCCATCATCTCCTGGGTAACAATCCCTGAGTCTGTCGCAATGCCGATGCAACTCTTCCCATCATCAATGCAAAAACCTGCAGATGCCACAGCGTCATGAGAAGTCTTGAAGGCATTGACTTCAAGTCCATCAATCACAAAGGATTTTCCAAAATCAAACTTTCTTTGATTTTGGACATCAATTTTACCCAACGCTTTTTCCATATGGCTCCAAGTATCTTCATTTGCATAAATCGGCAAATTAAACCGTCTTGATAGGACGCCGACTCCTTGAATATGGTCGGAATGCTCATGGGTGATTAATATTCCCGAAATCTCTTCTGGGCTTTCATCAATCGCTTTTATGGCGTTTTGTATCTTTATTCCACTTAGTCCTGCATCAACTAACAACTTTGTCTTATTACTTGACACAAACAAGCTATTTCCAGAACTTCCACTATATAGACTACAAAATTTCAATCCTTACTCCCTTGTTCAATGAATCAATTTTTTTACAAAACCCTTTTAATCCTCTCAAAGGGCTAGGATTGTTTCGTTAATCCTAACGAATCTAACTTAAAACTAACTTAACTCAAAAGATAGGTTCTTAAGATTTCTTTAGAAAAAAAAAGGCATCCGATGGACACCTTAACCTGATCTGCCCCCTGTCAAGTAGACAGGTCAAATATCTAAAACAAGTGCTGATGAACGGCCACACAAATGTGTGGTCGTTTTTCTATGCACACCATTTTTCTTTGTATTTCTCAATTCGTTTATTTTGAGGAATTGGAT